>CABIYX010000022.1 GCA_902363045.1 Clostridiales bacterium
CTTTGGGCTATAGAAGCCCAGTTCAGTACAGGACCGAACTGGGCTTCTGTTAGCTGCGCTTTTTTGTGTCTACTTTTACTTGACAGATGCAGCCAGTCATCACTGGCAGCCCGTTTTCTTTTTGCTCCAAAACACACGATAATCTGTAATTATCTATTATTTATTGTGACACAGGAGGCATCTAATATGGAACGACGAATTGTTTTGATTACAGATTGTGCAAGAGACCTGTCCTCATCAGATTTAGGGAACGTCAATATGGAGGGAAATAGCATTTCCGCTTCCCTGGCAATCCGCGATGCTATCGCCTCATTCGCCCCTGTCACTCTTTATACTGAGTTAGAGGATTTTCGGGATCATATCAAAAACCACGAGCACGATTTGGTATTTCCCATGCGCTACGGCCCCACCAGCAGAACACAAAAGGGGCTAATATCATCACTTTGCGAGACTTATGGTATAGACTACATGGGGGCTGATAATTACACACAACTTCTTTGCAACGATAAGGATCTCTCAAAAAAATATGCCCGGGAGTTCGGTTTCAATGTACCGAACAGCATCATGTTCCGAACGCGGACCTCTCAGGAAGAGATGGTAACTCGGGTTAAGAGACTCAATCTTCCGCTAGTAGTCAAGCCTAACTTTGGCGGCGGGTCCGCAGGCATATCCAGTAGCAGCCTTGTCCACGATTATATGGCCGCAGTGGAGCTAGTGAATTTCCACCTGAGCCTCCACACAACACCAGTGCTTGTGGAGGAATACATCGCTGGGCAAGAGGTTTCAATTCTTATGATTGGCGGACGGGAGAGAATGGCGTTCTGTGGGGAAACACAACTGGTCATTAACAATCAGACCTGTTTTGATAATCATATCTGGGGATATGAGGAGAAGAAAATTGATGATTCCAAAGTGGACTTCAAGGTCAGCCATCTGACTACCCGGCAGGAACGTGAGCAGGCTATACATATCTTCCAATCCTTTGAGAAAGTAGAGTATATGCGTGTTGATGGGCGTGTGACGGACGATGGATTCTATCTTTTAGAACTTTCACCGGATTGCTATCTGGGCCCAGAGAGCGATTTTGAAATTGCAATGAAAGAGCTGTTGGATCTTGATTACCCTGGAAGTCTCAGATTTATTATTGAAAATTCTCTAAATCAGAGCTAATAACCAGTCCCCAGAATCCTAGAAAATCCACTCGGAAGGGAAACTTGGAATAGAAATTCTTAGATGTCTGACGCTTCTGCAACATTAACCGAATAAGCGTTCGAGTGTATTCACTAATCTCAGCTCTTCCTGAAAGAGCGATCAGTTTTTCTTGATAATAGTTGGCCTTTTCCTTGTTCTCAACCTTAGGTCAGTTTACAAGGAACTACACGCAGACCACGAAACGGGGGCTGCTGACAACAAATAAAGGCTGAGTATCAAGCACCGAAAAAGTGCGAGATATTCAGCCTGTTTTGTTGTCCGGGGTTTCCAAAGGGGCTTGCCCCTTGGCACACGACTTTGCTTGCAAAGTGTAGTGTGTTATACGCTCTGTCGGCGTTGCTGCGAAAATGAGGTTGCCGCCGGGTCGGGCAAGGGCATTTGAAGCAGCAGGAAAACAGGGCTGTGATTGCGTGTCGTGGAGCCGCAAGCGCAGGGCTGGTTTCGTCAGCAGACAGGGCGTATATGAAAGCCCCCGTTCCTCGTCCCACGCCGGACTTCGGGACAAAATGTCCCGAACTTGTGGACACACTCACAAAAAGCAAACAGATTTTTCTCTCAAAATTGGAATGGGCGGGGAAGCCATTTTAGGGCTTTGCTATCTCCCTGATAAATGAGAAGTTAAGTTTCGTCCATATATATTTTTATCTCGATGTATTCATGATTTCTTGCATAAGCAAACGACGCTGATTTTCTGATATAGTCAAATATATTTTCGTCTAAATCTTCGTCCCATGTTGTTTCGCTGAAAATTTTATTTTCAGCGGTTGGCTTATACAAGATGACTACATGGATTTGATAAAACTCTTCATCATCATTTGAAAACTGTCGAACTAATGAAATTTGAAAAAATGGTTCTTTTGAAAAAGCAGTAAATGTTCCGGTTTCAAATAAAACCATATCTTCTTCAAGCGGTGTGCTGCACATCTGCTCAAAAACATCAACTATTTCTTCCACAGACATTTTATCCGTTATCTTATCTTCTAAAAACTTAATCAAGTTCTCCATTGATTTTCCTCCTGTAAATTCTTATTTATTGTTCTCTACTTCCGTCCCCGCTGTGGATTTGGATTTTTCAGCAAATCTGACTTATCAGTTCTTAGAAATGGGCGGGAAGCCATTTTAGGGCTTTCCCGCCTTGATTGCCCATTAGCAAAGACGGGCGGGGCTGTCAACGGCGGCGCATGAAATGCGCCGTTCATCTTGACCGTTGACTGGCTCGACTGGCTTTGCTATCTCCCCAACAAGTTATTGTTTGTTGTTTTTCCAATTATCTAAACGGGCTTGCATAGTTTCTCGCCATTCTTCACTTGGACAAGCAGTAATCAATTTTCGATACTCTTCACTTGATGGCGCTTCTATCAAATAAGACTCTACCAATTTTAGCAAATCCCACTCTACTCCATACATTCCACCTTCGGGGAAAATGTCAATCAATACGCCTACTTCTTCTCTTGTCAATGGCGTTTTTACATTGGAGAGCAATTCGTCATACATGTTGATGGTTTCTACTGTAGGGTCATCTTTCACTGCGTCTGGCATTTGACCGAGAAGTTTCAATTTTATAATTGCCTCCTGCACCTTTACTCCCTCCAATTTCTCGTTCTCTATTTTCTCCCCCGCTGCGGGTTTGGATTTTTCAGCAAGTCCGACTTCTGTGCAATCTTTTTCAGCCACTTCTTTTCTTCCTCGGACAGCTTTTTCAAATTCAGCTTGAGCCGCTTACAGATAAACGCCAAAGCCGCTTGCTCCGGGTCGCTGTCTGGACTGGCAGTTTCCTCGGCGGTCTGTAAAAAATCTTTCAGCAGGTTATCCTCCGGGACGCTGAAAAAATCGTCCTTATGTGCTTCCCGCAGGTCAAGAGCTATCTTGTTTATGTCCTGCTGTATCACATAGCGGCAAAAGTTGTCATCATCAATATGGGCGGCGATAAGCTGTCTTAACTGCGGGTCAGACAAGCCGGGATTGTGCTGTTTTATAATGGTTGCACTCACAGCGTCCACAATGGCGTTTGCACTCTGCACCTGTTTGCCTGCTATCCCGTTCACATAGATTTCGAGGTCAGCCATCAACCGGGGAAAATCCGGGTGTACCGCCAGTTCACACAAGAGGGAGTTATCCACCCGCCCACTTTTCAATAGTTCAATCATATCATCACTCAAACGCAGGTCTGCAAGATCGGCGTTTGGGTGATTTCTTGTTTGGGACAGTCCCAGCAGATAATCGGCGGTCACACCGTAAAACTTCGCCAGCTTGATAATGGCATAGTGGCTGATGTCCTTGAAGTCCTTTGCTTCATAACTGCCCAACGCAGACTTGGAGAGATTTACCTGCTCCTCAAGCTGCTCCAGCGTCAACCCACGCTCCACACGCAGGTCTTTCAACCGTTCTTGTATGGATAGTTCCATGCTCTCCCTCCTTGTCTGCCCGATATAATTCCTGTTATTCGTTGCTTCCTACCCAATAGCAACCAGCACCGATAACAGCAGTTAATACCTTAAGAGCCTCCAAATACATGTCATAATTGCTCCACCTAATTATGAAGCCTGCCAGAAAATAAATGACAACAAAAACAATTACGGAGATAATCGCTCTTTTGATTTTAGTATTCATAATTTTCACTCCTGTCGTTTTGAGATTGTTGTATGACCATTTTCATTTTACCACAATTCCTAGAGCGTGGAAATAGAGAGTTTTTCGGGCTGATTTCCGACCTTATGGATATACGGGGCGGGCGGTCTTTTAGGTGTAGACTTAGGGTAGTTCATCGATGAGCCGCACCTTGAAAACAGAATGACCGTCCGAAAAGGAATACCCCGGCAGGGGAAGCACCGCAACAAGCCACTTCGGGACAAAATGTCCCGAAGTCCGGGGAGCGTGCCAATGCCGGAACACGCCGCAGGAATGAGGCAGGAAGCCTTTTCGGGAAGAACGGCAAAGGAAAAATGGAGGGAACACATGAGAGAGAACCCATATAGACGACTGCCGCCCATAGAGCGCAAGCCGGACGGTTCCCTTTACCGTATGACACCGGCACAGAGAAAACAGGCAAATGCCCTGATACGCCGGGAGTGCTGTTGTTGTGAGGACGGGAACTGTATGCTCCTTGACGATGGGGACACCCACACCTGCCCCCAGACCATTTCTTTCTCGGTCTGCTGTAAGTGGTTCCGCTGGTCGGTCTTGCCGCAAATCGGGACGCTGGAAGCGGAGATTTTCCGGGATAAGGAGCTAAAACGCTGTGCGGTCTGCGGCAGAGTGTTCGTCCCAAAGTCCAACCGGGCGAAATACTGTCCCGACTGTGCCGCCAGAGTTCACAGGCGGCAGAAAACAAAAAGTGAACGGAAAAGGAGGTCTTGTGTGGACAGTTAGGGGCTGAAAAGTCCTTGATTTACAAGGCTTTACAAGCACAGAACAGGGGCAGGCAATAGAAACTACCGTCTGCCCCCGGAAACAGGCTTCTAACCGTCCACAAAACGCACTATGACAAACACCATTTATATCCATCAGCCGGAAAAGGCGGTCAGCTTTACCCGGCTTCCCAATTTCCTTTTTGAAGCCCCCACATTCATGCCCCTGTCCAACGAAGCAAAGGTACTGTACGCCTTTATCCTGCGCCGGACAGACCTATCCCGGAAAAACGGCTGGGCGGACGAATATGGGCGGATTTACCTTTACTATCCTATCAACGAGGTGGTGGAGCTGCTCCACTGCGGGCGGCAAAAGGCGGTCAACACCCTGCGGGAGCTGCAATATGCCGGACTGGTGGAGATCCAGAAGCAGGGTTGTGGAAAACCCAACCGCATTTACCCAAAATCCTACGAAGCGGTTCCAAACACCGACTTCAAGAAATCCGGTTATGGAACGCCGGAGGACTGAAAACCGCACTTCACAAGTACGATAATCAATCCTCTTGAAGTACGAAAACCGGACGGTATATAGAAATACAGAGATTAAAACGATTTTATTTATATCTTATCCATTCCCATCCTATCCGAGATATTTTCTGCGGGATTTTCCTGCGGAAAAATCCCGGAAAGGAACGGAATGGGGAAAGGAGTTTCATGGCACAACACGCTATTTTGCGATTTGAAAAGCACAAGGGCAATCCGGCAAGACCGCTGGAAGCCCATCACGAACGGCAAAAGGAACAGTACGCCAGCAATCCCGACATTGACACCAGCCGGAGCAAGTACAACTTCCATATCGTTAAGCCAGAGGGCAGGTACTACCACTTCATTCAGAGCCGCATTGAACAGGCTGGCTGCCGCACCCGCAGGGACAGCACCCGGTTTGTGGATACGCTGATTACTGCCAGCCCGGATTTTTTTAAGAAGAAGTCCCCAAAGGAGATACAGGAATTTTTTCAGAGGGCGACTGATTTCTTAATCAGGCGGGTAGGGAAAGAAAATATCGTGTCGGCGGTGGTACACATGGACGAGAAAACGCCCCACCTGCATTTGGTCTTTGTCCCGCTGACAGCTGACAACCGCTTGTGTGCAAAGGAGATTATTGGGAACAGAGCTAACCTCACAAAATGGCAGGACGATTTTCACGCCTATATGGTGGAGAAATATCCCGACTTGGAGCGTGGAGAAAGCGCCAGCAAGACAGGCAGGAAGCATATCCCCACCCGGCTGTTCAAGCAGGCGGTCAATCTCTCCAAACAGGCAAGAGCCATTGAAGCCACGCTGGACGGTATTACCCCGTTCAATGCCGGAAAGAAGAAAGAGGAAGCCCTCTCCCTGCTGAAAAAGTGGTTTCCGCAGATGGAGAATTTCTCCGGGCAGCTCAAAAAGTACAAGGTCACAATAAACGACCTTTTAGCAGAAAATGAACAGTTGGAAGCCAGAGCCAAAGCCAGTGAAAAAGGCAAGATGAAAGATACGATGGAACGGGCAAAGCTGGAAAGCGAGCTGAAAGACATTCAGCGGCTGGTAGACCGTATCCCGCCGGAGGTGCTGGCAGAACTGAAACGACAGCAACGACACACAAGGGAACGGTGATTGATGACAGAAAACATTTCACGCCGCAGCATGGCGGCACTGCACTTTGAAAATTAAATACGGAGGTACTATGGAGCATATCAGATACAAGAAAGAAACTGAAGTCGTGACTTTTCAGGGAAAGGAAATCACGCTGGAAAATCTCTCTCCGGTGTTCACGCCGGAGCAGGAAGCGGCAAAACGCCGGGAGCTGGAACAGCAGCTTTATGAGGTGTTCCGCAAGTATGCCGACAAACGGCAGAGTGAGGAAGCCGGGGCATAAGGTTTTCCGAAGCCATCGTTGATTTGCGGGGCTGCTGGCGGTATAATAAAGCTGTCAGCAGCTCCGTTTCTTTTTTAAGAAAAGGAGCGACAATATGAATAATCGAATAGACGCAATCTATGCAAGACAATCGGTGGACAAAAAGGACAGCATTTCCATTGAAAGCCAGATTGAATTTTGCAAATACGAGTTGAAAGGCGGTAACTGCAAGGAATACACAGACAAGGGGTACAGCGGCAAGAACACAGACCGTCCGAAGTTTCAAGAACTGGTGCGGGACATCAAGCGGGGCTTGATTGCAAAGGTCGTGGTTTACAAGCTCGACCGTATCAGCCGTTCCATTCTGGACTTTGCCAATATGATGGAGCTGTTCCAACAGTACAATGTAGAGTTTGTGTCCTCTACGGAAAAGTTTGATACCTCCACCCCGATGGGGCGGGCGATGCTGAATATCTGTATCGTGTTCGCCCAGCTTGAACGGGAAACGATACAGAAGCGGGTGACGGACGCTTATTATTCCCGCAGCCAGCGAGGCTTCAAGATGGGTGGGAAAGCCCCTTACGGCTTCCATACAGAGCCGATTAAGATGGACGGTATCAACACAAAGAAGCTGGTGGTAAACCCGGAGGAAGCGGCAAATATCCGGCTGATGTTTGAGATGTACGCCCAGCCCACAACCTCCTACGGGGACATTACCCGGTACTTTGCCGAACAGGGAATTTTATTCAACGGCAAGGAACTAATACGCCCCACGCTGGCGCAGATGTTACGCAATCCTGTCTATGTGCAGGCAGACCTTGATGTGTACGAATTTTTCAAAAGTCAAGGGACAATCATTGTCAATGACGCTGCCGATTTTACCGGCATGAATGGCTGCTATCTGTATCAAGGGCGGGATGTGAAGCCCAGCAAAAAGAACGACTTGAAAGACCAAATGCTGGTGCTGGCTCCCCATGAGGGCATTGTCCCCTCCGACATCTGGCTGACCTGCCGCAAGAAGCTGATGAACAACATGAAAATCCAGTCTGCCCGGAAAGCCACCCATACATGGCTGGCGGGAAAAATCAAGTGCGGAAACTGCGGGTATGCCCTTATGAGCATTAACAATCCTGTGGGAAAGCAATATCTCCGCTGCACAAAGCGGCTGGACAATAAAAGCTGTGCCGGGTGCGGGAAAATCATCACTTCGGAGCTGGAAGCGGTTGTTTATCAGCAGATGGTGAAGAAGCTGGCAAGCTACAAAACGCTGACGGGCAGAAAAAAAGCGGCAAAGGCAAACCCGAAAATCGCCGCCCTGCAAGTGGAACTTCTCCATGTGGACAGCGAGATTGAAAAGCTGGTGGACAGTCTGACGGGTGCAAACAATGTTCTGCTCTCCTATGTGAATGTGAAGATAGCGGAACTGGACGGACGCAAGCAGGAACTTCTGGCGAGGATAGCGGAGTTGACGGTGGAAGCCATCAGCCCGGAACAGGTCAGCCAGATTTCCGGCTACCTCGACACATGGGACAATGTATCCTTTGATGACAAGCGGCGTGTGGTGGATTTGATGATTACCACCGTTGCCGCTACAAGTGACAGCTTGAACATCACATGGAAAATCTGACGGGCGGCACACCTCCCGTCAGACCGTTACCCTGTGTAGTCCCTTGTAAACTGTACTTTGGTGTAGTAAAAATATAAGTTCTGATATATGATGTGGAGAAAATCTTCATATTGATAGATTTCATAATCTGAGTTTTCAATCTCGGCAACGAGATCAGCAGCTTGATCCATACAGTTGGAGAGTATCAATCCGATAAGCCAGTTACTTTTGATGATGAGCAACTCGTAGGGATTGATGTTCATAAGCGCAGCATCAGCAAGCTTACTGAGTACAGACGGAGAGACATTCCTATCCAATATTTCGATTACAGCGCTGTTATTGAGTAGGACGGTTTCCGGAATCTGTTTGGGCGACAGCTCCTTGGCTTTCTGGATTGCCTTACGTGCGTTTTTTAGTTGGCCAGCATAGCTGTATCCCATGCTCATGGAGATATTGACCTCTGCTTGCATATTGACCATCTTGTATTTTTTGAAAATATTAAGGGCCTGCCTATAAATATCCAATGCTTCAGCAGGCGTTTTGGAGAATTCTGCATAGTTGTGGAGGAGGAAGCCGTATTCTGGATAGCTCTGATAATCTGGACAAGCCAGAAGTTCTTCGGCATAGGTTTTAGGCTTGTTGCTGTCGCAGGAGCGCATCATGATACGTAGGCGACATAAACAAAGAGATAACCTGAGCCTACTGCCTTTTTCCGTTTTGGCAATCAGAGCGTTCAATTTATCCCAATTCTCCTGGGTGCTACGTAGGGCATAAATGGCTCCCTGTAGTCCAGTCAAGTATTGACTAGGCTTAATTGCACGAATTAGATCTAAGTTTTCTTGGGCCTCCTTGGGATATTGTAGCCGGATGCACAGTTCAGTTAAAAAGCGGGCAACAGGATATAAAATATGAGGATCAGTTCCGCTGCTCTTAAGTATATGGTGCTTATATTCTTCGATTTTTTGAATAATATCTTTGGGATACTTAGCTGCCAATATTAAGTCCCAGAGTTTTGGGAGAAGATCAATCAGTCTTTCATCGTGAAATTCTGCATAAAGCGTAAACAGATGGTTGATATAATCCTCCTGGTTTCCTGTCCCCTGCTCTGATATTTCCTGATAATGACTTTCCAAAGCTCTAAATGCAAGAAAGCGAGTCGGTTCTACGGACATATGGGACAGAGCCGCAATCAATGTATCATGCTTGATACTGTAGGCATCACCTCGCTTTTTGATAATCCTTTCGGATTCTAGTTTGTCCAGCAAAGCTGCGGCTTTACTTATACTAAATGAGATTTTTCCGCTACTTTGGTCCGCCTTTGTGAGAATAGAATTCAATGTGGATTCAGACATAGGGATCTCATTTAGGTACAAAATATAAACGATATACTTTTCATCTTTGCTGAGGGATGCGAGTTTGGTTTGTATATAATCGCCATCATTATCCAGATTTTTAGGAACCACCATAATGGTTAGAAGATTTCCATGTGCTTTCTCATATTGGGCTTCTATACGCTTTCTTTGCTGCGGATTCTGCATTTCTTGTGGAGCCAAATTGAATGCAAGATCAAAATCAAGCTTTTTGATTACATAGACGCTGGGATCAGCCACACATCGCCATTCATTACAGAAGATATAAAATTGGTCATCGTACTCTTCTTCTGGTGTTGTGTATTCTAGCAACCAAATCAAATCAGGGATATTCTTGGAAATACTTTGAAACAATTCTGCTGACTGAGTATCAATATTTTGAACATTTTGGACATTCACAATGAATGGTCCCTTTTTTAGTACGGATAAAATATATTGCTTTTTATTTGAGACGCCTGGCTCCTCAATCGGTTCATAAATGTGAGTCTCAGAACTTATATTGAAGTGACCTTTTATTGCCCCCCATGCAAAGCGGAGCCAGTTAAGGAAATTTCTACGTCCACGCTGGCCAGCTGTTTTTATATGAAAGTCTCTTCTCTCTTTAGCTAAATCATTTAATTGTCGGTAGAGAGCATCAAAATAGCTCAAATTTTCTATGGTGTTTACAGAACTTTTGCCCATCGGAACAGTGACAGATTTATAATCAACCAATTCATCACGCAAGAGTTTTTCCGCAAGGCCAGTCTTACCAACACCTGTTGTCCCCACAAGCATAATGATTTGACGCTGACCCCTGTGCGAGTTAATCTGATCAGGTATTTTTTTGCGTTCATCCGACCTGTCGTAGAATTTTTCAAATTGATTATTGTTTCTCATGAATTGTTCCCTTTCCTTTGGGCGGATAATTACAGATTATCGTGTGTTTTGGAGCAAAAAGAAAACGGGCTGCCAGTGATGACTGGCTGCATCTGTCAAGTAAAAGTAGACACAAAAAAGCGCAGCTAACAGAAGCCCAGTTCGGTCCTGTACTGAACTGGGCTTCTATAGCCCAAAGCAGCAGCCAGACGGCGGTTATTGAAGAAGTCGACGTAGGAGTCCAACAGAGCTGGAACATCTTTTGCGTGGGCCAGATCGAAGTCGAGGAACAATTCTTCTTTGATCCATCCGTTCAAAGCTTCTATGATCGGGTTATCTGTTGGAGTTCCTACTCGCGACATGGAGCGAAGTATGTTATAATCCTTGTGGGCCTGGCAAAAAGCCCGTGAAGAGTAGACAGCTCCCTGGTCGGTGTGGAAGACTACCTGGGACGTCTGCTCTTCTCTTTTGTCCATAAGCTGTTTGAGCACATCGAGACAATGATAGTAAGGTTTGTTGCTTCCTTTCGTCGATGTTACGCTATGAGCCAGGATCTCATTATTGAAGGTATCCAACAGAATGGTCCATTCCCACTCCACACCGTTTACCCGAAATTCGGTCATATCAGACACAACGATCTGCAAAGGCGCCGCTGTATTCCAGCGGCCTCGAACTTCGTTAGGAAACTGAACGCTTTCCTCTCCGGGCGGCTTATACCTGTATTTTCTGGCTTTAGAGNTGCGTATTATAATAATGTAAGACAGGCAACGGCGTGTGTCTGTCCAAGCGTTGAAGTAGGAGGGTGCGCCGGTCGGCATCGTCTTATGGAGCTTTCAGGAGGGGTTGTGCAGCGAAACCTCAAACCGGCTTAGGCTTTGAGTAGCCGAAAGAAAATGCACCAGAAAGCCCCGCCTTACGGCGGGGTTTTCTGCTACATGAAAGAGGATTCAGGATGGATTTACTTCAAACATGTGCGGTTGGTTTCCATCAACTGCTCACCTACCAATATCATATTGTTGCGGGCAGGAAGGGACGGACCATAGATTTTACAATCTCATTTGATCCATCAGATTTTCATCACCTGGCCGGCCTGCATAAGCTGACAGATAATGTCCGCTTTCTAACCGGGAAAAGAGCAAATATCATGCAGGAAATCCTATCTGGAAAGCTTACACTTTCCCATGCCCAGCGGAGTGTTTTTTTCAAACAGATGGAGCCGCGCCTGAAGCCGCTGGCCCATCTGGAAGAATTTCTGGATAGCAACGAGATTGTTTTCCGCTATAATTCCAAGGCACATGCTTTTTCAGCGATTCAGGCGGACTACCTGCTGCAAAACAGTTTCGAGGGTACACCGGTATACTTATTTCTGGCACGGCGTATGGGCGAGGACACGCAGGTATGCCGTACCTTTTTCCCAAAATCGGAAAAGGACTATGCCGAGGGTCAGCCGCGTTATACCTTGCTGAAAAAAGAAAAACTCAATCTACAGACCGGAGACACTATCATCCAATACGATAGATTGGCACCGAGACAGGGCCCTAAAGAAGGCACCTAAAGTTCTCATATGCGGATAAAGATTGTGGTTTTATCACGAGGGCGCAGCGCTCCAGCGTTACGCCCATTTTTCTTTTGCTGTACCTGTGTTTATAGCGCATCTGTATCCCCACACAGCCAATCCATAGATACAGAAAGGGCCCTTGCAAGGGTGCGCAACTCCGCGTCACAGACATGCCTCTGGTTTTTCTCAATTCGGGAGATAATTAAAGGGGTCATCTCCATCGCCAATAGCTGTATTTTACGTGCGAGGTCGTCCTGCGTCATCGGAGGCTTCTGCAACGCCCGGCCCAGCCGGACGCGCTCCGCGCATATATTGCCTCGGATCAGAAACAAATTCTTTCCCACTTTATATACTCACCTATACCTATCTACTACAGATGTTTTTTATCCAGTTTATTGATTTTACAATGAAACCTGATATAATGTTGACTAGAGTGGATGTAAAATATCTCCTTTAGATATTTCTTGATAATTTTCCAACGGGAAAGTGTTCCAGTCACCAAAATTTCTATGTATGCACAAGAAAAGCCCGCCCATCCGGACGGACTATTCATGCTCCAATTCTGCGCTTTTTTCATGCGGGCAACCAGTTCAATCCGCATTTTTGCTCTGTTCCTTTAATTGCAACAAATGTACATATTCCAAAACAGCCTGCCGGCCTTTCGCACTGAGGCCCATCACATCACGGAGCAGATTTCCGCAGCTGTATTGAGCGGTCAGGTAAACCATGTCTTCCTCTTTCAGCTCCAGATTGTGATGGCGTCCGATCAGATAGTCGGCGGAAACCTGATAATAATTTGCCAGTGAAACAAAATGGCGGAGTGGAAGCTCATATTCACCTGTTTCATATTTGGAGTAGTGTTGTTGGGAGATCCCCAGCACCGCACCTACTTCTGCTTGGGTCAGATCATGATCAACACGAAGCTCATACAGCAATTCCATCACACTTTTCATTGCAACACCCTTTGATAAAATAGCATACATATAATTCTATGTTTTGTATTACATAGTTTTTAGCTTTAACCACCTATAATTATATGTGCGCTATAAAAGCGAACAATCTATCAAGCAACGGGCATAGTCAGTTAAAGATGATAAAAATCAGGCTGCTATGGAGTCCAAAGGAAAGTTGAAAGGCAGCATTTTCCGTCAAAAATCAACAGAAAAATGATTGCTTAACGAAATATAAATTAGTATAATTGATTGTATTGGTGCCTGCCTGAAAATAATATACGGAGGAAGTGTTTATGAAGGTATTCGCATTTGTATCGGAAGGCCAGGAAGAAGAAAAAAACATGCTGGAAAATATACAGTCCATTATAGAACACGCCGGCAGCACAGGAAATCTCTTAATGACCCATGGGTTTGAGCCTGTCACGGAGGCTTTCGGAATCAGATTTTATCCAGCGCGGAGAAAGGTCATTATGGATGGAATACAATACACGCTCACCCGGTCGCAATTTTATCTGCTCCATCTGCTGGCGGCCTATGAAGGACAGCTCGTATCGCATTCGGAGATCATTCAAATCATTGACAAAGAGAGAGACGGAAAACCGGCGACCTTAACAGAATCCAGTAATTATATGCGAAACCTCAGAAAGAAGTTATGCCTGGATTCAGAGACAAGCCGGTATATTTTGAAATCTGTAAAGAGACGCGGATACCTTTTAATTGATCGTCAGGAGATGAACTGACCCATCCAGAAACACAAAATCGGAAGCACTTGCAGAGACAAAGGCTGGCTCAATCGCTGTTGGGCCCCGTCTCTTTCCCCTCCCGCTCTCGCCAGACAAAAGACATTGTTTATAAGTTCAACGTACAGACAGCGCTCATCATGGAGAAAACCGCAACTGTCCAAACAGATTCTGATATGGTATGCTCTATTTGTATTTAGGCCAGATTTCGCCAGGTCGGAGATTGCTCCCATGGGTCCATTGGGGCCTGTGGAGACTTGCCCACATCCTAAATACCTAACATCGACACAAAAACCGCAGTTACCCACTTCATAGGGGACTGCGGCTTTTTTTGTGCAAAAAGCGAAAGGAGTACGTCCATGAATGGAAGCCAAAAGGCTCATGAAAGTTACCTATCAGGATCTCAAAAAAGGGATACGGCTGAACGCATACGCAGATGCCGTGATCTGGAGCGAAGATCCTTCCCCGACATTAGCCGGACTGCGATTCGGCGGCTATGCCGAAGTCGTGCGGGGGCTTACGGACGCCATCTATGGCGGAGCTACCATCGAAATCGAGGATGTTGACGGCAGCCTCCTCACGCTGAAATCGCTTTCCAAGCAATACCACCGGGAGGTGAGCCATGAGGGATTGTACGCGGAAGCCACATTGATTGCGGAAGATGAGATCCAGGAAAGTTCAAAAAGCCAGGACGAGAAAAGCAGGAAGCACGCACAGAAAGACGACCTGTTTGATGACAATGTGCCTCAGCAGGACATTCCAGCGCACATCTGCTATATTTTCTGCCACCCTGGAAATGAGGATGAATTGTTCCAGGCCATTGACCAGAAATCCTATGTGCCCATGATCCCGGAATATCAGGACTATGTTCTCGCGGAATTAAAGCGGCGCAGAATCCTCCGCCCTCTCAGGGTGCGCTCTTTGTATCAGGAGTTGGAGGCATGGAAGCTCTGCTGTGAAGCGAAGGATCAAAATCTGGTCCGGGTCATGGAGGACGGCCTGAAGCGGGGAAAAATTAAAATTCCGGGCGCGTCCCCGGGTCCCTCTCTGCTGGATGGAGTTCACTCCGTAACAGACTACCTGAACACCTTTGGCGTTACCGTGGCAGAACGGATCAAGAAGCTGTTCGTGCCTCTGTTTGACCCGGCCGCTGAGCCGCTGTCTGGAGAGGTATTAGACATCAACGAGTATGTCCGTGCGCACGCCGGGTATCCCCTCTATGACGCCCAGCTCGCAGTAGCCGAAGCAATCAAGCGGAAGCTCGGCCAAAGTAAGGTCGCCCTGATCGTAGCCGGATGCGGGACCGGAAAGACCAAGATCGGAAGCGTTGCAGTTGCGGCCGCCGGGTTACAGTCCCATCAGATAAGCGCGGGCCACTCAAAAACCTTCAGCATTGTCCTCTGCCCTGCCCACGTCACAAAAAAGTGGGTGCGGGAAATCGAAGAAAGCATCCCAAACACCTTTGCCGCAGTTGTTAGGAGTATCAGTGAGTTTGATCTTCTTTACAAGCTGTACGAGCAGGGGAGCCGGAACTGCTTTGCCATCATCTCTAAGGAAAAGGCCAGGGACGGCTATATGCGGGCGCCCGCTGTGATTTTCCGAAAATGGAATCGTGAGGGGCTGAATATTGCCCGGCCTCGCGCCAACGAGGAGATGCCCGCGGTCGGATTCAGTCCCCTTCGGCACGTGTTCTGCTGCCCGGATTGCGGGGCGGTCATCATGGAGAATATCAGCAAAGATGGGGTCGCCTACTGTGTGCCGGCTGGCCCCCGTTTTTTCAGAAGTGAGAATCGGGAAAACCACAAGTGCAAGATCTGCGGAAGTTCCCTGTGGACTGCTCTCAATCCAACGCTGTGGAATCAACAGACACAATGGGCAAAGCTCGGGAGCTATGGATTTGTGTTCCGCCCGCTCCTGAACGAATACCGGGAGGATATTCCAAACGAAGCCATACGGGATCGGATGACTAAGCTGGCAAACTGTCCTGACATACCGTTTCCGATCCGGGGAGCCTATCGGACGTTCCCGCTCAGCAGCTACATCAAGCGCGCCTACAAAGGAAAAATTTTTGCACTGATCGCAGATGAACTGCACCAGTATAACAACAATTCCGGACAAGGGGACGCTATGCAGGAGCTATTGAGCACGGCAAAGAAGGTGGTCGGTATGACCGCCACCCTTGTCAACGGGTATAGCTCCGGACTGTTCTATCTCCTCTACCGGATCGCCCCGCGCCGCATGTGCCAGGATGGAAAACCCTATAGGGACAGCAGAAAATTCGACACAGAATACGGTGTGATACAGAATATTTACGAAGAGCGGGAAGGCGCCTACAACTCAAACCGGCGTACTGTACGGAGTAAAAAGGGCAGCCGTCTGAAGCCGGGTGTTTCGCCGCTGGTCTATACACGCTTTCTGCTGGACTGTACCGCATTTTTGAATCTGACAGACATGGGAAAGGTCCTGCCTGAGTATGAGGAGATCCCAGTGCCGATTGAGATGGCGCCGGAAGTGCGGAAGGAATACAAGCGGCTTGAAGATACGCTGAAGCATGTGATGAAAAGCGATAAGAAGGCATGTAAAAAAATCCTGTCCTCATATATGAATCTTCTGACCGCTCATCCAGACCAACCCTATGGCCAGCCCGCAATCAAGCACCCTTTCGATGGCTACGATATTGTCAAACCCAAGGACACGATGCCGCCTGGCGCCATCATGCCGAAGGATCAAATGGTGCTGAAAATCGCGGAGGAAAAAATCGCGGCCGGCGGGAAGGTGCTCATTTATACAAACTGGACCCGTCTGGATACTCCAAAGCGGCTCCTGAAGCTTGTGACAGAGCGCGGCTGGAACGCCACGATCCTGGAGGCAAAAGTGAAACCGGAGGCCCGGGAGGACTGGGTGCAGGATCGCCTTGACCATGGCCTTCAGGTGCTGATCGGAAATCCCTCGCTTGTGGAAACCGGCTTGGACCTGAATGCCTTCACAACGCTGATTTTCTATGATACGGGCTACAAGCTTTTTACGCTGCGTCAAGCCAGCCTGCGCAGCTGGCGAATCAACCAGTCTGCACCCCGGGTAGAGGTCTACATGCTCTATCACGCAGGCACAATGCAGCATAAGGCAATCAAGCTGATGGCCTCCAAGCTGGCCGCTGCCGGCATGATCGAGGGCTCCTTCAGCGAAGAGGGCCTGTCCGCCATGTCGGAATGCGAGGATATGACGACTCTGATGGCCCGTGAGCTGATGATGGGCATCAAAGACAGCGTGGAAGACCTTGCGGCTACGTTCAAGCGGATGGCTATGCTGAAGCCTCAGACGGCGGCATGGTCCATTTTTTCAGACGAGGTGCGGAAAACGGACAGCGCTGTGTTGGGGCGCAGTTCTCCATCCATATTGGAGTTCACCTTTGGTACGGAGGAGAGGACGGTTCCACAGGCCGCAGTTCTTCCGCAGGATTCCCCCGTCTTTTTTGAGACGGCGAAAGCTGAGCACAAGCGGAAAAAAGGGGAAGTCGATGAAGATCAGCTTCTCCTATTCCAAATTGCATAGAAAGGAAGGTAAACATCATGCGCGTACATGCAAACCGTGATTCGGCGCTGGTCCTGGCCGCCCAAGCATCCAAAGCAGTGCCGAAAATCACAACCATCCCGGAACTGAAAGGTATCCACATGGAAGCAGACGCACGGCTGGCTATGCTGACCATGACGGCAACCAATCAGGAGGTTTCCATCCGTGCCTCCATGCCCGCTGCGGTGGAGGAGAGCGGAAGCGCTGTCATTCCGGCAGATCTGCTGCCGGACATTCTGAAGCGGCTTCCGGGAGATCAGATTTCCTTTTCTACGGTAGGCCCTGGTATCATCCACATCGGCTCCGGCTATGCGGAGTACAGGCTCAACATCTTAGACGCCGCTAAGTACCCGCTTCCGGAGGTCCCCTTTCTGGAAGACACCATCCCGGTCAGCGGGATATGCTCCCTGGCCCGCCAGACCTTGTTCGCGGCCGCGGCCGGCGACCAACAAAATATTCTTAAGACTGTGCGTTTGAAAGTAGGGCCATACGGCCTGAAGGCCACGAGCAGCAACGGCTTTTGCATTGCGGAGGCAGCCGGGGATAAAAATTGTGTTGCGGCCTCGGAAACCTGCATTTTAGTCCCAGCCCGCTCCCTGTCCATTTTGGCAGCCATCTCCCTGGACAGCGATGTTTACCAAATGGGCCTGACTCGCGAGGGCCTGGCCTTCTGGAATGGCACAACGATGTTCTGTACGCACCTGATTGACGGCAGCTACCCGGACACAGATGGGCTTCTGGACCGTATTCAGGGCGCATACAGCGCCTCGATAGAAGCTGCTGAACTATACGCCGCAGTAGACGCGGTTACATCCCTGGCGTCTGCTGATAAGGATTCCTCCGGCCGCGGAGAGATCATGTTCGGAGAGCACGAAATGGTTGTCAGTGCGGAAACCTCCGACGGGAGGGCCAGCGTGCCCGTCAAGGCCCTGATCCTGAGCCCGTCGCCCTATCCCTTTTATTACGATTTCAAACAGCTGATGCGGTATCTCAAGCAGCTACGCGGACGGATCACATTGGAATTTGATCAAAACGGCCTGCTTGCGATCCGTCCAGGCGAGACACGCTACCTTCAGTCCCCGATGCGTGCGCCAAAGCAAGCCGCAGGTGGAAAGGCTGCGTGAGAATGGAGGGAAGCATCTTCCATGGAAATTCCAAGCATCTGCCGCTATTGCGGTGGGAAGATCATCAAGTCCACGACCCGCGCCCTCTATCCCAAGGGGCGTGAGCCGATCTACTTATGCGTCAACTGCAACGCCTATGTCGGGTGCTATCCGGATGGCCGACCGATGGGAAAGGTGGCCAACACCGTTCTCCGCCTGAAGCGTCAGGAGACACACCGCATTTTCGATCAGTTCTGGAAAAAGCAGGGGTGGAGCCGGAGCGCGGCTTACCGCTGGCTGGCGCGCAGCCTGAATATTCCGGAACAGGACGCACACATCGGACTGATGGAGATGGATGAGTGTGAACGGGTCATCCGCTTGTGTCTGACACAGCCAAAGAAGAGGAAAGCGGCGTAAGCTCCGCCGCAGAAAGGAGCAATCATATGCAGGAATCTTGCAATTCCTCCCGCCCTTTGTGCATCTGCTCAAAGAATATGACTACCGACCAGCTTCTGAGGCATATGCGTCAGAATTTGCAGCTTGATCACTTTGAGCTTGCCTATTACAGCCTGGAGCCGGAAAAAGGGCGGCGGCTGTGCATGACTGGTATCTGCCGCCAATGCGGACAGCGCCTTTGCTATGGAGTGGAACTTCCGGAGCATGAAGCGCCGGAACGCCTGCTGGCCGCTATCTACCACTGGTGCCTCCATCTGTGGATGGTAGAAGGTTTTCGCTCTGCAGAAGATGAGCGGGACTTCCGCACGGTATTCGTGAGCCTGTTCCACAAGGAGGATCAGGAGCTGGCGCAGGGCTGGCTGGAGCGGACTGAAACCCAGGATGCGCAGTAGCGCGCCGCAAATCAGAAAAGGAGTGTAGCTGAATGTCAAAAAAGATTTCATTCCCTGAGCCAAGCTGCCGTTATAGCTGCCCGCACTTCAAGACTGTTGGCTCATTGCTCAACGAGACGCACTATTGCATGAAAAAAGGGAAAAAGGGCAAGCGCTTTTTGAAAAAGGATTCCAAGCTCAAACCGCCGGTATGGTGCCCGCTCCGCTTGACTTCACCCGTATGCCGGATTTACGGCTTCCGGGATGCGCTTCAGGAGAGGCTGGCTTTCGACGAGTGGCTGTCCATAGATCCGGCAAAGGTGGGCTGGTATTTCCCCATGAGCCACCGCTACCAGGTGAGGCAGGAGATCTCCCTTGGCTTGACCGCGGAGCAATTCTACACCGCGGCCCAGGAGCAGACGGTGGATGAGATCCTGAACGGCGTCCCGGTACAGAACGGGGAGCTCATTGAGATCGACAACGGATTAGCCCCCTATTTTTTCTATGTCTATAATCAGGCGACCGTTTTCCCGGCGAAGGCGTTCGGCATGGAGCGTAAGACCAGCCAATGAGCAGACAGCACAGTGATTCAGGGGGCCAGCCGCGTATGAGGCTTGATAAGATCCTGAACGCGGTTATCCCCGGAATGTATGACACCCCATGCAAAATCGCCATTTTTACGAATGGCCGCAAAATCAAGGTATTTGAAAAGACCTGTTTCCGCAGCCTGGATTTCAATACGCCCGTTCCACAAAACTGGGTGAGAAACTACAACCTGGAAAAATTCAAATCACCTCGGGCGGTTGAAGCTCTTTTGCGGAAAGACGGACTGCTGAAGGAGCATGAACATGAATGAGAAAAAAATCTGCGCCTGCGTTGGCGCACGGACAAGAGACACACAAAAAAGTAAAGAGCACTATGAGGAAAACTTTATCCCCGCGGGCTGGAATCTGGAATATACCTGTCTGGATCAGCCGGAAGCGGCCAGGGCCCTCTATCTGACCGGCGTGTGCCTGCACTGCGGCGGACAACTCGGGAAAAAGTTTAATATCCCAGGCGAGCTTACCGGGGATGCCCTTTTGGAGCAGATCTACCACCAGATGGAGTCCTGCCGTCCGTTTGATCAACGTTTCGACGGCGGTGCGTACCGCACGTCTCTATCAATGCGTGCCTATTGGTACATGGAACAGGACGACCTCACCCTTGGCGCGAAGAACGCTCAGTTCCTCAAGCTGTTCCATGCGGAAGACCAGGGCGTGGTTGAGGATTGGATCAGCCGGTGCCACGCCGAGGAGCCCTATACCGCACCACGGCGGGACCGAAAGAGCGCACTGCTGTACGCTGTGCTGGAGCGGGCCAGAGCCTGCGGCGATCTGCGGGAAATTGAGCCCATTTTGGACTACTACCTTCCAACCGAGCAGGAGCCGATGGCTTCGGATCTGGACAGCTATCTGACCAACTATCAGTTTTCCGCAGTCGCCAATATCAGCTACGGATGCGAGGGTATTTTTGTTGACCTGGTCATTGAAGGCGACTTTGATGATTCCGGTGCCAACCGCTGCGTGATCGGCACCTTCAAAACGCTGCGCCAGGACAGTGACGCCGGCCGCCTGATGGGGCAGCTGTGCGGCGTGCTGATGTATCACACGACAAGGTACGTCAACGAAAACCTGCACCGTTATACGCCAAAGCGTGAATTAGAGGCCGAGCTTCGCAGAAAGCAGGCTCGCGGCGGACAGAAAGAGGGGAAGGCATGAGCCTGACAACCGCAGATGAAATCCTTGACCTTTGGGCACGAAACGAGACGCCGGAAGCCAAGGCTGAGCGCAGGGCGGTTGAAGCGCTGAAAAAGGATATTCAGACGGCGCAGGACAGCATTCAGGATGCTGTTTCGCGCTACCGGAAAGCCAAGCTGCGTACCCGCAGCAAGGCCAAAGCCAACTCAGAAGATATATTCCGCCCCCTGGAGGAGTATGACTCCCAGGTGGATATTCAGAATGCCTACGGCTATGAAATGATTACGGAAACAGAATATGACCGCCTGATGGAGCTTTGGGAGTTGCGGGCGCAGTCTGTCCAAAAGGCCGGCCCCTACAAAGACCGTGTCGTTGAGATGCTGGAGCTGGCCGCCCGGGCCATCTGGGACGCGTATGGAGAAAGCGTCGCAGCATATGACGAAAAAGTATCCCGAATGCACCGGGAAGCCAGACGGATCGCACAGGAAAACCTTCTGCGGGATCTGGATTCCAAAAGTATTTGAGGTGGCTGTATGAAGTACAAAAAAATCTATGACGCGTTGCAAACTGGCGGCGCCAGAATCGACCTTGATCAAAGCGGCTGGCGCGTCAAAAGCTCCGGCCATTGGATTCCTGGCCAGCGTCCGCTCTGGCTTGTGGCCGAAGTCCCCAGGCTTCATCTGAGGATGTGGGTCACGCATGAATTCGGCAATCTGTCGGTGACAACCGTAAACTCCGCGCTGCCCATCGACAGCCGGGCTTATCATGAGAGCCATACCAGGCGGACCTTCCAAAATCAGCGGGAAATGGCTGAATATTTGGAGGAGCTGCTGTCCCGGAAGGAGGCGGCAGTATGAAGCTGTCCTTTTCCACGGTCCTCGTTGCCGCCCCCGGCGGAGAGGTCCTGACCTACTGGGAAAGCGGTCATCCGGACGAATATGACATCTGGGAGCTGATCACTCGCGATGCGCGCTATCGTAAAGCGGCGGAGCTGCTGGAAGAATCGGTGGAGGTCAGGGTCTCCCACTATATCTATGAAACGGAGAGTCCCGGGCCGGATGCACATGCGGAGCAGAGCCATTTTGATCTGCTGGACGCCTATAACGAGCTGGCCCACCGGCACCGGCGCTCCCGGTTTGAGCACCGGGAGGATGTCAGCAAGGTACGAACATTCAGCCTTCACCTGGAACTGTGACGGAGGGATAGGAAGGTCAAGGAAATGTACACTGAGCCACACACAACGCCATGGGCGGGACTTCATACGTTCAGCGTCCATTTGGGCCCGCAGAGCTGCCGGTGTCCCGGACTGCTGAGCGAGGCGGCCTTTGACTGCGTGATGGACGCACTCAACTGGAGAATGCCCTACCATCTTCGGGCCTTTCACTGTTCAAGTCCGGAGACGGCGGCGGCAAATCCCGTGCTGCGGGCCATGACGGAGTTTTCGGCGCCGCTGGAAGCTGTGCTGTTCACAGCCCCTGCGGCGCCCATGCGTCTGAAAGACAAGCGGCGGAAGCAGACGCTTTCCGTACGCAGCAAGTATGGCGACTATGCGCTTGCGGAAACGGAGGACGGCTACGGCCGGCTATACCATGTGGATGGAATCACCTCCAGCCTGATCGTCAGGCTGGAGGCGTGCCCCATCACGCTTCAGGAGGCCAGCGCCTATGTGGAAGCCCACCACCGCCACAACGCCGGACCGAAGTTCCACAAATTCTCTCTCTGCCTCCGGGCGCCGGGAGAGGCGGAGCCGGTGGGCGTGGCGATTGCCAGCATACCCAAGGCCCGCTGTCAGATGGATGGCGTGACGCTGGAGATCAACCGTTGCTGCGCCGACCCACGCTATGCGGACGTGTGCAGCAACCTCTATGCCCGCACGATCCGGATCGGCCGGGAGATGGGCTACACCCGCTTTCTGACCTATACCCTGCCGGAGGAGAGCGGAAGCAGCCTGCGGGCGGTCGGATTCCAGGTGGACGGGGTCGTTCACAGCCCATCCGGAGGCTGGAACGCCCCCTCGCGCCCGCGCAGTACCAGACGGTATCCCTCCGGCGATAAAGTAAGATGGGTGCTGCATACGCCATAGTGCGTCATGCGCCCATCGGAACATCAAGGAGGTCCGCAATGGATGACACCTATGAAGAATGTCTGCTCCTCGTCACAGGAGAAACCGTATCCCTAAATACATTTGACAAAATCTTTCGCAGCGGATATGGCCCGCAATGGTCTGACCGGCCCCGTTCCCATACCGCCCATTATTCATTCCATGCGCTGTTTCCAGTTCCGGAGGCTGTTCAGCGCCGCGGCTTTGATGCCGCGGGGCGCCTGTGGTGCAAAGAGAACTGGGAATCCAGCGATGACCTGCTGGATATGCAGGTCAGACGGGCGCTTGGGCGAAGACAATACCGCTTTTTTGTGCCGGAGCCGCTGCCGAAGAACTTTTTCCGGGTTGTGTCCCATGATTATCCAAGTCTTGCCTTCCAGCTGGCCACACTTGTGCGGGACGGGGGCTCCCCTTTCTTTGAGGGGCGTGAGACCCTGCATCAGTATTTGTTCCAGGATGGAAGGTACTCCGGAAGCCAAAGCCCAAATAGAGAAAACGCATTTTCTCAAATACGGGAAGAAATGGGGTTTTTACCATGACCTTTTTTGAGTGCTGTGAAACTGTACGCATGGATGGCCTGCAGCTGATCCGCCCAAGGCGCGGAGCAACAGGGCAGTATGATTTGAAGCCGCCCTACACAGGCCCGTCCGGAGAGTGGGCCTTTTTAGATGCTGTCACAGCCAATCTGGTATGCCAGCTGTGCGCAGCGCTCCCTGTGAGCCGGCAGGAAGGATTCAAACGCCTTCCCGCTGGGAAGATCCTTACGCTTTGCAGGAGGGCCGCCGATGGAGCATGATCTTTATCTGATTCAAAGCAATCATATGTCGAGCGGAATGTGCTACTATGCGGAGCACGGAGAAAAGTGCGGCGTTCCGGACGCGGTTGGCTACGACACCGCCGCCCATGCCAGGAAATTCCGCACCTATGAAGATGCCCAGATGTATATCGACACACAAATGCCGGAGTGGGCAAGGCCCTCACACCACCCGGCCTCTTACCGTTCCGGCAGCTTCATCATGGAAGATGCCGGCCTTCGAGCCCTACTTAACGCGGGAGTCCCGATTTCGGACTCTATGCTGTCGGCTACCCCCGGCAGGCTCCGGGTCTGGCTTCGATAAAATCTGAACGGAGGAATGACACGATGGATCAAGCACTGAGAGACAAAATGTGTGCCCGTATGCGGGAGGTCCAGACGCAGGTGGCAGAACGCGATGAGCTGATCGAGGTGATTGCCATTGCGCTGCTGACACGAAAAAATGTCTTTGTCCTGGGCGACACCGGGCAAGCCAAAAGCGCTGTCATCAACTTGTTCCGCGATGGGCTCACCGGGGCTAGGCAGTTTGAGCGCCTGATGTCCAAACAGGCCGATGAGGAGGCTCTGTTTGGGCGCCTGGACCTCTCCAGCTTGATCCCCGGCGGAGTGCCGGAGGAGATTCTGGAGGAGGATGCTCTTTACCAGGAGATGCGCCGCGATTTGGAGACCCTGGTGCTGAACTACCGCCGCGGCGATGCGTCGTTCGGACAGCAGCTGGAACTGGCGACCACAGAGCTGGAACGGTACCGGAAAGCGCTCTCCGAACTGCATGGCGGGGAGCCGCGCATCATTACGAAGGGCAAGCTCCCGGACAGTCACATCGTTTTTCTCGATGAAATTTTTAAGGCGTCCGATGGCATCCTCAATGCTCTTTTGACCGCCCTGAATGAACGGCGTTATACCAACGAGGGCAAAACCATCCACATCCCGACCATTTCCTTCTTTTCAGCCTCCAACGAAATACCAAATTTCACCAACCCCGAGGAGAAGATACTCAAGCCGCTCTATGACCGGTTTGAACTGAAGGTGGTCACGGAATATGTGGAAGACCGGGCCGCACGCCTGAAGATACTAAAGCAGAAACAGGCGGCCCCCCATCTGGCGCAGGCCCCTGCGGCTCCCATCACCCTGGAAGAATTGGAGGCCATGCAGGATGATGTACGCCAGGTCCATATCTTGGACAGCATAAATGAGCTGATGGACGATGTGCTCTGCGCTTTGCGTGAAAAGGGGATTCATATCTCAGATCGAAAATATTTCAACTATGCTCCTGTCGCGCAAGCGAAAGCGTGGCTGGAGGGCCGGGATACCGTGGCCCCGGCTGATCTGATCATCCTTCGCCACTATCTCTGGACCGCGCCGGAGGAGCGTGCCATCATCCAATCTGCCCTGGTGCAGATGTGCAGCGATCCGTTCAAAAACCGGTTGGATGGTATCCTTGCCGCAGCGCAGGAGAGCTACCAGGAGTTTGAAGATGACTCCGGCGCAGCGCCAGCCCGCCGCATCGGAAAGCTGAGGGAAGAGTACCTCATGCTGTACGAAAAGCTGTCTGCGATGAGAGCGGAAGCTCAGGATGACATTGGGAGACAGAAAGTAGACGCCTGTATGGAGGATCTGGAAGCCTTCAACAAGAAGGCTTTTTCAGAGGACGGAGTATCCGGAGTGTTCTCCTACGTTCCTCTGAAAGAACTTTATCTTCTGAAAGCGAACTGATCCCCAGCGGAACAAAACAGGGGGCCTGGGAATGCGTTTAGACTGGACATCCGCCCAAGCCCTCCTCCCCAAAAATCGGAGCATGCGGGCCGGCCCTTGCCGGTCCGCATACCTCGGCAGATCAAAAAAATGGACAAAGGAGTTTTTACCATGTTGAATTATAATACGCCGCTGACTGCTGAAGAATCCGCCTTCGCCGCGGAACACCATCACCTGCTCCTCTCTTACTTGAAAAAGGCCAGGCTTGATTTTGATGAATTCTATGATATAGCGGTCTTTGGCTATCTGCGCGCCGTACGGAAGTATTTGGCCCGCCCGGAACTGAGAGCATACCAGTTTTCAACGATCGCGTTTCGCGCCATGAGCTGTGACGTGCATCATTCACGTGAATACTGGCTTCGCGGCAAGCGGTGCGGGCGCATTGTGCAGACACTGAATGATGATCAAAATGCGGACGACCTGCGGGACAGCGTCGCGGAGAGTGTGGATAATGTGATCCAGTTCGAGGAGTACACCAGCACACTCACCCCGCTGCAGCAAAGGATCGCGGAGCTCCGCGACATTGGCTACTCTGACCGGGAAATCTCCGCCATCTGCGGTATCCCCTATAAAGTGGTCGCTCTGGAAATGGAGGGCGCCAAAAGAAGCATCCTGAAAGTCTATATTGGGGATGCCCCCCGTGCGGCTTGAGGAGAATTTGCTATGTCGAATATGGGTGATTGCCGCTTTGAAAACACATGCTGTGATTTGCTCGACTGTCTGGATGCCTTACGCCAGTATCAGCCGGTGAGCGAGAGCGAATACCGTGCGGCATATCGTATGATCCGTCATTTCCTTTGTTTCTGCAAAGATGCGGACATCATCCGGTCATTTGACCATGAGGCCATTATAAAGCATCTGGATCAGATGAAGGAGGAGCCCGCCGTTCCGCAGACATCCTTTCTGGACGGGCCGCAGCAGCCTGTCTAGGGCTGAGTACGGACTTTGAGCGGACGAAAGTGCGGGGAGCATATATCGCGCTCGGAGAAAAACGGTATATGCGCCCCGGGCAAACCCGGGGCGCCAGGAGGAATCGTTTATGTTTTACACCGCAGATTCGCTCCGCCGGATGCATCAGGGCGGAGAAACCGTGGATTTTCTCTTCTTTTATGGACATCAGCTCCCTTCTGATGGGAGCACAACCGAAAGCTGCCTGAGTCAATGGTATCCCTGCATTTTTGAAGCAGAGGGAATCTTGTACCAGTCTATGGAGCAGTACATGATGGCTCAGAAGGCCGCATATTTGGGGGATTACCGCACCCACGCCAGAATCCTGGGCGCCTGCACCCCCGGGGATTGCAAAGCCTTGGGACGCATGGTATCAGGCTTTCAGGACGAGAGCTGGCGCCAGGTCCGTGAACAGATCGTACTGTGCGGAAATTTTCAAAAGTTTTTGCAAAATCCCCCTTTGAAGTCCTTCCTTTTGCAGACTGGCGACCGTGTTTTGGCGGAGGCCAGTCTCTATGACAGGATATGGGGGATCGGCATGTCAAAAGGCCAGCCCGGCATTCAAGACCCGGGAAACTGGAGGGGCCTTAATTTGCTTGGATTTGCGTTGATGCAGGTACGCACTATGCTGCGCAGCCTCGCAAATCAGGAAGGCGCCGGCTGGTAAGCCGATCGGTATTTTCGATGTCGCACAGGCAAAACCCCAATATGATTTTTTGGAGGTATCGGATATGTTAAACAGAGTCACACTCATGGGCCGCCTGGTCGCAGATCCCGAGCTGCGAAGCACAGCCAGCAATCTCTCCGTCTGCTCCTTCCGCATTGCGGTGGATCGCGACTATAAAAAGGGGGATCAGAAGGAAACGGATTTTATTGACATTGTGGCTTGGCGCTCTACGGCTGAGTTTGTGGCCAACTACTTCAATAAGGGGCGCATGATCGCGGTTGACGGGCGGCTCCAGATCCGTCCATGGGAGGACAAAGACGGCAATAAGCGCTTTGCCACAGAGGTGGTTGCCGACAATGTCTACTTCGGAGACAGCCGGCCAAACCAGAACAGCCAGAATGGCCAGAACAGCCAGACGGGATACCCCGCCGCCGGCGGGGACTACGGCGGATATCCGGCACAGGATGGCAGCTATGGTGGATGCCCAGCCTATGGCGGTTATCCTCCGGCAAACCAGCAGGGGCAATTCCCCCCGGCTGATGGTTATGGGGCTTATGAAGGCCCTGTACCTGGCGCTGGGCCGGACGAATACCCCGGAGGTTTTTAAGCTATGTTCGGGCGGGGAGCAATTCCCCGCCCGTTCTGATCCACATTCCATGTATGAGGAGATATGAGCCATGTTATACCAGAAAAAAGGCGATACAGTGCTTGACAGCGGCAAAGTCTTTACCGTCGGCGGAGAGGTATTCGCCAATCACGCCTGCGACTATGAGGGCCTTTTCGGCACGGTAACGGAGATCCGCACCGGGCCGGACCAGTGTGCGGAACAGGGCACCCCCGACATCTGCTGCGCCTTTCAGCCGCCTGAATCTAGGGCGATGGTCGAGGACATCCAGGAGCGGTTTTCTGCACGGTTTAGATACCCAAAGCAGCTGGAGGACCTGGGACTGGACTGTGTGATCCTGGCGCCCAGCATGCTGGAGCCGCTTCCGGAGCGCATGCCGGCGGAGGACGGCATGCTTCTTTCCCTCACCTGCTTCTACGACAGCGACTGCGGCTGCAACGCCCAGACACTGGCCCTTTCCAACGATATGGGCCTTGTGCTGCGTAAAATGCGGGAGGATCTGGACACCTATGAGATCCCGGTCGTGCTCTCCCATGTGGAGCGCCTGATCGACGGCTATCGTTTTTCCTACGAGGCAAAGGACGCGGGGGTGGAAAGCCTGTACCTGAGTTATACCATTTCCGGCGTTCCCGTGTTCCTCCAACAGCCTGCCGGCCATGCCTGAGCTGCGTGGAACGGGTAAATTCCGGCGATCCAGGGGACGCCAGTCCACCTCGAAAGGCCAGCTTGGATGAAAAATAAAATGGGCAAAGGAGCGTTAATGATGAATCAAAACGCGAACGAAATCCTCTCCGCATGGGCAAAGCCCCCATTGGCTGGAGAGCACGTTTGGCCAGGCGCTGAAAGCGATTGGCGCGGCCAACACGGCCTCTTCGGTGAACTTCCATATGAGACTGCTTGAATTGATCCGGCGGCCATTTCACGCCCGCCGCCTGCGCCGAAACAGGCCGCCGAAGGCGCTTTCGCTTCAGGATGAGGCGGAAGCTGCGTGGGCGGAGGCAGAGGAACTTCAGCGCCGCCTCAGCGCAGAGCAGGAAGAAAACCGCAGGCAGGTGATCCATTTACAGCAGCGGGAAGCGGAGCTTCATTCGGCAGATGTAGAGCTGGTGGCTTTGCGCAGGGCGTTGGCCGTGCTGGCATCGGCTGACTACGAGGCCGTTTACACGCTTTTGTCGCCCGAACTGGACCCGGACGGCTTCCATCTGTTCCGGGCTGCGGAGGCTTATACAGGGATCAACGTTTACCGTGCCTTTCCTGTGGAGGACAGCCTGGGCTATTTTGAGGCCATGAGCGGCCATGAGCTGCTTCGTTGGCTGGAGGCCGAGACTATCGGCTCATACAGCCTGAGCCGCCTGCCTTCTGGGGTTGAAGTGGCCTGTGACCTCCGTGTGGATCAAAGCGGAGAGAAATACAGACGGTACCATGAAGAAATCTGCAAGCTGGCCGTTGGAAAGCTTTTACGCATGGAATAAATAAGAAAAGGAAGTGCGATCACAATGCGGTATTACAGTACGCAGCGCCCCATCATGCCAGGCAGTTACCCGAAGCCTGCGGGAAATCCGGTTGTGGAGATCCGTAATTTTGACGCCCGGGTGTTCTGCGGGGAGATCGGCCGTGAAGTGTGGGGCTATATCGAATACGAACAGGCCCTTTTCCCCGGTCAGGCCCAGTCCTATGAGCTGATTTTGGCTCCCGGCCAGGAAAAACGCTGAGTCGTCCGGCCTGGCGGTACTCTTCAAGACCGGCGGCGGCAAACGGCTGTGCTTCGTCACAAATAAATGGACCATTTCAGCGGGTGCGCGCTCATGTGCACTACACGCAGTCAAGAAGGAGGCGCATCTATGCGCAAATATTTCCGCAGTTTGGCCGATGTATTGGTCTCTCCTATTGCGGCGGCGGCAAACGCCCTGCGGCGGGAGAAAGCAGCCCGCCAAGACCGGGTATTACAGTCCACCAAACTGGAGGACATGATTTATCAGGGCCTCCACAAAGACGATGACGAGCTGATCGCGCTGGAGCAGAGCTGCACGGAAAAGCTCTCCACCTTCTCCGCGCTCAGCCGGGACATTTACCAGAGCTTCTACTCGCTCCGCGTGAGAAAACGTGAAGAGGAATCCCTGTCCGCGCCCTCGCGGCGCTTTAATGTCCCTATCCTGAAAGAGCTGATGGACGGGGACTCCTATCCCACCATAAAGGCGGCCTGTGAGGGGCGGCAGATCCCGGCTTATGAGGCCGCGGGAGAGTTTATCTCTCAGGTGGCGGACAATCTGGACAGCCTGATGGAGCAGGCAGGCGGGCAGAAAAACGCATTGGAAACGCTGGAACATCTGGAAGAAAAACGGGACCAAAGTATGGAGCGCCTGCAAAAGCTCATAGAGCAGATGGAGCAGTCTGGCGCCACTCCGGCATTGGAAACGCAGCTCATCAAGGCGGCGAACACCGCGCAAAGCCAGAGCAATCAGGTGGAGGCCGTGGGCCGCATAGTCCAGGAAAACCTGCAGAAGCACAGCGGAGAGCTTACCCTGCTTGTAAAACAGGCTTCCGAGGCGGCCGCGCAGACGGCCATAGACGTACAGCTCACATTGATGTCCTGGGGCACGGGGCCGGATAACAGCGATCCCAAAAGCATAGCCGCCGATACAGAATTGGTGCATCGCGTCCAGCAGAACGATACGCTGATGAAGGTCGCCAGGTATTTAGGGCGTCTGAAGGAGCTGATGGAAGGGAAACGGAAAAACGGCTATGCTTACGGCCGCGGAGAGAAGTACACCCTGGAGCTTGGCGCGGATCTGAGCCGTGCGCTGGCTTCGGAATTTGTTCTCCTGGCCCTTCCGGAAACCACGCCTTTGTTTTTGCGGAAGCTCCATAAAAAGAGCCTCAAGCAGTACCAGCGCCGGGAGCACATCCACAAAGGCAGCGGAGATATTATTTGTATGCTGGATGAATCGGGCTCTGCAAAGGAGGCGGCCCCGTGGTGTAAAGCGGTGGCGCTGGCTCTCTTAGACATTGCCATGCGGGACCACCGCCGTTTTGCCATGATCCACTTTTCAGGCAAAGGCCATTTTAAGACGGATCTTTTTATCCCGCAGCAATACGATCGGGAAGATGTCCTACGCGCCGCAGAGCTGTTTTTGAGCGGCGGTACGAATTACGAAACTCCGCTCCAGGAGGCTCTGCGCTTGATGGAGGAAGACGGATTTGAGAATGCGGATATGGTCTTTATTACAGACGGCGCATGCGAGCTTCCCCAGAATTTCCGGGAGCGCCTGTCTCAGGAACAGGCAAAACGCGGCTTTCACATTACGGGCGTGCTGCTGGACCAGGATGGCGGCGCGTTTGAATTCAGCCTTGCCGCTTTTTGTGACGAGATCATCCGCACCAGTGAACTGACCAGAGAGCAAATCGCGGAGCGTCTGGTGTCCAGCCGGATCGCATAGATAGAAGGTGCAGCTTGAAACAGATCTCAGAGTCAGAGTGGAAAAGCATACCTGCAAGCTACAAGGGTATGTGGACCCAGGAATTGTATGAGTTCCGGAGGGGGGATTTCCCCTCGGAATGGATCGGCCGTAAAACAATGCTGGATTACGACCCCAAGAGCGGCGGGACTATCCTGCTCACGGAAGGAGTCGGTTTTGTCATTGTTCCAGACACGCCGAAATTATAAACCGCTTAGAATACAAGTCCGGCATCCACCGGACCCATCGGGTACTCAAGAAATATGCTGCATGGAGCTTCTCGGGAAAGCCCGGAGGCCGCACCAGCATTTTACTGCAAAAGCCGGGAGCTCGTCTCCCGGCTTTTGCAGTTTTATTACTCAATTCATGGGGAAGTGTAAATAGCGGAGGAGCTTTCCCCCATGATAGCATCACTCAGATTGCCCAGTTGTCTAATCATAAGGAACGTATCATCGGCACGCACTATTGGAATCCCGCTTATTTAATACCCTTGGTAGAAGTTATTAAGACTGAGTATGTTAGTGAGGAGACTGTGAGCCGTACCTTTGAGATCCTGCGGGCTGGAGGCAAGCGTCCCGTCCTGGTACAAAAAGATGTGCCCGGCTTTTTGGCTAACCGTCTCCAGCATGCCTTATTCCGTGAGGCAATTTCCATCGTAGAGAAGGGCATAGCAACTCCCCAGGATGTGGATGAAGCTATTAAATACGGTTTCGGTATGCGAGTGGGCATCTCTGCACCATTTGAGGTCATGGACATGGGTGGTCTAGATCTGACAAATAATATCCATTCCTACCTGTTTCCTTACCTTGAGGATACCCACCAGGCTCAGAAACTGCTCACCGACCACATCGCCAAGGGAGAGCTTGGGTTTAAGACCAGTGGCCATGGCTTTGTCGAGCGTACTCAGGCGGAGATGGATGCCTGCAACAAGAACCTGGTTGCTCAGCTCATCAAGGTAGCCCGCGCTCTAGAGCGCCTGTAAGGAGAAACTATTATGTAGCTCATGACGGGAGAACAGTACATTGAGAGCATCCGCAAGCTGAACATGCAGGTTTATATGTTCGGCAAGAAGATTGAAAATCTCGTGGGCTACTGAAATCTATCTATCCTATCTATTCCAGCCGATAAAACGCAGAGGTCTGGGAAATGGTTTTGGATGCCAGCAGACATCATGCACCAATCATCGCCGCCCGCCCGCCGTACAGTACCCGCGCCAGATGCTTGAGACGCCTAAACAGGAGACTGATGGGTAGAATCCCACCGGCCATAGAACAAGGACTGGAAATGACCTGTGCAAGCCGCACCATAAAAGGTCAAAACAATACCCCAAAATCCCAGACGAATATAGCTTTCCTAAAACGGCGACTGTCACCGTTTTAGAGAACCAGGTCAGGCGAAAACAAGTGCGCAAAAATCAGAACATCATATTGGCACTCTGATTTTGGGTGTGGTGGCGGACATTTTGTACGTCACCTGTATTTCAATCAAGCTTCGAGCGCTAAAAAGTAGTCGGAAAAATGAAAGGAAGGCTGAGGGGGGATCCCTTTCAGCCTTCCTCTTTTTTGTTGTTTTGGGGGATGACAGTACCCAAGGAACAAAACTAAATTATGCGATTTTATCTTCGCTCAATTTCTTTACTTCCTCTAAAGAAAGGCCGGAATACTCCGCAATCTTTTCCAATGAAAGAGTGCCGTCAGCCAGCATACGGAGCGCAGTATCCTTCATGCCTTCCTTTCGCCCTTCCTGTATTCCTTCCTGCAAAGATTCTTTTCTCATATCTTCCATAGCCTTACACATAACTGCAATTCCCTCCTTGCTCTCCTTGAAAAATCTTGCCCGTTCCGCCAACACGCCATAGTACATATCGGATGGATCAGTACAGGAGAAGTCATGCATCAGCTTCCCTATAGGTGTTTCATCTCGGTACGCACCGTTTACATACAGAATATGCGAACCGTCTCCGAATTTTTCGCCGGTCCCGATAAAACAGCGTTCAATCTGATAGACAGGATCCCCTTTTCCAAGCACATCATTCTCGGTGATAAAGACCACATAGGTTTCCGGGAGTTCGTCGAAGTCCTCGCCTTTTTCCAGCAAATTTGCATCCATCATGCTGCTGTTGTAGCGCGCCCGTTTTCTTCCGGCCCCCTTGTCAGCCCTTTGAATTTCTATGTTGAATTTTTGCCCGGTACTGTCAGTTGCCAGCACGTCCAGGCGGACGGAGCGGTTGAGCAGGTTTTCCACAAACACCTGGGTGCGGACATCCACCACTTCTAAGTCCGGCTTGTCCAGTACAATCCTCAGAACCAGTTCGATGCACTCTGGCTTGCCCTCGAAACATTTTGTCAGAAAATCATCGTCCAGCAGGCGAAAACCTCTGAGCCGCTGCAAATCCTCTTGGTGCTTTTTATCCATCGTTTCGGTCACTGTCAAAATTCCCACCTGCTTTCTGTCTGCGCTCTATATTTGCATCGTCATTTGAAAAGAAAGCCGCCTCGTGTAAACAGGGCGGCCTGAGCATTTTTTTCGGCTTTCACAGCCTACGCTGGTTTGAGGTTTCACTGCACAACCCCTTCTGAAAGCTCCATAAGACGACGCCGACCGGCGCACCCTCCTACTTCAACGCTTGGACAGACACACGCCGTTGCCTGCCTTGTACTATTATTATACGTGGCAAACAAAACTGTGTCAATCCTCTGGCGGCAGCCGCATTCTTCCTGCGCGGATGTGCAGGAACAGCGACCGTAGGCCCCCTTCGCCTGGAGGTGGGGGTGCCAGGCCCGGAACACGTCCGTCAGCCCCAGGGCCAGCAGCCGTTCCATCCCCTCCCGTTCCAGGGACTGAAAGCCCGGCGGCTCCGGCTCGTTGCGTAAGTTTTCCGGATAGATGTCGATATGCTCCCTCGCCACATTGAAGTCGCCGCACAGGATCACCGGCTTGTCCAGTGTGAGCAGGAACTCCCGCAGGGCGGCATCCCAGGCAGTCCGGTACTCCAGGCGAGCCAGGCCGCTCTGGGAGTTTGGGACATAGACATTCAGGGCATAGAAGCCGTCATATTCCAGAGTGATTAGGCGGCCCTCCACGTCAAATTCCCGAATCCCCATGCCATACCGAACGGAAAGCGGCTCCTTACGGGCAAGTGTCAGCGTTCCGGAGTAGCCTGGGCGTTTGGCCGGATCCCAGAACTGGAGGTACCCTGGGGTGGAGATGGGGCACCGGGTCTTGATCTCCTGGCAGCAGAAGATGTCCGCGCCTGACCTGGCAAGGACGCGCAAAAAGCCCTTTCGCTTGCAGGCGGCGAGGCCGTTTACGTTCCAGGATACGATCTTCATGAGTACAGCTCCCCTCTGCCCTGCCGAATAAACAGCAGGGCGCCCCTGGTGGATTCGCTGACAGCGGTGTGGAGACGCCGCAGGAAAAAGCGCAAAGGGCCGATTGTAAAATATTTCATGCTCAGGCGGGAACTATTTTACAACAAAAAAGCTGCTGTGACCCGATATTTTTACGGGTCACAGCAGGCTCTTTCTCTTGCAGTTATGCAAGTGCCGTCTGACAGGACGAGTCCATGTGGAAATCTACCCGTTTTGTTCTGGCGTTTTTTTCGAGGACTGTGTTACCTGTTCCATGTACTGGTACATGGTTGCCAGCTCGTTGAGGCCCTCGTCCCTGCGGTTGATCAAGGTACGGGAGGAGACATGAAGTTCCTTCTGCAGCGCCGGCCAGCTATACTCCTCAAAATAATGCTTTCGGATCACTTCGGCCTGCTTGGGCGGAATCTGGGAAACATAGAACTCCAATTTCTTCATTTTCCGCCTGACATTGAACAGTTCTTGGGCGATTTCAAAAGATGCATCCCGGTTGAGGCGTTCGGTTTCATCCTGAAATTGAAGGGCAATCCGCATGGTTTTGTCCGATATATAACCAGCTGATCCGGCCATTTCCTGCACGGAATGAGATAATGCCAGTGCGCCGATCACCTCATGCTCCGTTACGTGCTGGGGATGTTGGCTCTCGTATTCCAGTATGGTTTCTTTTCTTTTCAGCATGGGATATTCTTTCAACTCTGCTTCTACCTTTTTCCTTGCTTCCAGCATGGGTTCATTTCCCCTCCTGTCTCTATCAGATGATTTTCCCCCTAACTTGATGCAGCGGTGGGAATGGAGGCGGCCGATTCGGAGAGATGTCGAATATCGTCGAATAGCGAAACGCCGCAGCGCTCACGGCTGCGGCGTCTGCATTATGTGATCCACGAAGTCTTTGCGCACTCTGCACTCTCACTGTGTCGTCCCTCCGTTTACTCATATTTGACAAAATAAAAGCGATTATTTGCAATTATATTATAAAGGGTAAACTTCGGAATAACTTTGAGAAATTCAGGAGAAAGATTGGAGATTATCGACATCTTTCTTCCCAAAAGTCAATAAAGCGGTATCCCCGCCCGTAGACTGTTTCGATATAACCTTGGTTACTGCCCAAACGCCTCCGGAGTGAGGAAATACAGTCGGAGATGCTGGTTCCGGAATGTGCATAGGGCGCCTTCCATATGGCTTCATAGATATATTGAGCCGAACATATGTGCCCTGCATAGGTCGCCAGCAGATACAGCACATCAAATTCCTTCGGCGTACAGTGGATCTCGCGGCCCGAACTCATCACAGCATTTCGGATGGGGTCAATCGAGAGGTTTGTAAATTTCAGAATCGGCAGCGATGATGGTCCGGCCAATGAATGCCGCATCTGCCGGTGCTGTCTGCGGGTGACTGCACTGATCTGCTCGTAGAGCTCATCGGGGGAAACTGGAGCGCAGATGCAGACATCCGCTCCGCTGCGCAAAACGGCTGCACGCTCCTCCGCATGCCGAAATTCTCCGGCGGCAATCAGGTAAGTGCATATCCCGTAATAACCCTGGTAGACAATATCCATCAGGAAGTCGGCACCTTCCAATCGCTGGTCCAGCAGGACGAAATGGTATGAATTGTACCTAATGCACTGGATCGCTTTCTTCACCGTATGTTCCCGCACCACTTTAATTTGTTTTGAGGTCAAATAGCGCTCAACTTCCTCCGCATGCGGGTCGTCAAACATCAGCATCAGTAAATCGTATGTCACAAGGCTCCTCCTTACGTTTTGCGATTAGCAGATACAGTATTGCGCAGCTCAATCAAAAATAAAACACAGACCAAGGCGTCCGCCTTTTGTCTGTGTCCGTGCGAGTAAATGCAGCAGAAAGAAAACAAGGCAAGTAGGAAAAATAGTAAAAACGTCATATTCCAGAAAGAAAAGCTGCCCCAATTATAATTCTCAAAAGAAATTGGATTGGAAACGCAATAGCTATATGCTTTATTTTAGAATAAAACACAATTGTTATATAACGTCGTCACATTTTGTCCACTAGTTAAGAGAAAGATGTAAAAAATATTTTTGTGCATTTCGCCACAAAACAAACAAGAGGTCAGCAAGAATAATATAGAGATTGTTCAGCTTTTGCGAAAAATAAACGCAAGACAAGCCAAAAGCGGCTCTATTTCAGCCAAAAAAGAAAACCACGATTTACTAAGTGAAATGATATAAGAATATCGGATTTTAATTGACTTCTTTGTACAAATATTGTAAAATAGTGTCGAATAGATGGGATAATATAACCATACAACAGAACATTAGAGGGAGGAGTTGGCGTAACCCATGAAGCGCATCGTTTCCTTGTTGCTTGCAGCTGTTTTGGCGCCGTTGATATTATGCCAGTCAGCGGCCGCAGAGGGAGTGAGTTCCTCCGCTCCGCCGCAGCAGAATAGCGGCTCCATTCAAAAAGCCGTTGTTTTTACGCTGGATGCCAGCAACAGCATGAACGGCAACGACCGAAACCGTCTCGCAATCGACAGCATTGCGCAGCTGATATACAGCCTCCCTTCCAATTACGTTGTCGGCGTGGTGGCCTACAACACGGACGTAGTTGCAGCACAAGGCATGGCGGACAGCGGAAGCCGGGACAGCATTATGAAGGCGGCGGATTCCGTCCGCTATACCGGCTATACCAACGCAGGCACGGGGCTTACGAAGGCGTTGGAGCTTCTGGACACGGTAGAGGCGTCCGAGAAAACCGTTGTAATGCTTTCGGACGGCGAAATTGTAATGCAGGATGACGCAGCAACCGCGGTTTCCTCCGGTCAGTTTGAAAATGCGGTCACAGAGGCAAAGAACTCCGGAGTTGTGATCCATGTAATTGGCCTTGGGGCTGATATGGAAAATAAGGCAAACACGATTTTTTCCGCGTCGGCGGAGACCGGCGGCGCAAATTACCACGCCCCCAGGGCTGAGGATATTCAGCAGGCGGTGGACTCCATCCTTTTGGAGCAGCTGAACATCAAAAAAACAACGGCGGCAGTTGTGGATGCCGATGGCGGGACGGAAGAACTCGACATCACGATCCCAACCGCCAACGCAACCAACGCCAGGCTTTTATTTATCAGCGACAGTCCCATTCGGAATCTGAACGCAGATTTCAACGCGGGGAGTGTACGGCAGGTCTCCGGCACACATTATACGCTTCTGGAGCTGGACCACCCCAGCGCGGAAAAGGTGCATGTCAGCTTCCAGGGGGCGGCCGGCAGCCAGGTCAAGGTGGATGTGATCACAGAATACCATATCATCCTGACGCCTGGTATCGTCTATGAGGATACCGAGCCGGCGGATGAAGACGCGGTATCATATGACCGGACAGCACAGATCTCCGTAGCCTTCTATGACGCTGAGAATCCGGAGCGCCAGGTGCTTACCGACTCAGTTTTTGAAGGCCGCTCCCTGACCGGGACGGTGGATGGGCAGGCGTGGTCTGGGGCGATTCGTGCAGGCTCTGTGGCGCTTCCCCCTCAGGAGGAGGTTTCTTCGGATAAAACCAAGGCGATATACATCTCATTCGATAACCTGGATACGAACATCATCGCGCAGCAGACCGTGTTGGTTCCTTTGGAAGGGGCTCCCCCTCTTCCTGCGCCGCCCGATTACCGGCCGGTCATCATCGGGGTTTCCCTTTTTGTACTGCTTTTGATTCTTGGGGCGGTCTACGCTGTGGTTTCGCATCGGAGGAAAAAGCCGCGGTCCATCCCAGATCCGCCCCCTCCGGCCCCGAGCAAATACAGCTATACCGGCCGCCTCAATCTCTACATCACACGGACCAAATCCGGCAGGGACGTTCCCCCGCTTACCTATAATCTGTTTCGTATTCCGGGCGGAAAAATTCTGACGCTGCAGGAGATTCTGGACGGCTGCAATGTCAGCGAGCCTCTGGAAGGCGCGGACCGCATCTACTTCAAAGCGGGAGCCAACCGGTGCCTGGTGCTGTCAAATGAGTCGGACTGCACCATCATGCAGGCCAGGGAGATTCTGATGAAGGGACGCAGCTATCTGATCGGGCTGGATTCCAAGGTAGACATTACCTTTGAGGACGAGGTCAGCGAGATGGCGCTTCAGTACCGCGAGGTGAAGCCAAATGAATTGAGGAGCTATGCACGCACCTGAGATTTTTCTCGACCTATTGGCAAAGACAGTTTTTAAGAATTTTGCTTATACAAGGTCCTGGAAACAAACCGTATTCCCCGAGAATTTAGAATATCAAATTAAAAGATTGGCCCCATTTTTCAAAAAGCACTTTGTCAATAGGCACGGATATTTTCTCAGCCGCCATAAAAACAACTGTTGTAAGGAGTGTTTAGAGTGACTATCATCAACCAGACAAATCGCACCCTGCTGTTGGAGGAGATCAACCCGGAAAAGCTGGATCTGCTGACCCTGATTGGGGATGTGAAGGGCATCGACAGCCTAAGTGACGACAAGATCAAGGAGATCAACCAGTATCTGGAGTGCCGGAGTTATGAGGAGTTCCAGGAGAAGTTCGCTCCCTGCATCTACTCCTTCTTCGATGCCAACACCCAGTCGGTGCGCTACACCCTGAAAAAGCCGGAAAACATCCCGGAAAATATGCTCACGGAGATCCCGCTGAATCAAAGCAACGACTTTTTGAAAATGCTCTTTACCCTTATGGAGAGCAAGAAGTCCCAGGGTGTGCTCAATGTGGATTTTGGCTTTGAAAATCTACTGGACATGATCTCTCCGAAAAAGGTTATGGACGACATCCGCCAGGTGCGTAAGGAGATCCGCTACAACTATGCGAAGTACGCGGAGCTGGAGGACGGAGATCCGGCCAAGCTGGATGTGGGGGATAAGCTCAATGAGCTCTTTGAGGAAGCCTCCAACAATTACAATAACGTCATGGCAATGCTGCCGCTGGCTATTGAGGACATCAAGACCCGTCTGCTTTTGGGCGCCGGCGGGCAGCAGGGCGGCGGAAACCAGATTGCGCTGGGTATGCTGACCATGGGCGATAAGGGCGAGCTGAAGGTATTGGAGGCGCCAAAGCAGGAGAGTACAGCGCTGGCCACGCTGGACGATAACGTCAACACCGGGCTGATCGCGGCCCTCCAGGAAGATTATCAGGCCATCAACGAATCCCCCTCAGACTATGTTCAGTCCCTGGTGGTCCGGACTTTCTGCCCGCTGCCCTCCACGACCCAGTCCAAAATCGACGTACCCACCGAGGTTGCCAACTACAACTCCTATCTCCAGTTCTACAAGGACTCAAAGGATGCGTTCATCAAGGTGGTCAAGCCCCTGGTGGAGAAGCTGCTGGGTGTGAAGATGTTCTTTGACCAGTATAAGTGCAAGACCAAAGGTATGATCCCCACCCTGTTGGTGGCAAATCTCAAGCCGGAAATGCTGGCCAAGAGCAGCAGCCTGCCCACCCTGCACGCCTACCTCAACACGGTCAACAGCAAGAACAACTTCAAGGATACGATTTGGTACGCTATCTTCCCCAACCTCTCCATCAGCCTCCAGGCGGGGGCCAAGCTGCGCCGGGAGCGGTTTGCCGGCAATGTCCACAAGGTCAACGAGGATGTAAACAGCCTGGAGACCCTGTCCACTCTGCTGGATGTGCTCAAGGACTACCGGGTGGAGACCTTCTTCTCCTTCGAGACCCGGGAGGAGACCACTTTCAATGCGGTGGCGGCCGAGGGAATCCAGAAGTTCATCGACCGCTGCGAGCCCCTTGTCGGAAAGCCCTACAGTGAGTTCGCCATCCCGTGCCTGCCGAACTTTACCGTTATCCCAAAGAACAAGTCCGGCGTCACACTGGACAAGCTCATGACGATTTCCGAAGACAGTACAAGCGCACAGCTCTCTGAGGCCAAGGAAGATATTATGCGGCTGTGGATTGAAGGTGTCTACATCAATGCGGCCTATATCGCCGCCGGTTTCCGCGGGGCCTGCCAGTGCCCGGAGTACCTGAAGGACCACTACCGCAGACTAAAGGTGGACTCGGAGCTGCCCGGCGTGCGGTATGATGTGGAGGCGGGAAACCACGCCCTCTGCACCCGGACCACCATGCCCAAGGAGATCACCGGCTTCACCAATTCCATCAAAGATCAAATCAACCGTAAAAATTTTGGCTGGATCTTTGCCTCGGAGAATGCGGCGCTGGACGGGATGAACATCACGCAGATTACGGTCTACAAGGCCCGCAACCTGCTCTATGATCCGGACAAATCTACTTATGAGCCTGCCTATAAGACCCAGGTGACGACCTATATCGAGCGCATCCTGCGCCATGCCACCGGCGATTTTAAGCAGGACAATATCGTGCAGTTCTTCTCCAACAACCCCAAGAGCCAGAAGAGCCTGTGGCTGGCAAAGAAGGATTGTGTGAATGCTGTGGTAGAAGAAGGCGACAGTCTTGACTATAGTATCGACGAGACAACGGGCATCTGCGACCTTACCATCTACTTTGATGGTAACGCCCGCAACCTGGAAGTCATGATCAGCCGCGTTTCTTCTAAATAAAATGTACTGGAGGTAAAGTAAGTTATGGGATTCAGACTTGAAATCGACGGGGCCGGCCCCGTCAAGCTCACTGAACGCGCAATCACCAGCGTAAAGTTCGGAAGTGAGATCCCGCAGGACTCCAACGCCCGGGCCACCGACAATGGCGCCTCGATCAAGATTTGGGGCAAGCTGCTGTTCTCCCTGGGCGGCGAGGAGCAGGATTCCACGCTTAACCTGGCCCAGTGGAGCCTGGTCCCCAGCGAGTCCCCCGACAGCTACCGGAATGTCAAGGTGGATGTAGTCTCGGCCTCTCAGATCGTGCGCCAGATTACCCTGCCCAACGCGTTTGTGGTGGAGTATGCTGAGGAGCTGGACGACGAAACCGGTGTCGGCAATTTCTATCTGCATGTCAAGCAGAAGAAGGATCAGACTGCCAAGGTCACCATTGACGGCGAATTCAGCGCTTAACGCGGAAAGGAGATGTAACTATGTCTTTGAAGGTAACGATTGAGGGCCAGGGCTCTTTTGAGGTCGCGAAGGAGTGCGTAAAGAAGGTCGTCTACAAGACAGACATTCCCCTGGATTCCAACGCCCGCACGAAGGACGTGGGCAGCACGCTGGAGATTTCGGGCAAGATCCTCACGGCCACCGACGGCGACCCCTTTGACTCCACCCGCCAGATGGGGCTGTGGTCCATGGTGCCCGCCGAGAATTCGGCATGCTACCGGAAGGTGACGGTGGAGATCATCCAGGCCGGCATTGTGGAGCGGAAGTATTACTTCCCCAACGCTTTCGTGGTCAACTACGATGAGGATTTCGGAGACACGGACGGCGTGGGCACTTTCCGGCTGACCATCAAGCAGAAAAAGGATAAGATCAGCGGAATCACGATCGAAGGCGGCTATCCTGCTGCCTGATGCCGTAAGGCTTCCTGTGACGCGGCATTTCGCACGAGGAGAGGGGCGCGTCCGACCCATGGTTGGGCGCGCCCTTTTCCCATAATAGGCCGTATGTGACTTTTGCGGAAGCGCCGGTCCGGCCAAAGGGACGGACGCTTCCACAAGGGCCATAAGCATCCGTGCAAGGAGGAGCGCATCATGAATGAATATTATCGGAGCCTAGGCGTACAGCCCGGCGCCACTGCGGAGGAACTAAAGAAGGCGTACCGGGGCCTTGCAAAAAAATATCACCCTGATCTGCACCCGGGAGACAAGGAAGCTGAAGCTCGCTTTAAGGAGATCAACGAGGCGTACGAGACCCTGAGCGATCCGCAGAAACGTAAGGAATACGACGAGAAGCAACGTACAACGCAGGGCCGCGAGCCACAGAAAAAGTCCGCATCGTCCGCACGGACGCGGACACCTACAGGCGGTCCGGTCGACTTTTCCCAAATGCAGGGCGGCTTTGCGCAATTTTTCGGTTTTGACCCTGCGACCGGGAAAGTCGTTGACGAGGAGAAGGTATCTGGAAAAAAGAAAAATCCGCTGGACACCACGGACTTGTTTGAGCGGTTTATGGGTTTTAAGTAATCTGAGTATCTGAGACAGTGAGGGAGTGCCCGGAATGACAAAAAAACGTGTGGTTGATTTTCTGCTCGCTCTCACCGGCGGAGCAATCGCCCTGGTGGGGTATTTCTACATCGAGGACTGGTATTACTGGGTTGTGGCGCTCGGCGGCGGCCTGCTGATGCTCCTCTTCCTTATCCTCATGGTGCGGGATGGCCGCGCCGGTCCGGAGCCGCCGGTCCGACCGGCGGACGGCATGGCACACCCACCGGCCGGCAGTTTGACGGAAATCGTATTGCTCAACGAGGAAGACCAGGCCCTGTCCTCCTGGACGCTGTATGGAAAGACGGGCATGGTGATTGGCCGGGATTCCGGTGAAAACCAGGTCAATATCAATCTCGCCAACTCGACCTATGCTGGCACGGTGGACGTGGAGCACGCGGTGCTGAATTATTCTGCCGGAAGCTGGTACATGGAGGACTTGAACTCCAAGAATGGAGTGAGCGTACAGAAGGGTGACAAGCGGAAATATAAGCTGGCGCCTGGGCACCCGTGCCTGCTGGCCCGCGGCGACATCCTCTATATAGGACTTGTCCGGCTGATGATCCGGTAAAAAAGAGAAAAGGGAGATGGCTATATCATGTCGAATACTTCAAATCTGATCCACTGCCAGAATGGGCATGTTTTCAGCAAAAAGCGGTACGGTACCGTGTGCCCCTACTGCAATATGGAAACCGACACGAAGGAAAAGCGGGAGACGCAGCGCTCCGATGTGGAGATCGAGGAAGAGTTATTCCGGGAGGACATCAAGCCCGTCTGCGGCTGGATCGTCTGCATTGACGGCCCGCGCCAGGGCAAGGACTATCAGATCGTCCAGGGGAAAAATTTCGTTGGCCGCGCCGACGACATGGATATTCAGATCCTGGGCGACAATGAGATCTCCCGCCGCAACCACGCGGTTATCGTATTTGACCCCAAGAAAAAGGAAACCGTGCTGCTGCCCGGCGACGCCAATGGGATCGTGTATCTCAACGGCAACGCGGTGTACGCGCCGGCCACGCTCAATAAATATGATGAAATCGAACTCGGCAAGTCTAAATTCCTGTTTGTCCCCTTCTGCGGAGAGAACTTTATGTGGGGCGGAAAGACAGAGTAACACTCGAAGGGGGCAAGGCATATGACGCCGCAAACAATCCTAATCCTCCTGTGCGCCGCCGCAGCGGTCCTGCTGCTCATCCGGCTGTCCATCGGCGGCAGCGGCAGGCGGTTACGCAGCCCCGATGTGGGAAGCTCCATGACCATCGGCGGACGCGAGGTGCAGGAGGACTTCGTTGGCACGCTGGCTACACAGACGGGCCTGGTCGCCGTCCTGGCGGATGGGATGGGGAAAGCCTATGGCGCACGGATCGCCAGTCGGACGGCGGTTGAGACGTTCCTGGATCTTTTTCGGGATTATAATGCGTTTGACAATCCCCAGTACTATTTCCGGAAATCCTTCCATGCGGCTAACCGCGCCATTCTGCGGGAGCTTGGCGATGAGGGATACGGCGCGGCCAGCGTCGGCGCGGCGATGATTCGGGAAAACTGGCTTTTTTACGCCGTTGTGGGAAATGTCAAGCTGTGCGTGTTCAGAAACGGCGACCTGGTGCCGGTATCCGCAGGCCACACCCTGGATGTGCTGGCGGAACAGTCGTTCCGGACCGGCAGGCTCTCCCGGGAGGACGCGCTGGTAATGCTGGAAAACCACCGGCTTTATAACTATCTCGGGCAGGACAGCTTCAAGGACATTGAGATTTTTGACCGGCCGATTTCCCTGCAGAGAGGCGACATCATTGTGCTGATGAGCGACGGCCTCTATGAGCTGATCCCCTGGAAGGAGATCGAGGATGTCCTCTCAGGTGGGCAGGATTGTCAGAGCATGGCCTACGCCCTCATGGAAAAGGTCAACCAGAACTCCGCAGAGGACAGAGATAATGCCAGCGTGATCCTGCTGCGCTGGGACGGGAGCACAACATGAGAAAGCAAAATTCGGTCTTCAAAACAGCATTTACATCCGAAGCGGATAAAAACCTGAAAAACACGGACTCCTTCGGATATGTGGAGCTGGACAAATACGCCTGCTATGTCATTGCCGATGGGATAGACGACCAGGTGGACGGGATGAGCGCCAAGCTGGCGGTGGATACCATTATCTCCGCTTTTACTGAGGCGCCCTCCATACGGAAGGGGGCCCTGCGCCGCTACCTTCGCTCCGCCAACAAGGCCCTGCTGACTGCCGACAGTAAAATGCGCCTGAAGGCGTCTGTTACTGTGGTGGTGACAAACTATGTAAAGATGCGGTATGGGCAGGCGGGCAACACCCGTTTCCGTCTGTACCGGGACGGATTCCTCCTGGCTCAGTCCAGAGATCAGTCCCTGAGCATGGACCTCGTGAAAGCGGAAAAGCTGGAGCCGGATAAGCTTACCCAGCACCAGGAGCGCCATAACCTCTACTGCTATCTCGGGCAGGACAAGGACTTCCGCCCGTTTGTCTCCAAGAAATTAAAGCTGTCCGACTCAGACGCGGCTGCGCTCATGACGCGGGGCGTGTGGGAGCATCTGGACGACGGGCTTTTGAAGGACGCGTTTGCGGACGCCTCGGACGAGCCGCAGGAGACGGTGGACGCGGTAGAGGACCTGTTGCTGTCCATGCAGCCTAAGGACTTGGGCGCATACACCTTTGCGACGATCTTCTTCAATAAGACCTACAACGACCCAAACCGCAAGCGGAAAATCAAGCGCGCCATTATGATCGCCATTCCCATCATCCTCGTGCTTGTAGTTGTCGCCGTCATTTTGGCCGTGTATTTCCACAACCGGCAGAAAAAGATCGACTCTATGGAACAGAGCTTCTATGACACGATTGAGTATATCCAGGCGGATAACTACGTCCGGGCCAAGGAGGAGTGCCAAAAGGCGCTGGATCTCGCGGAGGGCCTGAGCGACAAGGAGATTCAGGAGGACGCCGGAAATTATATGAAACTCATCGAGAGCGTGATCGCGGGGGATGACGCTCTGACCGGCGGGGAGTACAGCGACGCCCAGCGCAATTTCCTCAACGCCAGAAACCGCACCCGGTACGCTGACAACCTGGGCTTGGACTACATCGATGACCGGCTGGAGCAGACAAGTCAGTACATGAGCGTCTATGAGCTGATCTCCCTGGGCGACACGCTTGCGCAGGGCCAGCAGTACGACAAGGCCGAGGAGCAGTATCTGACCGCGAAGGCCCTGGCGGCGCAGCTCTACTTTGACACCGGTCGGGACGACGCTATGGCGGCGCTGGAGCAGATGTACGCAGACCAGTCGGAGCAGCAGGCGCAGGAGGATGAAAAGGCCCAGGAGACCGCGCAGGCGCAGACTGCCGCCGCCAGCGTTTTGGCCGAGGGCGACGCCGCCTTTTCCAAGGGGGACTATGAGGGCGCACGCGCCTTTTACACCACGGCCCTTCAGAAATATACGGAGCTGGAGGATCAGGCGCAGATTGACGCCATCAATGTAAAGCTCGCCGCCGTGGACAGCAAGCTCTCTGCGCAGGCCGGCCTTGCGGCGGAGGCGGAGGGCTATATGCGCCAGGCGGAGAGCCAATACGCAGATAAGAACTATGTCCAGGCGAAGAAATACTATCTTCTGGCAAAGGATGTGTACGCCGAGCTGGAAAACGACAGCAAGGTATCTGAGGTCACGCGCAAGCTGGAGCTGATTGAAATGGGCATCAGCGAGGAGGAGCAGGCCGCCCGGGAGGCGGAGGAAGCCGCGAAAGCGGCGGAGGAAGCAAAGCAGCAGGCCGCCGGTGAGTCCGCCGAGCCGGCGCCGTCAGAAACATCCCAGCCGGAGGCTGTTGGATAAAGCGAGGGAATGCAATGGATGAGAGCGTCTTTGGAGCGGGCTTTGACCTGCAGGACTATATCCACAAACGGTCCTTGGATATTCAGGATCTGAGAGAGCGGGCGCTGTATAGGCAGGTCACCGACACCCTGATGGTCAATCTCTTTCAATATCTGGGCGATGAGCAGAAAAAGCTGGAGCAGCGGATTTTGTCCGAGATCCAGTCGAGGGAAAGCGAGTTCACCATCCATATCGGCGTCACGGAGCCGGACCTTTACGATGCGAGCGACCGCTTTCTGACCCCGATCTGCCCGGAGGATGTGGAGCACGTCCGGCCCACCCTGTCCGACTGCCTGGGCCAGAACGAGCCAGTCCCGGTTGACCGGGTGTTCCTGCGCCAAAACGCCCAGGAAGCGCTGAAATTTGAGCGTGAGGGGGCCGTGTACCAAGGTACCCTGACCACGCAGACCGGCGCTTTCCCGGCCACCTTTTCCATCCGCAGGAGCCGGCGGTATCTGAAGCAGGTCGAATGTTTGTATCAGGTATTCCACGCCAACCATATCCCCTGGTCTACGGTATGCTCCGCCTATCTCTACAAGATGTTTGATGTCTACTTGGTGGACGCGGAGGGCGCTGGACAGGATACTGGCGCCGAGGTCCAGTCCGTGACGGTCGATTTCGGTGCCTACGAGCCGTTCCTGCACCGTGGGATGATCCCGCTTTGGAATCTGGAGCGCGTGGAGGTCAGCACCAGCATGTACCCCTCCCCCTGTGCGGACCATGTCCATTATGAGCACCGGATTTTTGCCCACAGGCTGAGCCCCGGATGCAGCTATCTGGTTGCCGATGTGGACCGTGTGCTCCAGAATGTGCGGCTGGTGGCGGGGGATATGCTGATCACCTGCCAGGAAAAGGGACCGGTGAACTGGAAGCTGATTCAGGTAAATCCGTCGGACCGGAAGCTCCGCTATGCGTATCCGCTCCTGGCCAACCAGCCGGAGGAGAGCTTTGCCTCCAATCTGGGCGCATTATACCAGCAGGGCGTGAAAACCAGAGGGGAGCTGCGGCGGGTCATCCTGAGCTATGGGTATGACAGCGTCGTTTCCTTTCAGGATGTCGAGCTGGGCGCTGCGGGGCCGGCCGAGGCGGAAACCTACGACATGGATCAGTTTATTACCGATGAACTGAGGAAAAGGGAGACGCAGGAGACGATGCTGCTCCATTTTGCCGCGGCGGACCCGGGGAATTTCCTGAACATGGATATTATGAGCTTTCTGGTGACCAAGGCACAGAAGCTCTTCCCTGAGTACCATTGCGCCGGCGTGCTGGATGCTTAAAGGCGGGGGCTGCCTTATGAATTATATTTGGGAAATCTTATTGAGGGCCAGAGCGCAGGGATTATCGGACAATGAGCTGTTTTTTGCGCAGGCTGAGGATTGCAGTCCCTGGTATGAACAGTCCTTTCCCTGCCTCAATGAGGACACGGTGACCGGCCCCGTGGTGGAGATCAACAGCCTGTACCGCTTTTCTGAGATCTTTCAGGACCTGCTGCACAATATGGGGGATTCTGAATATCTGCGCCACCTGTTTGATGCCGCAGTCCATATCCTAGCGGCGCAGGAGACGCTTTCCGGTCTGAGCAAGCGGGATTTTTACGTCCAGATGCTCAAGAGGGAGCTGGAGGGCGGCGGTTTTTCCGCCTTGATCGCACAGGCGCTCCAGCTTCTTTCGGAGGAACAAAAAAGAGGCGTGGCCTCCCTGCTCCTGGCGCAGTATGAGACAGGGTCTTCCCTGCTGGTATTCCGTCAGGCGCTGACCGCCCTGTATCCCCAGGCCATGCTCTACCAGCTCAAGCCGCACCCGGAACAGCTTCTGCTCTATCTCGGCCTGGCCAACGCGGACCGCCGGATCGTGCAGATGCTGGAGGACCTGTTCCTCCCCCTGCAGTATCAGGTGCGGATTTTCTGGACAAAGCACTTCGGCGTCTGGGATGTGGACGCCACACTGGTATTTGATGAAATAGAAATCTACTGAGAACGGACAGAGGCGGTGGGGAATTTGAGCAAGTATTCCTATACATATAACCGAAACGCGGGGCCCAAGCCGGAACTGCGTTACTATACGCGTGATGAGCTGGAGCTCATGACGACCTATCAGTTGCGGGACATCTGCTACCGGGAGCGCATCATCAACGGCATCCACGCGCCGCTGGACAAGGACGTGCTCATCCGGGAGATCATGCGCTTCCGGGGGCGTGCGGACCGGCTGTTCATTACCGAGCCGTCAGAGGACGGCCTGGAGCGTCTGGAGTCCCTGCTTGCCACCGCCAAGCTGGACCTGGTGGATACCGCGCTGCAGGGCTGCGCCAAGCTCATCGTATATCACGGCATCTCCGTGGAGTATTTTGACCGCTATACGATCGGGTATATGCAGGAGCTGGTGGACACAAACGCCCTTCTGGTCAGCGGCGGGGAGATTTGCGCTGTTTTCAATCTCCGCACCTACCAGAGTGAGCCCGGAAAGTTGTTCATCACAAAATCCGCGGAGATGGAGTGCCGGGAGTCCTCGATCCGCAATTATTCTCTCTACTGCATGGACCGCCAGCAGTCCGATCTCCTCTACCACGTCTATCGGGGGGAGTCCTCCATCGTGCCGGACCACCTGCGCTTCCGCACGGTCCCGGTCCTGAATTTTGAGGTGCGGCCGCTGCTGGAGAGCCGGATGCCGCTTGCCATCGACTTCGGCTCCTCGAATACCACGGCGGGGGTCTATCTGGACAGCGCCTATTTTGAACAGCTCTCCGGCGACCCGATCGCGCAGCTCCTCAAGCGGGACCAGGTCAACTATGTGCCCCACCTGGATGTAGAGCACAAGGACAAGGCCGCCCTGATCCTGCCCAGCGCCGTGGCCGTGGTGGGGGTGAACGGGCAGGATGTGCAGTATAAATTCGGCTATGAGGCCAACCGCCTGTTCCATCTGAGCTATATCGACGAGGGCTTTTGCGTCTTTTATGACCTGAAGCGCTGGGTGGGGGACGCGGACCGGACGGAGGAGGTGGTGGACCGCCAGGGACACCGCAGCTTTGTCCCCCGCAAGGAGATCATCCGGGGCTATCTGGAGTATGTCATCGGGTGCGCCAGCCAGAGATTCAAGTGCAGCTTCAAGTCCATCCATATCTCCGCGCCGGTGAAGCAGAAGCCGCTCTTCGTCAAGCTGTTTCAGGAGATCCTGCCGGACTACCGCCTGGAGAGCGAAAATATGCTGGATGAAGGGGTGGCGGTCCTCTACAATACGATTTCCACTCTGATCAAGGAGAAGCAGTATCAGGACGGCGAGACATACCGTGCGCTGATCATCGACTGCGGCGGCGGCACCACCGACCTCTCCTCCTGCCGGTTTCGGATCACCGACCGCCGGGTGGCCTACCAGATCGACATTGCGACGGCCTATGAAAACGGTAACACAGATTTCGGCGGCAACAACCTGACCTACCGGGTGATGCAGCTTTTGAAGCTGGCGATGGCCCGCCAGCTGAGCAGCGAGGAGCTGCCCGATGTGGACACGCTGATCCGGGCTTTTGACCTCGATGTGTTCCGCACCGTAGACCGGCTGGGCACCGACAGCGTTTACGCCGGGCTGGATCAGGCGTACGCCCAGGCGGAGCGGGTGATCCCCACCCGCTTCCGGGACTACGAGCATAAGAGCCGGGCGGACTACTACGCGGTCAAAAACAACTTCTATTTCCTCTTTGAAACGGCGGAGCGGATCAAGACCAGCTTTTACAGCCACGCCAACGTCCTGCGCATGGCGGTTTCCAGTGTGCCGCTCCACGAGACCGCCACGGAATGTATGCTGGTGGACCGCTGGAAGCTGTCGGCCTTCCAGGACGGCGTCTTGAAGGTGCTCAAGGATGTGCCCACCGCCTATATCAACATCTACGCGCTGAATCTTCTCCTGAGAGCCGATATTTACGGCATCGTGCGCCAGTTCATGGAGGGGCCCTATCAGGAGAACGAGCTGCCGGAGTACAGCATCCTGCGCCTCACGGGGCAGTCCTGTAAGATCGACATTTTCCGGGACGCCCTGAAGGAATTTATTCCTGGAAAAATAATCAAGTCCTCCCGCAGCGACCAGGGCCAGGAGCATGACTATGAGCTGAAGCTGATCTGTCTGAACGGAGCCATTGAGTACCTGAAGGATAAAATGTTTGGCTACGCGGATGTGAAGATCACCCACGAGCAGGCGGCGTTCCCCTATGTGGTCACCGCCTTTACGCACACCAACCAGGAAGTCACGCTGATCCACAGCCTGGATCGGGAGAACATCCGCGGGTTTATCTCCCGTAATATGGCTGACCTGACTCTGAAGCTCTACCTGAAGGATCTAGAGGGGCGGCAGCGGTATATTTATAACTGCTCCTGCGACCCGGACAAATTCAAAAACCAGAAGGCCGAGGAGATTGTGGCCCGGTACAGCGGCCAGATCCGTCAGGATGATTTGGACGATATTGTGGACCGGGAGCTGAAATTTTTTATCCTGGCGGATGAAGACCGCTGGGGCTTTACAGTGGTGCCTGTGCTCCGCCAGGAAGGGCAGCTTCAGCTTGGCCCCGACCAGTTTTTCCGCTTTGAGACGGAGGGCTGGGTCACCAACTTCTTTGATGGGACGAAGTAAAGGGGATTTGTTATGTGGGTACAGAAGATTCCGGAATTTCACAGTGGGCACATTTTGAAGCAGGAAATGATGGTGGAGCTCTCCGCCTACCTCTATCACTTGGGGCCCCTTTTATACCAAAACTGTACAGATGGAATCGTAAGCGGCTGCACGCTGACAACGACGGAGGACAGCATCGTGGTCAACCCTGGGGTGATCCGCTACGAGGGTGAGCTTTATCTGATCCGGGAGCCGCAGCTGATTCATTACACTCCAACCAATACCACCCGGGTCCTCAACATCGTGTTTCATGACCAGGTACAAACGGACTCTTTTGTGACCCGCGAGATGGAGCTTGCATTTACGGAAGGGGCTTCCTCCGAAACGCGCTATCTGGAGCTGTGCCGCTTCAAGCTCCAGCCCGGCGCACGTTTGAGGTACACTTATACCAGCTTTGCGGATCGGGAGACGGAGTACGACACCCTGAATACCATCCACGCCCCGTTTTGTGGAATGGGCCGGCCGACGCTCTCGCCTGAGATCACCGCCCACTTTGCCCGGGAGGCCCTGGCCGCCGGAGCGGATGGAACAGACGCGCTCTTTTGCATGATGCTGCTCTCATCCAAAGAGCCTGTCCAGGCGGAGGCGCTGGAGGCGTATATCCAATCAAAGCAGGGAGCTGATTTTTCATGCGGGGACAACCTTCGCCTGTATCAAGGGCTTATCGCCTGTTTGAAACAGTTTAACGGGGGCCGGCGGGCAGCGTCGGCGAAACGCAAATCTTGGAGCATCATGATGGACTGACCGGAGGCGAGATAGATGGGATACAAGGATGAGGAATTGCTACGGCTGCGGCAGAAGGCGGAAGAGTTTAATAAACAACGGGTTTCTGAGGACACACTTGCAGAGGAACTGAAAGAATCCATCCATGACCCGGTGACCCACATTACCAAAATCCCTGTGGTATTTGAGGAGAGGGATTTGCTGGACGGTCGAATCGTGATGCGGGCGCCGAGAGATCTTAGCCAACTAACGGATGACGCTGTGAGGCAACAGTTTCTTATGGAGAGTAAACCTCAATTTGTTTATGAACTTCCCTACCTTCCCTTTGGACTCACCTTTATGCAGACGGAGATCCAAGGTGATGAAGCTCGGATCGAGCAGATGTTTCCCTATATGGTAAATACGGTAAAGACCGTCGGGCCGAATATCCGTATCCTTTCTACAGGGAAAAAGGTAATTCACGGCATCTATGTGCGTTGGTTTGATGCTATCGCGCAAGCGATTACAGAGCCGAGCTATCGAAAAGTGTTTGTTTTTTCGTTGGATGGCAAGACAACGATTGGATGTATTACTTGCCCTTCCAGATTGAAAAAGCGGTACCAGCCAATCATGGAAGAAATGATGGAAACACTGAATATTCCAAAGAAAGCTGCGGAGGAGGGGATCGACGATGAATGAGATGGAGGTTATTTCCCATCTGAATGTTTCGGTGGGGCTGTTCCCCTTTACCAAAATTCTCAACCTGAACATTGATCATGGCCCCAATGTGTTTGGCCTTTGCACCATTGTCGGAGAGATGGATCACGAAAGCGCAGACGAGATTGCCCAAAGGACGGACGAATCCAGTGAGACAGAGGTTGTCACTACTGCGTCTGGGCAGCCGGCCAGACTGTTTTGCGGTGTGGTCAAGAATGTTTCGGTAAATCACCAGAACGAGTACGCCAAAGTTACTGTGGTGCTGGAAGGAACCTGTAAAAAGTTAGATATTCAAACACGCCAGCGTTCGTACCAGGACACTACGGCGACCTATGGGGATTTGATTCGGAAAAGTATTTCCGGAGAAGGAACAGCGGAAATCACCGTTACAGATAAGCAGACTGGACAACTCATTGTTCAGTACGACGAGACAAACTGGGATTTCTGCATTCGTATGGCTTCCCAGCTGGGGGCGCCTGTCTTTTCCGATGTGCAGGCCGATGAACCTCACCTTTATGTAGGACTTCCTCCCTCTGACCAAGTCAAAGATTTAAGCACTGCGGAATTTCAGATGGCAAAGAGCACCATGAGCAATCAGATGCAGACAGGAAAAATCGTGGTGAGCGAGGATGCCTCTGATGCTGGACTGAAATCTTACTGTTATGTGTTTGCCGGGAATTTCGTGAAAGTGGATGCCAGGTTTTATGCGGTCAAAAGCATATCTGCTGAGATGAAGGACGGCATATTGGAAATGAACTACGGCCTGCTTCCAATGGGAAATGAGGCTCCGACTGCTGGAGCCACAACAGATGTAAAGGGCCTTGCTGTTTCTGCTGGCATGAACCAAAATTGCAGCGGTAAAATGTTTACTGGCACAGTCAAGAACGTGTCCGGAAGTAAGGTGCAGGTGCAGTTCTCTTTCGATTCAGAATTTAGCGGTAATCACTGGTTTGAATATTCCACCGCATACTCTTCATCGGATCAGAGTGGATGGTACTGTATGCCTGAGGTGGGAGATACAGTACGTGTTTTTTTCCCGTCTGGAAATGAAGGCCAGGCGTTTGCATCCAGTTCCGCTCCGCGCTTTATGGGGCAGAGCCCTAAAGATAAGGTCTGGATGGCTCACGGCAAGTGTATCCAGTTGACCGAGAAGGGAATTAAAATCTCATGCGATGGTGAGGAAGCTTTTATTGATCTTACACCAGATGAAGGGATTACAATTTCCTGCAAGAAAGATCTCAACGTCAATGCGGAGGGCGAGGTAAAAGTTCAAGCAGGAACAATTAAATTGATCGCAGATGAAAAAATATCCCTGGGGACGGATCGGGCATTTATCGACATTACAGATGAGACCATTACCCTTTTGGGAAAAGAAGTCATTGTGGAATAAATAGAGGGATGAGCATGGGCAATACAGTATTGAAACAGCAGGATTTTGCGGATGCGGCTGGGACAGCCGTATCCATGCTAGTGGAACGTCTATCTGTCCATGCGGAGGAATGGTTTGTTGTACCACTCTCCGGATTTCTCAAAGAACTGTGTCAGAAGCAGCGCCAAGGTGGTATAGAACCAGTGTTTTGTGTTTCTATCTCTGTGCTCCGCACCGCATTGCTGTGTGGAAAGCCAGGCTACCGCTTGGATGCATATGGACAAGACTGGCCTCTATATGACCGACCGCTTACTACCCGGTTTGTAGAATGTCCCTGGCTCACACCGCTGTGGTCAGAGCTAAACGATCATTTCCAGGCCGTACTAGACCAACAGGAGATCAAAAAATTCTGCTATCCGCTCTTGGCTGAACAAGCTGCGTGGAAATGTACTGGTCCGCTGTTTAGCATGATGGGATCTCTCCTTAAATATCATATGGCCCCCATAAAGGATGACCGAGCTTTTAGAGCCTTGGTCAAAGGCGATGAGTTTAGGATTGAGTTTGGCGAATTTCTGGACTGGAAGATTGTTTTAGCCGCGGAATACCCGGAGGTTGATCTTTTTAACAGCCGGGGGCGCCAGTTCCCACACCGTCAGTTTCAAGACAAGATTTTTCGGCACAAGAAGTTCTATAAATTCAATCTAAAAGGTTCTGTTTTTCGAAATTGTGAATTCTCGGACAGCACGCTTGAAGAAGCATCTTTGGGTGACTGCTTGTTTGAGCAATGCCGCTTCAAAAATGTCATATTTACAGATGTACTTCTCGCTGGGGCGCAGTTTCGGGAGTGTACCCTGGAAAATGTGGTGTTTGAGCGCGTAATTGCCTCTATAGCAGGTATGGCGCCGGAAAAAATGGACGATTGGTACCGCGCCTTGTCCATGCTGCTCACATCCATGGAACATGTCCGCTTTTCTGATTGCGATCTCAGGGGCGGACAGATGGAGCAATGCACGACCACCTATACCGTGATGGAGAATACCCTGGCGGAGGCATCTGATTTCGCCATCCTTTTGCCAAATATCTAGGGGTGAATAAATTATGCAGTCCTACTTCAGATTGAGCGCCAGCAGCAGACTTAGACGTCCGCTTTCTATCTTTGGGCTTCCAGAGCAGTATCAAAAAGCAGCAGAAAAGGATGTATTTGACCATCTGGATCAGGCGATTGTTGCGTATTTCCGTGCAGAAGCACACGAGGAACTTCCGGCTGTTCTGAGCGATCCCTCTTTTTTGATCAGCGATGAGCTGAAAAAGCTCTTTACACTCTATATCCCTGATTTGCAGGCAAAAATGATTCAGCTATTTGCAGGAGAGCTTGACAGCCGGGAAAGCTATCGATATTGGTTGCCTTACTTCCCTCCGGCTTTCTGTCTCCATGAAAATGTGGAACGGTATCCGGATGGCTCAGTGAAACAGATTGTGCTGAACCGGATGTGTCTTCCTCCTGAGCCTATCTTCCGTATCGGCGGAATGCATGAGTACCGGGTTGTGGTAGAGCTCTCCGTCGCAGAAAGTATTCTGCGACGTTCCCCCTATGGGGTCGATTTAACACCTGTGGAGGTGAGGTAACGATGTCAGGGTCCAACCATATTCAGCCTGACAATCAATTTGTCTACCGCTTAATATCTGCCAAATGCAGCTATGGCTCTATGAGTCACCCGCTTAATGTGGCGGAGGCCGGGGGCGGTCATGGAGTACTCTTTGGCCCAGAGGCACAGCCAGTTCTAAATGCAAACGATTGGCGGCCTGATGTGAATGTGATTCATTTTGGAGACTGCACTCCCCGGGAGCAGAACATTGAAACTGGTGAAGCAGTTGAGAAAAAAGGTTTTGAGAAGTTCTGGAGTGGTGTGGTTGAGTTTTTTACAGCACAGAAGTGCGCCCCTATCATTGACCAAGTATGGTATGAAACAGATGATCGGTACCTCATCGACGGTGCTCCGGTCCTTCTAATGAAGGGAATGCTTTTTTGCAAACGCGGCGGAATTATAACCATTGAAGTCACTGAACCCGAAAATAACGATGGAGAGGGTGCCGAAAAGACGCAGGAGCAAGTGCAGGCGGACATGAAGCAGGCAAACGCAGAAGTGGAAGCATCTGTGGACCAGGCGTTGGCTGAGGGAAAAATCGATGCAGAAACGGCCCAATTTATGAAAGATGGTTACAGCGAGGCGCTCCAGTTCGCCAACGGTGACATTGATATGGCAAATCAGCTCTTTGCTGACCTGACCACTGGCGGCGGGGATACATACAACAGCTCAGAGGCGCAGTTTGACAAATTTAAGCTGTACCTACAGCATAACGATTCTCCCCTCGCCGAGGCAAGCTGTGGCTCTATGAAGCTGAGTGACAGTTCTGGTGGCAGTGTTTCCCTTGGCGATGTGGTAGCTTCTACCCTGGCGCAAAGCCAGAAATCTGCCCAGGAGAGCAAAGGAACAGACAAGCAGGCTGTTCCCATTATTACCGATATGCTGGGGCATTTGACCTGAACGGGGTGAAATCAAGATGAAGGAATTCAGCGCGTTAGGAAATCTAAAACTTATATTTGGCATTCCCTGTATCAAGGTTCTTTTTCTTGACGTGGCCGGAATGACGAATGCTCATGGCCTGTTGACGCTGAGAGCGATCATCCCTGCGGAGGTGACCCAGGAGGATGTACTTCGGTGCGAAAACACACCGATTACGGTCAGTACGCAGGATGGCGGCACGGTGTTCAGCGGCATGGCAGTCGCTTTGAAGCTGGAGCATACCGCCCAGTATCAGGAACTTTTGATTACGGCGCGTACATATTCCTGCCTTGCGGATCAGAAGCGCAGAAGTGAGACCTTCCAAAATACTGGGAAGACCTTGGGACAGGTGATCCGTTCTGTGATGGAGCCCTGTGGAGTTCGTGTGTCTATCCCAAAGGACATTCCGGTTGACCAGATGCTCTCTCGGAACAATGAAACGGCTTGGGAGTTTACAGTACGGATCGCCAATGAGCAGGGCTTGTATGTGTATCCAGACAGCAAGGCGCTGGAGCCGCATATCAGCGTGGGCCTGGAGCCCTTCTCCACTTTTCCCTACAGCAGCTTTAAGCTGGAGTGTGAAGAGAAGGATTTGGTTGACTTTATGACTATGCGGGCCCGGATGGGCGGCGAAGCGTTGTCTTATCAAATGGCAAAGCAGCAGGGTCTTTCTCCAGATTTGGAAATCGGTGTCGGCTGTGAATTGCAGGGTGAGTTGAGGAGCTATGCGGTTATAGGGAGCCGAATCACCAGTGATGGCGATTTGCTGGAAAACCGGTTGACTCTAACTGATCCTGTTGGTGCGGTGCCTGTAAATGGGAAAAAGACCACCCTGTTGAGCACTGTGCTGACTGGCCAGGTGCTGGAAGTTCAGGGTGTGGAGGTGTTGGTAAAATTCAGCAGTGATGGTCCGGCAGCCGGCACACGCTGGATTCCTTATGAGAGCTCCATTGGAAACTACTTTTACTGCATGCCCAACATAGGCGACCAGGTATTTGCTTATTACCAGAACGACGGCACCATCGTTTGCCTGGGAAGCAAGTGGAGTGGCGAAATGCCGGATTTTTCTAAACCGGCGGATCGTACCCTGGTGGCACAGGGGCACATGATAAAAGCAGCTTCGAATCAGTTGGAATTTGTGATTAGACGTGACTATGCTGACCAGGAAAACGAGGAAAAAACACATATTACCTTCAAAAGCAAAGAGGGAATCACGATCCAGAGTAAAGGAGATATTCTCTTTGACACACTGGAAAATTTCAATTTAGTCAGCCGCCCTCAAACGCTGGAAAGCTTTGTGCCAAATCATGAAAGCAAGAGTGCTGAAATGCAGGCCGCATTTGAGTCCGGCTACAGTGACTATGTGGGCCATGGCGGTGGCAGTGCAGAACACCCAACCTACACAGAGGAGGACCACAGAGCCGCAAGCCAAGCACAGTACATGGCGATGGTTCAGCAGCAGACACAGGGCAACATTTTTGTTCAGGCGATCAGTGGTGTAGCAGGCTTATTTACGGGGAATGGCGCTGAGGAGAGCGTTCCTGCAAAGGAATCGGAAGATGAGCCGCCGGCCACGACTGGTATCATCAATCTTCGTGCCTCTGACAGCTTCCAGTTGTCTGTTCCGCAAGAGGGTGGGAGCTGGATCAAAATGGATGCCGATGGCATCATGGCGCTCTCCTCCAAGCAGTATGAGATGTATGGCTCACATCGGGGAAATTTTGAGCGTGTGGAGCTTTCAAATCAAACGACGCGGGACTCCATTCTGGACGGCATTCAGATCGGCTTGGGAATTATCAGTGCAATTGGAACTTGTATCCCTGGCATCGGATGGGGAGTTGCCGTTGTCGCCAATGTATTGGATGCCTCAATTTCAGTAGGCCGCGGTGATATGATTGGTGCCGGCATGGCTATGTTTGGCGTGTTTGGCGATATGTTTGGTTGTTTAGCGGATGCAGGTAAAGCTGTGAATGCACTAAGCGATACAGCGCAAAATGCCCAGCGTGTCTCGGATGCAGTAAAAAGCACGGAGGCTCTTTTCGGCATAGCGTCAATTGGAGCGATGGGCGTTGTTACTGCCACATCAGGGGCAGAGCTTTTTTCCAAAATCAGTCAAGAGGGCTGGACCGAAGAAAATAAGGCTTTGTTGCAGCAATGGATTCTCTCAAATGTGCGTTCAGTCGCTACAATGGGTGGGATACAAGCACTGACCAGGCTTGGTCAAAATCTTGTGGGCCGACGTGCAGCAGCAAGCGGAAATCTCTCTGATGACTTTGCAAATCGGCGGCATACTTCTGATGAGAGCCCAGAGGGAACTGCCCGTAGAACCATGGGAGGCCAAAGCAATACAGAGAGAAACGATGCGGAGGGTATCGTCAAATCACCGGGAGATCCGGTCGATCCTATTACAGGGAGCTTTTTTGCAAAGCAAACAGACTTCATTTTGCCGGATATTGCGGGTGATTTCCGACTGATGCGCAGGCACCAGTCGGTGAGCAGCTATGAAAAGCAGCTTCTCGGCACCCGCTGGGTGAGCAGTCTTGGGATGCGGCTGATTGTGGAAGCAGATGAGGCCGCCATGCTCAAGGATGATTTGAGTGTAGAGCACTTCCTGCGGACAGAGCGGGGCTGGGTGAACGCGAAGAGCGAGAGCTTGGCCTATGTTATGGTAGAGAGCCAGGCGGGCTATTCCATCCAGGAAAGTACAACGGGCAAGACCTATTGCTACGACCTAACTGGCCGTCTCACCGCCGTTGTTGATTCACATGGGAACCGGACGGAGATCAGCTATTGCGGCACTACCATTCAGCGCCTGACCCTCGCCAGCGGCCAGTATCTGGACTTTTCCTATGAGGCGGGCAAGGTTTCCAAAATCACAGACTGTGCGGGGCGTTCTGTCCAGTATGAGTACGACGGGGACCTTCTGACGGCGGTGACGTACCCCAACGGTGGGACCATGCGTTACCAGTATGATACCAGGGGCCTGATTATTTCTGTCACCGACCAGAATGGCATAAACTATCTCGTCAACAGTTATGATGAAAAGGGGCGCGTGACCCGTCAGGATCTGGCGAATGGCGAAGAGCATGTATTCCTTTACAACGATTCCAAACGCCAGACAACCTATCACAATCTGCAGAGCGGCCGCAGCACAGTTTACCATTACAACGACCAGAAGCAGGCGGTAAAGACAGAGTACGATGACGGTACCTATCAGGAGTTTGAGTATGACCAGTGGGGCAATCGCATCCTGGAGAAGAACCGCAGCGGCGAGATCACCCGCTGGACCTACCGGCAGGACGGGAAACTGGTGCGCCAGGAGCTGCCCAGCGGCCTGATTTGGGAGTTCGAGTACGATGACCGGGGCAACCAGGTCCACTGGTGGAACAACGATGGCGAGGAGTTTTTCGCCCAATTCGATGAGCGCAACAACTGTGTCCGCGAGGAGCAGGTGATCGACGCCATGCGCCGCAGGGTGCAGACCTACCAGTATGACCGGCTGGGCCGCATGATCTCCATGACGGACGGAAACGGCAATGTGACCCAGTATGAATACTGGGAGCGCAGCAGCCGGGTGTCCCGGCTTATCACGCCGGAGGGAGCGGTGTTCCAGTACCGCTATAACCAGATTGAGCAGTGTATGGCCATCCAGAGCGACGCCGGCGAGGTCCAATTCGGCTATACCAAGCTGGGGGCCAGGGCGCTGGAGATCGATCCCCTGGGCAACACCACCCGTTACCGCTATGACCTCCTGAGTAATCTGATCGCCAAGGTACTGCCCAACCAGTACGATGAAAAGACGGGAGACGGGTCCTGCTATCGCTATGAGTATGACGGCATGGATCACCGTGTCAGCTCCACTGACCCGCTGGGGAATGTGTTTGCCACTCCCTATGATACTGCGGGGCGCCTGGCTATGGAGGTCAACCCAAACACCTATGATCCGGCCACCAGGAGCGGTCAGGGCATCCGGTACGAGTACGACACCGACGACCGGCGGATCAAGGTCATCTACCCGGACGGCGGCATCCGGCGGCTGAAATATGACGCTATGGGCAATCTGGTGAAGGTCATCGAGCCAGAACAGTATGACGCTGAAACGGATGACGGCCCGGGCTATGTCTACCGCTACGACGCGGCGGGCCGTCTGGAGGAAATTGTCAGCCCGGACGGGGTCGTGGAGAAACGCTATGTCTACGATCTGCGGGGCCTGGTGGTTCAAGAGATCTCCGCAGAGGGCTATTTGGCCAGGGAAACCGACGAGGCCCGGATCGGGACATTGTATGCCTACAACCGGGCGGGATGGCTGCTGGAGAAGCGGGAGCCGGTGTCCAGGGCGGAGGATGGGTCTGTCCAGTACCGGCTGACCCAGTATGTCTACGATACCAACGGCAACCGGACGGAGGAGAAGCGCTTCCTGTCCTTCCAGGACGGGGAGAGTGCCAGAGGCAGCATCCACACGCTGACCTTTGGGTATGACAAGCAAAACCGGCTGGTGCGGGTGAGCGACGGTCTGGGCGCTGTGGTACGCTATGAGTATGACAGCCTGAACCGGCGCACCCGGGAGACTCGGCTGCTCAGCGAGGGGCTGACCCAGCGGGTAGACTACCACTATGACCCGGCGGGACGGCTGATCGAGGTGGAGCAGAGCGCGGACCAGGAGGGGTGTGGGAGCCAGTTTGCCAGCACCCGGTATGAATACGACCGGAATGGAAACATCATCCGTATCCAGCTCCCCGCCGGCGGGGAGATCCTGCGGGAGTACGACGCGGCCAACCGCCTGATTGCGGAGACACACCGGGAGGAGCGCAGCGGGATCGACAACCGGACGCAGTTCGGCTACGACGCGGCGGGCAATCTGACCGAGATCACGGACAACCAGGGGCGCAAGACCCGCATTGCCTACGACCTGCTCAACCGGGAGATCCGGCGCATCGAGCGGGACGGCGGCGTGCAGCGCACGGTCTATGACCGCAACGGCCAGGTGGTGCGGCTGATCCGCCCCAACGAGTACGACCCGGAAACGGACAGCGGCGACGGCTTCCAGTTCACCTATGACGCCCAGGGGCGGGTGCTCACGGTGCTCAGCCCGGACGGCCACGTGCTCCAGAGCAATACCTACGATGCCGATGGCAGGCTGCTCCAGCGGCTGGACGGCGTGGGCAGCGGTGTGAAGTACGAATACGACCTGGCCGGGGCCCAGCGGCGGATCGTGAGCATGGGCGGGGCCAGCCAGGAGTTGGAGTACGACGCCCGGGGCCGCATCACCGGCATCGTGGACGGGAACGGCAGCGAGACAAAATACCTGCTGGACGAGTGGGGCCGCATCACCGGTGTGGTGAAGGCGGACGGCTCCACGGAGCGGTATGCCTACAACTTCGCGGGGGATATGGTCTCCTCCACCGACGGCGAGGGCCACACCACCCAGTATGAGTACAACCGCATGGGGAAGATCTCGGCCATCGTGGACCCCACCGGGGAGCGGGAAACCTATCACTACGACGGCCAGGGGCGGCTCATCCGCAAGAC
>CABIYX010000023.1 GCA_902363045.1 Clostridiales bacterium
CGTCTTTCAGGCGCTGGCCGCACTATGCCCTTTTAGGGCTTGTTCAAGCCACGCGTTTCACGCGTGGTCTTGACTGACCACGGCCGGGGACGACCCGGACCGGCGGAGCATCGGCTGGGAGATCCACGAGAAATGCCGGAGGCTGCTGGCCTGGCGGCGTGGGGAGCCGGAGCGGGAGCTGGACAGCGACCTGCCCGAGTGGTGCCCCATCATGTTCGGCGTCGGGATCCTCACCGGGGACGACCCGGACAAGATCGACGAACTGGACATCTATGACGAAAAACTGTGGTACGCCTGCAACCCCGGATTGGGACACAACCTGCGCCTGAGCGATTTCCGGCGGGAGGCCCGGGCGGCCCGGCAGAGCGAGGCGGCGGAGCGGCTGTTCCGCTGGCTGCGGCTGAACCAGTGGATCGCCACCAAGGACGTGGGGTGGATGCCCCTGACCCTGTACGACAAGACACAGTGGACCCGCCCGGAGTGGAGGCCCCTCAGCGCGCCGGCGCGGAGACAGGCCGCCCGGGACATTCTGGAGGGAAAGACCTGCTATGGCGGGCTGGACCTGTCCACCACCACCGACCTGACCGCCCTGACCCTGATCTTTCCGCCCCAGGAGGGGCTGGACACCTGGACGACCCTGTTCTGGGCCTGGCGGCCGGAGGACGGGGTGCTGGAGGCCGAGCAGAGGGACCACGTCCCATACCGGGACTGGGGCCGGGCGGGCTTCCTGGAGCTGTGCCCGGGGGACATGGTGGACTTCACCATGGTGGAGGACACAGCGGCCTGGTGCGTGGAGCATTTCCACTTGGACACCCTGGGTGTGGACCCCTACCTCTCCCGCACCCTGACCCAGCGCCTGATGGAGCGGGGGGTGAACGTGGTGGAGATCCCACAGACCATGATGAGTATGTCCCCGGCCATGAAGGAGCTGGAGCGGCTCATCCGCGCCCGCCAGATGCTCCACGAACGCAACACCTGCGCCCGGTTCTGCTTCGGCAACGTCCGGTGCGCGGTGGACGGAAACGAGAACCGGAAGCCCATGAAGAACCGGAGCATCGGGCGCATCGACATGGCGGTGGCCTGGATCATCGCAATGGCCGTGGCAATCCTGCGTATGCCGGCCGGCCCAGACATCAACGAACACATTTTATCCGAGGATTGGGGAATTTGACATGAAGATGCTGAGACGATTGGGCCGTGGGCTGGCCCTGTATCTGGACGACCTGCTGATGCTGGCAGGGGGCGGATGCTTTGTGCGGGCGGCCTGGGAGGCATGGGGGCGTCCGGCGGCCCTGGCGGTGGCCGGGATGTGCCTGGTGGCCTATGCGGTGATGGTGGCCCGGGCCCGGGGAGGTGGCGGCGTATGATCTTCGCGCGATCCCTGGGCAGCCCACAGGCGGCCGCGGAGGAGCGGACGCTGAGCTGGGAGGAGGTGCAGCAGCTGTTCCGGACAGCTTTCCTGACCGGGACCGAGGTGGAAAACAGCGTGCCCAGCGCGGAGCGGCTGTCCCCGGTGGCAGCGGCCCACCGGATCCTGACCAACTCCTTCGGGCTGATCCCCTTCGGAGTGTACCGCAGGGACGGGGAGGAGCGGGTCCCGGTGGAGGACCCCGCCCTGAACCGTGTGATGAAGGTGCGGGCCAACCCCTATATGTCCCCCTTCATGCTGCGGAAGGTCACCATGTCCAATGCCTTCTGGTACGGCTTTGGGGCCGTGTGGAACCGGAAGGGGCCGGACGGACAGATCGTGGAGCGGCTCGCCCTGCCCAGCGACTGCTGCACCGTCCGGAGGGATCCGGACGGAGGGGCGTACTGGTACGACTACAACGTGGACGGGGTGCAGTGGACCTTCTCCAACTATGAGCTGTCCTTCCTCTACTTTGAGACCTATGACGGGATCCGGGGCCGGGGGCTGCTGGACCTGGCCCGGGAGAGCATCGCCCTGGACACGATGGCCCAGCGGTACGGGAAGAAGTTTTATCAGAACGGGGCACGGCTGTCCGGTATCGTGGAGGTGGACACAGACGCCAGCAGCGAGACCAGGACCAAGGTGAAGCGGGAGTTCAGCCGGTTTGCCTCGGAGGAGATGTTCGCGGTGGCGGTGCTGGACCACTCCATGAAGTTCACGCCCATGGGGCTGAACCAGAGGGACGCCCAGTTCATCGAGAGCCGGCAGTTCACCGTGGAGGAGATCAGCCGGTTCACCGGGATCCCAAAGCACATGATGCAGACGGGCAAGGAGAGCTATGATTCCAACGCCCAGCAGCGGCAGAACTACATCACGGACACCCTGCTCCCATTCGTGGTGCAGTGGGAGAGCGAGGACAGCTATAAACTGCCCACCCCACAGGACCGGGCCGCCGGGGTGTACATCCATGGGAACGTGGAGGCGCTGCTCCGGGCCGACCCTGCGACCCGGTTCAGCGTATATGAAAAAGCCATCCAAAATTCCATTATGAATCCGGACGAGTGCCGGGCCAAGGAGGAGAAAAACCCCATCCCGGGCGGGCTGGGACAGCGCTTCCTGGCGACGAAGAATCTGGGCTCGCTGGAGTCTGTACTGAACGGAGGGGAAGCAAGTGGTTGACGTACATCTGAGAGGAGAGCTGTGGGACAACGACAGCGCCGACATCCTGCGGTGGTGGGGCTGGCGGGACATCACCGCCCCCATGGACATCCAGGCGGCTCTGGAGGCCGCCGGCGGGGACGAGGTGACAGTGCTCATCAACTCGCCGGGGGGAAACATGGCGGTGGGGACAGAGATCCGGTCCATGCTCCGGCGGTATCCGGGCAGGACCACAGCCCTGTTCCAGAGCTATGGGGCCAGTGCGGCCACCCTGGCGGCCACCGGCTGCCAGGTGATCCGGAGCGAGCCGGGGGCTCTGCTGTGCTATCACAATCCCAGCGGAGGTGCGGAGGGGGACCACCGGGCCATGAGTCGCGCGGCGGAGGATCTGCGCAACGCCCGGGACTGCATCCTGGAGGTCTATACCGCCAGAGGGGGGACCAGGAGCCGGGAGGAGCTGATCGCCCTGATGGACCAGGACATCTACATTACCCCGACCCAGGCCAGGGAGTACGGCCTGATCGATGAGATCGTGGGGCTCCCGGGGGCGGAGGAGGATCCGGCCGCATTTGTGGCGGCATCCGGCGGCCGGATCCGGCTGACGGCGGCCATGCGGGAGCAGTACCGGGCCCATGTGGCGAAGCAGAGGACCGCCGGGGCCCGGGAGGAAGAGGCAAGACGCGCCCTGGCTCGGCTCAGGTCGCTTGCAAGCTATTAAAAGAAAGGACGGAACGACATGGATTTTATGGAGAAGATCACCGAGCTGCGGGCAGAGAAGAGCAAGCTGCTGGCTCAGGCGGAGGCCCTGCCTCTGGAGGATGTGGAGGGCCGGGACAAGATCACCGACCAGATGGAGGGGCTCAATGCCCAGATCAAGAGCCTGGAGCGGCAGGCCAAGGCCAGCGCCGACGGCGCAGCCGTGTATGACGGCATCCTCCACAGCGGCGAGGGGACAAAGAATCAGGCCGATGGAGGCGCGCCCAAGCTGTTTGCCTCCCTGGGTGAGCAGCTGAAGGCCATCTATGATCTGCGCAAGGGCCAGACCATGGACGACCGCCTGGGGAAGATCAACGCGGCGGCGGGGGTGACCGGCACCACCGGAGCGGACGGCGGCTTCCTGCTCCAGGAGGATTTTGCGGGACGGATCCTGGAGAGCGCGGTCCAGAACAGTCCTCTGCTCAACCGGCTGGACCGGTACACCTGCTCCAGCGCGGCCAACTCTATGCGCTGGATCAGCGCCAATGAGACCGACGTGAGCAAGTCCGTGTTCGGCGGTGTGCAGATGTACTGGGCCGCGGAGGGGGCCACGGTGGCGGCCAGCAAGCCACAGTTCCGGGAGATGAAACTGGACCTGGAGAAAATGATGGGCTTCTGTTACTGCACGGATGAGATGCTCCAGGACGCCGCGTTCCTGACCGGGTTCGTGGGGAACGCCTTCTCCCTGGCTGGGGACCGGCTGCTGACTGAGAGCGTGATCAGCGGCGACGGAGTGGGCAAGCCCAAGGGCCTGCTGAACTCCAAGGCACTGATCACCGTGGACAAGGAGGCCAGCCAGGCCGCCGGCAGCTTCCTGGGGATGAACGCGGTGAAGATGCAGGCCCGGGCTATGCCCCGTGGCCGGGAGCGGCTGGTGTGGCTGATGCACCCCGACGCGGAGGAACTGCTCCCCACCCTGGCCCTGGAGAACGGCGGCGCGGCCAAGTTCCTGTGGAACCCCGAGGGCGGTCTGGGCAACTTTGACACCCAGCGGGTGCTGAACAAGCCGGTGCTGTTTGAGGACAGCTGTGCTGCCCTGGGCACAAAGGGCGACATCCTCCTGGTGGATCCCTGGCAGTATATTCTGCTGACCAAGGGCACGGCAAAGCAGGACTGGTCCATCCATGTGGAGTTCCTCACCGACCAGAACTGCTTCCGGATGGTATTCCGCTGCAACGGGACCCCCAAGGTGGACACCCCCCTGACTATCAAGAACAGCACCAAGAAGCGCAGCCCCTTTGTGGCGCTGGCCGACCGAAAGTAAGAGCAGAGGCGGCGGGGCACAGCTCCGCCGCCCCCAGGAGATAAGGAGGAGAACGCAGATGAAGCGGATCGTGGAAGAGCTGACATACAGTGTGGTGCTTGCGCCCCAGGAGGTGGCCTCTGCCACTCCAAAGACCAGCGCCTTCGCAGACGCCCAGAGCGTGCCGGAGATCGAGTTCTTGGTGGCCACCGGGGCGCTGGCCAAGGGCAAGAAGCTGAAGGTGGAGGTCTATACCTCCGATGAGGCGGGAGGCAGCTCCCCGGCGCTGGTGAAGGCGGTGGAGTTCACCGCAGGGGACGGGGCGGCCCACACCCTGGCGGTGGTGGACTATGCCGTGGATCCCGCCCGGGGCCGCTATGTGGGAGTGAAGATCCAGCACGACGCCGGAGCAGGCGTGGTCTGCGGCGTGACAGCGTGCGCCCGGAGCATGAGACTCCCCGCAGCCAACGCCTGGACGGCGATGGTGTGAGGGAGGCGGTCAGATGGCCATACCGGAGGAGCTGAGGGAGACGGTCTTCTCCTACTGCAAGGAGGAGGATACCCCGGACACCCTGGGGCCCATGACGGTGGCCTGGGATGGGGCGGAGGGCTATCTGGAGGGGGCCGGGGTGACCCGGCCCGCCCCGGAGTCCAAACGGCACGGCCTGTGGCTGGGGGTCATGCTGGCGGAGACGCTGGACCGGTATGACAACCGGGGCGGACAGGCCGCCGGACAGCTCCGGGACAACCCGGCATTCCGCCGGGCACTGACCCAGCTGAAATTGACGGAGCCGGAGGCATAAAAAAGCCGCCCCCGGAAGGGGCGGCGGGTCAGGGCTGAACAGAGGGCTGGGGGCCGTATTCCCGTTCCATGGCGGTGCGGGTGACAATCCACTGCTTGCCGAACTTCTGGGCATCGACGCCCTCCACCAGCCTGCGGTAGGCCACCGCCTTGCGGAGAGTGCTGTCATGCAGGCCCCAGAGGGAGGTCGCGTCGGCGAAGGAGAGCAGGCCGTCAAAGGGGGAGGAGACCGGCTGGCCGTTCTCCCACAGCTCAGAGCCGTCCAGGTCGATGTCGTCGTTCCAGGAGATCCCATAGCCGCCCGGATCCGTCCGGACCTGCTCAAACAGGCCGGGGACGGTGCGGAGGGGGGCGAAGGCGTCTATCTGATCCAACAGGGGGGCCATGTCATACCGCCTGGCGCAGCCGTCGGCAAAGTGGACCAGCAGGGCATAGCCGGGCAGCGGGGTGACGGATTTGATCTTATGAAACATGGGGAACTCCTTTCTGCCGCAGCGCCCCGCTCATTCGAGCGGGGGCAGCGTCTTGAAGTTTTGGGTCATCCACATCTCCAGCAGCTCGGCTTGGTAATCGGCAGCCCATTCCCGAACCATATTCAGGGCCTTGCGGGGCAGGTCGCCTTCGATCATGTCCAGGGTCTGAATGTCGATGACGCCGTTATAGTCGCCATAGAGTGCGTGGATGTGGGGCGGATTGTGTTCTTTCCCCAGCAAATACATTTTGATGGTCATTCCGTAAAACCGTGAGATAACAGGCATTGGGTTTTCCCCCTTTCTGTGATTAGTATATCACGATACCGTGAAAATGTCAAGAGGAAATTGGAAAAGAGGTGGGCTGGTATGGAGACGAGCATAAACGCCGGGCGGCTGAACCAGCGGCTGGAGGTACAGGAACTGGCGGAGGCCGAGCCGGGGGTGTGGACCTGGAAAACCGTGCGGAGGACCTGGGCCCAGGTGGAGCAGAGCACCAGGCGGCACCTGTTCTCCGCGGTGGGGATCGGAGCCCGTGGGGCGGAGCTGATCCTGCGGCGGCAGGAACTGACCCTCCACAACGCCCTGGTGTGGGGCGGGCGGCACCTGTTCCTCACTGCCATCCGGCCAGAGGGGCGGCTCCACCTGCGGGTGGAGGCGGCTTTGGTGGCTGTGGACACGGTGCAGCTCCATACCGATGAGGAGACGGTGGAACGCTCCTTCCCTGGGATCCTAACAGAGAAGTACGCCCGGCATGGACAGGAGTGGCCCATGTCGGTGAATCAGCTGGGCCTGGTGCTGGTGACGCCCAAGCCTGTGGCGCTGGAGCCTGGCAGACTGGTCCGGGCAAGGGGGGCACTGTGGGAGATCCTGGTCCCCCATGAGCTGGATGAGTTCAAAAACGAGTATGAGATCGGAAGGACGGTGGACCTGTGAGCGGGAAGGCCAGACTGGAGCGGATGGAGATGGAACGGTTCGCCCGGTATTGGGCGGAGTTGCTCCAGGCGGTCCCAGAGGCCCGGCGGAAGGCTGTGGAGGCGATGGGAGACGCGGTCAGGAGGGAGCTGAATATTCAGATCCAGACCGCTGATCTGGAATCTGGCGCAAAAGGGACTGTCCGGTCCTGGCAGACAACGCGGCTGGGCAGCAGAGGCGGATACTCAGTGGTCTCGCCGGCAAGAGGAACCGTGATGTCCCGGGACCGGAGAACACACGGCTGGAAGATGCGTCAGCATACATACAGGGGCGCTCCCATTACCGCCCGGCAGGTGACAAAGTGGCTGGAGCGGGGACACGGGACCCGAAACAAAGGCGGCGAGGGCTATGTCAAGGGACGGCAGTTTTACAGCTGGACCAGGGCGAGGGCCTGGGAGCAAGCCAGACGCGCCGCGGACCGGGTGCTCAGTATGATCGCGGATGAGGTGGAGCTATGATCGAAAGAAACGACATCCTGCGGGCCATGGAGGGGCGGATCAACGGGAGCTATCCGGGAGAGGCGGTCTATTGGGACCGGCTCCCGTAGGGCTTTACGCCCCCCGCCTTTACCCTGGAACTGGCCAGGATCGGGACTTCGGAGGTGAACATCGGACTGGTCCGGAAAACGGCGGAGGTCCTGATCACCTGCTATGTAAAGCCAAACGCCTTCCACGACAGCAGCCGGGAGGAACTGAACCAGCGCCAGGAGCGCATTGCGGATCTTTTTTCCGCCTGCCTCACGGTGGGAGACCGGGTGCTGACGCCGCGAGCGGAGAAAGGAATGGGCGACCCGGACAGTCCGGATGTTACGGTCACCTTCCAATGGACCGACGTGCGGCCCGGGTATCACGACCCGGAGGACCCCGGAGATCCGGAGACGGCCCAGACGCCGAAGATGGAGCACATTGAGATCAACAACCAATACAACAAGGAGGAGAGGACATGAGCGCGACGAGCATCGGACTGCCCAAGCTGAAGATCGCCTTTGAGGTGGCGGCCCGGCAGACCATCAACCGGAGCAAGAAGGGCTATGCGGCGGTATTCGTCCGGGACGCCAAAGCCCAGGGGCTGCACAGGCTGAGCAGCGACACCATGATCCCCAGCGAGCTGGGGGAGGCCAACCGGAGCTATATCAAGACGGCCTTTGTGGGCAGCGACCGGGGACAGCCCAGCCTGGTGTACCTGGTGGTCATCCCCACAGGGACGGAGGACACCTCCGCCCTGGAGGGCGGGCTGAAGCTGCTGGAGTCGGCGTCGGTGGACTATCTGGCCGCCCCCGCCGACGCCACCGAGGGGGAGCTGACCGCCCTGAATCAGTGGGTGGCGGACCAGCGGGCCCGGTACCGGACGGTGAAGCTGGTGCGGCCCTTTGGAAGCAAGGGGAGCGACAGCATGGGCGTGATCGAGCTGGATGAGACCGGCATGGCGGACGCCAATGGAGCGGTGACCGCCGGGACCGCCTGCGGCCGGCTGGCCGGGCTGCTGGCCGGGATCCCCATGGGGATGTCCGCCACCTACGCCCCTCTCCCGGAGCTGACGGCGGTGACCCCCCGGACGGAGGCGGAGCAGACCCAGGCCATCGATGGGGGAAAGCTGATCCTGATCCACGACGGACAGAAGGCCAAGATCGCCCGAGGGGTGAACAGCCTGACTACCATCCCCGTGGGGGGCAGTGCGGACTGGCGGAAGATCAAGATCGTGGAGGGGATGGACCTGATCTCCTATTTCCTGCGGACTACGGTGCAGGACAGCTGGGTGGGCCAGTACCCCAACACCTACGACAACAAGCAGCTGCTGGTGGCCTATATCCTGGAATACCTCCAGGAGCTGGAGCGGGCCGGGGTGCTGAATCCCGGGGAGAGCTACTGTGAGATCGATTACGACCGGCAGCTGAACTGGCTCAAGGCCCAGGGCGTGGAGGTGTCCGGGCTGACCCGGCAGCAGGTGCTGGAGTACCAGACCGGCTCCTGGGTGTTTATCCGGTGCGGCGGGCGGCTGGTGGACGCCATGGAGGACTTCGAGGTCCTGTTCAACGCCCAGACGCTGGCTCTGGCGGCGTAAGTGAGAGAGGAGGAGCAATATGGCAAGAACGATGGACAGCGCCAAGCGAATTTTGAATGGGGTATGGGGGGAGGTTTGGATCGACGGCGAGAAGATTGCTGAGTGCACCGCCTGTCAGGCCAAGGTGAGCAAGGACAAGGCCACCATCAACCTGTGCGGCCAGTTTATGAGCGACACCAAGGCCCTCAGCGGCAAGGGGACCGGGAGCCTGACCCTGTACAAGGTGGACAGCGGCTTTTTACAGCGGCAGAGGAACCTTTAGGACGGCGTGGATGAGCGGGGGACTGTTATCACCAAGCTGAAGGACCCGGACAGCTGGGGCGCGGAGCGAGTGGCCCTGTACAACGTGAGCTTTGACGACCTGACTTTGGCGGACTGGCAGGCGGCCAAGGAGGGCAGTGTGACGGCCCCCTTCACCTTCACCCGGTATGAGCTGCTGGACACCATTGAGGCGGAGTAAGACGACGCCCTCCCGGCCTGCCGGGAGGGCGTGAGAAAGGAAGTGCGCACATGGATACAAAAGAGAAGAAACCGGTGGATCTGCTGGCGATGCTGCTCCGTCCGGAGCTGCCGAATGTGAAGGAGGAGCTGCCGGAGGCCCAGTACCGGGTCAAGCGGCTGAGCGAGCTGCTGGGGCAGGAGGTGGTGTTCCGGCTGCGGGCCCTCCCCTATGGCAAGGTGCAGTCGCTGCGGGAGTCCAGGGCGGAGGACCTCAACGTACAGATCCTGCTGGCTGGCTGCGCGGAGCCGAACTGGAAGGCGCCGGAGCTGAGGGAGCGGTACGGAGGGGCCACCCCGGCGGAGACGGTCAAGGCAGTCCTGCTTCCGGGGGAGATCGAGGACCTGAGCCGGGCGGTGGAGCGGCTGTGCGGCTACCGCACCAGCACCATTGAAGCGGTAAAAAACGGCTGACGGAGGGCAGCGACCCGGAGCTGGCGCTGGCGTACTATCTGTTTCACGTCCACCACTGGACGCCGGAGCAGTATTACGCGCTGAACCGGGGCGGGCGGGACCTGGTCTGGGCGCTGGCCCTCCATGAAGCGGAGCAAAATTAGGATAAAAAAGCCGCCCCCGGCTGGGGGCGGTAGATGGATCTATTCCGGCTTGTACCGGCAGAGAATGTAGGTGACCCATGCGATGCAGGCACAGGTGTAGAGGAGTCCGAAGATAGTAATACCCAACATTTCGCCGCTTCCGCGCAGTTCCTCTGATAAAAAAACAGGCAGGCGAACAGCCCGACAATAAGGAAAATTTGTATGACCCGGAGAAAATCATGGTTTTCCCGGACTGAGCGGCGGTATTTCAGCTCCCGGAGCTCGTTGGGATCGCTGCACAGGGCGTTGAGCGCCTCCAGCTCGGCGTTTTTTTTCGTCAGCTCTTGGTCCAACCGCCGGAACTCCGGTGTGTTCTGCCCCTCGGCGGTGCGGCCCAGAGCCATCATCTCCACGATGAGGTCGAGGAGTTCCCCCCGCAGCTCCTCCCGGCGGTCCCACTGCCGGATGGTCATGGTACGCGCCTCCTTTCCAAGCGGTATTTTAAGTAAGTTCATTGTATCAGAGATTCCAAAAAAATGCAAGCAGGAGGTGATACCATGGCGGAAGAAGTAGGCATTGTAATGAGTCTGTACGACCGGATCAGCCCCACTCTGAAAACCATTTCCGGGAACACCAGCGCCTTTGACAAGAGCCTGGACGAGCTGAGTCAGGGGATCCAGCAGTATGACAAGGTACAGGACGGCCTGCTGAAGGACCTGTCCGCGCTGAAAAAGGCCATGGAGGAGTCCAACCAGAAGGTCATCGCCGCCCGGAAGGAGTATAAGAAGCTCAACGATGAGGCCAGCAAGGGGGCCCTGGACGAGGCCATCGACGAGCAGATCCGGCTGAAGCGTCAGCTGACGGAGACGGAGAGCGCTGTCCGCACCCAGAGCAGGCTGTACGAGGACCTATATGTCCAGGCCCAGAAGGCGGCCAAGGGGATCAAAGACGTATCGGCAGAGGCAGGCAAGGCGGAGAACCGGGCGGACGGCGGATCAGGCGGGATCTTGGACCGCTTGGGACGTGCCGGATTGGCCGATGTATGGGGAGAGGCAGCTTCGCAGTATATAGGTTTGCGGATCGAGAGTGAGCTGGGCCAGCCACTGGCCACGGCGGTGAGCAGCACCCTGTCAGGGGCCGCCCAAGGGGCGGCCATGGGGATGACGATGGGGTCAGTGTGGGGAATCCCTGGAGTGGTGGCCGGAGCCGCGCTCGGAGGAGCTGCGGGCCTGATCTCCGGAAGCAGCCAGGTATCCGCGGCCAAGGACGACGCCTTCAAATCCTATGTTCAGGAGAGCGTGGAGGGCCAGCTGGAGGAGATGGACACCGTCCGCACCTCCGGCTCCGCCACAGCGGGACAGCGGGAGCAGGACCAGATGGCCTTTGCCCAACGGTTTGGCAGCGACGAGGCCGCACAGGACTACCTGGACCAGGCGAAGGCCATGGCGGTGAACACCAACTACACATACGACGAGATCACGGGCTACTCCAAGAGCCTGCTGAACTCATACAGCCCGGAGGAGACCTTCGGCGTGCTCCAGAAGCTCAGCGACGCCACGGCGGGGCTGAATCTGGACAGCGGGGGCGTGTCCATGTTTATCGCGGGGCTTTCCCGGATGCGGACCACCAACAAGGCCACCCAGGAATATCTCAATTACTTCTCAGAGCGGGGCCTGGATGTGTATGAGGCCCTGGCCCGGTCCACCGGGGCGGAGGAGAGCCGGATCGCCCAGATGGTGACGGAGGGAGACATCAGCGGTACGGAGGCGGCCCAGTCCATCCTGGACTACATCCAGGCGGAGTTTGGCGGGCTGAGCGAGAAGCTGGCCTCCACCTATGACGCTATGGCGGACAACCTGGCGGATACGGAGACCAACCTAAATGCCCGGATGGGCGAAGGGTACAATGAGGCCCGGAAGGCAGGGCTGTCGGAGCAGCAGGACTGGCTGGAGAGCGACCGGCTGGGAGAGGCTTACGAGGCCATCGGGGCCTGGAAGGCGGGGCTGGAGAACGCCAAGGAGAAGTATATCCGGGAGGCGGTCGATCATGCCATGGACTCGGAGGACTATCAGGCCGCCCAGGCGGAGGGAGATGCCGCCGAGATGGGCCGGATCATCATGCAGGCCAAGATCAAAGGCATGGGGGAGTACAACGCCAATGAGGGCAAGGACGAGGTCCTGGCCCAGGAGGCCGCGCTGATCGAGGGGGTACGGGAGGACGCCGCGCTCAATGAGAGCTACTGGGATGCGGGGTATGCTTTGGGACAGGAGTATTCCAAGGGACGGTCGGCGGCGATGCAGGAGGATAGCTGGGCCGCGCCGGGCGACTGGAGCTATAACGCGGATCTGGACGGCGGCTCCGCCGGAGCGGGCCACGCATACGGCCTGCGGCGGGTGCCATACGACAACTATGCCGCGCTGCTCCACGAGGGGGAGCGGGTGCTCACCGCCCGGGAGGCCCGGGAGCAGGACCGGGGCGGCGGCGTTCCGTCCATAACCGTTCAGGTGTCCGGCAACACCTTCGGGGCCAGTCTGGACGAGGAGGCGGTGGCCGCCAGGCTGGCCGACGCCATCTGGCGTAAGGTGGAGGCAGGATACCGGGGCTGACGAACAAAAAACAAAGCCCTCCCAGAGGAGCTGGGAGGGCACGACAAGGATTGACAAAAGGCGGCGCGCTGTGTAGGATAAGGACAGGCGCTGTTACATAAAAGGCGGCCAGCCACTTCCTCCCAAATGGGACCCCGTCAAAGACTATGGCTTTGATGGGAGACGGGACGCAAGGGAGCAAAGCGAGAAATGCCCAGACGGGCGTTTTAAGCGGAGCGGACTTTGCGGCGAGGAGGTGATGCGGATTATGGGACACCGTGGAAAGCAATTCCTGCGGTACTGCATCTGTTTTGCTGTATTGGCATACATGATGACCATAAAAGCGTGCTGACCGCTTGGCCGGAACCCAAACGGTCAGCAAATTGATTTTGGCTGATGAATAGGGCTGGCCGCCGTAACAGCGCCCTTCTATTTCTTATTATACCTGCCTGAGCCGCCTTGTCAAGAGAGATCTTAACAAGGCGGCTTTTTACGCCCAAAGGAGGGAGATCCTGATGCTGCGGATCATGTCATTTCTGGAGGAGGCCACGGGGAAGGAGCTGGTGCTGCCGGTGACCCCGGCGAAATTTTTCTGGCGGCACCCCAACGGGATCGAGACGGTCCAGCTGGACCAGCTGGGGGAGATCAACCTGCCGGGCGGTGCCAGGATGGGGGACTGCACCCTGGAGGACGTGATCCTCCCCGCCCAGATATACCCCTTCTGTGTGCCGGGGGCCCGGGCGGCTCCGTACGAATATCTGTATGATCTGGAGGTATGGAGCGACCGGGGGGCAAAGCTGCGGTGGATCGTCTCCGGCACCAGCGTCAACGCCTCGGTGATGATCGAGGAGATCACACAGGGGGAGCAGGACGGCACCAACGACCTGTACCTCACCATCGTCATGCGGCAGTGGAAAAAGCCGGAGGTCCCCGTCCTCTCTGTGTCCGGCGGGAGCGCCCAGACCGCACGGGACAGCCAGACCGGGGCGGCGTCCGCCAAGACCTACAAGGTGCAGGCCGGGGACTGCCTGTGGTCCATCGCGGAGCGGTACTATGGCAGCGGAAGCCAATACAAGCGCCTGGCGGCGGCCAACCCGGCTATCAAAAACCCCAACCTCATCTATCCGGGGCAGGTGCTCACCATCCCGGCGGCGGATGATCTTCCCACCGCCGGCCCGGACAGCGCCAGCGTCGCGCTGGCGGACGCCACGGCATCGGTCTGGGACCCGGTCGCCCAGTCCTGGACGCTGAAATGAGGTGGCGGGATGGAGTACGCATATCACCTGAAGCTGGTGGAGCCGGGCGGGAGCGGCTTTCGGGACGTGACGGGGCTGGCGCAGTCCGTGACCTGGAGCGGAGACGCCAAGCAGATCGCCCGGACGCTGTCCGCCGGTCTGGCCGTCCCCCGGGACGGCAGCGTGGAAGCGCCCAACCTGGCGGAGGGGGTGGCCCTGATCCTGGAGCAGGCGGGGAAGGTCCGGTTTACCGGACAGCTGACCCAGTGCTCCACCAGCTCCCAGACCGTAGTAGCCGATCTGTCCGCCCTGGACGGCGGCCGCTTCCTGGCGGGGAACGAGGGCTTTTACCGCTTTGACAATGTGACGCCGGAGGCAGCCGTGGCCGCGATGTGCCGGGACTTCGGTATCTTGACGGGGACGCTGGCCCCCACGGGGATCTCCGTGCGGCGGAAGTTCCCGGGGGTGGCCCTGGACAAGATCGTGACCACCCTGTACACCCTGGCGGGGGAGCAGACGGGAAAACGCTATCTGCCCCGGATCACCGGGGACGGCCGCCTGGAAGTTGTGGAGAAGCCGGGCGCGGCCAGCCTGGAGATCGTCCGGACCATGGGGGTGGCCAACAGCTGGAGTATCGAGCGGCTGTGCAACAGCGTGGCCATCTACACCGACGGCGGCCAGATGGTGCGCCGGGTGGAGGACGGGGCCTCTCAGGCCCTGAACGGGCGGCTGGAGCATACGGCGATCCAGCGCTCCGGCGAGGACGCCGGGGCGGAGGCCCGGGCCTGGCTGGAGGACCACGGGCTCCAGCAGAACCTGACGGTGGAGGTGCTGGACCCGCCCATGGAGCTGATCACCGGAGCCGCCGTCCTGCTGCGGGACACCGGGAGCGGAGTGAGCGGGCTGTTCTGGGTGGACGGGGACACCCACACCTGGAAAAACGGCCTGCACCTGGGGAAATTCAAGCTGAATTTCCGCAATTTGATGAACGAGGCCAGCGCGGGCTCGGAGCTGTGAGAGGAGGACAACGCCATGAACACCTTGGAGGAGAGCGCGGGGAAGATCCTGACGGCGATCTCCGTCTCCGGCAGGCGGGAGCGGCCCATTGGACCGTTCTGCATCGGGACGGTTCTGGTGGGCAGTCAGGAGGGCCTGAAGATCTCCTGCGGGGGGATGGAGCTGACGGCGGAGGACCTGTGGATCAATGAGGACCTGCTGGAGGGATACAGCCCCAAGCTGGTGGGCGCTCTGCCGGGCACCTGTCCGGACGGCGGGACCCTCACGCCGGTATCTGCAGACCAGCTGACCCGGGGTGAGTTCGCCCTGAAGGCCGGGGACCGGGTGGTGCTGCTGACCCTGGACGGACAGGACTATTATCTGCTGGCAAAGGCGGTGAGGCTATGACGTCCCTGTGGCCCATGTTTTCTGCCCCAACGGACCGGCAGGCTGGGCGGCTGCCCCTGTACCGGGACATTTTGATGGACTATGAGGCGGGCCGTCCTGTCTGGGAGGGCGGGGATCCGGTGATGGTCACCGGGCTTGAGGCCGTGAAGGGCTGGGCCTGGCGGGCCATCGCCACCGCCCGGTATCGGTACTTACACTTCTCCTGGTCCTACGGCTGTGAGCTGGAGGCCCTGGTGGGACAGCCATACCGGGCGGACACCAAGCTGAGCGAGGCGGCCCGGTACGTCCGGGAGGCTCTGGAGGTCAACCCCTACATCCGAGCTGCACAGATTTCAGACGCCCGCTTTGAGGGGAGCACCCTGCATCTGACGGTGGCGCTCTCCACCGTATATGGGAGGACTGCACTGTATGTTTGAGGATCGTACGACCGAAAACCTGAAGAAGGAGGCACTGGCGGCCATTGCGCCGGAGACGGGGGTCTCCACCCTGGCGGGAAGCTATGCGGACGCTGTGGCGGGCCCCCTGTGCCAGCTGGTGAGCAATCTCTACAAAGCGCTTCCAGCGGTCACCTCTATGCTGTTCATTGACGAGTCATCGGGGAAATTCATTGACTTGGTGGCCCGGGATTACCACGACCTGACCCGCCGGGCGGGGACCCGCGCCCGGTGTACCGTCACCCTAACCGGCAAGGCCGGAACGGCGATCCCAGCCGGGACCGTCTTTCTCACCGGGACGGGACTGCAATTCCTGCTGCTGGAGTCCGTGGTCATCGGCTCAGGCGGCTCCGCCGTGGGCGGACTGGAGGCGGCGGAGGTGGGCAGCGCCTATAACATTGCCCCAAAAACCCTGTCCCGGATGTATGTCAACATCCCCGGCCTGGAGGGCTATGTCAACGGCCAGGGGGAGGGCGGCACCGACCGGGAGAGCGACGCCGCCCTGTTCCAGCGGGTGGACGAGGCCCGCAAGCGGCCCGCCACCAGCGGAAACGGCTGGGACTACCGCCGGTGGGCCATGGAGGTGGACGGGGTGGGCGAGGTCAAGGTGGTGGAGCTGTGGGACGGCCCCGGCACCGTGGGCCTCACTCTGGTGGACAGCGGCTTTGAGGGGGCCTCCCCGGAGATCGTGGAGGCCGTGGAGACCAACATCCGGTCCAAACGCCCGCCCGGCGCGGACGTCACTGTCTCCGCGGCCAAGGAGACGGAGATCCGCGTCTCTGCCGCGGTGGTCCTCTCCGGGACCTCCGCCGGGGCGGTCCGGACGGAGCTGGAGAGCCGCCTGGGCGGATACCTCCGCCAGCTGATCCAGACCAAGTACCAGACCATCTGCTACGGGCCGGAGGAGGACCAGCCATACACGCTGCTCTACAACCGGGTGCTGGCCCTGCTGCTGTCCATCGAAGGGGTGGAGAACTTCACCAGTCTGACGGTCAACGGCGGGACTGAAGACGTCACGGTCCCGGCGGACAGCGTCCCAGTGCTGAAGGAGGTGCAGGTCACATGACGGAGCTGATCCAGCAGCTGCCCCGGCATTACCAGCAGAGCCCCCAGGACGCCGAGCTCCAGAGGGCACTGAGCATCCCTGCCCGCCAAGCGGAGCGGGATGTGGAGGCGACCCTCCGGCAGCTGTTTCCCTCCACCGCGGGCGGCTGGGGGCTGGAGCTATGGGAGCGGGCCTACGGCATCCCTGTGGATCCCACTCAGCCGGAGGAGCGCCGGCGGGCCCGCGTCCTGTCCAAGGTCAAGGGGGCCGGGACCACCACGCTGGACAAGCTCAAGGCCATTGCGGAGGTGTTTTCCGAGAGCAGGGTGGAGATACGGGAGGACAATCCACATTACCGTTTCCACATCTGGTATTTGGACACGATCGGGGAGATCGCCCAAAAGGAGGACCTGGAGGCCATTATCAATGAGCTCAAGCCGGCCCATCTGGCCTGGGACATCAAATACCGGCAGGAGACAACGACTCAGATCCGGCTGGGGGCTCTGCCCCGGCAGGGGGATCGGATCATTTGGAAGGTGGATTGCGGCAGGGTATGAGAAAAGCCCCCGCACAGGGCGGGGGCTGATGTTACATCCCGGAGTAGTGGGTGCGGCACTGGATGATCTCCAGCGCGCCGTCCCGGACCCGGTAGACCAGGCGGTCTGTCTCATTGATCCGGCGGGACCACCAGCCCTGGAGGTTCTCTTTCAAGGGCTCCGGCTTCCCAAGGCCGCGGAAGGGATCGCGCTCCGCGTCCCGGATGAGCTGGTTGATCCGCCGCAGGGTCTTCTTGTCCTGGGTCTGCCAGTACAGGTAATCCTCCCAGGCCTCATCATCCCATATCTTTTTCATGCGTCCTCCAGCTCGTGGGCCGTGCCGCGGCCCTCGTCCATGCGCCGGGCGGCGGCCAGCAGGCGGGACTGGTTCTCCTTGGAGAAGAAGGGGTCGGCCTTGATCTCGAAGGGGATCCCGTTGTGCCGGACCAGCTGTTTGAGGAAAACGGTGGTGGCTGTGGTCATGTTCATGCCCAGCTCTGCGAGCACGGCGTCGGCCTGCTGCTTGAGAGCGTCATCGATGCGGATGTTGATGTTTGCCATGATAATCGCCTCCTTGTGTGATATATTGTATCACAATGTGCGCACAATGTCAACATAAATTTCTAGAAGTGCAATCATACCCATTGATATGGGGATAAAGAACGATTTGGAAGGTGGAGTGCAGATGATACCGGAAATGAAGCTGACCAGCGCCGGGGCGGCGCTGTTGGCCAAGGTGCCGGAGGGGCAGACCGCCCAGGTGACCCGGTGGCAGATCGGGACGGGCGCCCTGCCCCCTGGCAGCAGTCTGGACCGGACGGCGCTGGTGGAGCCGCTGAAGTATCTCAGTCTGTCCGGCGTGGAGAGCCGGGGAAACACCGCCTCTGTTTTGGGCCAGTTCGTCAACACGGGGATGGACGCCTTTGCGTGGGAGGAGCTGGGCCTGTGGGCCAGCGACCCGGAGGAGGGTGAGGTCCTGATGTGTTACGGCAACGCCTTCGGGGCCGGAGAGGCCATCCAGGCCGGGCGCGAGAATCTGCGAGAATTTGTGTTCGGTACGGAGCTGATCTTCTCTGGGCAGGTCCAGGTGACCGGAAAGGTGGACACCGCCCTGGTGTTTATCCCTCAGGCGGAGAAGGGCCAGCCGGAGGGAGTCGCCACCCTGGACGAAAACGGAAAGCTGGTCCAGGACATCGACTGCGGCGTGTGGGACACGGACCCGGTGGAGGAGCACAACGCCACAGCCACCGCCCACGCCAATCTGCTGGTAGATGGGAACAACGTGGAAGCCGTTGACACCTCCGAGAGCCTGGAGGAGCACATGGCGAATCCTCTGGCCCACCAGAATCTAGTCATTGACGGCAACGCCGGACAATAAAGAAAAGGAGAGAATCAGAATGGCAGTTATTCAGATCAAGAGAGGCTTACAGGAAGCAGTCACCAACCTGGTACTGGCCCAAGGCGAGCTGGCGGTGGCCCTGGACACCGGTAACGTGTACATCGGCGCCACCTCCGGGAACGTCCACATCAATCCCAAGGGCGGCACCGCCGACACGGCGGCAAAGCTGTCCACCCCACGTGCGTTCTCTGTCTCCGGCGATGCCAGCGCCCCTGCGGTACAGTTTGACGGAACACAGAACGTGGAGCTGGTGCTGGCCCTTGCCAACATCACCGCCCTGACGCCCGGCACCTACACCAAGGTGACCGTGGACCAGAAGGGCCGGGTGACCGCCGGGCAGACCATCGAGGTGTCCGATCTGCCCAATATCCCCAGCACCAAGGTGACGGGCCTGGGCACGGCGTCCACCGCAGACACCGGAACACAGCAGGGCAACGTGCCCGTGGTGCAGGCGGACGGGAAGCTGTTGGCCGCCCTGTTGCCTGACCTGTCTGGGACCTATGTGCCCGTGAGCACCACCATTAACGGCAAGCCCCTGTCCGCCGCTGTCACTCTGACGGCCGATGATGTGGAGGCCATCCCGGCCAGCCAGAAGGGCCAGGCCAACGGTGTGGCGGAGTTGGATTCCAGCGGCAAGGTGCCTGCGGCACAGCTTCCCAGCTATGTGGACGACGTGGTGGAGTATGACAGCCAGAGAGCCTTCCCTGAGACCGGCGAGGACGGGAAGATCTACATTGCCAAGGACACCAACCTGACCTACCGCTGGAGTGGCAGCCAGTACGTGGAGATCAGCGCGTCTCTGGCCCTGGGCGAGACGGAGAGCACGGCATACCGAGGCGACCGTGGAAAGGCGGCCTATGACCACAGCCAGATCACCAAAGGCAACCCCCACGGGACCACGGCGGCGGACGTGGGCGCGGCCCCGTCCAGCCACACCAAACAGACCGCATCCGCCACCCAGCTGGGGCACGTCAAGGGCGGCGGAAACGTCTCCATTGGCGTTGACGGCACAATGAGCGTCGAAACTGTAGACGGAGGGACTTTCTAATAAGGAGTGATACGCATATGGCGGTTACAATCCAAGTGAAGCGGGGTTCCAGGGCCACATTGCCGGTCCTAGCCCTGGGAGAATACGGGCTGACCACAGATACCAAAGAGCTGTTTATTGGGGGACCGGAAGGGGTCAACATTCAAATTGCGGTGCTGGACAATGGCGGTCAGATTCCGGAGGAGCAGCTGCCGGAGATGGACATCTCCAAGGCGCTGGCGGGGGCGGAACTGAAGGACCAGCCGGTGGACAACGACGGGGTGGTGATCACGGACAGCGCGGCGGAGAACGTCCCAAAGCGGGTGCTGTGGAGCCGGATCAAGGCGGCGCTGAAGGGGTATTTTGACCCGCTGTACGCCGCGAAGAGCCACACCCACGCCTGGGGGACGGTCACGGGGAAGCCGGAGACCTTCCCGCCGGCGGCGCACAAGCACAGCGCGGCGGACGTCAGCGCGGGGACGCTGGGCGGTCAGGTCCAGGCCAATGCCGGCGCGGCCGCGGCGCTGGGGACGGCCCAGGTGCGGAATATCCGGGCGGGGACGGCGGATCTGACGGCGGGATCCTCGTCCCTGGCGTCCGGTGAGATCTATCTGGTTTATGAGTGAGGTGATGGAGCGTGGCGAAGGGGCTTTTTGTGGGGGTATCCGAAATCAAGCTGATATGCCCAAGAAGTGCTTGCAGGTCAACTGCAATCAAGCGCATCAGCGATAACCCGGAGAAGTATCAGTGCGAAGATTGTCTGTTTGAGGGTGGTCTTAATGTATTTAACGAGGGCAGTGAAAATATCGACCGGAAGGTCAAGAAGATGTATATCGGTGTAGGGGGGAGCGCCCGCAAGGTCAAAAAGGGATATATCGGCGTGAACGGTGTGGCACGGTTGTTTTTTGCGGAAAAGATTCCTCTGTCAAAATGTGCGGAAGGGGCCCTTGTTAAAATCAACGAGGGTGGAAAACTGGTAGATTTCTATGTAGCCAAGCACAATTATGAGAGCGGCTTGAACGGAGCCGGGCGGACACTGTTGGTGCGTAAGGATTGTTATAATGACCAGCGGTATAGTGGCTCCTACGCCAATAACTATGCTAAGAGTGCCATTGATAGTTGGCTCAATAATGACTATAAAAATTTGTTGGACGCTGATGTTCAAAGCTTAATTGGTACCACAAAGTTTGAGGCTATGACGGGTAACGGTACTGGTAACACAGGAACCCTTTCACGGTCCGTTTTTCTTTTGTCCCTGATGGAGCTTGGAGAACACCCCAGCTATTCCCCGCTGGATGGCTCTGAACTTCCAATTTCCAATACGCTTAAGAAAGCGTTTCTGAACGGACAGTCGGTTACACAATGGACCCGCTCTCCACAAACAAAAGGAACGGCCTATGTTTGGACAATGAATTTTAATGGTGAACCATCCACCTACGATCACGATACCACAAATGGTTCCCGCCCTGCCTTCACATTGCCAGAAAACTATCTGGTAGACAGCCCGGTCTATATGTGGAGAAAATATAAAACTGTAGCTGAACATGAGAAGGTTAGCGGTAAGTCCCAAGTCAGGGGATTAACTAACCTTACATCTACCCCGAACGTCTATGTAAGTTCAGCGGCTGGAATCGGTCGTGAGTATATTACGCCTGGCGACTATGACAAATCATTAAGCCTTGTGTATATGGAAACTGGGGATAGCTCCAAAACATTGAAGTTTAACCATGATAATGAAGATTCCCACCAATGGGTAACAAGTAGTTATGTCAAACCCCAAGGTAGCCGAGGAAATGCGTATCAAGCCATCGTCTTATCAAAATTTACAATCCAACCGAAAAGCTTTGATGATTTTGCAAGTGGTGAGGACAGTCAAGACTCTGTGCATGGCAGTATTAGTGGTAATGGCCAGGTATATATGCTTGTCATCGACCGCAATGGAAGTTCGAGTCCGTATTATAGATACGCAATCTATCGGATAAATTTCGCACCTGAATATAAGGCTGGAGATTACGTTGGGGAGGTATACTCCAGCGACCCAAATGCATATCCAGCCAATGGGCGGCACTCAGACGGGTATTATTATGTGAGGTAATTGCGCTGAGCGCCATGCAGTACACAGGAGGAAGAGATATTGAGCATCCAGGAGCTATTGACAGGCGGGGGCGGGCTGTTGGTCCTGGCGCTGACGGTCATCCAGATCGCCCCCGTCAGGGTCAACCCCTGGTCCGCCATTGCCAAGGCCATCGGGCGAGCCATCAATGCGGAGGTGCTGGCCGAGCTGGAGCGGACCCGGATCAAACTGGACAACCACATCAAGACCGACGATGAGCGGGCGGCAGATATGCACCGGGCCAGGATCCTGCGGTTCAACCAGGAGCTGATCCGACAGATTCCCCACACCCGGGAGGAGTTCATCGAGGTTTTGACGGAGATCGACCGCTATCAAAAATTCTGCCGGGAGCACCCAGAGTATCCCAACAGCCGGGCCACCCATGCCATCGCAAATATCGGCAGGGTGTACGATGATCGGCTACAAAAGCATGATTTCCTGTAAACGTGAAGGGAGGTGAGAGATGTGGAACAGCTGTATAAGCGGCTGGGGAACCTGCTGACCATCAAGAGTATGGTCACGCTGATCCTGACGGCGGTGTTCGCTTGGCTGACCTGCTCCGGCGGGGTGAGCGCGGATCAGTTTCTGACCGTGTTCACCGTGGTCGTCGCGTTCTACTTTGGGACGCAGACAGAGAAGAACGCCAACAAAACCAGTACCCATTGACAAAACGGCCCTATTTTGATAACTGAAAGGAGAAAACAACATGAACGCCAATTACATCTATGACATTTTCCAGACCTGTGAGGATCTGGACCTGCCCGACCTGACCATTGCCCTGGCCCACCACAAGGAGGCCCACCCCATCCCCGAGGGCATGACCGAGCAGGGCATCAACGAGTTCATCGGCGGCCACTACGAGGCCCTGGTGGACGCCTTCGCCGACCACGACCGGGAGGCGTTTGCCGCCGCTGTGGCTGCTGGCATCCAGGAGGACGAGGAGCACCAGGCCGGCCAGGAGGGCTGACCCCATGCTGATCTGCATTGATGCGGGGCACTGCCTGAGCACTCCCGGCAAGCGGTGCCTCAAGAGCATCGACCCCGGAGAGACCCGGGAGTGGGTGCTTAACAGCCGGGTGGCGGACAAGCTGGAGGCCATCCTGGCGGGGTATGACTGCCAGACCATGCGGGTGGACGACGTGACCGGCAAGCGGGATGTGACCATGTCCCAGAGGGTGGCGGCGGCCAACCGGGCCCGCGCGGACGTGTATCTGTCCATCCACCACAATGCCGACATCAACGGCGGCTCCGGCGGCGGGATCGTGGCCTTTGTGGCACCTAAGCACCAGAGGCAGAGCGAGGTGGTGCGGGACGCAGTGTACCGCCATACCGTGGCGGCCACCGGCCTGCGGGGCAACCGGGCGCAGCCGCTGGCGGAGCAGAGTCTGTATGTGCTCAATTACACCACCATGCCCGCCACGCTGATCGAGCTGGGGTTTATGGACTCGACCCATGACACGCCCATCATCCTGACGGAGACATTTGCCGATCAGGCGGCGGCCGGGCTGGCGGCGGCCCTGGTGGAGGTGTATGACCTCCAGCCCAGGCGGCGGCTTGAGCCTGTGGCCACGCTGTCCGCAGAGGAGTTCCGGGTGGAGGTGGTAGCCGCGGCCAAGCGTTCCATTGCGGGAGACTACATCAACGCCGGCTATTTCGGGTCGTACTCTGAGGCAGGAGAGCGGTTTGCACTGCCTGCCGGGCATCTGGCGGGGATCTATACCGCCACAGGTCGCTGGATGCGGCACTATGCAGAGGAGCGCGGCCGTTTTGTGGGGGACCGTTGGATCTTTGATTCCAGCCGATGGGCCTACGCTAACCCGACCCATGGCCGTCCGGTGACCACGGTCTACACCCAGGGCAGTCAGGTCCGGGTGGCGGAGCTTGTGAGTCTGCCAGACGATGTGGGGCACGCAGTTTCCGGGATCCCTCTGATCCGGGACGGTCGAGCCTGTACGGTGGCCGACATTAAAGCGCAGGGCTGGGATACCTCTCCGCTGCGGGCTACCTGGCACACGGTTCTTGCGGTGGCCGATGGACGAGCCCATGTGTTTGCCTGGGAGAGCCAGTCTGACAACCTGGTGACATCCGGGGAGGCGGCCCGGGCCTTTGCGGGATACCGGGATGTGGTCAAACTGGACGGCGGCGGCAGCTTTATCTGCCGCCAGAACGGAAAAGAGCAGAGCACGGCGGAGGATCGGGTGATCTGCTCCATCCTCCGGCTGCCGGAGAAACAGGAGGGATTGGAGTTGACGGAGGACAGAGTGCGGCAGATCGTTCGGGAGGAGCTGGATACTGTGAACTACGAGCAGTGGAAGGAATACATGGATCGCTACCGGGAAGAGTTGGCCACTCAGGACGCAACTATGCCGGATCTGGTGGCTGACGCGGTAGCCCTGGGGATCTCTGCGGACGGCTCCCGACCCCGGGCTCTGATGACCCGTGAGGAAGGAATGGTTATGGCCCGGGCGGCCATAATGGCGTCCAGAGCGGAGTAAAAGAAAAAACAACTCCTGTTGTTAAGACGGGAGTTGTTTTTTGTGAATTAAATTTACAAAACCTGTTGACAAGCAAGAGAGAATGTGGTATCATGCGTACTGTAGAAAGGAGTGGCTCCCCATGTTGACTGAATTTGGTAAGGCGCTTCGTAAAATTCGCATAGATAGGCAGCAACTATTAAAGGATATGGCTAACAAGCTGGGGGTATCTTCTGCATATTTGTCTGCGGTGGAAAATGGGAAAAGGCGAATGCCGCAAGATTGGGTAAGCAAAATCGCATCGATTTATTCGCTTGATTCTGATGCTCAGGCTGATCTTCAGAATGCCGCGGACAATTCTGTTTTTGATGTTACTATATCTTTGGAGAATGCGTCTGAGCAAAAGAGAAATGCCGTGTTGTCTTTTGCAAGAGCTCTTGATGGATTAGATGATGAGGATTTAAAGAGAATTATGTCCTCCATGAAGGCGAAGGGGGAAAAAAGGGGGACTAAGCAGCGTGCACGGTGATAAGTCTCTAGTGAGATTAGCTTCTCCACGGGATCGTAATAGTATTCGCAGAGATGCGTATTTGTTGCGATTAAAATTAGGCTTAAAAGACACGCCGTACTTTCCAATTGTAGAGTTTTTGGAAAATGTACTTCCTGAAATTGATACTTCTTTTCATATTGAGGTTCTTGAGGATTTCGAGTTACTTGGGGTTCAAGCAGAATATGTACCAAGTTTTAATGTGATTCGAATTAAGAACTCTGTATATGAGGCGGCAGTTTCGGGGTACTGGTGGGCGCGTGCAACCTTAGCACATGAGCTTGGACACTATTATTTTCATGACGAAAAGAGTGTCCGATATGCTAAATTAGATGCTTGCAAAAAAGTTCCGCCTGATTTTGACCCTGAGCGGCAGGCTAATGTTTTTGCCGCGGAGTTATTGGCGCCGATACATCTCATTGATGGGATGAGTGAGAGAGAAATTGGTAGGCGCTGTGGAGTATCTTACGAAATTGCAAAGCGGCAATTGCGGGTGCTGGAACGAATCAAATTGCGGAAACAAAATAAACACCTATTAAAGAAAAAACGGTCAAGCCCGAAAGCCTGACCGCCGACCAAGACAAAATTCCATCCTCTGCTCAGGAGGAGTCAATAGTGTCTGGCCTACTTATGATACTGTAGCAAGTTCATAGTAGCACAATTTTCTCGCCTGCGCAAGATGTTTTTATATAAATATCTTGACGAAGGAGGGATTCCTATGTGGATTTTCCGAACTTGGACAACCACTCGGGATGGCGAGCGCATCTATGCCAAAGATTATGGTAAGCGCGCCTTCCGTATATGGATCGATTCTAAAAATAAGAAGTAAGAATTTAAAGTGAAGAAGGTTTTCTCGTTAGCCAGAAGCGAGAAAGCCTTCTTCCTTTCTATTTATGGAAGAAGTAGAAACAAAGTTGTGTGTCGGTGTACATATAAATATCCTGCGACCAAATAGACAAAACGAAGCCATGAAACCATTATGGCTATGACGCCACATTTTTTCTGTGGTAGACAACACAGGGCTTAAAGAAGCCTGGGAGAATTCTGGCATTATGGTCTATTTGCTTTATGTACGAGACAAATTTGCAACGCAAATTTTAGCGCCCATTTAGCGTCCACGGACGCTAAAACAAGCAAAATTTACGAAGCACTACAAAAATAAAAAACCCGTATCCATTGCGGCTCAAAGGTTACAGGAAAGCAGTGAAAGGAACAAAATAGGCCGAAACCAATTGGTAAGGATGAGGTCCCCAGTTCGAATCTGGGTAGCAGCTCCAAAAATCCCCGAAAACTTCGGTTTTCGGGGATTTTTTGTTGCAAAAAGCAATGAAACGGTGCGGGTCAAAATGTGGGTCAGAGGTTTGACCCACACCGTGACCCACACGCAGAAATGAAACAACGGAACCAATGGACACAAGAGTGCCGGACAGGAAGAAGAGCTTACTGTCCGGCGCATTTTTTCTGTTTTTATCGAACCTGTTCCATAAAACTGCCCATAGCGGCGGCTGCCTCGTCCTGTTTCTGCCTGGTGGCGTGGGTGTAGGTCCGCAGGGTGAACCCGGCGTCGAAGTGGCCCAGCATGGAGGATACTGTTTTCACATCCACACCGTTCTGCAGGGCCGTGGTAGCGAAGGTGTGACGGAGATCATGAAATCTGAGGTGCTCCAGCCCGGCGTCCTTGAGAATCTTCTTGTGGAGATTCACCACCGAGTCCGGGTGGTACATCTCTCCGGTGAGGGGTGAGGGGAACATGTAGGGGCTGTCCGGGTGCTTGGAGTGCTCCTGGATCAGTAAGTCCACCGTGGTCTGCGGGATGGACACCAGCCGCACGGAGTTCTCCGTCTTAGGCCGGGTCAGTTCCAGGGAGCCGTCCGGGTTGCGGACGTACTGTTTGCTCACGAAGATTGTCCTCTGATGAATATCAAGGTCATCCCATCGCAGAGCTACCAGTTCTCCCTTCCGCAGACCGCAGACCAGCTCCAGGTAGAACATGGGGAGCAGTCCTCTGGCCTCCGCCGCGTCCAAATAGGCCTTCATATGCTCTGGGGGAAGGATTTTCATCTCCAGCTTCCGGGGCTTGGGTACGACGCAGTCCTCGCAGGGATTGCGGGGGATGAGCCGTTCCTTCACCGCACGGTCCAGGGCACAGTGGAGCATCAGGTGGACACTGTGGACGGTGGTGGAGCTCAGTCCCTTGTCCTGGTTCTTTCCGACATGTATTCTGCCGCTCTCCAATAACTCTTTGTAGAGCTTTTGCAGGTGCCGAGTGGTTAGTTTCTTTAGCTTGATGTTTCCGATGCGGGGGATTGTATAGGTCTCGATAATTAACTCATATCGGTTAGCTGTGGCGGTGCGAACATTGGGCTTGGCGTAGAGTTCATACCAGGTGTGCAGCCAGGTGGCCACGGTATACTCATCTGCCGCCCTGCTGACATCTAAACCGTTGGTTTCTTCGAGAGCTTTTTTGAGTTTTTCCTTGACCTCTGCCTGGGTCTTGCCCAGCACATTTTTGATGAGCCGTTTGCCAGTTTTGGAGTCGTACCCGGCGGTGTACCGGCCCTCCCACCGACCATCTTTTCGCTTACGGATGTTACCCTCGCCGTTGGCCCGTTTCTTTGCCATGGTAGGCACCTCCCTTCTCTTGTGTCATAGTCAGGTTTCCGTCGTCCTCGTCCAGGGCTTCGATTGTCATCCGCATCCCCAGGCGAAATCCCAGGACAAAATTTTCCAGGGCCATTGTGCTGCTGATTTCGTTCTCCGCGTTGAGGAGCCGCAGGAGCAGGGTTTTCTCCTCTCCCTCCAGTCGGTCGGCGAGCTTTTCCTCGCACTGTTCTGCCTGGTCCATAGCGTTTGCCAGGACGGAGCCTGGGGTGATGTCTTGTTCGTTGGGGGTAATTTTCCCGAAGTATAGATCTTCCAGTGTGTCTCTCATGTGTGCCGCCTCCTTTGCAACGACACACAATACCACAGAAAACAGAAATAGCCAGGGGTGCGGCGCAGAGTTATCAAACTGTTATCATTTTGCTGCCACTATTTCCGCCGTATTCATTGTTTACGGCATCGCAATTCCCGCCAGCCAGCAGACCCTTTCTGGTCGGAAGGGTCTTTATTGTTTTATGCGCCGTAATTTTTGAGGGGGTGTATGGAGAAAGTTTCTCTTTGTATATGCGTATCATTTTTTGAACCACCCGTTTAAGAATTCTCCCCAGCACTTAGAATTTCCAGAGTGCTGGGGAAAGTCGTTCAGTTCATCTTCTGTCCTTCCTCGTGATCATCCGCTTTGTGCCCCATGGCGATCTTCTTTGCCTGCTCTTTGGCCAGCGCTTTTCGGTCTCCACGACTGTGCCGGGTCGTTGCGTCTATTACGTTGCTGTCCGGCTGCTGTTCCAATCTGGCCAGCAACCGAATAATGTCTTCTGTTATCCCAGAATCCTCCACACCAGAATGCTGGCTGCCGTCGCTCCCGCCACGGAGCACATGATCGTGGTCGCTGCCCAGCGTCGGAAGGATTTCTGCAGTTCTTCCCCATCTCTCCGGAGCCGTTCTATCACTGTGGAGAGCTGCCTCATAAATTCGTCTCTCTGCTTCCCAGCCTGTCGGTTCTCCTCCTGAATCCCACGCTGGACTTTCTCCAGGTTCTGGCACATCCCCTGATGGAGATCCTTTGTCTGATTCAGCCAGCGGGCCAGCAGATCCGCTGTGGCCAGAGGCTCCAGGCTCTTTTTGGTGGCCAGGGAATCCATATCCCTTCGGATGCTCTCCTGGAGGGCCAGGGTGCTCCGCAGGACTTGTTCCAGCCGCTCCACGGTCTGAAGCGGCATGGTGTAGAGGATGTTGGCCTGCTGGCTTGTGAAGGTGGGCATTGTTGGTGATGCTTTCTGTCTCTGCTTCAGGGCGTCCAGCGAACTGTTGTGTTGCTCGCTGCCGTATTCGGAATTCATGCTCCATCTGCTCCTTTCTGAATTTCAGCTCGTGCAGTTTGTCGTCTCTGCATTTCTTTCCCGTGGGCGTGGTGTAGGTGATGCTCTTTCGCCCCTCCTCCCAGCGCACTTGATAGCCCTGCTGGTTCATTTCACGCAGGAACTCCTCACACGTCCCGGCGCGTTTCATGGCTTCCTCGATTGTGATGATCAGCTGGAACTTCCAGCTGTCTCCTCGGTTGGCCGCCCGGTATTCTCCAGTTCGCAGACCTTGAGTGCGCCGATCCTGCTGGTATGGCTTCAAGGTAGTGAGGCCGTGCTCCATGCAGATCTGGTCGCTGACCTTCCGCATTTGCTCCAGGGTATTGGGGGTGAAGTGCAGTTTCTTTCCGGTGTCCGGGTGGACGGAGTTGACGATCAGGTGGGAGTGCAGGTGTTCTGCGTCGATGTGTGTGGCCACCAGAACCTCGCAGCCTGGGAAGAACCGCTCCGCCAGCTCTTGGGCGATTTGGTGCGCTTCCGCAGGCGTGACTTCCTCTTTGGGAGAGAAGGACTGGACGTACTGGTAGAAGAAGGTTCCGTTGGCCTTTCCGTAGAGGTTCTTGGTCGCCAGGAAACTTTTCTGTGCCAGCTCCGGCGTGCAGTTGATACCGGAGAGATGGCGGCGGCCGGTTTCATCCATCGTCTTTTTCTCCTGTGACACATAGCGGATCACCCGCCCCATGGCGCCCGCCGTCTGCGTCCGCTCTTTGATGTAGCTACAGGTCGCCAGAGGAGATCACCGGTCCTTTCTCTGTGAGCAGACCGTTCAGCGCCTCATAGGTCTTGCCCAGCGCTTCTGTCAGTTCGTTCAGATACACCGTCTGGATATGACCCGTGTGAGCCAAGACGGTGAGCTGGTTCAGGTTTCTTCCCCAGGCGCGCAGCTCCGTCAGGATGGGCTTGAGTTCGTGGATCACAAGGATCGGTTGTTCCAGTGCGGCCCGGAGCAGGTACTCCTGCTGGCTCAGGCCGGACTGGCGCACCTTCTCCCGGATCTTCTTTGCCTCTGCCGGAGTGACCCGGAAGGCAATCACCTGGTTTCTGGTTCGGACTGCCATGTTCCATCACCTCCGCATAAAAATTTGGTATGCTGCCGCTCCCTCTCCGGGAACGACAACATACCAAAAATTTTTGTGGATAGCCATACCAAACGGGCAGAGTTATCAGAAAGTTATCAATTGGCCCTGTGGGGCAGAAAAAGTGGGTGCGGGCTTCTGCCCGCAAAAAGGCGTTTGGCGGCCGCTTGCGGCAAGCCAAACGCTCTGCTTGCCCCACCTGTGGGTGGGTAAAATTCGCTCCCCCGGCCGTGCGGGTACTGGAGGCACCGATGCTCTCCGTACTGTGGGGAGATGCAGAGGTAAACAGGGCCATAGAGGGGTGTCTGTCTCCACCGCAGAGGCTTAAAATTAAGCAAGCGGTTGGTACGCGTTGCCCCCGCACGATGGGGGGAGTAAAGTGTTTCTCCAACTTGCTGCTGGCAGAGGGTAGGGTAGACTTTGTTGTAGTTTTGCAGGGAGATTTATTACTTCTTTTCCCTGACTCACAGTCATTGCCCGGGCCGACAGCTGGCTTTGGAGGAACGACAGGCATATGATGCCCACATGAGGCTCCGGAAGGTACCTTGTCTCATGGGAAATACACCCATACCCCGCCGGAACCACACGGTAGCACACAGAGGCAAATAGAGATGAGGCTGACGATTGTGTTTGTTGCAGGCTGCATCCTCCTTTTCTTTACTGCAATATCGTGTTTTCAGCGGCAAGACAGTTCTTTATCTTCTCTGTCTTTCGAATTTAATCCTGATAATTGCATGAAAGATTCAACGTACCGTCAGATTAATGTTTCCTGCATCCGCGCAGCTTATTGTAAAGCGTTGCACGACTGATCCCCAGCGTTTCGGCCAATTCCGAAATATTTCCATCCGAGCGCTGATAGTAGTGCTGCAAAATGATTTTTTCCGCATTGGCAATATCCTGTTTATAAGTTCCGGTAATAGCAAGGGGAAGATTCAGATCCTGTTTTGCTGCTGCAGCGTCTGGATAGAGACACATTTGGCATAGTGCGGTGAAATATGCCGTATCTGTGCGATCCACATCCGCCAGCACCGCAAAGCGCTCCACAATATTGATCAGTTCACGGATATTGCCAGGATATGAATAGGCAAACGCAGATTCAAAGACCTGCGCAAAGTCTTCTTGGACACGCTCTGACAACTTACTGTTAAAACTACGTAGAAAATGCCAGATTAAGGTGGGAATATCTTCCGAGCGGTCGCGCAAAGGGGGAATACGCAGGTGCAGTACATTGAGACGGAAGTATAAATCGTTCCGAAACTGGCCTTCCTCCACCATCTTTTTCAGGTCCCGATTGGTGGAGACGATAAACCGAATGTCTACTGGATGCGGTGCATCTCCCCCTATTTGAATAATTTCCCGTTCCTGGAGTACACGGAGCAGCTTTGACTGAAAACTGGGTGAGAGTGCATCCACGTCGTCCAGAAACACCGTCCCATGATTGGCAATTTCGATCAGGCCACGTTTCCCTTTCGTACTGGCCCCAGTAAAAGAATTCGGAGCATAGCCGAACAATTCACTTTCAATCAGGGTATCTGGAATGGAGGCGCAGCTGACCGCCACAAAGGGATATTGATGCCGCACACTGTAGTTGTGGATACTTTGAGCAAACAGCTCCTTTCCAGCCCCTGATTCTGCATGAATCAAAATGGTGGAATTACTGAGCGCGAACCGCTTCGCCCGTGCGATGGCGCTTTTTAATACCTCACTGTCCCCAATTATGTCCTCAAAGGTATACTGCGTGCCAAAATTCTGACGCTTTCGCTCCCGCTGAATTTTAGCCTCTGACTCAATCACGTTTGAGACTTTTTCAAACAGGAGACAGACCCCGGGTGTACCCAACTGCATCTGCAAGGACACAATATTCCCGATCACTTCAACACCGCACAGAGAGAACTGTATCTTACTTTTTGGTAGATTGCTGTCCAGCAGCTGATCCAATACACGCTGGGGAAACATGTCTCGGATTGGCAGCCGAAAAAAATCCTCGCGCTTGTATTGGAGCATCTCCAGTGCAGTACGATTGACATAATTCAAAGTCAGCGCATCCCGCATCAAGTAAATGACGCCACAGGTGGCGTTCTCCAAAATGGTACTGATTTCCTTGATATATTGGTTTTCCCGAGCCAGGTTTTGAATGATCTGCTCCGCATTTCGAATTCCGTCTTCGACGCTCTTTTGGCTGAAGTAATAATATACGTTCAATCCTAGACGCTTTGCCGTATTGAATATAATGTTCGATCCAATGACCACCTGATGCCCTCTTCGTTTCACGTCTTCCAGAAGATATTCAATTTTGCGGAGATCCTCATAATATTGAATGTGGTATTTCACTCCAAAGCAGACTTCAAACACAGACAAATCCAGAATATCTGTAGTTGGACAAATAACCGCCGGATTTTTGCATCCCCGAATTTGGGGATATAAGAGGAGAAATTCCTGAAGATCCGGATGTAAAACATAGCAAGGCAGATTGGTGTGGGGCGCAATTACACTATAATCATACGGCCCCAATACAAGAGCCTGACAGTTTTCTCTCTCCAGGACCTGAAGAGTAGCTTTCACCATTGCCGGATAATTAATAAAGGTAATGTCATTGATATATTCCAGTTGAATATGCGGAAATATGTTCTTTCTCACAATATCCTGAACAAATTTTCCAAAAAATTCAGATCCAATCACAGCAATCTTAAGCACTTTATCACCTTTCTCTTCACAATATTCAGCAGTAAAACACTTTTTAAATTTTTCAGATTGACAATCCACAAGGATATTTCTTATTTTAGGCCACGATAATAGTCATTCTACACCAAAGTTATTCCGTTTGTAAATATTTTTAGATCGATTTTTGTTATTTTTCCATATTTTTATACAACTGATGAAGAAAATGCCCATAAATCCTGATTGGAAGGGCTTTCTAAAGTTGGCACGAAGATTGCTTTTAATATTAGGCATCTGCATTGCAGAAAGCAAATAAACAGCAATCTGCATTTTTAAGGAGGAACGAGTTATGGAAAAGGTAACAATCATCGGCGGCGGAAATGGTGCGTTTGCAGCAGCTTCTGATTTGACCATTCGCGGACATCAGATTACGCTGTATGAGCTGCCCCAGTTTGCAAAGAATCTGGAAGAAGTTTCTCAGCGGGGCGGCATCGAACTTGAGGCATTTGAAAACAACGGATTGACAGGGGGCTTTGCGAAGCTGTATAAAATTACAACGGACATCGAAGAGGCGCTGGCCGAATCTGAGATCGTCATGATCGTTGTGCCTGCCTATTCTCTGCAGACAATTGCAGAGCTCTGTGCTCCGCATCTTCGTGAGAATCAGATCGTGGCTCTGTGTCCTGCCAACCCCGGCGGCTCTCTTGTATTCCGTCACACGATGACTGCCATGGGATACCGCACAAAAATCTGGTTCGCAGAATTTTCCTGTATGATGTACGCCTGCCGGAAAAAATCCCCGTCCTCTATTTGGATTCGTGGCTATAAACATAATTTGGGTGTTGCTTTCTTTCCCAGCGAGGGCAGTGAACCTGCCTTTGAGCGGCTACATGTGCTCTATCCCTTTACTGTTCGCTATCGCAACGTGATCGAAACTGGATTCTCAAATTTGAATACCACCCTACATACCTCTCTGATGCTTTTGAATGCGGCCAATATCGATAACAAGGAGGACCGGCTTTTCTACCGGGAGTGCTCTTCCAGCCCTTCGTTGGACAATCTGCTTTCTTGGCTGGATCAGGAGCGCCTGGCCCTGAATACTTTGCCCGACATGCATGTTCTGCCTGTCGCGGAAATCGAAAAGGTCTGGTATGAGCATCAGGGAGCCGCCGGAAACACGGCAACTGAGATTCTACATTCACTGAAGCATTACGCTTACAGCAAAATGCCGACCTCCATGGATTATCGGTACATTACAGAAGATGTGCCCTTTGGTCTGATCCCCTGTGCCCAGATTTTGGATGCATTGGGTTTGGATCATAAAATCCACACCGCTCTAACCAACGTCCTGTGTGCGGTCTGCAATCGGGACTTCTACCAAGAGGCTCGAACGCTGAAAGACATGGGCATTGAGGGGATGGGGCGAGACAGGCTGATGGAGTATTTGCGTTACGGTTGCTAAGTTAACAAAGCAATTTTTAAGAGGGAGATGAATATATGGAATTAGGTTCCTGGGCTTTGATTTCCCCCCCATCTATCTTGGGTTTGCTTCCCCTGCTCGTCTTTATTGTTCTCGCTCTGCGAGGGGTTGAAAATTTAAGTGCGCTGATTATCAGCGTGGCTTTAGGTGCTATTTTGCTGGGCTGGGATCCTGGAATGCTGGCACAAGCGGTTGAAAGCTCTCTCAACTCCTCACCTGTCCTGATCGCCCTGATCATGATGCTTGGCGCTGGAATTGGCGCTCTAATGTCTGAAACAAAAGTCTCCAATGTGTTAGTCTACTTTATTGTGGACCGGATCGGCGTTAACACGCGGACGAAGGCTAAGATTTCTCTGTGTGCCTGCTCTATTTTGGTGAGCGGCCTGTTGGGAACTTCCTCCGGCGGAAACGCGGTAATCGCCCCAATTATGCTTCCTATTATGGGCACACTGGGTGTTACGCCTACGGTAGTTACTGCGCTGTTTAAAGCGGCAGGGGAAATCGGTCTTATCTTAGGCCCTATCACTGGGGTTACCTTAATGACGCTGGAAGTGACTGGCCTCTCTTATGGTACTTATATGCTTCAGGCAGGCATTCCCTTTGCTGCCGTCTGGTTAATTGGCACATGGGTTGGCTGTATCCGCGCTCAAAAGCGGACAGAGGGCTATGAGCATTACGAGATAAGCGATGATCTTAAAGATCTGTCTCGAGAATCAATATCTCCAAAACAGGTTCGGGCAACCATTGCCTTCCTCTTGCTATTTGTTATACTGATTGCTTATGGCATCATTACAAAACAAGGAAGTAACTATGTATTGATTGTCATGGTGCTCCTTGCCGCGGTACTGGCTATTTTTTCCGGCACCAAACTGGAGACGGCTGTTTCCTGTGTGGTAAACGGAGCCAGAAAACAGACTCATGTGCTGTTCATTTCCCTGTGCATCAACGTTCTGCTGATGCAAGTCACCGCCGCAGGCGGTTTCGAGGCATTTACTTCTTTGATCGAAGGTCTTGCCACAAGCGGCGGCCCCGCCGGCGTTATGCTGATCGCCTCCTTGGTAGGCGGCTTTGGCATCGAATCTTCCGTAATTGCGGAAATTCAGCTGATCGCCTCTATGTTCGGCGGAATGGCAGCGGAAGTCGGTCTGCCTGCCGGCTGTATGGCGCTGGTTCTCCTGGCCGCCACCCGTTTGACGGGCAACACCTATCCTACAACCAATTTTGTCGTTCAAATGGGAATCGGACAGTGCTCCAACACCAAGGAGGTATTGCAGGCACTTTGGTTCGGAGTCGGATTCTTAGTGGTCTATTTAGTCATTATGGCGTTTGTTGGCCCAATTATCTTTTAGACGCTGCCTCTCCATCATTTACTTACTTCCTAAACGAGGATGGCGGCCGGTTGTTCCGGCCGCCATCGCTCATCATCTCTAAAATGTCAACATCCAAATCTTATCAAGTTACTCGAGGCGCATTTTGATGAAACCATTATCCCACCTGGCACTCAATATTCGTCCTTCCACCACCCTTGCCATTGACGCCATGTTTAAGCAGATGAAGGCGGAGGGTCAGGACATGGTGGGTTTCGGCGCCGGCGAACCCGATTTCCACACCCCGGACTACATCAAGGAGGCCGGCATTGAGGCGCAACAACGACACCAAGTACACTCCCTCCACAGGCACTGTGGAAGTGCGCAAGGCGGTGTGCCAGCGTCTGAAGGAGGACTGCGGCGTGGAGTACCAGCCCGCCGAGATCGCCGTCTCCAACGGCGCCAAGACCTGCGTGTACGCCGCGCTGCGCGCCCTGGTCAACTCCGGAGACGAGGTCATCCTGTCCGCGCCCTACTGGGTCAGCTACATCGAGCTCATTCAGATGGTGGGCGGCGTGCCCGTGGTGGTGGAGGCCTCCGAGGCCGAGCACTTCAAGATCACCCCCGAGAAGCTCGCTGTCGCTATTACCCCCAAGACCAAGTGCATGATTTTGAACAACCCCTCCAACCCCACCGGTATGATGTACAGCCGCCAGGAGCTGGAGGCCATTGCCCAGGTCTGTGTGGAGAAGGATATCTATGTGATCTCTGATGAGATCTACTACCGCCTGGCCTATGACAACCGGGAGTTTACCAGCCTGGCGGCCATCAGTCCCGAGATTAAGGAGCGGACCCTGCTGGTAAACGGTGTGTCCAAGTCCTACGCCATGACCGGCTGGCGCATCGGCTATGTAGCCGCCCCCGCTCCCATCGCCAAAGTGATCGGCAACTACCTGGGTCACTGTACCGGATCCCCATGCTCCATCTCACAGAGGGCCTCCGCTGTGGCTTTATCTGCCTCCCAGGAGCCAGTGGAGGAGTTGAAGGCTGCTTTTGAGGCGCGCCGCAACTACATGGTGGAGCGCATAAACCAGATCGAAGGGGTCAGCTGCATCAAGCCTGAGGGCGCGTTCTATGTCATGATGAACGTCTCCAAGCTGGTGGGCAAAGAGCTCTTCGGCCACGTGATCCAGGACGCTGACGACTTCGCCAGCCTGCTCCTGAAGTGCGGCAAGGTGGCCGTAGTGCCCGGCACCGGCTTCGGCGCCCCCGGCTTCGTCCGCTGGTCCTACGCCACCTCCATGGAGAACATCAAGGAGGGCCTGGACCGGCTGACGAAGTTCCTCCGTAATGTCCCAGCTTGATCACAATGATTTATCACAATGATTTGCCAGGAGGTCTGAAATGCGTCAAATACTGCTGATCGCAACTGGAGGCACCATCGCTTCTAAGGAAAGCGGCCAGCGTCTTGCTCCGGCGATCTCATCGCAGGAGCTATTGGCCTGTGTTCCCCAAGCCGCATCCTATTGTCAGGTAGACGCTGTCCAGTTGATGAATTTGGACAGTACCAGCATAGGGCCAGCACACTGGCTTCAAATCAGCCGGTGCATCCAGGAGCACTATGAACAGTATGACGGATTTGTGGTCACGCACGGCACTGACACCACGGCCTATACCTCGGCCGCCCTCTTATACCTGATTCAAAATTCTCCAAAGCCCATTGTCTTGACCGGAGCACAGAGGTCTATTTCACTTGCCGACACAGACGCCAGGAAAAATCTGTCTGACGCCATCTTATATGCCGCAGATGTAAGCTCTCATGACGTCTCTTTGGTATTTAACGGACGGGTGATTTTAGGGACCCGGGCCCGGAAGGAGCGCACCAGAAGCTATGACGCATTTTCCTGTGTCGATTACCCAGATGTCGCTGTGATCCGGGACGGAAAGATCATTCGATACTTGGAGGTACGTTCTTACAAAAAAGACGACCGCCCCACCTTTTTTCACCGCTTGAACCCCAACATACTACTCTTGACCTTGATCCCAGGAATGCACGGGCAGATCTTGGACAAGTTGATCGATGATTACGCAGCGATCATTTTTCAATCCTTTGGTGTGGGGGGGCTTCCCGATGGAGGGGAGGGCGAGATGGCCCACTCGGTTGGCCGGTGGATCTCAGCCGGGAAAACCATCTTAATGATGACACAGGTTCCCTATGAAGGAAGCGATATGGAAATCTATCAAGTTGGCCAGCAGGTCAAGAAACGTTATCCAATGCTGGAGACCTACAATATGACAATGGAAGCCGCTGTAACAAAGCTGATGTGGATCTTGGGTCAAACTGCGCAGGCACACGAAATTTCACATTTGTTTTATCAGCCTGTTCAGCATGACTTGATCCGATAAAAATGTGGAAAAGAGCTGAAAATCCAAGATCTCTCCGCGCCCCAGGCCTGTGGTCAGCCGTGCGCAATGTCATTTCCGGCAAAAAAGGGAACTGTCTGCAGCCACAGACGATCCGCTTGAAGCTGACCTGATCCAATTGTCACTGATCGCCGCCGGGGCAGCAATCGGCTTTGGCGAAACGGCAGGCACATGATCCTGACAGGGGCTGCAGACCGGCCAGATGGGGTGCGGGATACTATTCGCCCGACACAGCAAGTCCACAGAGTTAAACAGGGCAGGAGGAGCACCGGCCTCCGCCGTAACTGTTTCTCTTTGTTTACAGCATCGCAAAATTCTTTTTCCAATAGGCCTATAGAGCAGTTGGGGGAAGACCAGAAAAAGGCCTTTTAATCACGGCTTTTGTATGGTATATTAAGCACAGGGGGGTGTTTTGCGATGCCTGAGCATATCTATTCCCTGGACGAAATTTTTGCTGCCGTGCTGCCCCTGCTGAAAAAATATCATGCGGAAAGGGCAATCCTGTTTGGGTCCTATGCCAGACAGGAGGCTGACGCCGCTTCTGATATTGACTTGCTCGTTGTTGGGGGCAAAGATTTTGATCTGACAGACGTCCTCTGTATCGCGGAAGAGCTGCACTGTGCGTTAGGGAAACCAGTGGACGTCTATGAACTGCGGGAGATCAATCCCCAGTCGGCCTTCTATGATGCGATTTTAGCCGAGGGGGTGCAGATCGCATGAAATACAGTGATCAGCAGAGAATAGAGAAAATCCGAGAAACCACAGAAAAACTTTTGAATTATGCGCAGAGAGAACAAATCACTCCAGAAAAAATCTGCAATGAGGAGACGATCCAGTGGACGGTCACGACGCCACTGTACAACATCGGGGAACATGTGTACAATTTGTCGGACGAGTTCAAGAAAGCCCATCCGGAAATTCCGTGGATCAAAATTGCCGGACTGCGGCACCGGCTGGTGCATCACTATGAGGACACCAACTGGATCGTAATCTGTGCCATCATCTTTGATGTGCTGCCGGAGTTCCTGGAGGAGATCAGGGACCTTTGACCCACACCGTGACCCACACGCGGAAACGAGTGGACGGAATCAACGGACAAAAGAGTGCTGGATAGCACGGCGTTTCGGACAAAAGAGGGCACAAAAGGCCCGGAAAGCAGCAAACCTCACCCTTCCAATCAGTTGGTAAGGATGAGGTCTCCGGTTCAAATCCGGATAGCAGCTCCAAAAAACAACTGATTTTTGGGCGAAAAGCGGTTGTTTTCTTTTTTTTGCAACTATTTTTGGCGGTTTGAATTTCGGCTTTCGCCTTTGACCACAGAACAAGCCACAGACAGGAAAAAGACAGGCCTCCGAGGGCGCTTTGCCCTTGGAGGCCCGTTTGCGCAATACGGCAGGTTCTCCCGGTCAACTTGCCGCACTTTCCTGCTTTGTCTGTTTTTTTCCGGCGGCGATCTCTGCCTTCATTTCCCGGATCAGTTCTGCCAGCTTTTTCTCACACTCGGTTTCCGTTTTCGTGTAGACATTCCGGGCCATGCGCTTTCCATTGATGACGGGGGAGTATCGGCCCTCCCAGAGGTGGTCATTGATCTGGCTGACACAGCCGGTGCCCGGCTTGCGGCGCTGGCCTTTGTAGGGCTGGAAGATGGAGGGCGGAGGGTTTCTTGGCGCCGTGTCAACCTCTTGGGCGGCCTCGCTTTTGACGATCCCACGGTCGATCTTGGCTGCGGCAGTCCTCTGCATCTCATCGGTCACATGGGCATAGATGTTCAGCGTGGTGCTGCTGGACACATGGCCGATGATGGTCGAAAGAGTCTTCGCATCCATGCCGTGCTCCAGGGAAGCGGTGGCGAAAGTATGCCGCAGATCGTGGAATCGAAGTCTCTTGCAGCCGGCCCGTTTCAGCACAGTGGACAGCCGCTTTCGCACTGCCGCGGGGTCCATGGGTGAGTCCTCCTTGACTGGCGAGGGGAACATCCAACAGGAGGTTGAAGTGGTCCGGTAGGATTTGAGTACATTCAGAACTGGGGGAGGGAGGAGCACCGTCCTCCGGCCTGCATTGGTTTTGGGCGGAGATACCACCAGTTTCCCTCGCACCCGGTGGACCTGCCGTTCCACTTGGAGCGCCCCGGTTTTGAGATTCAGGTCATTCCACTGGAGGGCGCAGGCCAGTGGATAACTCTAAGAGCAGAAGCTCATAGCAGCCATCCTCTCTGGCTTGGATCAGTAACCGCTGAATTTCCTCCGGCATCAGGACCTTCATTTCTCTGGGTTTGGCAGAGGGAAGCTTACATTCGTCTGAAGGATTTCGGAAAATCAGATTTTCTTCCACGGCCTTATCCAGGGCAGCGTGGAGGGTGGTGTGGATACCCTGGACAGTCTGATATGAAAGTCCTTCGCCGTAGAGGTCGGCTCGAATCAGCCGGCCGCTCTTTTTAAGGGATACATAGAATTCCTGGATGTCAGCGGTGGTCAGCTTGTCCAGCTGGATTTGTCCCAGAGCAGGGGTTATGTATTGGTAAATCCGTCGCTCGTAGGACATTTGGGTGTTGGGGCGGAGGTTCGGTTTCTTGTACCCTTGATACCAGAGGTCCAGCCAGTCCGCCAACAAGATTCCGGGCTTAGGCTGATCTGGCGCAGATTCTTTCAGCGTCTCCCGGAGCTGTGCCAGTTTTGCCGCGCATTCCGGCTTGGTTTTGGCGAGGACATTTTTGGTCACCGGCAGGCCCATGTCATCGTAGCCCACTATATACCGGCCCTCCCAGCGTCCGTCTTTCCTCAGATGGAGACTGCCGTCGCCGCGGGTTCTGCGCTTTGCCATGGAGCCATCTCCTCTCCCAGGTAGTCCGTTAGGGAGCCGCCTACGATTTCGGCGGCTTTCCGGTGCATATCGGTGGTAGTGTGGGTATAGGTGTCCGCCCTGAAGCTGGCTTTGGTGTGGCCCAGGATGCCAGACAGGGTCTTGGCGTCCACTCCGTTGGCCAGCGCGTGGGTGGCAAAAGTGTACCTGAGATCATGGAATCGAAGGCCAGGTAGATCGTTTTCCGCAAGGATTTTTTCAGTTGATGATAAGCAGTGCTGGGGTTCATGGGTGCTTCGGGTTTGAGCGGGTTGGGAAAGATCCATACAGAATAGGAGTGCTTCTTACGATTTGACAACAACTCCGATGTAGTAGGTGGCAGGACGATTTTTCTGGTTTCGGCGCAGGTCTTGGTGTCGCCCGTCACCAGCCGCCCGCCCTTCTCCTTGTGGAGAGTCCGGCTTACATTCAAGGTTCCTTTCCTGGGATCGAAGTCAGACCACATGAGTCCGCAGATCTCGCCCAGCCGCAGGCCGGTGGTCTACCGCGGACTTTAGCACATGGTGCAGAGTGGTGTGGATGCCGTGGCCGGTGGTGCTGGACAACCCACGGCTCTGGCCAGGGCGGGGATGTACTCTGCACAGTCCTCCCGCTTGCGCACCATGCCGTCTCCAGACGGTCTTCGCTTTGCCATGTCTTTTTTTACCTCCGAGGTTTTATCTTTGATTTGCGTCGCAGGACCTGCGTGGGCTACCGGGTCATAGTGCGCCACCTCCTTGTTAGCAACTCACCATACCACAGAAACAGAAAATAGCTACGGCAATCGCGTTTTGTTATCAAACAATTTACAATTTTAGGGGCTAACCAAATCGGCTCGAAAAGGGGGAAATATCCCCGAGGTGACCCCGCAGGTGCACCTCCGAACCTCTTAATTTCAGCGGGTTTACGGGATTTTTCCCTCCATTCCGACCACCTGTGACGCCCGAATTGATCCAAACTGACCACCTATGACCCCCTCTTCTGAAAGCCCGCAAGCCCTTGCACCGCCCCGCTTTGCGGGACGGTGTGGCCTGCTGGAGGGGCGCTTGCGATTCCCTGCCTTTATCCTGCTTTTTCTTTCGTCCTCGCCGTGCACTCTCATCTGGGCCCACAGCGGCCCAAATTTGCGGGGAAGGCCCGGGTGGGGCTGGGACTCCAACCAGCCCGGTCGGGGCGCACAAAGCGGACAGTGGCGCGGTCATGCGCTCTGATCTTTCGTGGGGGGAACGAACTCCACGCCAGACTTCTCCGCTCGCTGCTGCGCCCGCTGTTGAGCTGCTGCCTGCTCCAACGCAGACAGTTGCCGTTCGTAAAACTGGTCGATTACCTTTTGGATCGGGAGGAGTGTGAACAGCAGGTTGCCGTTGCACCTGCCGCTGGACTTCGTGATGACCTCGGTGGATTCTGCGGCGATGAGTCCTCTCTCCTCCTGCCGACAGATGTACTTGCGTACTGTGTTCTCACTCATGCTCACTGCCTGTCCAATCGTTTTGGTACTGGGCCAGCACTGATTTTACATCGCCGCAGATAGCAGTACACCGCCAGCTCGTCTGCATTCAGGGCAAGGAGAAAAATCTCATTGGGCAGAGAGAAAAAATTTCCGTGGTCGTTGTTTTTCATGCTTCACACCCTGTGTTTTTTTACCCACTGGATGAATCGTTCCTTTGGTACCACCATTCTGTTGCCGATGTGCGGTACCGGGAAGTCCGGTTCGCGCATCTCGTCGGCACAAACTCCATATCCTTTGTTTCCCCCCAAGAGCGAAAACTCACTCATTCCGCTGTGCTTCCTCTTCCCACCGAACCCGCTTCGCTGGGCTTCGGCGGGAACCCTTCTTGGTGCTGGGGAACAGCGGCAGTTCGTCGTAGCTTTTGTAACTGGATTCTTTCACTGTTACAATCTCCTGTCGAAATTTTCCGTACTGTGTGTCCCTTGAAACTCAAATTTTGTAAGACCTCCGACTAAATTTTGCGACCTGACGAAAGCGAAACACCCCGATTTTGATTTGTCTGCTGAACACAGCCTCTGCAATTCCATACAAATACCCCTCTACTTCTCTTGCCGATAATATTTGCAGATGACATAGTTTTGATATAATTTTCGGATGCCGTCTGATGTTCCTTTTCACTATGTATTGGAGCGATCATATCCCTTTGACACACTTTTGACAGAAAAACGGAGCGCCTGCTTTGTCGCAGATGCTCCGTTTGAGGTTACAGTCATTCACTTTTGTACTGGTTTCCGCAGTTGGCATAGTTCCTCCGCCTCGTCCCGTTCTTTCAGCAGGCAGGCCAGAGCAGAAAAGAATTTCTTTTGCAGATGATCCACACTGTCCCGGTTCAACTGATGGGCCTCGGCATATTTGCGGATGGATAGGCCATCTATGAACTGCTCTGGGAAGAGGTATAGTACCTTGGGACATCCGCGAAGGGGTAGGCAGTCCAGACCGCTGTTTCCTCGCCGGTGTCAGCATCGATGGCCAGCGAGACCACATAGACCACCTTCCTGTCATACCGCCGGTAGTACCCGGCGCAGATCCGCCTGCCCGCCATCGACACACCTCCCTCTCTTTCTGCTCTTAGTATAGCGGAGCATAGGGCATCTGTAAATGGCTGAAGATTTTTCGTGTTTTATTCCCCGTCAGAATTTGAGGATGTTATTGGGCAATAGAATACCGCAGCTACACAGCGCCACTGTCAAACTTCTGGACATCGGTCAGGCGCAGCTGGATTACCAAGTGTGTCATGGGTAGACCGTTGAACACTACCTCATAGCTGAGGGCGGTAGCGCGCTTAGTGAAGGCTTCCTTAGGATATGCGTACAGGGAAGGGAAGAGGAGGATAGTCGTACAACATTGCGCTGTCTACTCATTCCACCTTCATCATGCGATACCCGACTCCGATATGGGTCTGGATATACTGGGGCGAGCCGGGCTCCTGCTCCAGCTTTTTTCTCAGGGTCGCCATAAAGACCCGCAGGGAAGCGATGTCGTTCTCCCAGCTCCTTCCCCAGATCTGCTGGGTGATGAAGGTGTGGGTCAGGACCTTGCCTACATTCCTGCACAGCAGGCACAGCAGCTTGTACTCGCTGGGGGTCAGATGGAGCTCCTTTCCATCTAAAAACGCGCATCCGGCCGCGTAGTCCACCTTCAGCTTCCCATTGGTAAAGACGGCGTCTGCATTGACCGCTCCGGATTGCGCGTCCAGACGGCGCTGAGTGACCCGCAGACGGGCCAGCAGCTCCTCCACCGAAAAGGGCTTGGTCAGATAGTCATCCGCGCCGGCGTCCAGGGCGTCGATCTTATCGGTGTCCTCGCTCCGGGCACTGATCACAATGATGGGCAGATTGGACCAGGAGCGCACCCGGCGGATGACCTCTACGCCATCAAGATCCGGCAGGCCCAGGTCCAGCAGGATCACATCCGGATTATGGGACGAGGCTTCCAAAACAGCGGACTCGCCATTGGCCGCGGTCAAGTAGCGGTAGTCGTGGGCTTTTAGCGTGGTCGTGATCAGATTGCGGACGGCGGTGTCATCCTCAACCACCAAGATCAAAGGCTTATTCATGCAATTCTACCTCCCCTGTGGGTACAGAAAATGTGAAGATGGCTCCGTGGGGGCTGCGATCTGAGACTGCGATCTCTCCGCCGTGGGCATTGACGATCGACTTGCACAGGGCCAGGCCGAGCCCCATGCTGCGGCGGCTGTCAGCGACCGGATCGGAGGCGCTGTAAAACATATCAAAGATATGGGGCTTTGCCTGCTCCGGGACCCCCGGCCCGGTATCGGAAACAGAGACCTGGATCCAGTTCCCCCGCCGCTCCCATGTCACATCGATCTCTGTTCCGGGCGGTGTGTACTTGATGGCGTTGTTGATCAGATTGATGAGGACCTGGACGATCAGCTTGGCGTCGATCTGCGCCAGCAGATAGTCTTCGCTGTTCTGCACGTGCAGCTCATATTGTGTGCGTCTGCGGTCAACGTGCCGCAGTGCTTCCGCAACCACTTCATCGATCAGCTCTGTGGAAATATGCAGGTTCATCCCGCCCTCCTCCAGCCTGCTGACAGACAGCAGATTTTCCACCAGGTCGATCAGCCACATGGCGTCGTCATAGATGTCCGTGCACATCCGCTCCTTGGTCTCGGCGTCGAACAAATTTCCGTTGGAGAGCAAATTGCTGGCATTTCCTGAGATCGAGGTCAGGGGAGTGCGCAGGTCGTGGGAGATGGACCGAAGCAGATTGGCCCGCAGCTGTTCATTTTTCGCCAGAACAGCGGCGGCCTCCTTCTCCTCCAGATTCTTTTGGTTTTCCAGGGCAAGGGCACATTCCCCCAGGACAGAGAGCAGGATGCTGGTCTCGAAGGAGTCCAGAGGGCTGTCCGCCGCAGCGATCCCCATGACCCCGTACACCAGGTCGCCGGTCCGAATAGACAGATAGGTACAGCAGGCGTCCGAAAGGGTCTCGGTCCCCGCGCCCGCCCGCTTGTTGTTGGTAACAACCCATTGTGCCACAGCCATTTCCTTGGCTGTGGTATAACGGGCGGCGGAAGCGGCGCCCGGATCTGCCGGAAAGATCTCCGGCTCCAGCAATTTGCTGTTTTCAACGGGATATACGATCATGTCGCGCTGAAAGATCTTTAACAGCTGCTTGGCTGTGACGGAGAAGATCTCCTTTGGAGAACCGGCCTTTTGAAGGTTCTGATCCGTTTCAAACAGCAGCTTGGTGCGCCAGGCCACCTCTGCCGACCGTTTCGCGTGCAGCTTGAGCTTGGAGGCCAGGGAGCCGGTCATCAGCGAGGCCAGGAACATGACCAGAAAGGTGACCGGGTAGCCGTTGTCATAGGCGTGCAGGGAAAAGCGGGGAACAGTAAAGAAGAAGTTAAAGGTCAGAACACCGGCAATGGACGCGATCAGGCTGCAAACAGAGCCTCTGGTGGACACCGATACCAGCATGACGCCCAGGATATAAAGGGCGATGATATTGGCCTCTGTAAAGCCCCAGCTGTAAAATAAAAATCCGATCAGTGTGGTCAGGACGAGGATCATCACGCTTTTCAGCAGATCCAGGACCGATATGGCCGGCAGGTGAGAGGGGGCCCAATGCCAGACAGAAACGCGGCTGTTTGTCCCGCTGTCGGGAATGATGTGGATGTCCAGCTCCGGCGTCAACTCGATCAGCCGCTCTGTCAGGGCCGCCTTCCGGAACGGGGCGCGCTGGATCCCGCTCCGGCCCAGCACGATTTTAGTGACGCCCGCCAGACGGGAGAACTCCGCGATCTGCTCCGCCACATCATCGCCGTAGACCGTTTCGATGGACGCCCCCAGCCGCTGGGCCAGATGCAGGTTGGCCTGGAGCCGTGCTTTATCCTCCTGCGCCATCCATTGAAACGACTTGGTTTCCACAAATAACGCGGTAAATCCGCACCGGAACGCCCCAGCCATCCGGGCCGCTGTGCGAATGATCTTTTCATTGGAGGGCGAGGGAGACAGGCAGACCAAAATGTGGTCATGGGTGCGGTACGCCGCGTGACTGCGCGCAGTCTGGGCAAAATGCGCCGCCCGGTCCGCGCACCGCCGAAGGGCGATCTCACGCAGAGCGCTCAGCTGCACTGTGGTATATCCGGCCAGCAGGTCCCCCTCCTGCCGCTGGAGGAGCCGCTGCCGGAGCCGCTCCGGCTCAATGTCGATGAATTCTACCTGGGCGGCATGGTCAAAGATCCGGTCCGGGATCCGGTCGGGCACAGAGGCCCCGGTCACGGAGGACACGGCTTCCTGGATGCTTTCGATGTGCGAAATATCCAGCGTGGTATAGACGTCGATCCCTGCCTTCAGCAGCTCCTCAACATCCTGGTAGCGCCTCATGTGCCGGGCTTCCTCCGCGTTCAGGTGGGAAAGCTCATCGATCAGGATCAGCTCCGGACGCCGCTTCAGGCAGGCGTCCAGATCCAGCTCATCCACGGTCCGGCCATTTTTTTGCATTTTCTTCCCGAGCAGCGTCTCAAAACGGGCGGCGGCCGCTGCGGTTTCCAGCCATGGGCCGTGGGAAAGCGCCCCAATGACCGTGTCCGTGCCGGACCGCCGCGCCTGCTCTCCCGCCTGCAGCATCCGGCAGCGCGTTCCCGCTCCCGGAAAATAACTGACAAAGATCGAGAGCCGGCCCTGTTTCTTTACAGGCGATCGTCCCAATGTGTTCCGGTCCACATCAAGCCCTCCCTTCAAACAGCTCTATTATAGCACATTTCAGTCACGGTTGTCCGCAGAGCCGGCGGATCAATTCCAGCGTATCAGGGCGGATCTCGCCGTTGTGCCATAAGAGCCGCTGGCGCACGGAGCCTTGCCCCAGAGCGCTGACCTCCACCGCGCCATCTGAAAGCTTGACAGCCTGCGGATACAGTGTGATGTCCCGGTACTGTACGGACGGTATGGCGGTGTGGTCGGACACAAGGGCAAGGTCAACCGAGCCGCGGGCAAGAGCGCCGGCGATCTCCTGCTCTTCCCCAAGGATCAGCGCGCAGCGCAGGCCGGGGCGCTGTCTGCCGAGTTCCTTTAAAGCGGCGGAAATGGCAGGGACAGAATCCAGCTGGGAGGCGGCGATCCTCAACTGGGGTTCCGTTCTTGGCCGGTCCTCCCGGCTCCGCGGCTCTGCCAGCCAATCGTCCAATTTTGACATCAGAAAGTATCCAAAAACAAAGACTGCGGCAAAGCCGCCTACCAGGACCAGAGCCTCCATGTTGATCCCTCCTCCAAAAGAGTGCAGAAGCGTTTCTCCTGATATATCGCATCGAAGTGCTTGGATCCGTTATCCCACTGTGATCCGTTCCTGGGGCAGACGGGCGTTGATGCCCACAGTGTTGGAGAGGGCCGCGAAGATCAGGGTGAGCCCTCCGACCCTGCCAAAGAACATCAGCGCGATCAAAATTAAGTGAGAGAAGCAGCCCAACTGCGGTGTGACGCCCAGGGACAGGCCCACTGTCCCGATGGCGGATGCCGTTTCAAACAAGCTGGTTAGAACAGGCAGGCCTTCGAGCCGGCTGATGGCCAGTCCGCCGCACAAAAACAGGACCAGATACATCATCATGATCGTTGCAGCCTGAGATACGGTTTCGCTGGCAATGCGACGGTGAAAGAAATGCGGATCTGCCCGGCGGCGGAACACGGCAAAAGCGCTGGCCAGCAACACCGCCAGAGTCGTGGTCTTCATGCCGCCTGCGGTAGAGCCGGGCGACCCGCCGATCAGCATCAAAATGGTGATCAGTGATTGACCTGTTTCGCTCATGGAAGTGAGGTCCGCTGTATTGAAGCCGGCGGTCCTGGGCGTAACAGCTTGGAATAAAGACAGCAGGAAGCGTCTCCCCATCGGCTCCTGAGAAAACTCAAAGAAGAAAAAGTAGACTGTGGGGAGCACAATGAGAGCGCCGGTCACCGTCAGGATCACCTTGCTCTGCATCCGGTATTTTTTGAAGCACAGCCGGTTGGTGCGGATGTCCTCCCAGGTCAAAAAGCCGATCCCGCCGACAACAATGAGAAGCGCGATCACGATGGGGACTACGGGGTGCCCCGCATAATCCGTCAGAGATGAAAAGGGGGCCTTCACGCCCATCAGATCGAATCCCGCGTTGCAAAAGGCGGAAATAGAGTGGAACAGCGCGTACCAGGCGCCCCGAAGGATTCCGAATTCCTGAACGAACACCGGGAAGAGGGCGATGGCTCCTATCAGCTCGATGACCAGCGCCGACCTCAAAATAAATGTCGTCAGCCGCACGACCCCGCCCACCTTGGGCGCTGCGATGGCCTCCTGCATCGTGCTGCGCTGCATCAGGCCGATCCTCCGCCCGGACAGGATCGCAAAGGCTCCTCCCACCGTGACAACGCCAAGGCCGCCGATCTGGATCAGCAGAAGGATCACAAGCTGCCCGAAGTTGGACCAGTAGGTCGCGGTATCGTAAAGGATCAGCCCCGTCACGCAGACGGCGGAAGTAGAGGTGAACAGCGCGTCCAGGAATGGGGTGCGGACCCCCTGCTGTGAGGCGATGGGGAGCATGAGCAGGAGGCTCCCCGTTAAAATCACCAGCATGAACCCCAAAATAATGACCCGGAACGGAGACCTGTTGTTCCTTGGAAAAAACTTCCGCATAAGTGCTGCCCCTTCATATACCTTGATCGCTTCTTCACCCCTATTATCCATATTCCATCTAAAGGGAGGATTAATGATTTGATGCGCGTATTAAGATGATATTAAGATGCGGACTCTGCCGCCGCGGGGCGTTTTTGAGGGAAGGGGCGGCTCCGGTCAGAGCGCGCCGGAAAAGACTCCGAGCGGAAACACGATGGCGGCGGTGAACAGACATACGGCGGCCAGAGTGATGAGGGGGATGCCGATGAAGATCACCAGAAATCCCAAAATGTGATGGTGAAATAAAAACCTTTCCATTGCGTTGTCCATTTGGGCCTCTAAGCGGGAGAGCCGTTTCAAAAGCATGACCATAGTGGATTCCTCCTTACAGCTCCTATGATAGCGCGCAGAAGCTAAAACCGGGACAAAGATATATGGAATGAAATTAAGGATAAATAAGGCTCTCTTCCGAAGAAAAAGGGCCGTACAACCTGTGCGTGACAGGCTGTACAGCCGGAGGAGCAAGGAGCGTAAAGGTCAGTTGCTTTCAGTGCTTGTCAGGCCCATCGCCTGGGCAATGTCCAGGTTGACGCCGAGAACATTGACCGTCTCTTCCCCGAAGATCCCCAGAAGTTTCCCCTGCGTGTTGTCCTCCACGATTTGTTTCAGGGTTTCTTGACTCAGACCGGAGGCTTCCGCGATGGCCGGGAGCTGGATCGCGGCGGATGCCGGGGAGATGTGGGGGTCCAGTCCGGAGCCGGAGGCCGTCATCAGGTCGGTGGGAATGTCCTCCCGCTTGACATCCGGGTTTGAGGCGAGGAATTTCTCCACATCTGCCCTGACCCGCTGGACCAATGCGGGATTCGAGGGAGCGTAGTTATTGGAGCCGGAGGCCACCCCCGCGAAGGGACTGCCGTCATGGTAATACTGATTTCCCGCCGCATCCTCGTAATAGGTATTGTAGTGGTAGGCGGAGGGACGTCCCTTCATGAAATAGGGCTTGGTGAATTCCTGTCCAACATATTTGGATCCAACAGCCCGGCCATCCGCATAGACCAGACTGCCGCCAGCCTGCTCCGGGAACACTGCCGCAGAGATCCCGGTGAGCAGAACGGGAAATAAAAGGCCGCAGAGAAACAGCAGGATCAGGGTCACGCCGAACGTCTGACGCAGCCCGCGAAAGAATGCGGTATGATTGGATGCTTCGTTCATGGTAAGGGACCTCCTTAGATACCTAGCAACACTAAAATAGGAGCAATGAGCAGATCGATCAGTTTAATTCCCACAAAGGGGGCGATGACGCCGCCCAGGCCATAGATCAGCATATTTCGCCCAAGCAGCTTGCCGGAGGACATGGGACGGTATTTGACGCCCTTCATGGCAAGCGGGATCAGGCAGGGGATGATGATGGCGTTGAAGATCAATGCAGAAAGGATGGCGCTGTTCTGTGTCGCCAGCCCCATGATGTTCAGCACGCCCAGCTGGGGGACCGCCGCCATGAACATGGCGGGGATGATGGCAAAATACTTGGCGATGTCGTTGGCGATGGAGAAGGTGGTCAGGCTGCCCCGGGTGATGAGCAGCTGCTTGCCGATCTCCACCACCTCCAGGATCTTTGTGGGGTCGCTGTCCAGATCCACCATATTGGCGGCCTCCTTGGCCGCGGTGGTTCCGGAGTTCATGGCAAGACCCACGTTGGCCTGGGCCAGAGCCGGGGCGTCGTTGGTGCCGTCGCCGGTCATGGCGACGATCTTGCCCTCCGACTGCTCCTGCTTGATCACACGGATCTTATCCTCGGGTTTACATTCGGCGATAAAGCCGTCCACACCGGCCTCCTTCGCGATGGTGGCGGCGGTGAGGGGGTTGTCGCCGGTACACATGATGGTCTTGATGCCGATGGCCCGCAGGCGCTCAAAGCGCTCCGCCATGCCGGGCTTCACCGTATCCTTCAGGTAGATGACGCCCAGGATCCTGTCGTCTTCGCACACTGCCAGCGGCGTGCCGCCCAGAGAGGAGACCTGCTCCACAATGGTGTGGAGATCAGGGGGGATGCTGCCGCCCTGTGTCTTGACATACTGTTCAATGGCATCCGACGCGCCCTTGCGGACCACCCTGCCGTCCGGCAGGTCCACGCCGCTCATGCGGGTCTGGGCCGTAAATTCGATGAACGCGGAGCCGGGGACCTCCTGGCTGTCATCCCCCATGCGCCGGGCCAGCTCCAGGGTGGATTTGCCCTCCGGCGTGTCGTCGTGGAGGCTGGTCAGCGCGGCGCAGCGGAGCAGCTCCTTGCGGTCAACCCCTTCTACCGGCAGGAAGTCCGCCGCCAGCCGGTTGCCGAAGGTGATGGTGCCTGTCTTGTCCAGGATCATCGTATCCACGTCGCCGCAGGCCTCCACCGCCTTGCCGGACATGGCGATCACATTGAACCGGGTGACCCGGTCCATGCCGGCGATGCCGATGGCGGAGAGCAGTCCGCCGATGGTGGTGGGGATCAGACAGACCATCAGGGCGATCAGGGTGGACAGAGGCAGCCGGACCCCGCAGTATTGGCCGATGGGGTACAGGGTGACGATCACGATCAGGAAAATGATGGTCAGGGAGATCAGCAGGGTGTTCAGCGCGATCTCGTTGGGGGTCTTTTTCCGGGACGCGCCCTCCACCAGTGCGATCATCCGGTCCAGAAAGCTGTTGCCGGGGTCGGAGGTGATGCGGATCTTCAGCCAGTCGGATACCACGGTGGTGCCGCCGGTGACGGAGCAGAAGTCGCCGCCGCTCTCCCGGACCACCGGGGCGGATTCGCCGGTGATGGCGGACTCGTCCACGCTGGCGATGCCCTCAATGACCTCGCCGTCGCCGGGGATGATCTCTCCGGCCGTTACCATGACCACATCGCCCTTTCTCAGCTCGCTGGAGGAGACGACGCGCTCCTCGCCGTTTTCGTCCAGACGGCGGGCCCGGGTGTCCTTCTGCGTCTTTTTCAGGCTGGCGGCCTGGGCCTTTCCCCGGCCCTCCGCCACAGACTCGGCAAAGTTGGCAAAGAGCACCGTGACCAGCAGGATGACGGCGACGACCAGGTTGTAGGCGCGCAGGCCGCCATCCGTCTCGCCGAACAATCCCGGTACGATGGCCAGCAGCAGGGTAATGAAAAAGCCGATCTCCACCACAAACATGACGGGATTTTTGATCATATACCGGGGATCCAGTTTTTTGACCGCTCCAGGGAGGGCCTGCTTCAGGATCTCCGGCGTCAGCAGTTTTTTATTTTGTTTCTTGCTCATATTGAACAGTCCTCCTCAGCCCCAAAGCGTCAGGTGCTCGGCGATGGGGCCCAGAGCCAGCGCCGGGAAGAAGGTCAGCGCGGCAAAGATGTAGACCACAAATACCAGGATCACAGAAAAACTGACTGTGCCGGTTTTCAGCGTCCCGGCAGACTCGTTTACACGGTTTTTCTTCATCAGCGAGCCTGCGATGGCCAGTTGGATCACAATGGGCAGATAGCGCCCCAGGAACATGACCAGCCCGGTGGTGATATTCCAGAAGTATGTATTGTCCGCCAGTCCCTCAAAGCCGGAGCCGTTGTTGGCGGCGGAGGAGGCGTATTCATACAGCACCTGGGTCAGGCCGTGAAAGCCCGGGTTTGTGATCCCCGCCTGTCCGGCAGCGGTGGACACCGCCAGGGCGGAGAAGGCCAGGATCAGCAAGGGGTGGATGATGATGGCCAGGGCCGTGAGCTTCATCTCTCTGCCCTCGATCTTTTTGCCCAGATACTCCGGGGTGCGGCCCACCATCAGCCCACAGATAAAGACGGCCAAAATCGCGTACAGGATCATGTTCATCAGGCCAACGCCCTTGCCGCCGAAGACACAGTTGAGCATCATGTGCAGCAGAGGGACCAGCCCGCCCAGGGGTGTCAGGGTGTCGTGCATATTGTTGACGGTCCCGGTGGTAAAGGATGTGGTCACTGTGGTGAACAGCGCGGACTGGGCGACGCCGAAGCGGACCTCCTTGCCCTCCATGCTGCCCATGGACTGGCTGAGACCGGCTTCCGCCAGCGCCGGATTGCCCTGGGACTCGGCCCAGAAGCAAAGCCCCAGGCCCACGGTAAATAGAATACTCATGGCGAGGAAGACGCTGCGCCCCTCTGCTCCGAACAGCCGGGCGGTCACTCCCTCCCGATGGACAGGCAGCGTCTGTTCCGCTTTCCTGCTCTCCTGACGCTCCCGCTGTCCATCGCCGGCCATCTTGCCGAAGGCGATGACACAGGCGCCGGGCAGCAGCATCATGGAATAGAGTTCGATCAGATTGGACAGGATGGTGGGATTCTCCATGGGTGTGCTGGAATTGGCTCCAAAGAAGCCGCCGCCGTTGGTGCCCAAATGCTTGATGATCTCCAGCGCCGCGACCGGGCCGGTGGCCAGCACCTGAAACGTGCCCTCCAGCGTCTCCACCACGATGTTTCCGGAGAAATTCTGCGGCACGCCCTGCCAGACCAAAAGCAGGCCGCCCACCAGAGAGAAGGGCAGGAGCACCCGGGTGGTGATCCGAACCAGGTCGGAAAAGAAGTTGCCCACGTTGTCCTTTGTTTTCCCGGCCAGCCCCCGGATGAAGGCCACGCAGGCGGCGTAGCCGCTGGCGGCGGAGACAAACATCATAAAGGTGATGACCAGCATCTGGCTCAAGTAGCTCAGGCCGGACTCACCGGAGTAGTGCTGTAAGTTCGTATTGGTCATGAAGCTGATGATGGTGTTGAAGGCCAGCGACGGCTCCATGCCTCCGATATGATTGGGGTTGAAGATCCCAATGCTCTGGATCCGCAGGATCAGATAGCCAATGGCGATCATCACGGCGTTGGCGCCGAGCAGGGCCAGCGCGTACTGCCTCCAGTTCATACCCCTGTGCGGGTCAACGCCGCCGGCTTTGTAGATCAGGCCGTCGATCCGGTCAAACACCGGGTCGGCGAAGGTGTGTTTTCCGGCGGCGATGTGATAAAGGTACCGTCCCACCGGAATGACAAGGATCAAATAAATGACCAATGTCAGGACCAGCTGTAACATAAGAAACTCCTCCTAAATGACATCCACAGTCTCAAAAACGCTCCGGATGTGCCAGTGCATAGACCAAATATCCGAACAGCAGTAAAATAATGAGCCCCAATAATAACACGGCGGCCGCCTCCTTTCCGCGACGCTCAGGCTTCCGGATCGTCCAGCTGCTTTTGACACCAGCGGACCAGAAGCCATACCATTCCAAAGCTGACGCCCAGCGTCCCGATCATGGTAAGATCCATCATACCTGAATCCCCTTTCTGACATACGTGTGACGGAAAGCGGCCTGCACCGATTTCCCCATGAGGTTCAGCGCGGCGGCAAGGCCGATCACCCCTCCCGCCATGATCAAACGCAGAAGCCAATACTCTGACATACCATCGATCTCCTTTTGTTTCATTCATAGGACACAGATCTGTTTTGCATCCATAGCATACTGTGCTCCGCAATAAATGGGGATTAAGGAACTGAAAACCGCATTAAGAAAAAATAAACGCCGCTCCGCTTATAACAGCGGAGCGGCGTGATTTTGTTCCTCCTGCAACCGGATGCGCTCCTGACTGAGGCCGCACTGGCTCAGTATGGCGATCATCAGGTTTTTCTCAAAGGCGTCCGGAGCGGGAAAACCGGCCATTGGAATTCCGACGATCCCCATTCCTCCCTGCGTTCCTCTGACGGAAAGGAACATCCATTTGGAGTTTGGGAGCGTATGGGTGGCCGCCCCTGCGTGCCTGTTATTCCGCTGTACCCACTGAGCGACCCCCATCTCGTCCGGGCCGAGCTCAGAGAGGACCGGAGCGGCCTCGGACGGCTCCACCCGAAAGGACAGCTCCGCGCCGGTTCGGCTCAGCGCATAGAGGACCGGACGGTCAAACAGACGGTGGAGCTGCTCCGCAGTCAGCCGCAGACAGTCCCACTCTGTCCGCGCGTTTTGCAGCTTTTGACTGCTTTCCAAAAGCAGCTCGGTATAATAGCTTTTCTCCGCCGCCAGGCGCGCCTGCTCCTGCACACGGGTTGCCAGGGAATTCGCCAGGATACTGGAGAACAGCATGATCAAAAAGGTGACCGGATAGCTGGGTCCATCGGCCCGAAAGGAAAATCGCGGCTCTGTGAAAAAGAAATTGAAGGCGGCTACGCTCAGGAAGGAGGCCGCCGCCCCATAGAGATACCCCCTGGTCCAGACCGCCGTGAGCAGTACGCCGAGGAGATAAACAGGGATGATGTTCGACTCGCTGAGGCCGGCGCTGTGGAACAGAAAGCCCACTCCGGTGGAGAGCAGCAGCGTGCCCAACATCACACCAGTATCCTTCCAGGTGAAGCGGAATTTGGGCGGATGCGGTGTTCCGTGCGGCTTTTTATACCGGGGCTGGTGGTCCGGGATGATGTACACATCCAGATTGGTCAATTCGATCAGGCGGTCTGCCAGACTTTTCTTTCCAAACGGAAAAGCCTGCTTGTGGTTGATCCGGCCCATGACGATCTTGGTGACGCCGCTGACCCGGGCGTACTCCGCGATCTGCACAGCCGGGTCCGAGCCATATACAGTGGCGATCTGTGCCCCCAGCTGTTCCGCGAGGCGCAGGTTGCCGCGGAGCCGCGTCAGATTTTCGCCGGACAGCTCGCGCGTCTCCGGCGTCTGCACAAAGAGCGCGGTAAATCCGCTGTGGAAGGCCTCCGCCATCCGCGCGGCGGTCCGGATCACTCTGGCGTTGGAGGGCGCGGAGGAGAGGCAGATCAAAATATGCTCCCCCGCCCGGGCGCTTTTTTCGTTTCCCTCCCGCACCGCCGCGTGGTTCAGCTGGTCCGCCGTCCGGCGCATGGCGATCTCCCGTAACGCCCTCAGGTTGTCCACAGAGAAAAAATGGGAAAGGGCCTGCCTGGCCTGGCGCTCCCGATAGACCTTCCCTGTTTGCAGGCGCTTCATCAGCTCGTCCGGCTCGATGTCCACCAGCTCCACCTGCTCCGCCCGGTCAAAAACGCGGTCCGGGATCCGCTCGCTGACCTCGATCCCGGTGATGGAGGATACCAGGTCGTGCAGAGACTCCAAATGCTGCACATTGACGGTCGTATAGACATGGATGCCGGCTTGCAGCAGTTCCTCCACATCCTGATACCGTTTTGTGTGGCGGCTGCCCGGCGCGTTCGTATGGGCCAGCTCATCCACCAAAATCAGATGGGGTTTTCTTTGCAGCGCCAGATCCAGATCGAACTCCCGCAGCCGAAGCCCATGGTACTCGATCTCTGCCGGAGGAAGCGTCTCCAGCCCCTCCAGCAGGGCCAGGGTATCCGGCCGGGCGTGGGGCTCGACATATCCAACGACAACGTCAACGCCCTCTTGCTTGGCCTGATGGGCCGCTTCCAACATGGCGTATGTTTTTCCGACTCCCGCGGCGTATCCGAAGAAGATTTTGAGTCTCCCGGGAGCGGCGGTATGAGGAAGATGCTGCGTTTCTAAGAGCTCCATAAGAGATTTCTCCTAAGACATCTATATTGAGCATACGATATATTTTCTAAATTTTATCATGAGAAATGCTATGAACGTATAAGAAAGATAAAATTGGCATTAAGATCAGATAAGGATAGGCGCAAAAATGTTAATGCCTTTCTTTGATTCAGAATAGCATTGCTTGTGTGGGAACAGAGCATTTATGTGGCTCCTGATTATGGGACCCGCTTATGCCGGTCTCATAAATACACGGTTACGAATATTCGTGAATAGATGTTCAAGCGGTTCAAAGAAAAACGTGCGGAGAATCGACAGAGCAGCGGCGTTTGCAGAATCTTGATCCTGCTGAAGAACCCTTACAGGGACCTTAATTATTTCCATGCTAATCTAAGTCTACACCTAAATGACCGCCCGCCCCGTATATCCATAAGGTCGGAAATCAGCCCGGAAAACTCTCTATTTCCACGCTCTCGGAATTGTGATAAAATGGAACTACCTTAATGAAAAGGGAGCTGAATTGTGGCTTTAACCATTCAAGAAAGGCTGAAAGACCTGCGTGTGGAGCGTGGCTTGACGCTGGAACAGCTTGCAGAGCAGACGCACCTCTCCAAGTCTGTGCTGGGCAGCTATGAATCGGACGAGTATAAGGACATCAGCCACTATGCCCTTATCAAGCTGGCAAAATTTTACGGCGTGACCGCCGATTATCTGCTGGGGCTGTCCCAAACAAGAAATCACCCAAACGCTGATCTTTCAGACCTGCGTTTGAGTGATGATATGATTGTACTCTTAAAAAGTGGGCTGGTGGATAATTCACTCTTGTGCGAGCGGGCAGTACACCTGGATTTTCCCCGGCTGATGGCTGACCTCGAAATTTATGTAAACGGTATTGCTGGCAAACAGGTGCAGAGTGCAAACGCTATTGTAGACGCTGTGAGCGCAACCATTATGAAGCAGCACAATCCCGGCTTGTCCGACCCGCAGTTACGACAGCTTATTGCCGCCCATATTGACGATGACAGCTTTTGCCGCTATGTGATACAGCAGGACATAAACAAGATAGCCCTCGACTTGCGGGAAGCCCATAAGGACGATTTTTTCAGCGTCTCGGAGGACAACCCACTGGAAGATTTCTTGCAGATTGTTGACGAAGCTGCTAGCCCAGACAGCGACCCGGAGCAAGCGGCTTTGGCGTTTATCTGTAAGCGGCTCAAATTGAATTTGAAAAAGCTATCCGAAGAAGAAAAGAAGTGGCTGAAAAAGATTGCACAGAAGTCGGACTTACTGAAAAATCCAAACCCACAACGGGGGAAAAAATAAGGACTTTACAAATCAAAATATAAAACTGTAGGAGGTGATAACATTGAGTGAAAAAACAAAAATTCTTTGTCCCTACTGTTTAATAAAAGAAATCGCTCCCATACAGGATATATGCCCTGTCTGCTATTCAAAAGAAGATGAATTAGAGCAAAATAGTTGGGACGATCTGCGAGAACGCAATAATACTGATGAAATCCAGATGTTTACCCTGGCAAAGAAAGTTGATGAAGCGTTCCAAGTGCCAGAAAATGAAGCATACGCTTGCAGAGAGAGACATGAAATAAATCGGGCTGAGACTTTGAAACAGAAAATGGATGTATTTCACCGACGGCGCATCCTCTGTATGGTGGAGATATTTTCCCATATTGATTGTAGCATCCTTTTCGATAATCATATTGATTTGAAACAGTATTGGACAAATATTCAGGATTATGCTCAACAGCACATCTCTGCTGAACAGCTCGAAAAAATGAACGATTACCTTCGGTCACAGATTATGTGGAAGTCCCTATCTAGTCAGCAGATGGATTTGGCAGCGGAACTGCTTAGTTTCTGGTGCGGCGAAGATGTGCTTGATTGGAGTTATTCCCAATATTTTGAGATTGCAGCAAGTAATCTTAAATCATTTATTGAGAAGAAGCTGTTTATAGAGATTTTGTGTAAGCATTTTGCAGATGTGATGTCTTTGCCGGTCAAACGATTAAGCAAATAAGAAATTACACCATAATTATTAAAGTAGTCCAAATTATCTGGGAAATAGCAAGGGCAGCCGAGCCAGTCAACGGTCAAGATGAACGGCGCATTTCATGCGCCGCCGTTGACAGCCCCGCCCGTCTTTGCTGATAAGTAATCAAGGCGAGAAAGCCCCAAAATGGCTTCCCCGCTATTTCAATTTTGGGAAAAGAAACGCCCTAAAATCAGAACGGGAGCGGCCAAGCACTTTGAGGGATTGGCCGCCTTGCCCACCCATTCAGCGGGACGGCGGGCGGCGGTCAAGGCCGGGTGCAAACCCGTTCATTTCAGCCTTGACGGTTGCCCGCTGTTCTGCTACTTTTCCGGGAGTGTGGCCACACTTCGGGACATTTTGGTATGCTCCCAATAAAGCAGACAGGAAAATAACATTGGGAGTGAATACAGGATGGGCAAACGAAAAGAAGTTGCTTTTGAGGAAAAAGTCTCGCTGGTGGAGGAATATCTTGCAGGACGGCTGCGTATGCGGGAAGCGGCGCGTCGGGCCGGAGTGGGGCACACCACTATGGAGAGTTGGATCAGCCGGTATCGCTCGGAGGGAATTTCGGCATTGGAGGAGAATGGGAATCGCTCCAAACGGAAGTACAGCGAGGACTTCAAGCGCCAAGTGGCGGAGGAGTACCTGTCCGGTCAGGGCAGTTCCATGGCCATCGCGGAAAAGTATCATTTGCGCTCCGGGAATCTGGTATTGGACTGGGTAAAGGCGTATCATGAGAGAAACTCCAAGAGAGAAAGAGGAGGGACTATCATGAGGAACGACCACACCATAGAGGAACGGCTGGAGGCGGTGCTGGCCTGTCTGGAGGGCGGCCGGACGCTCCAAGAGGTGGCGCAGGCACACCAAGTAGCCGTACAGACGCTGCGGAGCTGGGTGAAAAAGTATCAGGAGTTGGGTCCCGCGGGATTGGAGGACCGGCGTGGCAAGCGCCTGGCGGACCAAACGCCCCGGAGCCGGGATGAGGCCCTGCGGATCGAGAACGCCCGGTTGAAGAAGGAGAATGAATTGCTGAAAATGGAACTGTATCTGCGAAAAAAAGTGCAAGAGCTGGAAAGGGGGGATCGCTGAGGCAGTTTCGTCAGGAGCGGCAGTACGAGGCGGTGCGCCGCGGCGCAGAAGAGGAAGGTTTCCCCATAGGCGCGGCGTGCCGTGCACTGCATATTTCCCGGGCCAGCTATTACCGGTGGCGCTCCGGGAAAGCCGGGGGCCGCGTCGCCGAGAATCAGCGCATCGCCCAGTTGGTGCAGGAGATCCACCGG
>CABIYX010000024.1 GCA_902363045.1 Clostridiales bacterium
CTCTCATTCTAACAGCTTTGGCAACGATGCGGAAAAAGACACGGCTGGCTGCCGTGCCTTAGACCGTAAATACATTGTAATAGGAGGGGGGAAAACATGGAACTGCCGCAGAAGCTCCGGGCCGCACTGCTGGCCGCGGACGAAGAATACCTCACCGCCCTGTGCAACAGGGGGACCGTAAACCGGGCCAAAAAGGACCTCACCTCCACACAGCCTGAGGCGCGCGGCACAGACGGGGACGCCGTCACCCTCGCCGTGGGGGACGCCGTCTGCACCATCACCGCCCCCCTGGGAAACAGCACATGCTCCTGTCCCAGCAGCTCCATGTGCCGCCACCGGATGGCCGCGATCCTATGGCTGAAGGAGCAGTCCGCCCAAACGGCTCCCCCGCCCGGGGAAACCGCCGACCCAGCGGCGGACGCGCCGCCGGAAGAGACGGCGGAGGAGCTGGCCGCCCTGCTCTCCTCCTATCCCACTCAGACGCTCATCCGGCAGCTGGGAGAACGCCGGGTATCCGCCCTGATCCAGCGGGAGCGCCTCGGCCCGGGGGCGTGCATCCGGGAGGGCCGCACCGTGACCGTGGACCTGCCGTGGTCTCCCGCCACGGTACGCCTGATCGCACCTTTGGAGCACAGCAGCTGCACCTGCCACAGCCGGAGTTTCTGTCTCCACAAGGCGGAGGCCCTGCTCATCTGGCAGCTGCGCCACGGCGTTGTAACCGCGGACGCTCTGCTGTCCGCGCCGGAGGCCGCCGGGCAGGATGGCGCCGAACGCCGCGCGGTCTGTGCCGCCGTTCAGAACGCCTTGACAGATTGGCTTCGGACCGGACTGAGCCGCCTGCCCCCCTCCTCCCAGGACGCCGCGGAACGGCTGGCCGGCCTGTGCCACACCGGCAGCCTGCCCACCCTGGAGCGGGCCATGCGCCGCCTCCACGGAGAATTACAGCGCTATTTCAGCCGCTCCGCCGCGTTTCGCCCCGAGCTGCTGCTGCGCCGCATGGGCGACGCGTGGCGGCTGGCCGGCACGCTCCAAACGGCGGAGGGGCCGCGCGTCCTGGAGCTGGCAGGCGTCTTCCGGGAGGAATACCTCCCTGCGGGGGATCTGCAGCTCTATCTCCTGGGCCTTCAGGAAGTCGATCTTGCCAGCGGCTATGCCGGAACGATATACTATTTTTGGGAGACACAGCAGCAGCGGTACTACACCTATCGGGACCTGCGCCCCAAATTCTACGACGCCAGACGCCAGCCCGGCCCTGCGGAAACCATTCTCTGGGCGCTGCCCGGGACCCTGCGCCAGATGTGGAACTGCCGTCTGGACCTCCACGACGCCCGGGCCACGGCTGCGGGAGCCCTCTCCTCCACGGCCCAGTGCCGCGGGACCCTGCTGAAAAAAAGCCCGCCGGGAGAGATCATTCCGGCGGAAGCGGTCACGGAGGACTTCTCCCTTCTGCTCCCAAGCAGCCGGACCGGACGCCCAGAGCCGGAGCGGCTGGCCATTCTGCGTCCTGCCCGCTGGGAGGCGCAGAAGTATGATCCGGTGGAGCAGATCTTCTCCCTGCGCCTTCTGGACCGGGAGGACAGAGACATCTGGGTCACAGTCCGGTACCAGGAACAGGAAAAAGCGGTGGTGGAGGTCCTGGAGGGACTTGTACAGGAAAAAACTCCGGCGTCTGCCGGGCTGCCGGTCTTCTTTGGAAGCCTCTGGCAGGAAAACGGCCGGCTGTGCCTGTATCCCATCGAATACTTTTCCAATTGGGAGGGGACGCCATGAACCCATGTCTGAACGCGATGGAGGCCCGCCTGACCGATCTTCTGCACACGGGTCTGGACACCGGGGCCGTGGACAGCGCGGCGGACTTCCGGCGTCTGGCGGAGCGGTGCGAGGCCTGCGGGCTCCACACCGGCCGCGCGCTGATGGAGCGGGTATCAACTCTGCTGGACGCGCGCGCCCACACTCTTGACAAGCAGGACGCGCCCCTTCTGGAGGCCATCTTTCAAGCGGAGCATTATATCTCCCTCTGCCGGGAGCGGTGGCAGGAAATCGAGATCCTGAACCGCTGGCAGAGAAACCGGCAAGACAGAGAAGAAGGAGACTTTACATGAACATCCAACCAAGTAAGCCAAACAAACCGGACTCCCTGGGGCAGCTTTTCCATCTCTGGGGGCTGACCCCAAACAACGAGTCGCTGGCCCGGGCCTACCTGACAAACAGCCAGGCAGATGACAGCCTGCTCTCCGGCGCGGAGCGGCAGATATTCCCCTCCTTGGGCTGGCAGGAGCAGCGGAAGATCTCCGAGCTTCTCAAAGAAGTGACCCGTCCGAACCCCCTGCAAAATCAGGCCAAAGTGCTCAAGTTCCTGTGGGCCGTCGGGCAGAGCAGCGCCGCCCTTGCCGCCCTTTTTGAGGAACATTACATCAAAATGGCGTCTGACAGCAGCTTCCGCCAGAGATGCCAGGTCCTGGGGCAGGAGGCCGCCGCCGCCATGGACGCAGAGTGTGCCGCCGCCATGCGGAAATCAGACTATGCGCTGGTGGATCGGCTGCACCAAATCGCCCGGACCTCCCCCGCCGTCCTCCAGTCTGCCGTGGAGCTGATCGCCGATCCACAAAACTCCATGGCGGACGGGGTGCTGGCCGGGGTCCTGCTGGCCGCCGCCGCTCCTTCGGAGGAAAAGACCGGCCTTCTGGGATGGCTGACAGGCGCTCCCTCCGCCGCGAAACGGGTCAAGCCGGGCACATACCTGGAGCGTCAGGTGGAGACCGTCCTGGCGTGGGCCAATGGCATCGTCCGCAGCGGCGTGTCCTCCGGACTGTCCGACGTGGATGTTGACACACTGACGTCCTATATGCGGACAGGAGATCCCTCGCTCCCAGTGCCGTCCATCTCCCTCCCCACCGCGTGGCAGGCGCCGCCGGAGGAGTTTTTCAACATACACCTGTGCAACTGCTCCGCCGTAGGGTGCATGGCGGCCGCCGCTATGTTCGGCAGCCGGCACGATGGGCGCATGGCCTGCGCGCTTCGGGTGATGGCCGGCCTGGAGCCCGGCGGCACGCTGTGGAGTATGCTCTACGCATTTCCGGATGACTGGGACGTCAGCGCTCTGGACCAGACGCTCCCCCATATTCCCGGTGGCGCGGTCACGCTGCTGCGCTTTATTGGGAAAAGCTACCGCCCGGAGCTTCTGGCGCTCTCGAAAAAGCTGGTCCGGCGGTACCACGCCTCCGTTGACGAGGCCCTGCGCTATTCCGACGTGGAGGAATACGCCAACCTGTGCTACCTGCTGCCCTCCCCCAAGGATGGGGAGCGTGACGCCCGGCTGACCCAGATGCGCCAGCGCATCTCAGCGATTTTGGAGCACACCTTTGACCAGGGGCCGCAGCAGGACATTGTCCGCGGCTATCTCTCCGGGGAGGGGCGCTTTGCCGACAGCGCAGCCATTCTGAAGCCCATACGCAACGAGTGCCGCTATTACCGGGCCAAGTTGCAGGACATTTTGAACACCTACCGTAAAATAGCCGGGTGGGACGAGTTCGCCTGCCGGTGCGTCGTCCTCTCCTGTCTCACCTGCACCGGATACGGCACCTCCGCCTCCTTCCCCACGAATGTCAACCAGAAAGAGAACATAGACGCCTTTGTAGACGCCCTCACCGCCCTGGGACTCCCAGTGCGGGACTGCATCACCGTTTTGGCCGCCATGTATGAAAACTGGTATCAGGAGTCCGCCAAACAGCAGATCGTGGAGGCTGTACAGGAGCATTTTGTCACCCTGGAGGGACTGGACGCCCTGGCCGACGCCGCGTTGAACGGCTCCGCCCCCACCCGGGTCATGGCGGTGAACGGACTGGACGCCTTGGCCTCCCGCCCGGAGCGCGCCCAGGAGGGGCGCAAGGCCCTGATCGCCTGCGCGGGGGACTCGTCCAAGCAGGTGCAGGAGCTGCTGAAGCAGATCTATCTCGCCCACCCGGACTGGGAGCAGGACTATCTCGCCCTGCTCAAAAGCAAGAAGGGCGCCCAGAGAAGTCTTGCTATACAGACCCTGGTGGGGATCGGCGTGGAGCAGTACCGTTCCATCCTCCAGGAGGCTCTGTCCGCCGAAAAGAATTCCAAGCTCATTGACCAGCTCACCGCCGTCCTCGGTATGCCTGCGCCCGGAACCGGAGATGGCTCCTCCCCGGCACAGTCCCCGTCCGAGCTGGCTGCTCAGGTCCTCAAGGGCGGAAAGAAGCGGAAGGTGCAGTGGCTGCTGGATCAGCCCCTGCCCGCGGTCCGCCGCGCGGACGAGGCTCACACCGCCGCCTCCGAGGACCAGATCGCCGCCCTCCTTGTGGCCTATGCCGATCTGGGCCGCATGGGCCGCAGCGACGCCGCCGCCGCCATTGCCGCCGACCTGGAGGCCAAGGATCTGGAGTCCCTGGCCTGCGAGGTATGGGAGCTGTGGCTCAAGGCGGGAGCCCAGAGCAAAACCAAGTGGGTGCTCTCCTTCACCGCGGTCTTCGGCGGCGCGGCCATGACCCCCAAGCTCATCCATGCTATCAACGACTGGCCCCAGAATGCCCGGGGAGCCATCGCCTGTGACGCCGTGGCCGCCCTGGCCGTCAGCCCAGACCCGGCGGCCCTGGTCGCTGTGGACAGTATCTCCCGAAAGTTCAAGTTCCGGCAGGTCAAGGCGGCGGCCGCCGCCGCGCTGGAGAACGCTGCCCGGGAGCTGGGCATCACGCCGGAGGAGTTGGCGGACCGCATTGTCCCCACGCTGGACTTTTCTCCCGACGGTTCCCGTGTCTTTGATTATGGTCCCCGGCAGTTCACCGTCCGCCTGACGCCCACTCTGGAGCTGGCTGTGACCACATCCGCCGGAAAGGCGGTCAAGTCCATGCCCGCCCCCGGCAAAAATGACGCTCCGGACCAGGCCGCTGCCGCCTACGATGCCTATAAGGCGCTGAAGAAACAAATCAAAACCACTGTCAGCGCCCAGCGCGCCCGGCTGGAAATGGCCCTCTCCGCCCAGCGATGCTGGGACGCCCAGGCCTGGCGGAAGCTGTTTGTGGACAATCCCATCATGCACCAGTTCGCCATCAGCCTCATCTGGGGCGTCTATGAAAACGGCAGACTGGGAGAGACCTTCCGCTATATGGAGGACGGCAGCTTCAATACGGTGGACGAGGAGGAGTACACCCTCCCCGACGGAGGCAGCATCGGTCTTGTCCACCCCATCGAGCTGACGGATGAGGACCTGGCGGCCTGGAAGCAGCAGCTGGAGGATTACGAGATCACCCAGAGCATCGACCAGCTCTCCCGTCCCATCTACCGGCTCCCGGCGGAGCAGGCCCAGGACGCCGCCCTGGAGACCGCGGCAGGACGCAGGCTCAATGACCTCTCCCTGGCGGGCAAGCTCCAGGGCATGGGCTGGTACCGGGGCAGCGTGGTGGACGGCGGCGGCTTCTACACCTTCTATCGGGAGGACCCGACCGTTGGGATCGGAGTGGAGCTCCATTTCTCCGGCAGCTTCGTGGGCGGTGAAAATGAAATGATCACGGTCTATGACGCCGTGTTTTACCGGGCCGGAACGGTGGCGCGCGGCAGCTATTGCTATGACGAACCAAAAAAAGAGGACATCTTCCCTCTGGGGCAGGTCCCGGCGCGCTATTACAGCGAAATTGTATGGCAGCTGGAGCGGGCTACTGCGTCCAGCACAGAGACTGATCCGGACTGGAAGGACAACCGGCTCTGATTCAAACGATGAAAGCAGCCCGGAGACAAAGACCGGCGGGCAAGTCGCAAAGACTTGCCCGCCTCAGTCTGTAAAGAAACTGAGCAGAGCCGCCCGGTGGGCGGCTCTGCAAGCATCATATCCAGCTTACTTCAGGTTGAAGAACGCCTTCATGCCGGGATACTCAGCGATGTCACCCAGCTCCTCCTCGATGCGGAGCAGCTGGTTGTACTTCGCCACGCGGTCGGTGCGGCTGGGAGCGCCGGTCTTGATCTGGCCGGCGTTCAGGGCCACGGCGATGTCGGCGATGGTGGCGTCCTCGGTCTCGCCGGAGCGGTGGGACACGATGGCGGTGTAGCCGGCGCGGTTGGCCATCTGGATGGCGTCCAGAGTCTCGGTCAGGGTGCCGATCTGGTTGACCTTGATCAGGATGGAGTTGGCGACCTTCTTCTCAATGCCGGTGGACAGCCGCTCCACGTTAGTGACGAACAGGTCGTCGCCCACCAGCTGGACGCGGTCGCCGATGGCCTTGGTCAGCATGGCCCAGCCCTCCCAGTCGGTCTCGGCCATGCCGTCCTCCAGGGAGATAATGGGATAGGTATCAGCGAACTTCTTCCACATATTGACCAGCTGCTGCTGAGTCAGCTTCTTGCCGGACTTGGGCTGGACATAGCACTTCTGCTCCTCGTCCCACCACTCGGAGGAGGCGGCATCAATGGCGATCTTGAAGTCCTCGCCGGGCTTGTAGCCGGCCTTCTCAATGGCAGCCACGATGACCTTCAGGGCGTCCTCATCCTTCTTCAGGTTGGGGGCGTAGCCGCCCTCATCGCCAACACCGGCGGCGGGAGTACCGTTCTCCTTCAGGACGGTCTTCAGGGTGTGGAAGACCTCGGCGCAGCGGCGCAGAGCCTCGCGGAAGGAGGGAGCGGAGACAGGCATAATCATGAACTCCTGGATCTCCACGTTGTTGGTGGCATGAGCACCGCCGTTCAGAATGTTCATCATGGGAACAGGCAGCTGCTTGGCGTTGACGCCGCCGATATAGTTGTACAGAGCCACGCCCAGGGACTCGGCGGCAGCCTTGGCACAGGCCAGGGAGGCGCCCAGAATGGCGTTGGCGCCCAGACGGCTCTTGTTGGGGGTGCCGTCCAGCTCGATCATGGCCTTGTCGATGGACACCTGATCCAGGACGTTCATGCCGATCAGGCACTCAGCGATCTCGGTGTTCACGTTCTTCACGGCGTTCTCAACGCCTTTGCCCAGATAGCGGCTCTTGTCGCCGTCGCGGAGCTCGCAGGCCTCATAAATGCCGGTGGAAGCGCCGGAGGGAACGGCGGCACGGCCCATGGTGCCGTCCTCAAGATATACCTCAACCTCAACGGTGGGATTTCCGCGGCTGTCCAGGATCTCGCGGCCCAGGACATCAACGATTTCGATCATCTGCTTCATGGTGTTCAAACTCCTTTCATTTGTAGCGGCGCGGCGGCGGAACCCGCCTCCGCGGCCAAAAGGGAATGCAATATATTCGTAGGGGCGGCTTGCGGCCGCCCGGATACGCGATCAGCGTGCCTTGGGGCTTGCCCGCCCGCCGGGTCAGTTGGCGATCAAAGTCTCGCCATCCATTTCAGCAGGCTTTTCCAGGCAGCCCAAACGGACAGCTCCGTTTAGGGACCCGTTTTCTTTAAAATGCTCGGCGGAAATCAATTCCGCCTGCGCCAAGGTTTTCGCCGAAGGCGAAAACGCTTGTACGGCGCACAGCGCCGCCCCGCCTGCGGCGGGGGCATGGGCCGGGAAAAGCCGCCGTAGTCCAAGTGGGCGCACCCGCCGGGTCAGTTGGCGATCAAAGTCTCTCCGTCCATTTCAGCGGGCTTTTCCAGGCCCATGAGGTCCAGCATGGTGGGGGCAATGTCGGCCAGACGGCCATCCCGCAGCTGGACGCTGGCGCCCACGATATAGAAGGGGACCAGATTGGTGGTGTGGGCGGTAAAGGGCTCTCCGTTGGCGTCAGACATCCGTTCAGCGTTGCCGTGGTCGGCGGTGATGAGGGAGACGCCGCCCATTTTGGAGGTGGCCTCCACCACGCGGTTGACACACTCGTCCACAGTGGACACAGCCTTGCAGGCGGCCTCATAGACGCCGGTGTGGCCCACCATGTCGCAGTTGGCGAAGTTCAGGATGATCACGTCATAGGCGCCGCTCTCGATCCGCTTCACGGCCTCCTCGGTGACCTGATAGGCGGACATCTCCGGCTGCAAGTCATAGGTGGCCACCTTGGGGGAGGGGATCAGGCAGCGGTCCTCGCCGGGGAACACCTCCTCCACGCCGCCGTTGAAGAAGAAGGTGACGTGGGCGTATTTCTCGGTCTCGGCAATGCGCAGCTGAGTCAAGCCCAGCTTGCTAATATACTCTCCGAAGGTATTGACCAGCTTCTGGTGGGGATAGGCCACCGTGACATTGGGGAGGGTGGCGTCATACTCCGTGGTACACACGAAGTCCACAGAGAGGAACCCGGTCCGGCGCTGGATGTCCGTGAAGTCCTCATCCACGAAGCAGCGGGCGATCTCCCGGGCGCGGTCGGGGCGGAAGTTGAAGAAAATAATAGAGTCGTTGTCCCGGATCTGGGCGTTTTTGGCGCATACCACGGGGACCACAAACTCGTCGGTCACCCCGGCGTCATAGGACTTCTGCACAGCCCCGGCGGCGTCAGGCTCGAAGGCTCCCTCGCCGCAGGCGATGGCGTCATAGGCCTTCTGCACCCGGTCCCAGCGCTTGTCCCGGTCCATGGCGTAGTAGCGGCCCATGACCGTGGCGATCTGGCCCACACCCAGCTTTTGGATCTCAGCCTGGAGCTGCTCCACATAGCTCTTTCCGGAGCTGGGGGGCACATCCCGCCCGTCCAGGAAGCAGTGGACATAGACCTTTTCCAGTCCCTGCTCCTTCGCCATCTTCAACAGGGCGAACAGGTGGGTGATGTGGCTGTGGACGCCGCCGTCAGACAGCAGGCCCATCAGATGAAGGGCGGAGCCCCACTCCCGGCAGTTGGACATGGCGTCCAGATAGGCCGGATTTTTGAAGAACTCGCCGCTCTCAATGTCGCGGCTGATGTGGGGCAGGTCCTGAAAGACCACCCGGCCGGCCCCCATGTTGGTGTGGCCCACCTCGCTGTTGCCCATCTGGCCCTCCGGCAGGCCCACATCCAGTCCGGAGGCGGACAGCCGGCAGCCGGGGAAGTCCCGGAAGATCCGGTCCAGATTTGGGGTGGGGGCGTTGACCACCGCGTTGCCCGCAGAGGGACCCTCCAGCCCAAATCCGTCCATGATGATCAAAGTAGTCGGTGTTTTCATATCGTTGTCTCCTATTTCACTTGTCCGAAGGACACCTGATTCCCCCTCGGAGAGCGGAGGGGGCACACGGGGGGAACTGGTTCCCGCCCGTGAGAGCCGACCGCCGCGCAGCGGCCATTTTCCGCAGAAAATGTTCGGCTCTTTTACTCCTGATTAGCGGCGTTGATGATCTCCACAAAGTCAGCGGGCTTTCGTCGCCGCAAAGTCCGCCGCACTCCGCTTCCGCCAGGCGAAAGCGGAGCAATGCTTCCTTGCGCCTCCTCTCCGAATGGGACCCGCTTTGCTGGGCTCCCATTCGGTTGGAAGCTGCTCCGCCGATCAGGCCGCCGTCTCGTCGTCGCAAAGTCCGTTCCGTGTGGAACGCCCTGTCGGGCATTCCACACTGCACTCCCTTGCTCCTCCTCTCCCCACGCGACCCATTTCATTGGGCTCGCGCGGGGGCCCCGGATACGATGTGGACGGCTGGCTTACTCCTGATTAGCGGCGTTGATGATCTCCACAAAGTCAGCGGGCTTCAGAGACGCTCCGCCGATCAGGCCGCCGTCCACATCGGGCTGAGCCAGCAGCTCGGCGGCGTTCTTGGCGTTCATGGAGCCGCCGTACTGGATGGTGACAGAACGGGCCACATGGGCGCCGTACAGCTTGCGGATGACGGCGCGGATGGCCTGGCAAACCTCGCCGGCCTGCTCGGCAGTGGCGGTCTTACCGGTGCCGATGGCCCACAGGGGCTCATAGGCGATGACCACATGGCGCATCTTATCAGCGGGGACGCCGACCAGGGCGCACTTCACCTGGTAGGCGATCAGCTCCATGGTGACGCCCAGTTCCCGCTGCTCCAGGCTCTCGCCCACGCAGATAATGGGGTACAGGCCGGCGTTGATGGCGGCGTGGACCTTCTTGTTGACGGTGAAGTCGGTCTCGTTGTAGTACTGGCGGCGCTCGGAGTGGCCGATGATGACGTACTTGGCCCCTGCCTCCTTGATCATCTCAGCGGTGATCTCACCAGTGTAGGCGCCGTGGTCCTCATAGTGGCAGGTCTCCGCGCCGATGGCGATGTGGCAGTCCTTGAACAGGCGGACGGCATTGGTAATGTTCACAGCGGGGACACACAGCACCACGCTGCACCACTTGCCCTTGGGCATGATGGGCTTGAGCTCCTCGGCAAAGGCCTTGGTCTGGGAAAGGGTATTGTTCATCTTCCAGTTTCCGGCGATGATAGTCTTGCGGTAACGGCGATTCATTTCTGCTTCTCTCCAATCTTTGATATAGGGTATCAGGGCAGGACAATGAGGCCCTGGAACATGATTCGTCCAGCGGGTAGCTCCTTGCCTTCCAGGAACTCCAGGGAGGCGCATCCCAGCGGAGCGATGCTCCGCCGGGGCCCCTCTTATTTTTATCCTCGGGCGAAGTGAATTCGCCCTGCGGCAAGGTTTGCTTCGCAAACGCTTGAGCGCGCCTATGGGCGCGGCTCGCTTGCGCTCGCGCGGCGGCGCTGGCTGCCTTTACGCGTCCAGCAGGCAGGCCACACCGGGCAGCTCCTTGCCCTCCAGGAACTCCAGGGAGGCGCATCCCAGCGGAGCGATGCTCCGCCGGGGCCCCTCTTATTTTTATCCTCGGGCGAAGTGAATTCGCCCTGCGGCAAGGTTTGCTTCGCAAACGCTTGAGCGCGCCTATGGGCGCGGCTTGCTTACGCTCGCGCGGCGGCGCCGGCTGCCTTTATGCATCCAGCAGACAGGCGACGCCGGGCAGTTCCTTGCCTTCCAGGAACTCCAGGGAGGCGCCGCCGCCAGTGGAGATGTGGGTCATCTTGTCGGCATAGCCCAGCTGCTGCACTGCGGCGGCGCTGTCGCCGCCGCCGATGATGGTGATGGCGTCCGTCTTGGACAGGGCCTCAGCCACGGCCTCGGTGCCCTTGGCGAAGGCGGGGAACTCAAACACACCCATGGGGCCGTTCCAGATCACAGTGCCGGCGTCGGCCACGGCGGAGCAGTACAGCTTCACCGTCTCAGGGCCGATGTCCAGGCCCTCCCAGCCGTCGGGGATCTGACCGGCCTCCACAATCTGGCTGTTGGCGTCGGGGGCAAATTTGTCGGCGCACACGGTGTCCACAGGGAGCAGGAGCTTGACGCCCTTGGCCTCGGCCTTCTGGAGCATCTCGCGGGAGTAATCCATCCAATCGGCCTCCAGCAGGGAGTTGCCGATCTTGCCGCCCTGGGCGGCGGAGAAGGTATAAGCCATGCCGCCGCCGATGATGATGGTGTCGGCGATCTCCAGCAGATTGTTGATGACGCCGATCTTAGAGGACACCTTGGAGCCACCCAGAATGGCCACCAGAGGACGCTTGGGATTGGCCAGCGCGCCGCCGATGATCTCCAGCTCCTTCTGGATCAGGAAGCCGGACACAGCGGGGAGGTAGTCGGCCACACCGGCGGTAGAGGCGTGGGCGCGGTGGACCGCGCCGAAGGCGTCAGACACATAGACCTCCGCCAGGGAGGCCATGGCCTTGGCCAGGGCGGGATCGTTCTTGGTCTCACCCTTTTCAAAGCGGGTGTTCTCCAGCAGAAGGATCTGACCGGGCTGGAGCGCGGCGGCCTTGGCCTGGGCGTCTGGGCCCACCACGTCGGCGGCCATGATGACCTCCCGGCCCAGCAGCTCGCTCAGGCGGGCGGCCACCGGCTTCAGGGACAGCTCAGCCAGGGATTTCTTCCACTTCTCCTCGGTGAGGGTGGCGGGATCCTTGCCCTTCTCGGTCTGCTTCTTCACATAGGCCTCAAAGGTGGGATTGGGCTTGCCCATGTGAGAGCAGGCGATGACGGCGGCATTGTGGTCCAGCAGATACTGGATGGTGGGCAGAGCGGCGCGGATGCGCTTGTCATCCGTGATAATGCCGCTGCCATCCTTGGCCATGGGGACATTGAAGTCACAGCGGAGCAGGACCTTCTTGCCCGCGACGTCAATATCCCGGACTGTTTTTTTATTGTAGTTCATGGTGGTGAAAACTCCTCTCTTCACAAGACCTTGGACAATCAATGACATGACAGTATATATGTGTGGGGCAGATCCCGCACTGCCCAAGCGGCGGGGTAAGCTGCTGAGGTGGAACTGCTCAAGACGGGGACACGGCTCGCTTGCGCTCGCACTCGCACTTCAGCCCTCCGCCATCTCTCCCCTGCCGGTCAATCCGGGAAAGCCCTGCTGGCGGAGCGCTTCATAGGCCAGGACAGCCACTGAGTTGGACAGGTTCAGACTACGGGCGTCCTCCCGCATGGGGATGCGGATACACCGCTCTCGGTGGGCCTGGCGGAACCACTGAGGCAGACCGGCTGTCTCCTTTCCGAAGAACAGAAAGCAGTCGTCCCGAAAGACAGCCTGGGTATAGTCCCGAGGCGCCTTGGTGGTAGCCAGCCACAGATCCGGGGCTGGGTTCTGGGCAAAGAAGTGGTCCAGATCCGGGTAGACACACAGATCCACCATGGGCCAGTAATCCAGTCCGGCCCGGCGGACCGCTTTCTCACTGATGTCGAAGCCCAGAGGCTCTATCAAATGAAGGCGGCTGCGGGTGGCGGCACAGGTGCGGGCAATATTGCCGCAGTTTTGAGGGATCTCCGGTTCTACAAGTACAATATTCAGCACGACTGGCCCTCCCTTGCGTATCGGGTAACATTGTATTCCAAATCGGGAAGAAATTCAACTATAAAATGGTCGAAAAATCACAAAAAAATCAAAAAATCCCCCTAAAAAGTTGGACAGCGGTTTCAAATTGTAAAAAAGAAAAAATAAGAGCCGTCTAATCCGGAAATTTTTCAGCATTGTGCCGGACTTGGATCAGCCCATGAGTGTCTTAGTCCATCGGTTAAGCATGGCGGCGGCAGACCGCGGCAGGCACTTGAGACAAACTGAGGCTCAAAAACCGTACCGTCAGAAGAAAACCGCCTGTTTTTCCCGGCCCATGGATCCAATTGTGACAAATCACGAAGAAGTGCTCCCCTATGGCAAAGCGGCACAAAAAACGTTGGCAGACCGCAAACCTTGCGTTTTCTAAAAACAAGTGAAAATAAATAGATTTCCGAACACCTGTATGGTAAAATACAGCGGACAACGAATCAGAAGGTTTCCACTTCAAATCAAAGTAGTTTTTGTTCGTTGAACTACACCACAAGAGGAAACATCATGGATGCAGAAAACACGAATAACATGAAAAAGAGCGAAAGACGTATTTTCAGATATACTCTTGCGGATGCATGGGGAGATACCATTTCACAAGTCGAGGTATTGGAAGGCATTGAAGACAAAAATGTTCGATGTCTATATTTTGACAGGCGCACGGGCAATACGAATGTTGATTTCTTTTGTACCACCATCAGCCAGGAAGATATTGAGATAATCAAGCAGGCGATGCAAAGTCACATCGATATTTTCCAATATAAAGAAATCGAACTCCCGGTTGTACTAGACGGAGTGATCAACACATTTGAATTTACGCTGGATGAAAATTTCACAAATACCATTACTGCTTATAATATTGGAGCCTTTAGAAAAGACGCCAATATTGGGATCCTCGGAACTCATCCATATAAGGGAAGCACTGTGTTGCAGTTATTCGATCAAATTGCAAAGCTCCTGTTGGAGCACGGAGTAGACCCAAAGTACGTTCAAATCAGTTAGCATTTAAGACCAGCATTTGCTGAGACAACAATTCTGAAAAAATCCATTGACAAATTTCCCTTCTGAATGTACAATAACAGAGCGGTTTTCAAAATCGTTGTTTTGCGGCTGTGCTGGAATTGGTAGACTGGCAAGCTTGAGGTGCTTGTGTCCGGACGGGCGTACGGGTTCGACTCCCGTCAGCCGCACCAAAAAGGAAGACATGACCACAGGTGTCATGTCTTCCTTTTTGGGTTTCGCTCCCGCTGGTCGCTCCACCCTTCAGTGTTTCTATGCTCGGGGCAAGTGAATTGCCCCTCCGCCAAGGTTTTCGCCTACAGCGAAAACGCTTGTACGGCGCGTCAGCGCCGCCGGCCTGAAGGCCGGCAGGGTGGTTGGCCGAAAGTCCCGCGGACTTGAGAATATCGATTTTGACCGTCTCTTCCAAAAGGGAAGACTCGGTCGTGGGTCGTGTCTTCCTTTTTCCTTTGTCGGCAGGCTGCTATACGGCCTTCCTTTTATTTTCTTTGAGGATCCCGCCCGAGGGCGGGGTCCTTTTCTGAATCGATACCCCTGAAAAAAACAGAAATGGAGTGATCTTATGAACGAGCCGCGGCCCGCTTCTGAAAACAAAATGGGCACCATGCCGGTCCCCAAGCTGCTTTTTACCATGTCCATCCCCATGGTCATCTCCATGCTGGTCCAGGCGCTGTACAATGTGGTGGACAGCGTCTTTGTGGCCAAGCTCAGCGAGGACGCCCTGAACGCCGTCTCCCTGGCCTTTCCGGTGCAGAACCTGATGATCTCTGTGGCGGTGGGCACCGGCGTGGGTATCAACGCGCTGCTCTCCAAAAGTCTGGGCGAAAACCGGCAGGCCCGGGCCAACGCCGCGGCCATGAACGGTCTGTTTCTCTCGGTCGTCAGCTGTCTGGTCTTTGTCCTCCTTGGGCTGACCTGCTCCCGGGGCTTTTTCCTGATGCAGACCGGCCAGCAGGCCATTGTGGACTACGGCGCCGCCTATATGTTCATCGTCAGCGTCCTGTCCGGCGGAATGTTTTTGCAGATCACCTTTGACCGGGTGCTTCAGGCCACCGGACGCACCGTATACACCCTGTTTACCCAGGCGGTCGGGGCGGTCATCAATATCATCCTGGACCCCATCCTGATCTTCGGTCTGTTCAGCCTGCCCCGGATGGAGGTGGCGGGCGCCGCCCTGGCCACGGTGATCGGCCAGTTCATCGCCGCCGGACTTTCCCTCTTCTTCAATCTGACCCGGAACCACGACATCCAGTTCCGCTTCCGCGGATTCCGTCCGGACTGGGGCATCATCGCCCGGATTTACAGTGTGGGCGTCCCCTCCATCGTCATGTCCTCCATCGGCTCTGTGATGGTATTCGGCATGAACAAGATCCTGATCTCCTTCACCACCACCGCCACCGCCGTCTTCGGCATCTATTTCAAGCTGCAATCCTTTATCTTCATGCCGGTGTTCGGCCTGAACAACGGTATGGTGCCCATCGTGGCCTACAACTATGGGGCGGACCGGCCCGACCGGATCGTCAAGACCATCAAGCTCAGCGTGGCCGCCGCGGTGACCATCATGCTGGCCGGCCTGCTGGCCTTCCAGTTCGCCCCCCATATCCTGCTGGAGTTTTTCCGGTCGGAGAATGACTCCGGCGATCTGCTGTCCATCGGCGTCCCCGCCCTGCGGATCATCTCCCTCAGCTTCCTGTTCGCGGGCTATGCCATCGTGTGCTCCTCGGTGTTCCAGGCGCTGGGACACGGGGTGCTCAGCCTCCTGGTGTCCGCGGTGCGCCAGCTGGCGGTCCTGCTGCCGGTGGGCTTCCTGCTCTCCCGCGTTGTCGGCCTGTCCGCCGTCTGGTGGGCCTTCCCCATCGCGGAGCTGTTCTCTCTGGCCCTGTCCACGGTATTCCTGCGCCGGGTCTACCTGCGGGAGATCAAGCCTCTGGCCTCCCGCGGCTCCCACCCCCAGTCATAACATCAGCCCACAGAAGCGCGCTTCCGCGCGGCTGTGGGCTGTTTTTTCGTTTCAGCAGACCGGCCGGCCGGCAAAAGGGCCAACCCGGCCCGATTTCACACACATTTCTCTTGAACTGCCCGGTGCGGCTGTGCTATACTGAAGAAAACGATTTGACGGGCCGGAGGAGCGGCCCGCCCGCCTGCCGGACCCTGTCCGGCGCGCCTCCGGAGAGAGGAAGATCCACCGGAAATCAACGGTGCGGAAAGGATGTGGAACCTCATGGAAGGCCGAAGTCGCCACCGGGACACGCAGGAGCGCTGTCACGAACGGGAGGCCGCGGAGCCGGAACCGGGAGGTTCCGGCAGCCCCGGCAGAGTCTGAGCGCAGGGAGGGGACAGAGATCCCGTCCCCTTGTCCGCCGTCCGCTCGTAACAGCCACAGGCGCAGTGCGCTCTGTGGTTTTTTTGTGTCCCGCTTTCACTGCTGAAACAGATCGAAGGGGGAGAGCGTCATGCATGAAAATTACGACCTGGAGCAGCTGCTGGAGCTGGTCCAGACCCGGCAGTTCCGCCGTCTGCGGGAGCTGCTGGTCAATATGAATGAGGTAGACATCGCCGAATTTCTGGATGAGCTGGGGCCGGAGGAGACAGTCCTGGTGTTCCGTCTGCTGCCCAAGGAGGTGGCGGCGGAGGTGTTTACCGAGCTGGAGGACTCCGACGACCAGGAGCGGCTCATCAACGCCCTCAGCGACAAGGAGCTGCGGGAGGTCCTGGACGAGCTGTACCTGGATGACACAGTGGACCTGATCGAGGATATGCCCGCCAACCTGGTCTCCAGGATCCTGCGGAACACCGACTCCTCCACGCGCAGCCAGATCAACCAGCTGCTGAACTATCCCAAGGACTCCGCCGGTTCCATCATGACCACGGAGTACGTCTATCTCCACCCCAACGCCACGGTGGAGGAGTCCTTCGCCCGCATCCGCAAGGTGGGCATGGACAAGGAGACCATCTACACCTGCTATGTCACCCAGAACCGGGTACTGCTGGGGGTGGTCACGGTGCGGCGGATGCTCCTGTCCAGCTATGAGACCCGCATCCGTGACATCATGGAGACCAACGTTCTGTCCGTCAACACCCACGAGGACAAGGAGGACGTGTCCCAGCTGCTGAACAAGTACGACCTGTCCGCCCTGCCGGTGGTGGACGCGGAAAACCGCCTGGTGGGCATCATCACCTTCGACGACGCCATGGACGTCATCGAGGAGGAGACCACCGAGGACTTTGAGAAGATGGCGGCTATCCTGCCCTCGGACAAGCCCTATCTCAAGACCGGCGTGCTGGAGACCTGGCGCTCCCGCATCCCGTGGCTGATGCTGCTCATGCTGTCGGCCACCTTCACCGGCATCATCATCACCAGCTTTGAATCCGCGCTGGCCGCCTGTGTGGTGCTCACCTCCTTCATCCCCATGCTGTCGGGCACTGGGGGTAACTCCGGCTCCCAGTCATCTGTGGCGGTCATCCGCGCCCTGTCCCTGGGGGAGATCGAGTTCTCTGACATGGCCGCAGTGGTGTGGAAGGAGATCCGGGTGTCGGTGCTGTGCGGCCTGTGCCTGGCGGTGGCCAACTTCGCGAAAATGATGGTGGTGGACCGCTGGCTGATGCGCAATCCGGAGGTCACCCCCATGGTGGCCCTGGTGGTCTGCCTCACCCTGGTATTCACCGTGCTGTGCGCCAAGGTGGTGGGCTGCACCCTCCCCATGGCGGCGGAAAAGATCGGCATCGACCCGGCTGTGATGGCCTCCCCCTTCATCACCACCATCGTGGACGCCCTCTCTCTGCTGATCTACTTCTTCTTCGCCACCCAACTGCTTGCCCTGTGAGCCGGCGTCTGGAACTGCCCGTGGGGCCGGAGCTGGCGGAGATCCGGGTGGATACCCTGCTGAAGCGGCGGCTGGGCCTGTCCGGCACGGTGGTGCGGCGGATCAAGTGGCTGCCCGACGGCATCCTGGTGGATGGCCGGCGGGTCAACACCCGGTACGTCCCCCGGGTGGGGGAGGTGCTGTCCGTCCGCCTGTCCGACCCGGAGCGGCGCAGCGGCATCTTACCCGCCCCCGGTCCGCTGGACATCGTCTACGAGGATCCGGACCTTCTGGTATTGAACAAGGCCCCCGGCGTGGCGATCCATCCCGGTCCGGGGCACTACAACGATACGATCGGTAATTTTCTGCTGTATTATTATGATTCAAAGGGCGAGGAGGGGGATTTCCACCCGGTCCACCGCCTGGACCGGGGGACCTCCGGCCTGATGGTTGCAGCCCGTCATCCCCACGCCCAAGAGGTACTGAAGGGGCAGCTGCACACAGCGGACTTTCGCCGCACCTACCTGGCGGTGTGCGAGGGCGCGCCGGAGCCGCCCGCCGGGACGGTGGACGCCCCCCTGGGCCCCCGGGACGGCTCGCTGGTGGAGCAGTGCGTCCGCCCGGACGGGAAGCCGGCCCGCACCCACTATGAGACAGTCCGGCGGGCGGGGGACCGTTCCCTGCTCCGCCTGGAGCTGGAGACCGGACGGACCCACCAGATCCGGGTCCATCTCGCCTGGCTGGGCCATCCCCTGGTGGGGGACTTTCTCTATGGCCGGGAGTGCCCGGAGGCGATCCGCCGGCCCGCCCTGCACTCCGCGGAGCTCTCCTTCCGCCACCCCATCACCGGGGAGCGCCTGTCCTTTTCCCAGCCCCTCCCGGAGGACATGGCGGCCCTTTTGGAGGACCTCCCACCGTCCGGCGCAGCATCCTCCCCCTGAGAAAGTCAACACGGCGGGGGCCGGGGAACGCTTCCGCCATCATCCTGTACCGGAACAATTTGAAACAGCGCTGGAGCATTGCCAAAAGACAATGCTCCAGCGCTGTTTTCATTTGAGTCGAACTTTGGAACGCATGAAAAAATACTCAAAAGTTGTTTGATTGGACGTGAAAGACAACTCTGGCAGTTTTCTTTCACACGATCTTTCCCTCCGAAACCTCTGGATGGCGGGTTTTTTGACCGTCTCGACTCACTTACAAAATTCCTTCGCCACTTCCACGATATGCTCCGCGGACAGGCCGAACTGCTTCAGCAGCGCGGCGGCGGGGCCGGAGTGCCCGAACTCGTCGTTGACGCCGATGCGGCGCACGGGGACGGGGCACTGCTCGCTCAGGCAGGCGCACACGGCCTCGCCCAGGCCGCCGATGACGGAGTGCTCCTCACAGGTGATGATTTTTCCGCACTCCCGGGCGGCCTTGACCACCAGCTCCTCGTCCAGGGGCTTGATGGTGCAGATGTTGATGACCCGGGCGGAGATTCCCGCCTCAGCCAGAGTCTTGGCGGCCTCCACAGCCTCCGCCACCATCAGTCCGGTGGCAATGATGGCCACGTCACTGCCGTCCCGCAGCACCTCGCCCTTGCCGATCTCAAACCGGAAGCTCTCCTCCTCGTGAAGTACGGGCACGGCCAGGCGGCCGAAGCGCAGGTAGACGGGGCCCTGGTGGGCATAGGCGGCCTTGACTGCGGCCTTGGCCTCCACATCGTCCGCGGGGGACATGACCACCATGCCGGGAATGGACCGCATCAGGGCAAAATCCTCGCAGCACTGGTGGGAAGCGCCGTCCTCCCCCACGGAGATGCCGCCGTGGGTGGCCCCGATCTTCACGTTCAGGTGGGGGTAGCCGATGGAGTTGCGGATCTGCTCAAAGGCCCGCCCGGCGGCGAACATGGCAAAGCTGGAGGCAAACACCACCATGCCCATGGAGGCCGCGCCGGCGGCCACCGCCATCATATTGCCCTCGGCAATGCCGCAGTTGAAGTGCCGGTCGGGATAGGCCTTCTTGAACACGCCGGTCTTGGTGGAGCCGGCCAGATCGGCGTCAAAGACGATCAGGTCGTCATGCTCCGCGCCCAGCTCCTTCAGGGCGTTCCCGTAGCTCTCACGGGTCGCGATCTTTTTCACATCCGCCATCTTACATCGCCTCCACTTCCGCCAGCTGAGCGCTGAGCTCCTTCATGGCGATCTCATATTCCTCGTCGTTGGGGGCCTTGCCGTGCCAGCCGGCCTGGTTCTCCATGAAGCTGACGCCCTTGCCCTTGGTAGTCTTCATCACAATGGCAAAGGGGACGCCCTTGGTCTCCCGGGCCTTGGTGAAGGCGGCCTCGATCTGCTCAAAATCATGGCCGTCGATCTCCGCCACCTCAAAGCCGAAGGCGCGCAGCTTCTCCGGGATGGGATAGGGGCTCATCACGTCGGCCACGTTGCCGTCGATCTGAAGGCCGTTGTTGTCGATGATGACACACAGGTTGTCCAACTTATAGTGGTGGGCGAACATCATGGCCTCCCACACCTGGCCCTCCTGGATCTCGCCGTCGCCCAACAGGGTGTACACCCGGCTGGACTTGCCCTGCTGCCGGGCCGCCAGCGCCATGCCGCAGGCGGCGGACACCCCCTGCCCCAGCGATCCGGTGGACATATCCACGCCGGGCACTGTGTTCATGTTGGGATGACCCTGGAGATAGCTGCCAATATGCCGCAGCGTCAGCAGGTCCTCCTCCGGGAAAAAGCCCCGGAGCGCCAGCGCCGCATACAGGCCGGGGGCGGTGTGACCCTTGGACAGCACAAAGCGGTCCCGGTCCGCCCAGTTTGGATCCTTGGGATTCACGTTCAGTTCCTTGCAGTACAGATAGGTAAACAGATCTGCGGCGGACAGGCTCCCGCCGGGATGGCCGGCCTTCGCGGCGTGGGTCCCCTTGATCACTCCCATGCGCACCTTACAGGCCGCGGCCATCAGTTGCTTCTTTTCGTTGGCTGTCATAGCATACTCCTTCTCTGACCTCCCGCGAAAGCGCGGGGGAAATATCCAGGCCGCCCCCGGAAAAGGCGGTGTTCTGTTCTGCCCTCCATTATAAGACAAGCACAGAAAAACTGCAAGAGGCGCCCCGGATTTCCCAAAAGATTTGACAGGACAGACAGGAAAGCCGACTCTTGGTTTCTAATGCCGGAACAAACGAGGCAGATCCTGCCTTCCATGTACCGCCCACAAGAAGCCAAAGCAGCTCCGGTCCACCAAAAAAATAACTGGGGACCGCCATACCAGCGGTCCCCAGTGCTACACATTGGTCCAATTTAGGCTTCCCTGTGCTCTCTGTTCTTCCGCTTATTCCTCTGCCATCGCCTTGGCGGCCTCAATGGCCTTGGCCTGGGCAGCGGGGGGGCAGTCCTCATAGCGGACGAAGTGGAACACGAAGGAGCCGCGGCTCTGGGTCATGGCCCGCAGATCGATGGCGTAGGAGGTCATCTCCGCCATGGGTACCTCGGCCTCGATGATCTGGTCGCCGTCTGCGGTGGGCGTCATGCCCATCACGCGGCCGCGGCGCTTGTTCAGGTCGCCGATCACGTCGCCCATGTAGCTGTCGGGCACGGTGACCTTCAGCTCGCCCACAGGCTCCAGCAGAACAGGGTTAGCCTCGGGCATAGCGGCCTTATAGGCCAGCTGGGCCGCCGTCTTAAAGGCGATCTCGGAGGAGTCCACGGGGTGGTAGCTTCCGTCATACAGCACAGCCTTCAGGTTGACCACCGGGTAGCCAGCCAGAGGACCGTGGACACAGGCCTCACGCAGGCCCTTCTCCACAGCGGGGAAGAAGTTCTTGGGCACGGAGCCGCCGAACACCTCCTCAGCAAAGACCATCTCCTCCTCGTCAAGGTTGGGCTCGAAGCGGACCCACACATCGCCAAACTGGCCGGAGCCGCCGGTCTGCTTCTTGTGGCGGCCCTGCTTGGACACGGTCTTACGGATCTTCTCGCGGTAAGGCACACGGGGCGTCTTGAGCTCCGTCTCCACATTGAAGCGGCTCTTCAGTTTGGACACCAGCACATCCACCTGGATGTCGCCGGCGGCGTAGAGGACCATCTGATGGGTCTCGGCGTTGTTCACCACATGGAAGCTGGGATCCTCCTCGTTCATCCGGTTCAGGCCCTGGGCCACCTTGTCCTCCTGGCCGCGGGTCTTGGGGGCGATGGCGACGGAGTAGTTGGGCTCGGCATAGGGGATGGGGGCCAGGGAGATGACCTTGCGGGCGTCGCACAGGGTGTCTCCCGTCTTGACCTTCTCCATCTTGCCGATGGCGCCGATGTCGCCGCAGGACAGCTCCTTGACCTCCTCGGCCTTCTTGCCCCGCATCATGTACAGGCGGCCCATCTTCTCCGCGCTGCCAGTGCGGGCGTTCACCAGCGCGGTGTCGGCGGTGACGCTGCCGGAGAGGACCTTGACAAAGGAGTACTTACCGTACTGGTCGGAGACCGTCTTGAACACGAAGGCACAGGGCACGCCGCCGGGAGCCACCGCGAACTCCTCCTTGGTGCCGTCAGGGGCGGTCCCCTTGCGCATATTGCCCTCAGAAGGGTTGGGAAGCAGGTCCACAATGTGGTCCATCAGCATCAGAGAGCCCATGGTGTTCACGGCGGAGCCGCAGAACACGGGGAACAGGGACAGCTCCCGCACACCCTGGCGCAGGCCCTGGATCATCTCCACATAGGTGAAGTCCTCACCGGAGAAAAACTTGTCCATGAACTCCTCGCTGGTCTCGGCTACGGACTCCTTCAGGGCGTCGTTGAACTCGGTGATGACCTCGTCCTTGCCCTCGGGGATCTCGATCTCCACCCGCTTGCCGTTCTGCATCTCATAGGCGCGCTTGTTCAGCACATCGATGATGCCGGTCACCCGCTTGTTCTCGTCCCAGATGGGAACCACCAGGGGGGCGATCTTGTTGCCGAAGCGCTCACGCAGGGCGTCGAAGGTGGCGTTGTAGTCGGAGTTCTCTTCGTCAGTCTTGGAGATATAGATAAAACGGGGCATATCCCGCTCTTCACAGTACTTCCAGGCCTTCTCCAGGCCCACGCTGATCCCGTCCTTGGCGGAGCAGACAATGATCGCCGCGTCGGCCACGGTCAGCGCCTCCATCACCTCGCCGGCGAAGTCAAAGCCGCCCGGGGCGTCCAGCACATTGATCTTACAGCCCTTATACTCCAGGGGGGCCACTGCGGTGGAGATGGAAATCTGGCGCTTGACCTCCTCCGGGTCATAGTCGCAGACGGTGTTTCCGTCCGTAGCCTTCCCCATCCGGTCGATGGCGCCGGTCATATAGAGCAGGCTCTCTGTCAACGCGGTCTTGCCGCTTCCTCCGTGGCCCAGCAGGCAGACGTTGCGGATATTTTGTACAGAATAGCTCATAGTTGTCTCCACTCCTTAAGTTCAGAACTTTCGGGAACACACGGCGTCGGATCGTTCCGTCCGCCTGTGGTGCGTTCTGTTGGTTATTATAACGTAAAAACGCCGTTCTGGCAACTGTTTTTTTGGGGTCAATGAGGCTATCCTTCCTTTTGAGCAGGCTATATCCCCCTTATTTTCGTGTAAAGTGCCCAATTCCAGTGGTTCCCGTCATTTTCACCAACCTTCCCGCCTTTTTCTGTTCAGCGGCGCAAAACAGAAACCGCCGGCCGGCCCCGGCCGGCAGGGAAACGGGAAGGGCGGGAGCATCCTCCCGGCCCGCAAAGGGACAGCAGAAAGGCCCGCGGGCGGAGATCCGCCCACGGGCCCAAATTTTCTTATCCCAGCAGCGCCTCCACCGCCGGGGTATCGGCGGAGACTGCCAGCAGCACGGTGTTTCCCTCCTGCCGCAGGACCGCGTCCTCCAGCTTCGGGATCTCTCCGGGGCGGTAGTCCCGGTTGTTCTCGATCTGGCTCTGGAGATAGGACTCCAGGGCGCCCTGAGCGGTCTTTGCGGCGCCGCTGTCTGCAAAGATCAGCAGGGACAGCTCCTCGCAGGTGGCGCCGGCGGAGCGGTAAATGACCCCGTCCGTCAGGTCCTCCCGGCTGAGGCCAGCCTCCTCCAGCCCATACAGCGCCCAGGCCGTGTCGCAGTCCAGCTCATCCAGCGCGTCGGTGAACGCGCCGCTGTCCAGAAGCTCCTGGACCTGCTCCTTGGTATAGCCCGCTTCCCCACCGCTCTGTCCACCACAACCCGCCAGGGCCAGCAGGCACACCACGGCCGCCACCAATCCAAACAGCTTCATTGTTTTCATACTGCTCCCTCCTGCTCTGAATATAAGGTCTCATAGTCCACAGTGTGGGTCTTCAGATAGTCCAGCCATCTCTCGCAGTAGGCCTTGCGCAGATGAACCCCGTCCTTGCTGGCGTCGGCGGGCAACTGTCCGTCCGCCCCAGTGAATTCCGGGTTCAGGTCCAGGAACACCACCTGCTTCTCCTCCGCCGCCTTCCGCATCAGATCATTGTACACCAGCAGGTGCTCGTTGGTCAGATAGCTGGGACCGCCCGACTGGGCGATCACGTCCTCATTCAGAGGGATCAGGCCCTGGATATAGATCACGGCGTTGGGCTGGCAGGCCCGGATGTCGTCAATGGCCTTGCAGTAGGCGTCATAAAAGCCCTGGTCGTCATAATAGCCCAGCTCGTTGACCCCCAGCGACAGGTAGACCTTTCCGTACTGCTTCAGGGCCAGGGCCTCCAGCAGGGTATACTTCTGTCCGTCAATGGTCAGCGCCTTTTTCTCCTCCAGCTTAAAGATGGACAGGCCGTTGGAGGTCAGGTTCTCCCCGCAGCCGATCCCGCTGTAAATCATAAATCCATCCGTCCGGGAGTCGCCCACAAAGGCGGCGTCCTCAAAATAGCTGTTATCCACCGCCGCCCGCTCCGGCGCGGGCCGGGAGAAGTCATAGGGCGCGGCCTCGCCGCTCCCGGATACCTCCAGCTCCTGGGATCCATCCGCCGGACCGCTTCCGGCGGCGCTGCTCCCTCCGTCCGGCTGCGAGGCCTCCGGAGCGGAGCTGCTTCCCTCCGGGGCGGAGACCCCGGCTCCGGCGCTGCCGCTCCCCTCCGGGGCGGGCGGCTTGGATGTGCAGCCGCTCAACAGGGCAGCGCTTAGTAGAATACCGGCCAGCAGCCGGCGCTTATGTGTCCTATACATGGAATACGCCTCCAAATCCTCAAGCGTTCACTTCATAGTTGTCTCCAGCCGCGCCGCCTGTCATCCGCTGTTTCTCTGGCACCCATGAAAATAGGGGAGCAGAAGGCGCAATACCGTAGAGGTGAGCATCGCCCCGATGGCCAGCGCCGCCGCCATGCCAAAGGTATTCAGCAGGGTGGAGAGAAACTGCTGGGTATCGCCCGCCACACAGTACCGCATGGAGTAGTAGATGCCGGAGCCGGGCACCAGGGGCAGCAGCGCCACCTGAAGATAGCCCGTCACAGGACAGCGCCGCACCCGGGCCATCCATTCGGAAAACACGGTGATGGCCACCGCGGCCAAAAAGGCCGCCACAATGCTCCCCACCCACTGCCGGGCGATCAGATAGAAAAACCAGCCCAGGGCGCCGCCGAATCCGCAGATCAGGATCCCGGCCCCCTGGATATTATATACCAGCCCAAAGCCCACACAGGCCAAAAAGGCCCACAGCGAGGGCATCAGTAAATCTGCCAAAAGTTCCATAGCGCCTCCCTAGTTTCCGATGGCCAGCGAGACCATCACGCCCAGTGCGATGGCGGTGGCAGTCAGGATCGACTCCGCCGTCCGGCTCAGGCCCGAGAAAATATCGCCCGCCATGATCTCCCGCATGGCGTTGGTCAGGGCCATCCCCGGCACCAGCACCATCAAGGTCCCGATGGTGATGGCCTCCAGCTGGCCGCCGATCCCCATGTGTACCAGGATCAGAGCCAGAAGCGAGGCAATCGCCGCCCCGATCAGGGTCTGAAACAGGTTGTTGAAGCGCAGGCGCGGACTGGCCCACAGCATCCAGACCCCCACCGCCAGGCCGCACAGGCCGCCGCACAGGGTATCCAGCAGGGTCCCGCCGTAAAACGCGGTAAAAAAAGCCGCGGCGGCCGCATAGCCCAGCAGCAGGACCCGGGTCGGGTAGGCCCTATGGTCCTGCCCCAGCTTTCTCACCTGCTCCGCCGCCTCCGGCAGCGGGGGGACCTCCCGGCACAGCCGGCGGCAGAGCTCGTTGCACCGCTCCAGCAGCTCAATATCCGTTCCGTGGGGCGGAACACGCCGCATCTGTGTGATCGGATGTCCCGACGGCGTATTGACGCTGACAATGAGGCAGCTGGGCAGGGCAAACACCTGGGGCTGAAGCCCGTACGCCGTCAACAGCCGAAGGACAGACTCCTCCACGCGGTAGATCTCCGCGCCGCTGAGTACCAATTTATATCCCAATTCCGTGCCCAAGTCGAGCAGGGCGTCATAATCCATTCCATCCGCCTCCCGGAATCAGGATACCACGTTTCCGCAAAATGACAAGCAACAATTTCATTACAAAATTCGGCAGATTTCCGCCCATTCTTTGCCCTTTTATCCAATAGACAAGCGGTAAGCCCTCCCACTCTCCGCTCCGCGTCCGTCGCCTCCTTTCCCTTCCGTCTGGGCGCCCGGCGGCTGCCGCCGCACAGGCCGGCCGGTTCGCGGCCGGTTTGGCAGACATTACAATAGACGCGGCGCCGGACCAAAAGGTTTCCGGCGCCGCATCTTTTTTATTCTTTTTTCGACTCCGGGGGACAGATCTCCCGGCGAAGGAGCGCCACCCCGATGGGCGTGGGCCCGGTGTGGACCCCGATGGTCACCCCGATGTGGAAGGGGCACTCATACCGGGCGGGCCAGCCTCTCTGCTCCAGCTCCTCAAACAGCTGGTCCGTAAACACCCGGTACTCCTCCTCATCCAGACCGCAGCCGGTCACCACATAGTACTGTGACAGGTCCAGCCCCTCCCGCTCCACATAGCGGCAGAAGAGCTCCCGCACCCGCTGCATGGACCGCTTCCGGCCCTGGGCGATGCCGTCGGAGATCAGCCCGCCGTCCCGGTAGCCGATCAGCGGCTTCACATGGAGGAGCGAACCGGCCGCCGCCGCCGCCCGGCCCACACGTCCGCCGTGTTTCAAATACTCCAGGTCATTCGTCGTAAAGAAAATACGCCCTGTTTTCCGATTGGACTCCAGCTGAGCGGCCGCGGCCGCCAGAGATACCCCCGCGTCCCGCAGATGGACCGCCTCCAGCACCAGAACGCCCTGGAGCACGGTGGCCAGCTGGGAGTCCAGCACGCAGATCTCCGCATGGGGAAAGTCCTCCAGCAGCAGCGACCGGGCATTCCGGGCAGCCTGGAAGGACCCGCTGAAGGGGGCGTTCAAGCAGACGCACAGCACCGCTTCCCCCCGCTCCACCATGGGACGAAAGACCGTCAAATAGTCCTCCACCGTGGGCATAGAGGTCCGGGGAAACACGCCGGGCCGGTCAGCCATCTGCTGATAAAATTCCCGGTTGGTAATGTCCCGCTCCTCCCGGTAATAGGTCTCACCGTCAAAGGAGACATAGAAGGAGACCAGCGTCACCCCCAGCCGCTCCGCCCGCTCCCGCCCCAGGTCACAGGAGCTGTCGCTCACGATCTGAAATCTTGCCATGTTGGATCTCTCCTCGCCCGGCGGGGGCCCGCCGCACAGGCTCCGCCCCCCGCGCTCGTTCTGTTTTATTCTCATACAGAATAGTATACTCTTTCACCCCAAAAAGCAATCCGCGGGGGCGGAAGTTCACAAGATGTTCAAAATTGAACCTCACCTCCTGCAAAAAAGCCGCCGTGGGCGGGCTCCCACGGCGGCCGGCATAGATCAGGCTGGTAAGTTTTTTCTCTTTACAGGGCAGACAGGCCATAGCTGTTGGCCAGGGCGTCGATCCGCTTTCCCGCCCGGCACATGGCGCAGCTCTCCGGGGCGTAGGTGGCATATCCCGGGATGTCCTCCGGCGTGAAGAGGCTGTAAATCGGGACCCCCTCCATCTCCTCCAGGGTGCTGAACACCGCGGCGATCCCCTGCACCCTGCCGCCGTAATACTGCGCGCACTCCACCACGCGGCGGATGCTCTTGCCCGAGTTGACGGTGGAGATCAGCAGGAGCACATTCCGGCCGGCTACCATGGGGATCAGGTTGTCCCGGAAGAGCAGCTGTCCGTTGGAGTCGTACTCCGGGGTGATGACGTTGATGTTTTTGTCGCTGTTCACTGCGAAGAGGGTGTTTTTCGCCAGGTGGCGGGCCAGAAAAGCGCCCAGCACCTCGCTCCCGTCCAGGCAAACGATGGTGTCCACGCCCTTCTCGTATGCATAGCGCTGGGCCAGCGTGACCGCCGCCTCCCGGGCCATGGTGTGCTCATGCTTCATGCGTGTGATGTCGATATAGTGGTTATTGTGGGAGTGGCGCGTAGCAAAATGTCCCGCGATCACAGACACCTCAAGCTTTGGGTTCAGTCTCGAACGGATGGTCGTTCCTTTCATAATCCCGCCTCCTATTCGTCATAGTTGCCAACTCTCCATATCTATATTATACTATTTCTTGTTTGAAAAATCAACGCATCCCGCACATACACCGGAGCAAAAATTTTTTCTCCGCCGGAAATGAAACCGGGCGCCCTGTGCGTCTAATAGGTGAAACAAAACTGTGGAAGGAGGGCTCAGCCTTGAAGGAAGCGGAATACGCCCAGCGGGCCATGGCGGAAAAGGAGCGGCTGTACCGCACCGCCCTGCTCTATCTGGGAGGCGAGGCCGCCGCCCTGGACACGGTGGACGAGGCGGTCTACCGGGGCCTGCTGGCCTGCGGCCGCCTGCGCCAGCCCGAGTTTTTCTCCACCTGGCTCACCCGGATCCTGCTGAACGCCTGCGCCGATGAGCTGCGCCGCCGCCGGCGGGAGGCCGCCTTCGCCCATCCCCCTGAGACCGCCGCCCCGGACTACGACTCCCTTCCCCTGCGGGACGCGGTGGCCCGCCTCCCCCAGGAGCTGCGGTCGGTGGTGGTGCTGCGCTATTTTTCCGGCTATACCCTGGCGGAGACGGCGGAGATCCTCTCTCTGCCGCCGGGGACTGTGTCCACCCGCCAGCGGAAGGCCCTGGCCCTGCTCCGTCTGGAGCTGTGTGAGGAGGTGTGACCATGGACCGGAAGCAAGAATATGATGCCCTGACCCAGGAGCTCCGGCAGACGCCCCCCGCCCTGGATGGGACCCTGGACCGGGCCCTGGAGCGGCGGCGGACCCGCCGCCGGAGGCTGTGGCCCCTGCGCTCCCTGGCCGCGGCGGCGGCGGTCTTTGTCCTGCTGGTCAATGTCAGCACCCCCTTCGCTCAGGCCTGCGCCCACATCCCCGTGCTGAGCTGGCTGGCCCAGGCGGTGTGCTTCTCCCACAGCCTGTCCTCCGCAGTGGAGCACGACTGGGTGCAAAAGGTGGACCAGACCCAGAGCGACAGCTGCTATACCCTCACGCTGGAGGACCTGATCGTGGACCAGAAGCAGATACACCTCTTTTATACCCTGGCCTGGGAGGATCCCAGCTGTGAATACGCCATGGTCTATGTGGACGGCGGACGCCTCTCTCCCCGGCCCTCCGTCCTGTCGGACAGTGTGAACGGACCACAGGACGCCGGACACATCGTACTGGACTACCGAGAGGAGCAGGTACCGGACCGTCTGGACCTGGAGCTCACCGTCCACCCCAACGGGGACGGCCCTCCCGCCGCCCGCTTCCGCTTCCAGGTCACGCTGGACCCGGCTCTCACCGCTGCCGGCCAGATCCGGCCGGTGGAGCAGTGGGTGGAGCTGGACGGACAGCAGATCTATGTGGACCGGCTGGAGATCTATCCCACCCACGCCCGGCTGCTGCTGGAGGACCACCCGGACAACACCGCCCGGCTGACCAGCCTGCTGTGCCATCTGGAGGATGAGACGGGGCAACGGTATGAGCGGGAGGGCAGCTTCAGCAGCTTCTCCGACCCGGACAACGGCTTTCTCACCCAGCTCCGGCTGGCCAGCCCCTACTTCCAGCAGCCGGAGCGGCTGACCCTCCGGATCACCGGGGCGGCCTGGCAGGAGCCGGACAAGGCGGAGGTCACGGTGGACCTGGCTTCCGGCACTGCCGCCGGACTCCCGGAGGAGATCCGGCTGACCCGGGTGGATGAGGAGGCCGGCCGCACCGTGCTGTACTTCCAGTACCCCGCCCCTCCGGCCCTTCTGCCCCAGCGCTTCTCCTGGTCCTGCCGGTCCCCGGAGGGGGAGTGGCAGGTGACTGAGGGGGGCTCCGGCACTGACCAGGACACCGGGCTGGAGACAGAGGATCTGCACCTGATCGATTACCCCTGGGACCAGGTCGCCCTGACCCTCAACTGGACCCGGTTCTCCCCCCTGGACGTCTCTCTGACCCTCCCCGCCGTGGAGTAAGGAGACGCCGCCCGAACCGTCCACACTCTGCGGACCGCGTCAAATACCTTGCTACCGGAGCTTCCGGCAAACACGGAGCGGCACAGCGTTGGCTGTGCCGCTCCACTTCTGTGACCACTATTTTGCGGCTGTCCGCTCCGCCCGTGCAAAGGACAACAGCTCCTCCCGGTCGTTGGCCGCGCGCTCATCCAAAACCGCATCCAGGCATTTCTGAAGGACAGCCCCGATCTCCCGCCCCCGAAACCCCAAGTCCAGCATATCCGTTCCATTGACCGCCAGGTCCTTCAGGGAGAAGCAGGCCTCTTCCCGAAGGATCTCCTCGACTATGGCGTCCATCGCGTCAAAGACGGCAAGCCTCGGCTTGCAGACAGCCGACTGCCCCCATGTATCCGCCCGGTGAAGCTCAATGAGCTGCCGGGCGGCCTCCTCTCCGTGCTTGCTCAACAGCCTCTTGACCAGCCTTCTGTCCGCCGTGAGCGGCATATCGTGGAAGCGGACAAGGCGCACGATCCGTTCCCTGCCGTCACGGTCAAAGCGGAGCCTGTTCAGGATCTGCTCCGCCATGACAGTGCTCTGTTCCGCGTGTCCGAAAAAATGTCCAACACCGTCTTCCGTCCGGGAAAAGCAGGACGGCTTCCCAATGTCATGGAGCAGCGCCGCCCAGCGCAGGACGGGCTCCGGCGGAGTGTGCTCCACCACCGCTATGGTATGCTCCCAGACGTCCCTATCGTGGTGCGGGTTGTGCTGGTCAAAGCCGAACATGGGCGCAAGCTCCGGGATCGGGACCGCCAACACATCGGAAAAGCCGCGCAAAACAGCCGCCGCACCCTTCCCGCAGAGCATTTTTGTCAGCTCAGACTGGACCCGCTCCGCCGCGATCTCTCTGAGCAGGTCTTTATTTCTGTGGATGGCCGAGGCCGCGGCGTCTTCGATCTTCATTCCGTATACCGAAGCAAAGCGCAGAGCCCGAAGCATCCTCAGGCCATCCTCCCGGAACCTCCGGTCCGGATCTCCCACACAGCGGATCAGCCCTTTCTCAATGTCTGCCCGGCCTCCGGAAAAATCAATGACTCCGGCCTTTGGGTGATACGCCAGGGCGTTCATCGTGAAGTCCCGGCGCGCCAGGTCCTCCTTCAAGCTGCGGGTAAAGCGGACCCCATCCGGGTGCCGGTGGTCCAGATAGTCGCCATCCACGCGGTAGGTCGTGATCTCCAGCGGGATGCGTCCGATCACCACGGTCACAGTGCCGTGCTTCAGGCCGGTCTCGATCAGCCGGAAGCCGGCAAAGACCTCCTTGACCTGCTCCGGCAGGGCATTTGTGGCAATGTCCCAGTCCTTGGCGGGGCTGTTGTCTCTCACAAAATCGCGGACCGCCCCGCCGACCAGATAGGCCTCATATCCAGCTGCCTCCAGCAGCTCCAGCGCGGTGTTCACCTGAGGCGCCAGCTTCATCCTCCAAACATCTCCAACGCAGTGAGGAACAGCCTGTTGAGCTCCTCCCAGTCCCTGCTCACTTCTCTCGGGTACCGCTCCGCCAGAGCCCGCACCTCCACAATGCTCGCCTCCAGATATTCGCCGAGGACGCCGATCCTTGGGATCGTTTTCACCTCAGGGGCACGCACCTTGAGGTCCAGCAGCGGTTCCCGGATCAACGCTTCCACACTCATCCTCTCCTTTGTATGTTTTTTCTGCCGGGCGGACGGCCCTCTATCCCCTCCCGTCCCGGGGACAGGAGATCTCCACCATCTCCTCGATCATGTGGTGGAGCGCCTGGGCCTGGGCGGTATCCGCTGCCCGGTAGTATACCTCTTTCCCCTCCCGGCGGCTGACCAGCAGGTGGCTGGAGCGCAACAGACGCAGATGGTGGGCCACCGCCGGAGGCGTCATCTCCACGATGGCTGACAGCTCGGTCCCGCAGGCCTCGCAGTGGCACAGCAGCCAAAAGATCCGCAGGCGGCTGGCGTCGCTGAGCTGCTTGAACAGGACGGATACCGTTTGAAGCTCCTCTACCCGGGGGATATGCTCTGGCGGAAGGGACTCCGGCCGGTTGGGACGCTGACAGTCTGACATGGTGCATTCTCCTCTCTTTTGCACCAGTATACCACGCTCCCACCGGTTTGCAAACAGGAAGACGGCACTCTGTTCCCCCATCGTGAATGAATGTTTCCCATTCAAAAAAATACTGCGGACCACTTGACTTCCGCCACACCTGCGTGTATGATAGAAGCACAAACGATTAAGCAATCTTTTAATAATCAGAGAGGAGAGCACCTAATATGAAAAAGACCTACCAGATCGAAGTGGACTGCGCCAACTGCGCCAACCTGATGGAGGAGGCCGCGAAAAAGACCGCCGGCGTCCAGAACGCCGTGGTCAACTTTATGACCCAGAAGATGATCGTGGAGTTTTCTGAGGGGCAGGACCCCAAGGCCGTCATGCAGGCCGTTCTGAAGGCGTGCAAGAAGGTAGAGCCTGACTGCGAGATCGCGCTGTAAGGCCCAATGCCGCGCCCCGAAAACCTGCGGGTGGAGGGGCGCGTTTTCTCCCCCAACAATTCAACATATACTTAATTATCGTTTTTGGAAGGAGGCTTTCCTGTGAACAGAAAGCAGAAGAAAATGCTCGTCCGAATCGTGCTCGCGGCGGCCATGGTGATCTGCCTGGGGCTTCTCCCGGTCCAGGGTCTGCTCCGGCTGGCGCTCTACCTCACCACCTATCTGGTGATTGGCTATGACATTCTGAGAAAGGCCGGCAGGGGGATCTTGAACCGGCAGGTCTTTGATGAAAACTTCCTGATGGCGGTCGCTACCGTGGGCGCCTTCGCCCTGGCCATCTATACCCGCAGCGGGGACTACACCGAGGCCATTGCCGTCATGCTGTTCTATCAGATCGGCGAGCTGTTCCAGAGTTATGCCGTTGGTAAGAGCCGTAAGAACATCAGTGCCCTCATGGATATCCGCCCCGACTATGCCAATGTAGAACGAAATGGAAAGCTGGAGCAGGTAGATCCCGACGAGGTATCAATCGGCAGCATGATCGTGGTCCAGCCCGGCGAAAAGGTCCCTCTGGACGGCGAGGTCATCGAGGGCAGCTCCACACTGAACACCAGCGCCCTCACCGGCGAGAGCCTGCCCCGGGAGATCCAGGCCGGTGAGGCGGTCATCAGCGGCTGCATCAATATGACCGGCGTGCTGAAGATCCGCACCACCAAGGAGTTCGGCGAGTCCACGGTCTCCAAGATTTTGGATCTGGTGGAAAATGCCAGCTCCCGTAAGTCCAAATCCGAGGACTTCATTTCCAAGTTTGCACGAATCTATACCCCTGCTGTCTGTTATGCAGCGTTAGCATTGGCCATCCTGCCGCCGCTGGGACAGCTGCTGCTTCTGGGCGCGGCCCCCGCCTGGGGAACCTGGCTCTACCGCGCCCTCACCTTTCTGGTCATCAGCTGCCCCTGTGCCCTGGTCATCAGCATCCCCCTGAGCTTTTTTGCCGGTCTGGGCGGGGCCAGCAAGGAGGGCGTGCTCATCAAGGGCTCCAATTATCTGGAGACCCTGTCTCAGGCACGGTATGTTGTCTTTGACAAGACGGGCACCCTCACCCGGGGCGTGTTTGAGGTCAACGCCGTCCACCACAATAAAATGAGCCAGGAGCAGCTGCTGGAATACGCCGCCCTGGCGGAGAGCGCATCCTCCCACCCCATCAGCAAGAGCCTCCAGCGGGCCTATGGACAGGAGATCGACCGCAGCAGGGTAACAGATATTCAGGAAATCAGCGGAAACGGTGTTACGGCCAAAGTAGACGGCATTTCGGTGGCCGCAGGCAACGATAAGTTGATGCGCCGTTTGGGCATTGAGCCCATCCCCTGCCACCATGTGGGCACCATCATCCACATGGCTGTGGACGGGGCCTACGCCGGTCACATCGTCATCTCCGATGTAGTCAAGGAGCATTCTAAGGAGGCCATTCAGGAGCTCAAACGCGCGGGCGTAAAGCAGACCGTCATGCTCACCGGCGACGCCACGCGGGTGGCTGAAGCGGTCGCCTCCGACCTGTGTGTGGACCGGGTGTTCAGCGAGCTGCTGCCCGCCGACAAGGTCTCCAAAGTGGAGGAGCTGCTGGAAGGCAAGGGAGAGAAGGAGAAGCTGGCCTTCGTGGGCGACGGCATCAACGATGCCCCGGTGCTGTCCCGTGCGGACATCGGCATCGCCATGGGCGCCATGGGCTCCGACGCCGCCATTGAGGCCGCCGACGTGGTACTGATGGACGACGACCCGCTGAAGATTGCCAAGGCCATCAAGATCTCCCGCAAGTGCATTCGCATCGTCTACCAGAACATCGCCTTTGCCCTGACGGTCAAATTCGCCTGTATGGCCCTGGGGGCTGTGGGCATCGCCAATATGTGGCTGGCCATCTTCGCCGACGTGGGCGTGATGATCCTGGCCATCCTTAACGCCATCCGCGCCCTGTTTGTACGCAGGCTGTGAGACACGAAACCGGCGGGACCGCGATACACGGTCCCGCCGGTCAGACTTCCCCCCGGTCCGCCGGAGCTGGACAGGCTTTCCCCGCGGCCTCCAGCGCCAACAGCCAGCGCTTCCGCTCCAGGCCGCCGGCATATCCGGTCAGGCTGCCGTCCGCCCCCACCACCCGGTGGCACGGCACCAAAACAGAGAGTGGATTGCGGGCCACGGCTCCGCCCACCGCCTGGGCCGGCATACCGGGCCGCCCCAGCCGCTCCGCCGCGTACACGGCCAGCGTTCCATAGGTGACGGTGCTCCCATACGGGATCTGCCGCAGCAGTTCCCACACGGTCTGCTGAAACGGGGTGCCGCTCCAGTGGATGGGCGGCTGGAACTCCGGCTCATGGCCGGAGAAGTAGCAGTCCAGCCACCGTTCCGCCTCCGACAGAAAGGGGTGCTCCCCCTCCCGGCTGCCGGGCTCCAGCCCCCGTCCAAAATGCTCCGCACCCCGAAACCAGATCCCGACCAGCCCCCTGTCATCCGCCGCCAACAGCATCTCCCCCAACGGAGAGCGGTACTTCTTCTGATACTGCACCGTAAGCCATCTTCTTTCTTGTCTTTTCCTGTCTCTTTCCAGCGTGGAAGCCACCGGGCACCGGACGGGTCACATCCGCCGGGACCAGCGCCCGACATTGACCATGTAAAAAACGCAGTGCAGCACGATGGCCGCCGATACAAGGGCGATATACAGCCCGCCCCGCGTCACCAGGGTCAGCAGCCACAGCCCCCACAGCAGATACAGGCTCCAGTACCAGCTGGAGTAGGCCGCCTTTTCCCGGATGGTCACATTCCGCTCGTCCCGCTCCCCCCGTTCGATCTCCTTCCGCTCCTCGGGGGTCCAGCTCCGTTCCACGCGCGCCATGATCAGGCGGGAGCCAGCCACCCCGCCCAGGATCCCGGCCGCCCCGAAGCAAAGTCCGCTCACTGGGGAGGAGAGCCGCTCCCCCAGCATCAGCGCGCCGGCAAAAAGCCCCACAGCTATCACTAGAACAGCCCCCAGCAGCACGGTCTCTTTATGGATGTGTTTCATTCCAGCACCCTCCTGTCGTTTCCGCTCCGCCCAGGCGGAGCGGTTCTGTCATTCGTCCCCGTCAAACAGGAACACCGCCTCAATGGTCAGGTCAAAATAACGGGCGATCCGGTGGGCCAGCAGCAATGAGGCGTTGTACCGCCCACTCTCCAGTGAAATAATGGTCTGGCGGGTAACGTCCACCGCCTCTGCCAGCTCCGCCTGGGACAGCTTCCGCTCCTTCCGCAGCTCCGCGATCCGGTTGGTCATGCCATCCCCCTCTCTCATTTGTAAAGCTCGCTTTACACCTTAAAGTATAACATCTCTCCCGCAATATGTCAAGCCAGCTTTACACATCTTCTGCTCCGGCCTTCCCGCCCCGCCGCCCTTGTCCCACCGGGAGGCCCGTGGTATAATATGCTGAAATCAGCCCCGCGGCGGACCGTGGGGCTGCGGGAGGGCGGACTGTATGGACGATATTCTGATCGTAGAGGATGACCAGGCGCTCAGTCAGGGCATCCGGCTGGGCCTGGAGGGGGAGGGCCGGAGGTTCGTCCAGGCGTCCACCCTGGCACACGGGGAGCGCGCTCTGGAGGAGCGGGTCTTTTCCCTGGTGGTGCTGGATCTGAACCTCCCGGACGGCAGCGGCCTGGAGCTGCTCCGCCGCCTGCGGACCCACTCCGCGCTGCCGGTGCTCATTCTCACCGCCAACGACCTGGAGCTGGACCAGGTCACCGGCCTGGAGCTGGGGGCGGACGACTATGTGACCAAGCCCTTCTCCCTGGCGGTCCTGAGGGCCAGGGTGAATAACCTGCTGCGCCGCGCCCACTCCCACAGCGCTGTGCTGGAGCTGCCCCCCTTTACCTTCGACTTCCAGAAGATGGCCTACACCCGGAATGGCGTCCCGCTGGAGCTGTCCCGAACGGAGCAGCGGCTGCTGCGCCTGCTGGCGGAGCACCGGGGGCAGACCCTGTCCCGGGCGCGCCTGCTGGAGCAGGTCTGGGACGGCGGGGAATTTGTGGATGAGAACGCCCTGTCGGTGGCTGTGAAGCGCCTGCGGTCCAAGCTCACCGACGCCCCCATCCGGACAATATACGGCGTGGGCTATGTCTGGGCGGTGGAGCCATGACCGCTTCGCTTCTGCTTCTCGTCCTCCTCCCAGCTGTGGGGGGCGTTCTGTTCGGCCTGTACCACTGGCGGCGCGCCCGAAGGCAGGCGGACCGGCTGGACCGGATGCTGTCCCGGGCCATTGACGGCAGCTTTCTGGAGGAGTCCTTTGACGAGACCCTGCCCTCCGCCCTGGAGACCCGGCTGGCCCGCTTCCTGAACGGCTCCGCCGCCTCTGCCCGGGCCCTGGACGAGGAACGGCGGCAGATCGCCGCCCTCATCGCCGACATCTCCCACCAGACCAGGACCCCCATCGCCAATCTGCTGCTGTACGCCTCCCTGCTGGAGGAGAGCCCCCTCTCCCCCGCCCAGCAGGGGCAGCTTTGCGCCCTGCGGGGCCAGGCGGAGAAGCTTGCCTTCCTGATGGAGGCCCTGGTGAAGTCCTCCCGGCTGGACGCCGGGGTCCTCACACTCTCCCCGTCCCTCCACCCCATCCAGCCTCTGCTGGAGGACGCGGTCGCCCAGGGCGCGGCGGCCGCCGCGGAAAAGGGGATCTCTCTCACCGTCCTGCCCTGTGCCGGCTCCGCCCGCTTTGACGCCAAGTGGACGTCGGAGGCCCTGTTCAACGTGGTTGACAACGCCCTGAAATACACCCCGCCCGGGGGCAGCGTCACCCTCTCCGCCGATCGCTATGAATTATTCTGCCGCATCCGGGTCACCGACAGCGGCCCCGGCATCCCGGAGGAGGAGCAGGCCCAGATCTTTTCCCGCTTCTACCGGGGCGCGGCCGTACGGGATCAGGACGGGCTGGGCCTGGGCCTCTACCTCACCCGGCGTATTCTGATCCGCCAGGGAGGCTATCTCCGCCTCTCCTCCCGGCCCGGGCAGGGCAGTGAGTTTTCCCTCTATCTCCCTCTGGAATAAGGATCATTTCGCTTTTTTATCGATCCACTCTGTGCGGAACTTGGAGTAGACGATCTTCTGCTCGCTGTACAGACCGTAGTACCCGGAGAGCATATAGGCCACCCCGCAGCATACCGCGTACAGGGTCAGGCTCTCCCCGCCGAACAGCTCGAAGGCCAGCATCAGCGCCGTCATGGGACAGTTGGTCGCCCCGCAGAACACCGCGGCCATGCCCAGCGCTCCGCCGAAGCCGTGGGGCAGGCCCAGCAGCGGCCCCACCGTGGTCCCAAAGGCCGCCCCGGTAAACAGCACCGGAACGATCTCTCCGCCCCGGAAGCCCGCACCCAGGGTCAGCGCGGTAAACAGGATCTTCATCAAAAACGCCTCCGGGATGGTCTCCCCGGCCAGCATCCGGCGGATCACCCCATCCCCCGCGCCATTGTAGTCCTGACTGCCCACCAGCAGGGTAAGGGCCAGCACCAGCGCTCCGCCGGCAGCAGCCCGAAGCAGGGGATTGGGGAAATATTTGGCGTACAGCTTGGGGGCGGTGTGAAGTACCTTGCAGAACAGGATGGACACCAGCGCGCACAGGAGCCCCAGCGCCGCTGCCTGCACCATGGAGAGGGGGCCCAGCTCCAGGACCCGGCCGATCTCATAGCCCGGGCTCTGGTGCAGGCCGAAGCCCTGGGCCACCTGGAGCGCGGTCAGAGAGGCCACCACACAGGGGACCAGCGCCGCGTAGTACATCACGCCCACGCTCACCACCTCCATGGAGAAGCACACCGCCGTCAGCGGCGTGCCGAACAGGGCGGAGAAGGCGGCGGACATCCCGCACATCACCATCACCCGGCTGTCCTTGGCGTCCAGGCGGATCTCCCGCCCCACCCAGGCCGCCAGGGAGCCGCCCAGCTGGAGGGCCGCGCCCTCCCGCCCGGCGGAGCCGCCCACCAAATGGGTCACAATGGTGGACAGAAAGATCAGCGGCGCGGTGCGCAGCTTCAGCGGCTCCGCCTCACGCACCGCGGCCAGCACCAGATTAGTCCCCTGGTCCTTCTCCATCCGGCACACCCGGTACAGCAGCACGATGGCCATTCCCCCAACGGGGAGCAGCCACAGGATCCAGGGCTCCCGCACCCGCAGCTCCGCCGCCCAGTCGATCCCCAGGTGGAAGGCAGCCGCCACGCCCCCCACCAGCAGTCCGATCCCCGCTGAGTACAGCAGCCACTTGAGAAACAGCATCCCCTGCTTCATCCAGCGGCCCATCCGGCTCTCCGTTTGCTCCATTTTTCTCTCTCCTTTTCCGGTGCGCGCCCTCCGCGCTCCACAGCGTCCCTCATTCCATGCGGACCGGCCCCGCCCGAGCCCCGTTCTCCCGCTCCGGGGGCGTCCGCCATGTCACTGCTATTGTACCACAGCCCCGGCGCGGAGGAAAGCCTCTGACTGTGCGGAGGAGATCTGCTGTTTGCCCCGGGCCTGCGGGAGCGCTCCCCCGCGCATCCAAGCCTGGACTTTTCTTCACCGCTGTGGTATCATCGTACCGTTATGCCCGGAGCCATCCGGCCTCCCTTTGATCCTTCAGAAAGAGAGTTGATCCCCTTGCAGCAGCTGTCCGGCACCCTTCTGAATCTCGCGCTCTATCTGGCTCTGGTGGTCCTGGGGGCCTTCCTGGGCTCCCGCCCCGCCGTCCAGTCCCGCCCCATGCCCTGGCTGGGGCGCTTTCAGACCGCCGCCCTTCTGCTCCTCATCGTCACGCTGGGGGCGGAGCTGGGGGCAAACGATGAGATCGTGACCTCCCTGGCCACCATCGGCCTCAACGCGCTCATCATCACCCTCACCTCCATGATCGGCAGTCTGCTGGCCGTCCACATCCTGCGGAAGCATCTGCTGAAGCTGGATGCCCAGGGGCGCTCCCGGAAGGAGGCCGCCCAGGAGGAGACCGCCCGGGAAAAGAACCAGGTCCATGTGGATCACAGCCTCACCATTTTGATCGTGGCCACTGTGGTCCTCGGGATGCTGGCCGGTCACCTTCTCCTGCCCGCCTCCGTCACCGCCCATTGCGGCGCGGTGATCAATCTGGGACTCTATCTTCTGCTCTTCCTGGTCGGTCTGGACATGGGGCGGCAGGGAAATATGCTTCAGGACATCCGGGCGGCAGGATTCCGGGTGTTCCTGGTCCCCCTGGCCGCGGCGGTCGGCACCCTGGCTCTCACCGCGCTGGTGGGACTCTTTCTCCCCATGGGCGCCAAGGACTGCGCCGCCGCAGCCGCCGGCTTCGGCTGGTACTCCCTGGCTCCCACCCTGCTGGCCCCCTACTCCCTGAGCGTCTCCGCCACCGCCTTTTTGTCCAACATCATGCATGAGCTTCTCTCCATTGTGGCGGTCCCGGCAGTGGCCCAACGGATCGGCTACATCGAAGCAGTGGCCCTCCCCGGAGCCACCGCCATGGACACCGTCCTCCCTGTGGTGGTCAGCGCCACCAGCGACCGCATGGCCCTCTACTCCTTCACCTCCGGGGCGGTCCTCTCCCTGTCCGTCCCCTTCCTGGTGCCCGCCATCATCGCCCTGCCCTTCTAAGGCCGGTGGTTTCCCCTGATAAAAATAAAAAATCAGCGTCTGGACCCGCGTTCATCGCAGGCTCAGGCGCTGATTTCTTCTACCGAAGGCCCGCGGCCTGATACAGCAGGGCGTTGCATACAGCCGCCGCCACTGTGGAGCCCCCCTTGCGGCCCATGGCCACGATGGCCGGGACCCCCATGTCCTGGCACACGGACCAGATCTGTTCCTTACTTTCCACCACATTGACAAAGCCCACCGGTGCCCCAATGACCAAGGCTGGGTGCATTTTCCCTGCCTCCATCCACTCCGCCAGCCGCAGCAGCGCGGTGGGGGCGTTGCCCACAGCGAAGATCCCGGCGGGATGCTCCGCCGCCCAGCGGTCCACCGCCGCCGCCGCCCGGGTGGTGTTCTCCGCCCGGGCTCGCTCCGCCACCTGAGGATCCGCCATATAGCAGAAGCGCTCCACGCCCAGCCGCTCGCAGGCCCCCCGGTTCACCCCGGACAGAGCCATATTGGTATCGGTCACCAGTGCCGTCCCGGCCCGGAGGGCGTCCACTCCCGCCTCCACCGCCCCGGGGGTGAAGCGCAGGCTCCGGGCGTAGTCGAAGTCCGCCGTGGTGTGGATGGCCCGCTTCACCACCGCCTCACAGCCGGCGGGGAGGACGATCCCCATGGCCTCCAGCTCCTGGCCGATGATCCTCATACTCTCTCCCTCGATCTCTCTGGGGGTCCCGTGCTCCAGCTTCACAGCAGCGCCTCCTTCTGTCCTGTCACGATCCATACCGGGTTCTGTCCCAGCATCAGGTTCCGCTCCCCAGCCCGGCGGCTGCGGGCCACGGTGATCTGGGTGATCTGGGGATTCATCCCCAGCTGAGTGAAGGCGGCCACGGCCACCCCCAGGGTCTCCACCGCGATGGCGGTGACGCAGAACCGGACTGCCGGATTCCGGCTCAGGGCCGCCTCCAGAATGGGGATCAGCTCCCCCTCGGAGCCCCCGATGAACACCCCGTCCGGGGCGGGGAGGTCCGACAGGGCCGCCGGTGCGCGGCCCTCCGCCAGCTCCAGGTTATAGGCCCCGAACCGCTCCCGGTTGGCTCGGATCAGGGCACAGGCCTCCCCCTTATATTCCACAGCATATACCGGACTTCTTGGGGCCAGCAGAGCCAACTCCACAGACACTGAGCCCGTTCCGGCTCCCACATCCCAGTAGACCGCCCCGTCCCGTACCTCCAGCTTGGCCAGGGCGGCGGCCCGCACCTCCTGCTTCGTCATAGGAACCTCTCCTCGGAGGAAAGCCCCGTCATCGATCCCTTGCGAGCGCAGAGGCCAGATGGAGGTCGCGCCATCCACAAGCAGGACAGACAATGTGGAAAACTCCTTTTCTGCCAACTCCCAGACCTGGGCCTGCGTGATCCGCTCCTCCGGGTAGGACAGCGCCTCGCCCACTGTGGCAGTCAGGCTGCCCAGCCCAGCCTGAGCCAGACGGCGGCACAGGGCCGCCACCCCGCCAACTCCGCCGGTGAGAAAGAACACAGGCCGTCCATGGGCAGCCAGCACCTCCCCTACTGGATCGCAAGCCAGCCCGTGAGCGGAGACCACCTGCCACTCCTGCCAGGGACGGCCCAGCATGGCGGCAAAATACTGCATACTGGACACACCGGGGAGCACCCTCCAGCTGATCCCACGCTCCTCCAGCAAGGGGAGCAGAGTCCGGGTCCCGGAATGAAACCCTGTATCCCCGCTGTACAGCACGCAGGGGCACTCCCACGGACCGCTGGCCAGAATTTCCACAATCTCGGCCGATTTTGTGGAAGAAAACCGCTGGGCCTCCGGCGACAGGGCACAGCGCTCCACCAGACGGCGGGAGCCGATGAGGACGTCTGCCTGCTCCAAGGCGGCCAGCGCACCGCCGGTCAGGGCGGAGGGATCACCCGGTCCCATACCGATGAGGGTCACTTCCATGCTCATTCCTCCTTTTGACACTCGGCTGCCAACAGCCAGGCCAATACATCCTCCAGGCCGTCCCCTGTCTCCTTCGGGCGGCCGATAACCACCAGCTCTGCCCCAGCGTCCCGGGCAGCGGCCAGCTTTTCACCAAAGCCCCCCGCTGCGCCTCCGTCTTTGGTGACCATCCACCGGATGCGGTACTGCTCTAAGATGGCCGCATTCAGTGCCCGTGAAAATGGCCCGTGCATGGCGATGATGTTTCGGGTTGGGATCCCCGCACGGCGGCAAGCCGCCAGGCTCTCTTCCACAGGCAGCACCCGGGGATAGAGGCGTACAGAGTCCAGTCCGGAAAAAGCAGGCAGTCCTTTGGCTCCGATTGCCAATAGAATATTGCCCATCTGTTTCGCTAAGAAGGATGCAGCCTCCTCCGGACTGTCCACCCGAATCCCTGTAAAACTGCCGCCCGGATCCCGCAGCAGCCGCCGCAGCGGCACCCCTGTTTCGGCACAGGCATCCCGGATGTTGGCCGAGACCTCCGCCGCGTAGGGATGTGTGGCATCCACACACTGGGAGAAGCCCCGGAGCAAAGCCGCCATCTCCCCCTCCGTTTTCCGACCCACCAGCGGGGTAATTCCAGGCAGGCCGGTTAGTTCCTCCGCCCCCAGGGGGGTAGCCACGCTGACCCAGGCGGGGAGGCCACGCCGGGACAGTTCCCGGGCCAGCAGGCGGCCCTCAGTGGTGCCGCCGAAGATCAGGATGCTCATGCCTTGGCCTCGTACCCCCTGGGGGTGACCATCCGACCGGACAGCATCCGGGTGGAGGAGGAGCCAATGAACACGGTGGTGAACATATCCACCTGCTCCCCCTCCAGCTCCTCCAGGGTCAGCAGGCGGCGCTCCTCCCCCGCCCGGCCGATGTTCTTCACCCAGCCGCACACCGTCGTACCCGGCCGGTGCTTCCGCAGAATGGCGCAGGCCCGGGCCAGGTGGTCCCGCCGCCGGCGGCTCATGGGGTTATAGAGACAGACCACAAAGTCCCCCGCCCCGGCGCAGTCCAGCCGCCTTTCGATCACCTCCCAGGGGGTGAGCAGGTCGGACAAGGAGATCACCGCAAAGTCGTGCATCAGCGGCGCTCCCAGCACAGCGGCACCGGACAGGGCGGCGGTGACCCCCGGAACCACCTCGATCTCCACCTCCGGGAACTCCTCTGCCATCTGGAGGATCGGTCCGGCCATGCCGTACACCCCCGCGTCCCCGCTGCAGATCATGGCGGTGGTCTCGCCCGCCTCCGCCCGCTCCAGGGCAATGCGGCACCGCTCCAGCTCCCGGGTCATGGGGGTGGTCACCAGTTCCTTTCCCTCCAAAAACACCCACGCCAGATCCATATAGGTGGTATAGCCGCATACCACCCGGCTGTCCTCCAGGGCCCGCAGCGCCTGGGGCGTCAGCTGGTCCGCCCCGCCGGGGCCCATTCCGATCACATAGAGCCGCTTCATATACGCTCCCTCCAATCCAAATTCGGTTCCGTACCCGCCAGGGCCAGGGTCACCCCATCCTGGACAGTCTTGCTCTTCAGCAGCACACCGCCCTCCGCCAGGGCGGCCCGCTCGCACACATTGTCCACCCCGGTGACCTGAGCCACAAAGTGCGAGGGAGAAACGCTGCCCTCCACCCGTGCCAGCTGCCCGGCTGGATAGACCGTCAGGGGCAGCCCCAAAGACCTGGAAAATGCCAGCAGCCCCGGCTCATCCGCCTTCAGATCAATGGAGCACACCGCCCCCACCGCCCTGGCTGGCAGGCCCAGGCCGTTCATCATCCGGTCAAACAGCGCGCGGATGGCCTCTTTTGAGGTCCCCCGCCTGCACCCCACGCCTGCACGGAGGGTCCAGGGACACAGCCATAGAGCCTCCGGGCGGGGCGGCGTCCAGTCCACCACGACGTCCGCCCGGTCCCGCTCCCCCCAGACCAGTCCGGCGGGACAGGTTCCGGAGACCGGCCACCGGGACCAGAAGGACAGCGTCTCCCCCGCCAGGAGGCGGGAGGACACCCCCAGGATCCGCTCCGGCCAGGGGACCAGAAGCCCCTGCCGCCGCGCCCACTGGTCTGCCGCAAAGACCCCGTTGACGTCGGTGGCGGTGGTGAGCACCGCCTCCCCACCGGTCAGGGCAGCGATCCGGCGGGCCAGGTCGTTGGCCCCTCCCAGGTGTCCGGACAGGATGGGCACCGCGTACCGCCCCGCCTCATCCACCACCACCACCGCCGGGTCGGTGCTCTTGTGTCCCAGGCAGGGGGCTATGGCCCGGACGGCGATGCCCGCCGCCCCCACAAAGACCAGGGCCTCCGACCGCCCGAAGGCCCGGGCCGCCCACGCCTCCACCCGGAGGCCCTCCCGGGTACAGGCGGCCGGACAGCCCGCTCTGGTCAGTGCCTCCGCCAGCCGCTCCGCCAAGGCGCTCCCTCGGCCAGTGAAGGCGATAAGTTCCACCCTCATGGCCGGTCCGCCTCTGCCGATCCGTCCCCACGGCGGTACTCTGTGGAAAAGCCCGGGTGGTACAGCAGGCTGCGCTGGTAGCTGTGGGCCAGGAAATCCCCCACCAGCACCAGAGCAGTTTTCGAGATTTGGTGCTCCCGGCCCGCCTGGGCCAGGGTGCCCACCGTACAGCGGACCACCTTCTCCTCCGGCCAGGTGGCCTTATACACCAGCGCCGCGGGGGTATCCGCCGTATAGGCTCCCTTTTGCAGCTCCTCCGACAATGCCTCCAGCATCCCGGCGGACAGGAAGATCACCATGGTGGCACCGTGGGCGGCCAGGGAGGCGATGTCCTCCCCCTCGGGCACCGGGGTGCGCCCCGCCATCCGGGTGATGATGACCGACTGGCTCACCCCCGGCAGGGTGTACTCCTCCCCCGCCGCCGCGGCCGCCCCGCAGAAGGAGGACACTCCCGGCGTCACATCCCAGGGGATGCCCCGGGCGTCCAGAGCGTCCATCTGCTCCCGGATGGCCCCGTAGAGGCATGGGTCCCCGGTGTGGAGGCGGACGGTATCTCCCCCCCGCCGGTGGGTCTCCTCCAGCACCTCCAGCACCTGCTCCAGGGTCATCTGCGCGCTGTTATACACCGGGACGCTCTCCCGGACCAGGCCCAGCAGAGCCGGATTCACCAGGCTCCCGGCATACACCACACAGTCTGCCCGGCCCAGCAGCTCCGTCCCCCGAAGGGTGATCAGGTCGGGGCCGCCCGGCCCCGCCCCCACAAAATGTACCATATCCGTTCTCCTTGTCTCCCCGCTCCGGGGCGCTCAGGCACGTCCGCCCAAAGGACCAGCCCAGCGGAGTGCCATCAGTTTTCATATCTTATGGGATTATAACCGTAGTAAAATACCCTTTGGAATCAGGCTTTTCTGTGAGATCTGCAAACATCCGCTCCCCGGGCAGGCCGCAGTTCTCCACCATGGCCGCCCGGCCCAGCAGTTCCCGGGCCTCCAGCTCCTCCAGAAGCCTCCGGTGTGTTCTGCCCGCCTTCATCAGCACCTTGCTCCCCGGCAGATCCAGCGCCTCGCCCAGCCCCGGACCGCCGCCCGGGATGATGTGGAGGGGCCGGTCCGGCTCCGTCAGGCTCCGGCCCAGCCGTGCAGCCACTGCGCAGAAGCTGGGCACACCGGGCACCATCACACAGGGAAAGCCCTCCGCCTTCAGCAGCTCCATCATATAGCAGTAGGTGGAGTAGATGGACACATCTCCCAGGATGGCCATGGCCACATCCTGCCCCGCCTCCAGATAGGGGCGCACCGCGTCCGCCGCCCGCCGGTGCCCCGCCGCCTGCTCCTCCCGGTCCCGGGACATGGTGAAGCGCAGGGGCAGGAGGCTCTTGCCCTCCAGCCGGGCCGCCTGCCGGGCGATATTCAGGGCGGTCATCTCCCCGGAGGCCATCTGAGGCGCGGCCAGCACCGGGCAGGCCTCCAGCACCCGCACCGCCTTCAGGGTCAGCAGCTCCGGGTCCCCGGGGCCCACCCCCACGCCGTAAAAGGTTCCTAATTTATCTGCCATGTGTTCAAGATCTCCTTTGCGCCCCGGGTCATCCCCAAAAGGCCGTATTGATTGCTGAACGTCACCGCACCCACAGCAAACTGTCCCGCCGCCCGCCGGTCCAAATGGCGCTGGACCGCCTCCAGCAGGGAGCTCATCACCGCTGCCCGGAGCCCTGCCCGGTCCAGCACCGCAAGGCACTGGTCGGCGGTGGCGCTGTCCATCAGCGCCCGGGCGGTGTCCCGGTCCGCCCCGCACAGGGCGGCGTGAGCGCAGAACAGCTCCGCCCTGCCGTCCGCCCAGCGGGAGTGGGTGTTCATAATGCCCCCCGCCAGCTTCACCAGCTTGCCGATGTGGCCCACCAGCAGGACGGAGGAGAAGCCCTCCGCTCCGGCTCCGTCCAGTGCCTCCCCGATGAAGTTGGAGCAGCGGACCACCGGGACCCCAGCGGGCAGGGCCACACCCCCACGAGCCAGGAACTCCATGCCATAGTTCCCAGGGGTGAGCACCATCCGCCTGGCCCCGCTGGCGGCGGCCTGCCTCAGTTCCAAAGCCGTCGTCTCCACGATGGCTTTGACACTCATGGGCTCCACAATTCCAGATGTGCCCAGAATGGAGATTCCTCCCTCTATCCCAAGGTGCGGGTTGAAGGTCTTGCGGGCAGCCTCCTCACCTCCCGGGACAAAGATGGTCACACACAGCCCGCCGGGCTCGTCCAGTTCCCGCCGGACAGCATCCACCGCCTCCCGGATCATCTGCCGCGGAATATGATTGATGGCCCACTCCCCCACCGGCTGGTCCAGGCCGGGGCGGGTGACCCGGCCCACCCCGGAGCCGCCCTGGAGAAGGATCCCCTCTCCCGCGATCGCCTCCACCCGGGCACAGATCGGCAGCCCATGGGTGGCGTCCACGTCGTCGCCGCCGTCCTTGGTCACACAGCAGCAGGCCGCCCCGCCCTCCAAACAGGGTGTCTCTACCGGAACTTCCACGTTCCATCCTTTTGGAGTGTGCAGAGACACTGTTTCTGGGGCACGGCCGGTAAGCAGCAATCTAGCTGCCGCAGCAGCCGCCAGAGCGGCACAGGTCCCGGTGGTATATCCGCAACGCAGCCGCTTTCCGCCGGCGGTCACATAGTGTTCAAAGGACACCGTCCGCCGCCCCCTCCCGCAGCCGCTCCAGTTCCGCCTGATACAGGGCCTGGATCTGGGGCAGACGCCCCAGGCCCTCCAGCCGAACCTGAGTCTGAAGCCCGGCCGCCTCCAGGGCGCTGTTCCAGCTGTCCGGTCCCGGCCCGGCTATGTCCTCCCTGGCGTGAACTCCCGCCGCCAGCAGCAGGGGCAGCAGAAGGACCCGCTCCGCCCTCAGCTCCTCCAGGCGCTTCAGGACCGCCTCCCGGTCCGGCCAGCCCTCCACTGTGCCCACCACCAGGTCCGCACGGCCCATCAGGTCCAGCGCGCCCTGGAGGGCGGGATATGCCATGCTGCCCGGATGCTCACTCCCATGGCCCACCAGGACCGCCGCCGTCCCAGGGGTCCTGGGCCAAAGGCCGTCCAGCACCCGGGCCAGGGCCCGCACCCCCGCCGTATCCCACAGCAGGGGCCTGCCCAGATGCAGGGCCGAAAAGCGGGAGCGGAACCGGGCCGCCGTCTCTGCCACCCGGTCATACTCCGCGCCGGGAAGCACATGGGTGGGAAGGACATACAGCTCCTCCGTGCCGGCGGCCGCCCGGGCCTCCAGCGCCTCCTCCAGCCCCGGGACCCGCTCCCCCCGCCGGGCCAGGATCCGCCGCACTGTGGGACTGGTATAGGCCCGGGCAAAGGAGAGCCCGGGGGCCGCGCGGCACAGGGCCGCCTCCACGCCAGCCAGATCCATGGCCCTTGCCTCCTCCACAGTCGTTCCAAAGCTGACTGCCAGCAGCGCCTGCTTCATTTCTCATCCTCCTGCCGCCGGACGCGGCGCTCTTCCGGGCTCAGAGCCCTCTTTGGGTGAACAGATACTGCTCCGTCCCGTTCTCTAATTCCACGCGGTGGACCCTCACGCCAAAGACCTCCTCCAGCGCGCCGCCGGCGTAGATCTCCGCCGGGGTCCCCCAGGCCCGGAGCCGTCCCTCCTCCATCACCGCCACCCGGTGGGCGCAGCCCAGGGCCAGGTTCAGATCATGGAGCACCATGACCACCGCCTTGCCCTCCGCCGCCGTCTCCCGCATCAGCCGGGCCAGTTCCAGCTGACAGCCGATGTCCAGGAAGGTGGTGGGCTCGTCCAGCAGGAGCACCGGGGTGTCCTGGGCCAGGGCCATGGCCAGATAGACCTTCTGCCGCTGGCCGCCGGACAGACGGGCCACATTTCGATCCGCCAGCTCCAGCACCCCCGCCCGCTCCATAGCGGAGCGGGCCGCCGCCCGGTCCGCCGGTCCATAGCGCCGGGGATAGCCCAGATAGGGGAAGCGCCCGTGGAGCACTAGGGCCTCTACGGTGATCTCCGGCACAGGCCGGGACTGGGGCAGCAGGGCCGCCTGCCGGGCAAATGCCCGGCTGCTCCAGCCGGCGGTGTCCACACCGTCCACCAGGACCTGCCCCCCCCGCAGGGGGAGCAGCCGGGCCGCGGCCCGGAGCAGGGTGGACTTGCCGCAGCCGTTGGGCCCCGCCAGCACCGTGACCTCCCCAGGCTGAAAGCGCAGGGAGATCCCCTTTACCACATCCGCGCCGCCATAGCCCGCAGTCACCGCTCTCAATTCCATCACAGCCGCCGCCCCCCTCTCTGCCGAAACAGGAGCCACAGGAAGAAGGGGCCCCCCAGCAGGGACAGCAGGATGCCCACCGGCAGCTCAAAAGGCGCGAAGATCACCCGGCCCAGCAGGTCGCACACGGTCACCAGCAGCGCCCCCAGCAGCATGGAGACCAGGATCAGATCCCGGTGCCGGGTCCCCACCAGGAACCGGGCGGCGTGGGGGACCAGCAGACCCACAAAGCCCACCAGCCCGGCAAAACTCACCGCCGCGCCGCACAGCACCGCCGCCAGGGTGAGCAGGGCGCTCCGGGCCAGGCGGGTGGACAGGCCCACGGACTGGGCCACCTCGTCCCCCAGGGCGAGCAGATCCAGCTCATAACTCAGGGCCAGGGCCGCGCCGGACGCCAGAAGGGTGAGCAGGGCAGGCAGCCTCAGCATCTCCAGCGTCACTCCCGCCAGACGCCCCACCATAAAGGCGTTGGCCCCCAGGGCGGCCTCCGGAAAGAGAATGGAGACCGCATCGATGGCGGCGGACAGGATGCTGCTGATGGCCACACCGGCCAGCACCAGAGTGATCCGGCTGGCCCCTGTCTGCCGGGCCAGGGTGTAGACCAGCACACAGGCGCACAGCGCCCCCGCAAAGGCTGCCGCCGGAACCGCCGTCATGGAGGCGGGCAGCAGGGCGGAGCACAAAATGGCTCCCAGCCCCGCCCCTGCGTTGACCCCGATGATATTGGGCCCCGCCAGAGGGTTGCCCAGCACCCCCTGGATGATGACGCCGCCCACCGCCAGGGCGCAGCCGCACACCAGGGCAGCCAGCATCCGGGGCAGGCGGGCATACAGCACGATGGAGCCGCTCACCCCCTGGCCCCGGCCCAGCAGGGCAGCGGTCACCTCTCCCAATGAGAGACTGACCGAGCCCACACACAGGCTCAGCAGGGCGGCGGCGGCAGTCCCGGCCAGCAGCGCCAGCATCAGAAGGCCCTTATGCCGTCTCGCCGCTTCCATACATCAGCTCCGCCAGCATCTGATAGCTCTCGCCCCATCGGGCGTTGGGCTTATAGTGGAACAGGTCCTTGGGCAGCACCTCCACCCGGTCCTCCTTCACCGCAGTGAGGGTCTGCCAGGCCGGGTCGCTGTGGAGCAGCTCGTCCAGACTCTCGAGGGCGGCCTCTTGACTGGCCCCCATGGTGGTGACAAAGATGAACTCCGGGTCGGCAGCCAGGATGGATTCCATCTGGAGATCCTCCAGCAGACCGCTGTCGCTGTCGGCGATGTTCGCCGCCCCCAGATCCTTCAGGATCGCCCCGGCGATGTTGTCGCTGTTTTTGGCCCGCACCCCGCTGGAATAGGCCCGCAGCAGCAGCACGGTGGGGGCCTCCCCCTCCGGCACGGAGGCAATGGCCGCGTCGATCTCGCTCTGAATGTCCAGCCCGTTTTTCTGGTACAGGTCGGACCGGCCGGTCAGATCCGTACAGATCTTCAGCATATTCAGATAATCGTCAAAGGTCTCCACCTTGAACCAGGCGGCGGGGATCCCGGCCGCCTCCAGACTGTCCCGCAGCCCCATCTGTCCGTCCAGATCCGGGGTGAGGAGCACCAGATCCGGCTCAGCGGCAAAGAGAGCCTCCAGGTCGGGCTGCTGGTTGGCGCCCAGATTCACGGTATCCTCCGGAAGCTCCAGCCCCCGCTCGTCATAGGCGTCCTGAGTGACCGCAACTACCTCTCCTCCAGCCAGCAGCCAGGTCTCGGCATAGCTGCCCAGCAGAGCCGCTACCCGCTTGGGAGGCTGCTCCAGCTCCACGGTATTCCCCAGGCTGTCGGTAAAGGTACAGGTTCCCTGAGCGCTCTGCTCCGCGCCGGCGGAGGATGTGGTGGGGGCAGAGGTGGATGCTTCTCCCCCTCCAGGGGCGCAGGCGGACAGCAGAATCATGGCCGCCGCCAGAACGATAAACAGTCGTCGCATCATCGATCTTCCTTTCCTCGTTGTGATCCGGGTAGAAAAGTTTACCCGTCATTGTACCATATTTGCCCCCGGCGCGCCAGTCCGGCCCCGTCTTTTTTCCACCTCCGCCAAAGTTTTTCCGCCGTCTTGAAAATTCCCGACCTTTTCGTTACAATAAATCCGAATCGAGCCCAGGGCCGACCTCGGGCTCGGAAAGAAGGAACATCATGGAACAACAACAGTTCAATTCCCCCCGCACCCTCCAGGAGCTCGCCCCCGGGCAGAGCGGCATGATCCTGTCTGTGGGCAACCAGTCCGGAGCGGTCAAGCGCCGTCTGGTGGATATGGGCCTGACCCCCGGGACCACGGTAAAGGTGACCAAGGTGGCCCCCCTGGGCGACCCGCTGGAGGTCTCTCTCCGCGGCTATGAGCTGTCCCTGCGGAAGGATGACGCCGCCCAGATCCGCATCGGCGCACCACGCCGCCCCGCCGCACGGGAGGACGGCGCCCGCCGCACAGACCCGGAGCGCGCCTGCAAGCAGCTCCAGGACCATGTCCACGAGCTGGAGCAGCACGGACGCCCCTATGACCACAGCGCCCACGACAGCCGCCCCATGCGCATCGCCCTGGCGGGCAACCCCAACTGCGGCAAGACCACCCTGTTCAACGCCCTCACCGGCTCCAACCAGTATGTGGGCAACTGGCCCGGGGTGACCGTGGAGAAAAAGGAGGGCACCGCCCGCCTAGGCGACCGGGAGCTGACGGTGGTGGATCTGCCGGGGATCTACTCCCTGTCCCCCTACTCCATGGAAGAGATCGTGGCCCGGGACTTCATCATTTGCGAGGGACCGGACGCCATTTTGAACATTGTGGACGCCACCAATCTGGAGCGCAACCTCTATCTCACCGTTCAGCTGCTGGAGCTGGAGCGCCCCCTGGTGCTTGCCCTGAACTTTATGGACGAGGTGGAGGCCCGGGGGGACTCCATCGATGTGGAGCGCCTCTCCCGGCAGCTGGGCGTCCCCGTGGTCCCCATCACCGCCAAGACTGGCCAGGGACTGGACGAGCTGCTCCAGGCGGCCCACCGGCAGATGCACCTGGGCTGTACCTTTGAGCCCGACGACCTGTACGACAGCTTCACCCACGACATTCACCACCGCATGGGCGAGCTGCTCCACGACTACGCCTATTCCGCCCACCTCCCCGCCCACTGGGCGGCCATCAAGCTGCTGGAGGGGGACAAGCTGGTGGAGGAGGCCCTGCACCTGCCCCGGGCAGTGCAGGAGGAGCTGCGGAGCATCATCGCCGAGTATGAGGCCTCCAGCGACCTGGGCGATCGGGAGACCCTCATCGCCGACAGCCGCTATCAGTACATCGAGCGAGTGGTCGAGGCCTCCGTGGTCAAGGGGCACGCTGCCGCCGGACCCACCCTCAGCGAGCGGATCGACCGGGTGGTCACCGGCAAGTACACCGCCCTCCCCCTGTTCCTGTGCGCCATGCTGGCCATGTTCACCATCACCTTCGGTCCCTTCGGCTCCTGGCTGCAAAACGGCGTCAGCGCCCTGATCGACCTGTTTTCCGGCTGGCTGGACGGGACCCTGGCCGCCGCGGGCGTCTCCCCGGTGCTCATCAGCCTGGTGTGCGACGGCATCATCGCCGGGGTGGGCGGCGTGCTCTCCTTTCTGCCCCAGATCGCCCTGCTGTTCTTCTTTCTCTCCTTTCTGGAGGACTCGGGCTATATGTCCCGGGCCGCCTTCATCATGGACCGGCTGCTGCGCCGCTTCGGACTAAGCGGGAAGGCCTTTATCCCCATGCTCATGGGCTTTGGCTGCTCCGTCCCCGCCATCATGGGGGCCCGCACCATGGAAAACGAGAAGGACCGGCGGATGACCATTCTCCTGGTCCCCTTCATGTCCTGCTCGGCCAAGCTTCCCGTCTATGGCATGATCGCCGGCGCTTTCTTCGGCCCCTGGGCCGGCCTGGTGGTCTTTGGCCTGTATGTGCTGGGGATGTTGGCGGGTATTCTGTCCGGCCTGCTCTTCAAGCGGACCCTCTTCGCCGGAGATCCCGCTCCCTTCGTGCTGGAGCTGCCCCCCTACCGCCTGCCATCCTTTGAAAACATCGCCACCCATGTGTGGCAGAAGGTAAAGGGCTTCCTCATCAAGGCGGGCACCCTGATCCTGCTGATGTCCATGGTCCTTTGGCTGCTCCAGTCCTTTGACTTCTCCCTGCGCATGGTGGACGACGCGGCCCAGTCCATGCTGGGCACCCTGGGCAGCTGGATCGCCCCCATCTTCGCCCCCCTGGGCTTTGGCTTCTGGCAGGCGGCGGTGGCTTTGCTCACCGGACTGATCGCCAAGGAGATGGTGGTCTCCTCCCTGTCCATGTTCTACGGCTTCGCCCTCACCGCCACCAGCGCCCAGGTGGCCGCCGCCATGACCGGCTTCACCCCCCTGTCCGCCCTCTCCATGCTGGTGTTCATCCTGCTGTACGTCCCATGCGTGGCGGCGGTATCCACCCTGGCCCGGGAGATGAACAGCGTCAAATGGACCCTGTTCTCCATCGCCTGGCAGATCGGCATTGCGTACACCGCCGCATTTCTGGTCCACACCGCCGGCCTGCTGTTAGGCTTTGTGTGATCCGGAGCTCTGACCACTTCCGCGATTTCTGACTCCGTCCGCCGGAGGGGCCCAGCCCGCTCCCGCAGACTGAAAGGTATGTTGCTTCATGGGAAAAATCGATCTGATCGCCCTGGACCTGGACGGCACATTCCTGGACCCGGCGGGGGAGATCTCCCCCGCCTCCCTGGATGCTGTGCGGACGGCCCGGGCCGCCGGGGTCAAGGTGGTGCTGTCCACCGGCCGCTCCGGCGCAGAGGCGGCACACTTCTCCCAGCTGGCGGGCTGTGACAGCCTGGCCGTCTGCCTGGGGGGCGCGGCCCTGTGTGACGCCCGCACCGGCAGACACCTGCGCCGGTGGGACCTGCCGGAGGAAACCGGGCGGCGTGCCCTGGAGCTATGCCTGGACCGGGACATCGAGCTGATGATCTTCGCCGGGGAGGAGATCCTGCTGGATCCCTTCTCCCGCCGTTCTCTCCGGCGCACCTATCCCTTCTCTGTCTTTCACCGCCACGCCGTTGACGTTTCGGACCCTCTGGCCCATCTGGCGGAGCGCGGCCTGCCCCTCACCAAGCTCCACGGGGATCAGAAGCCGGGCGGCTACCCGCTGGAGGAGCTGGCCGCCCTGCCCGGTGTGTCCCTCACCGCCTCCAACGACCATGATTTCGAGTTGGTCCCCGCCGGAGTAAACAAGGGCCGCACTCTGGCCCTCCTCGCCCTGATGTGGGGCATCCCCCTGGAGCGCTGTGCCGCTGTGGGGGACAGCGCAAATGACCTGGAAATGCTCCATGCGGTGGGCCGTCCCATCGCTATGGGGAATGCCGCTCCTCAGGTACAGGCGGCTGCCGCCTGCATCGTGGCGGACAACTCCCACGACGGCGCGGCCCAGGCTATTCTCTCCTGCTTGGAATGAGCCCCTTACGGCCCGCTCCGCCATTTTCCCCTTGACCTTCCCCCTGGTGGAGAGTGTACCGTAAGGCCGCCGGGATCGATCCATCCGCAGATGCTTTTCATACCTGCCCGCAAAAAAGCCCACCCCGGCTCGGGGCGGACTTGACAAGTGAACATCAGCCGGTTATACTGAACATGAAAAGGGCACTGCCGGCAGACGGTTGGCCCCTATCTCATGTCATTGAAGTGATCGCCGAACTTTTAGGAATGGGACGGCGGTCACTTCTTTTTTGTGATCTGGAGAACCAGACCAATGATGCCGATAACCACAAGACAGAACTGAAACAGGTCTGAATATGTAACCACAAGCACCACCCCCTCTCACTGGAGGGGTCAAGAAGTCCCCTCCGGGATGGAGAGGCCAACCGCCTGCCGTTTGCTGGCAGTGCCAAAGACAGAATACCACACTTTTCGCCGCAGTGCAACTACTCCAAGTCTCAAATCCGTCCACGTCGTGTAGGTTTGTCAAACATCTTGGACGGTGAACTCCAGAGGAGAAAGCCAACCGAGCGGTCTCATGGGGAAGTTATTGGAGCGGCGG
>CABIYX010000025.1:0-5519 GCA_902363045.1 Clostridiales bacterium
CACGCCCAGGGCCGTGGCCCACGGCCCCATCCGGCAGGAATACGCCTACGACCTGGACAAAAACCTGACGGGCCTCACCGTCCGCTCTGGGGAGACCCTGCTCTCCCAGACCGGCTATGCCTATGATGGCAACGGCAACCGCATCCGGAAGCAGGCCCTGGACGGGACCACCCTGTACCAGTACGATGCCCTCAATCAGCTCCAGCGGGTGGACTACCCGGCCTATTCCGAGGAGCTGTTCTACGACAAGGCGGGCAACCGCGCCCGGCGTCTGGTGGGCGGCGAGGAGGAATTGTACCAGTACGACCCCCGCAACCGCCTGATGGCCCTGACCCGGGGCGGCGTGACCACCCCCTTCCAGTACGACAATGCGGGCAACCTGCTCCAAGACGACAAGGCAAGGTACAGCTACGACGCCTTCAACCGGACGGTAAAGGTGGAGACCTTTGACGGCAACGTGCAGGTAAACCGCTATGACGCGGAGGGCCTGCGCCACGAGATGGAGGAGAACGGCTGGCTGGTGCGGTTTATCTTCCACAAGGGGGAGGCCGTGGCGGAACAGGAGGAAAACAGCAATGTGATCCGCCTCATCCGCGGCTCGGAGCTGATCGCCCGAAGCAGCGACAGCGAGAGCGCCCGGACGTACTACCACTATGCCAGCGACGAGATGGGGTCAACGACCCATATCGTTGACGAACAGGGCAATGTCCAAAACCGCTATGCCTACGATGCCTGGGGAAAAATTGAGGTCAAGGAGGAGGCCGTCCCCAACCGCTTCACCTACTACGGCCAGCAGATCGACCCCATCACCCAGCAGTATTATCTGCGGGCCCGCTTCTACAACCCGGTCATTGGTCGGTTTACCCAGGAGGATACCTACCGGGGTGACGGGCTCAATCTGTATGCGTATTGCCATAGTAATCCGATTTATTATACAGATCCGAGTGGATTCAGTACGCCGCGTGTGGTGCACAGCAACAATCCTGAGGTTATGGACATTTTGCAATCTACTACACAGTTCTTGCAAGGTGTATCAGGAGAACGTGTCGGAGCTATTCCATCAAGAGAAAATTTCAACACATGGTTTGATTCTCTCACAGTTGATCAATTAAAAGTGCTAATGACTGATAATACAGTAAATGATCGGATCACTGATAGGTTGCGTTTGGGTGATCGGCATGAGTGGCTAATGGTGTCTAATGCCGCTATTGCGAAGTCATGGGGGCTAAGCGCGTATGATATACAAACATTAACAAATTATACTTCAGAGCTCTATTTCTTGAATGTCAAAAACGCTGCTGGTGTTGAGCAAAGTGGATTTCATACTGGTACTCCGGGTAGTAGCGCAGCTCATATGGGACCAGACGGAATAAATGAATTGATGAGAACCAGTTCTTCGTTTGATGAATTCAAACTAAGATTGAACGTCTGGGCGGACGAGCATCTCGTCCTTGTGACAGACGTAGGAATCTCTAGAGGGCGGCAAATGTTGCCAGGAGGGCTAATTGTGACAGATGCAGAGTTGGAAAACTATAAAGCTACGGGAACAGTCGGACCTTCTAGTGGATTGAATCCCTCTCCCCGTGCTGCTTATACCCCTAATTAGTAGATAAATTGGTCCTTATATATAGGAAGGTGTGTGTAGAATGGAAATTCGGGATTATATTGAAGAATCAATGAGGAAACTAGTTTGCAGAATGCCGTATATTCAGCTGACGAAGTCGAACATATCAGATAAAAACATAGGTGAGCTGGAAGATACAATACAAAAAAAACTCCCCGATTCAATCAAAGCATATCTAATGTCATATTCTTTATCTGTACCAATTGTTACTGGCCGGATGTTAGGCGACTTTTCAAAAACATATTGTGAAGAAAATGGCCGGTGGAGACCATTAAAAACGGATGAGGATGTTGCGATAACAACTTTGCAGGTAAATTTGAAGGCTATCGGTCATGAATTGGAAAATTTCAGAGAACTAAATACGATGTTTATAAAGACCAACTATATTTGTATTGGTATATATAATGAAGTATATTATGTTCTTCTTGATACTCGAAACGGTGGCGTTGTGAGAGTAGATACGGAAAGAGTTCATACCGGGATGGAGGAAGGTACTGAAGAAGATATTGAGAGGTTTAGTTTGCCTTTTTTTAAAAGCTTTGAAGATTTACTTTTGTGTTTTTTTGATGGAAATCTGTATGATATTGATGAAATGGTTTTTGTTAAAGAATAATTAAGAATTGTATGTAAGAAATGTTTTTCATACAGAAACGGAAACGTGACCCACAACCCCATCCGGCCGAAATACGCCTAGGACTTGGATGAAAACTTTGCGAGCCTCACCGTCCGCTCGGGGGACACCCTGCTCTCCCATGCCAGCTATGCCTATGATGGAAACGGCAACCGAATCCGAAAACAGGCCCTGGACGGGACTACCCTGTACCAGTACGACGCCCTCAATCAGCTCCAGCGGGTGGACTACCCGGCCTATTCTGAGGAGCTGTTCTACGACAAGGCGGGCAACCGCGCCCGGCGTCTGGTGGGCGGCGAGGAGGAATTGTACCAGTACGACCCCCGCAACCGCCTGATGGCCCTGACCCGGGGCGGCGTGACCGCCCCCTTCCAGTATGACAACGCCGGCAACCTGCTCCAGGACGACAAGGCCCGGTACAGCTACGACGCCTTCAACCGGACGGTAAAGGTGGAGACCTTTGACGGCAACGTGCAGGTAAACCGCTATGACGCGGAGGGCCTGCGCCACGAGATGGAGGAGAACGGCCGGCTGGTGCGGTTTATCTTCCACAAGGGGGAGGCCGTGGCGGAGCAGGAGGAGAACAGCAATGTGATCCGCCTGATCCGCGGCTCGGAGCTGATCGCCCGCAGCAGCGACAGCGAGAGCGCCCGGACGTACTACCACTATGCCAGCGACGAGATGGGGTCAACGACCCATATCGTCGATGAAAGTGGCAATGTCCAAAACCGCTACGCCTACGACGCCTGGGGGAGGATTGAGGTCAAGGAGGAGGCCGTCCCCAACCGCTTCACCTACTATGGCCAACAGATCGACCCCATCACCCAGCAATATTACCTGCGGGCCCGGTTCTATAACCCGGTCATTGGCCGGTTTACTCAGGAGGACACCTACCGGGGCGACGGGCTGAATTTGTATGCGTACTGTGCCAATAATCCAGTTTACTATGTTGATCCGAGTGGGTTTGCCAGTGATAAGTTATGGCCGAACGAGTTGGCATCTGGTACATATAAACAACTGTTGGATTTGCTGGAGAATGCTACAAAAAGCCATCTTACCCCACATCATACTCCAGCCGACCTCTATATGAGGACAAACTATGGTATATCCAAACCGTTTGGATGGGCAATCAGCTTGGAGACAACATATCTCAATCCGGGTGGACGACATGGAAAAACGGCGACATATGGAGGTAATTTTTCAGGAGATTTTAAGAAATGGTATCTCTCACTTTCCCCTAGAGATGCACTAGCATTTGACATTCGTAATATACAAAATATCCTGAAAGAGCAAGGTCTTTATGATAGTAATGCGCGCAGATTGCTGAGAGAACATATCCATAATGTTGTGAATGCAAGATTTACTTCTGATCCTGATATAGTTAGTCGGCCGGACTTTTCTGGTAAGAAAGTTGAAAATGCGGCAATTTTCTCAAAGGATTATCAAGATTATAAACCAAAGGATTGTGTATTAAATGAGTTTAAATGTCCAAAGAAAGGATGAAGGTAACCATATGTCATACTTCGATGACTTGAATTACTTGTATAGTAACCGTAATACAAGCCAGTGTTCAGGGGAGGTAATAGATAGTTTTCTTCAGAAGCTGAATTTATTTTGTGCACAATGGCACGATAAAGCCACAATTAGTCAGATTTCAGATTTCATGAAACTATTTTATAATGATGCACCAACAGAGCAAAATGAATTTATTTATTATTTGATAGATAATATTGTGGAACGATTTCCAGAGACTGCAATACCTAAGATAGTAAACAATATTGCAGATTTAGAGGGTTCAGAGGGAGATGAATGTATATTTTATTTAGTAAGTTCTATTAGTAGAGAAGAGAAGTACATAAAATATTGTGTTGAAGCCCTGAAAGCTACGACAAAAAAGAATCAAGATCTTATTTTGGATGAATTAAAAAAGAATGGTAATCCAAATGCAATTTCCATAGTTAAGGAGTTCACTCAAGCATCATAATATTTACAATGCGGCAAACTGACTGTGGGAATTGTCCGCCAAATGGTGCTGTGTAGAAGCGGGAAGTTGTGCCCCAGTAATGCAATGTAAACGGGAATGTGACCCATATCCAGCTCCCCGCCGGCGGGGAGATCCTGCGGGAGTACGACGCGGCCAACCGCCTGATTGCGGAGACACACCGGGAGGAGCGCAGCGGGATCGACAACCGGACGCAGTTCGGCTACGACGCGGCGGGCAATCTGACCGAGATCACGGACAACCAGGGGCGCAAGACCCGCATTGCCTACGACCTGCTCAACCGGGAGATCCGGCGCATCGAGCGGGACGGTGGCGTGCAGCGCACGGTCTATGACCGCAACGGCCAGGTGGTGCGGCTGATCCGCCCCAATGAGTATGATGCTCAAACGGACAGCGGCGACGGCTTCCAGTTCACCTATGACGCCCAGGGCCGGGTGCTCACGGTGCTCAGCCCGGACGGCCACGTGCTCCAGAGCAATACCTACGACGCCGATGGCAGGCTGCTCCAGCGGCTGGACGGCGTGGGCAGCGGTGTGAAGTACGAATACGACTTGGCCGGGGCCCAGCGGCGGATCGTGAGCATGGGCGGAGCCAGCCAGGAGCTGGAGTACGACGCCTGGGGCCGCATCACCGGCATCGTGGACGGCAACGGCAGCGAGACAAAGTACCTGCTGGATGAATGGGGCCGCATCACCGGCGTGAGAAAGGCGGACGGCTCCACGGAGCGGTATGCCTATAACTTTGCGGGGGATATGGTCTCCTCCACCGATGGCGAGGGCCACACCACCCAGTATGAGTACAACCGCATGGGGAAGATCTCGGCCATCGTGGACCCCACCGGGGAGCGGGAAACCTATCACTACGACGGCCAGGGGCGGCTCATCCGCAAGACGGACCGCAACGGCGTGACGGTGGAGCTGGGGTACAACCTCTATGGTGCGCCCCTGTTCAAAAAGGAAAAAGACGGCGCTCAGGGTGATTTTTACGAATACACCCCGGAGGGCTTACTCAAGTGCGCCTTTTCTCAGGGGATGCGGTACGCCTATGAGTATGACGAGATGGGCCGCATGACACGCAAGAGCGCCAGCGGGCGGACCCTTCTGGCCCTGGAGTATGACAAGAATGGGAATAAGGTACGGCAGATCGATGTGACGGGCAAGCTGACCGGCTTCGACTATGACCCCATGGGACAGATCACCCGCCTCACCGATGACGGGCAGGAGCTGGCGGCCTATGCCTACAACCCGGACGGGACGCCCCAG
>CABIYX010000025.1:5759-51692 GCA_902363045.1 Clostridiales bacterium
ACCCCCGCAACCGCCTGATGTCCTTGACCCGAGGCGGGGTGACCACATCCTTCCAGTACGACAGGGCGGGCAATCTGCTCCAGGACGACAAGGCGCGGTACAGCTACGACGCCTTCAACCGGACGGTGAAAGTGGAGACCTTTGACGGCAATGTGCAGGTAAACCGCTATGATGCCGAGGGACTGCGCCACGAGATGGAGGAAAACGGCCGGCTGGTGCGCTTCATCTTCCACAAGGGGGAGGCCGTGGCGGAGCAGGAGGAGAACAGCAACGTGATCCGCCTGATCCGCGGCTCGGAGCTGATCGCCCGCAGCGGCGACAGCGAGAGCGCCCGGACATACTACCATTATGCCAGCGACGAGATGGGGGCAACCACCCATATCGTCGATGAAAACGGCAACGTCAAAAACCGCTATGCCTACGACGCCTGGGGAAAAATTGAGGTCAAGGAGGAGGCCGTCCCCAACCGCTTCACCTACTACGGCCAGCAGATCGACCCCATCACCCAGCAGTATTATCTGCGGACCCGCTTCTACAACCCGGTCATTGGCCGCTTCACCCAGGAGGACACCTACCGGGGCGATGGGCTTAATCTGTATGCGTACTGTGCAAATAACCCAGTCTATTATATTGATCCAAGTGGGCATAGCACTGTAGTGGTTAGCCCCAATCCGCTTGTGAATTATATAATGGAAGAGACTACACGGCCGTTTGTATCTCGTGGGGAGAAGCTGGGGGCAGTTCCTTCTAAGAAAAGCTTTGATGCATGGTTTGATAGTTTGCCACAAAAAGCGTTGGATATTTTGATGACAGACATTAGGTCAGATACCGACTACAGCAGAACAGATGCGCAGGCCGCACAAAATACAATATTGAGAAGATTGCGCAACGGAGGCCGTGTGCATGAGTGGCTAATGGTGTCACAAGCATCTATTTCTAAACGTTGGGGCGTAAGTGCTAGCGATATTAAAAAATTAGTTACTTTCACAGATCAAACATATTTCTTCAACATTGAGAGCGATAGTAGATATGTTAGTGGTTTTCATGGGAATAATTCAGCATCTTCTTTTGCTCATGATGAAATTGCTAGAATGATGCAATCTTCTAATAGTTTAGAGGAATTTAAAGGAAAACTCAGCAGATGGGCTGACGAACATGTTATGATTGGGCAAAAGTTGGCTAATGGAGAATTGGGAAAAGTGTTTTCGTTTGGGCGATACGCTCTGCCAGAAGGATTGCAACAGCTGGCATTACCGGCGCCAACAGATATGAAACTAAATGCTTCGCCTAGAGCGATTTATGGGGAGTAACAATATGACGAAAAGTGAGTTGTATGCATGCTATACGTCTTATCTTGATAGACATCCAGAAAAGAGATTGTTGGAAAATGTTGATTTTGATAGTATTAAATATGTTTCTAAATACTATTTGAACATTAAAGATGTGCCTTTTTGGGATAGCCTTCCAGATGAATTGTCAACATCTCAAATAGCGGATTTAAATACTCAATGCCAAGGGAAACTGCGCTGGGAACTTATAGAGTCAAACCTCACGGCTAATGATTTAGATGATTTTGAGAGAATGAAGGGAATAAAGATTCCGGAAGAATTTCGTAATTTTTTGATGGGATATACTCCTTTGCTGGGTACTGTTATAGCTGATTTTGTTGGGTCAGAGGATTACTATTGTTATACATTTAATTCAAAGACAAAGTCGTTCGATTATTTGTATGACGATGATGATCTTGATGCACCTAAAATTGCAAGAGTCCAGTTTTCATTTACACCCATTTTATATAAGCACGAATTATCATATTTAAATGATCGTTATCCTCTACTATTGCCTTATGGTCTACTATGTCTTGGTGAGTTGTGTTGTGTAGGGCAGGAAATAATTTTCCTTGATTGCAGTGATGGTAATATCGTTAGTATTTATCACGATGAACTTATCTCTGATGATATTTCAGATGAACAGTTAAATAATTTGAAACACTTCCGATTTAAAAATTTTGATCATTTTTTGCGGTGTATGCTGGGTGCTGAGTTGTACGATGCCAAGAAAGAAGATGAAAAGCGCGTAGAAGAATATAAACAAAGACCGCATAATAGTTCATCATCTCCAAATGTTATAGCACTATGATTATGGACGGGTTTCTTATATCTACAACCGGACAAAAACCTGACGGGCCTCACCGTCCGCTCCGGGGAGGCCCTGCTCTCCCATGCCAGCTATGCCTACGACGGCAACGGAAACCGGATTCGGAAGCAGACCCTGGACGGGACGACCCTGTACCAGTACGATGCCCTCAATCAGCTCCAGCGGGTGGACTACCCGGCGTATTCCGAGGAGCTGTTCTACGACAAGGCGGGCAACCGCGCCCGGCGTCTGGTGGGCGGCGAGGAGGAATTGTACCAGTACGACCCCCGCAACCGCCTGATGGCCCTGACCCGGGGCGGCGTGACCGCCCCCTTCCAGTACGACAACGCCGGCAACCTGCTTCGGGATGACAAGGCCCGGTACAGCTACGACGCCTTCAACCGGACGGTGAAGGTGGAGACCTTTGACGGCAATGTGCAGGTAAACCGCTATGACGCGGAGGGCCTGCGCCACGAGATGGAGGAAAACGGGCGGCTGGTGCGCTTCATCTTCCATAAGGGGGAGGCCGTGGCGGAGCAGGAGGAAAACAGCAATGTGATCCGCCTGATCCGCGGCTCGGAGCTGATCGCCCGCAGCAGCGACAGCGAGAGTGCCCGGACGTACTACCACTATGCCAGCGACGAGATGGGGTCAACGACCCATATCGTTGATGAAAGCGGCAATGTCCAAAACCGCTATGCCTACGACGCCTGGGGAAAAATTGAGGTCAAGGAGGAGGCCGTCCTCAACCGCTTTACTTACTACGGCCAACAGATCGACCCCATCACCCAGCAGTATTACCTGCGGGCCCGCTTCTACAACCCGGTTATTGGCCGCTTCACCCAGGAGGACACCTACCGAGGCGACGGACTCAATCTGTATGCGTACTGCCAAAATAATGCAGTGATGTATATAGATCCTTCTGGATTTGGACGGATATCGCCTGTTGTAAGCGACAATCCTGCAATTATGTCTCTTATGCAACAAACAACTCAACAATTTGCAGGAATAAATGGGCAGACTGTCGGCGCTATTCCAACGGGAAAATATTTTGAACAATGGTTTGATGATTTATCTGTCGATGAATTAAAGCTTTTGATGAGTGATTCGAGCGTTTACAAGCAATTAGGCTCCACTGGCAGACTTCGGTTAGGAGGCAAACATGAGTTCTTAAAGGTTTCACAAATGCTAAAACTGAAGCAATTAGGGCTTACAGCATACGAAATCCGTAATTTCTCTACAAGTACTATCCAAACGAGATTTTTGGATATTGACATAGGAGATGGTGTTCTTAAAACTAGTTTACATTTAGATATTAAAGGTAAAAACAGAGTGGAGCAGATATTGCTGGAAAACGGCTACATATTTGATGGTACTGTGTCATCCATAGCGCATAGGCAATTGGATGAAATAATTCTTCGCTCAAATACAAAGCAGGAATTACTTGACGAGTTGTTGCCTTGGCTTGATAAGCATTTTGAACTAGTAGAAGTTCAAGATGATGGAACAATTATAGTTAAGAAAGGACATACCGGTACACCAGTAGACATCTTGAATACCACAGAACTCAATCCATCCCCTCGTTCAGTATATTCTTAAAAGTTAGAAAGAAGTGGTTAAAGTGAAGTCATTTTCAGAATATTGCTTTGAAACTCTTGCATTGCAAAAACCTTTTCGTTGGCCGGAACAATTAGAAAGGTCTCCTGTGACAGATGGGGATATTCATAAGGCGGAGGAATATTTCGGATACCATTTTCCGAAAGATTTTGTCGAATTTCTAAAATCATATATTTTACCTGTTCCAACTTTAATCTATGGAAAGTTTAAGGGAGACTGGCCCGGGGGTGGTGCTACATATTCCTTTGAGCTAGGTCGTTATTTAGAATGGGAAGAAATTCCGGATGATTTAGAAATTTGCGTGTTGGAATTTAACTTATCTGGGCTTGAGGGGATGGCAAATGTCAAAAACCAGTGTTTAGAAAGAAATATTGAGCAGCTTTCATGGACGAAGACAGCCTCATTTGGATACATATTCTTGGGCGGCTTCACAGATTATCTTGTGTTTTTGGACTGTAACACTGAAGAGGTTGTATATATTGACCATGATTTTTACACAATGTCCCATCAAAGCGAGATTGATAATCTTAAAGAATATAAATCTACACTCTTCAGGGATTTTCACGATCTATTGAAGTGTTTATTCTTAGGATATGTGTGTAATGGAGAGACTGGTGAAATAGAAGGTGATGAGGGTTCACCAATCTAACAAAAGATGCATCTAAATATTGGAAAGCAGCTGGCGGCCTATACGTAGCCCCAGGCAGTGACCCACGGCCCCATCCGGCAGGAGTATGCCTACGACCTGGACAAGAACCTGACGGTCCTCACCGTCCGCTCCGGGGAGACCCTGCTCTCCCAGACCAGCTATGCCTACGACGGCAACGGAAACCGGATTCGGAAGCAGGCCCTGGACGGGACCACCCTGTACCAGTACGACGCCCTCAATCAGCTCCAGCGGGTGGACTACCCGGCCTATTCCGAGGAGCTGTTCTATGACAAGGCGGGCAACCGCGCCCGGCGTCTGGTGGGCGGCGAGGAAGAATTGTACCAGTACGACCCCCGCAACCGCCTGATGGCCCTGACCCGGGGCGGCGTGACCACCCCCTTCCAGTACGACAATGCGGGCAACCTGCTCCAGGACGACAAGGCGCGGTACAGCTACGACGCCTTCAACCGGACAGTGAAGGTGGAGACCTTTGACGGCAACGGAAACCGGATTCGGAAGCAGGCCCTGGACGGGACCACCCTGTACCAGTACGACGCCCTCAATCAGCTCCAGCGGGTGGACTACNGGAGGAGAACAGCAATGTGATCCGCCTGATCCGTGGCTCGGAGCTGATCGCCCGCAGCAGCGACAGCGAGAGCGCCCGGACGTACTACCACTATGCCAGCGACGAGATGGGGTCAACCACCCACATCGTCGATGAGAACGGCAATGTCAAAAACCGCTATGACGCGGAGGGACTGCGCCACGAGATGGAGGAGAACGGGCGGCTGGTGCGGTTTATCTTCCATAAGGGGGAGGCCGTGGCGGAGCAGGAGGAGAACAGCAATGTGATCCGCCTGATCCGTGGCTCGGAGCTGATCGCCCGCAGCAGCGACAGCGAGAGCGCCCGGACGTACTACCACTATGCCAGCGACGAGATGGGGTCAACGACCCATATCGTTGACGAACAGGGCAATGTCCAAAACCGCTATGCCTACGATGCCTGGGGAAAAATTGAGGTCAAGGAGGAGGCCGTCCCCAACCGCTTCACCTACTACGGCCAGCAGATCGACCCCATCACCCAGCAGTATTATCTGCGGACCCGCTTCTACAACCCGGTCATTGGCCGCTTCACCCAGGAGGACACCTACCGGGGCGATGGGCTTAATCTGTATGCGTACTGTGCGAACAACCCAGTTTATTATATTGATCCAAGCGGGTATTATAAAGATGGAGTTGAAAGAGCTCAATTTCAGTTTTCTGAATGGGAACCTGGAGACTCCATAACACGGCCAATGCCAGACGGTTCTTATCCGAGTTGGGATACTATACGGCACCGATATTGGCGGGCACGAGCACAGTTAGCAACCGATGGAGAGTTCTCGCCTCAAAATATGGGGCTTATGCGTGCAGGATATGCTCCCAAAGCAAGTGTACTGGTTAGAGATAGAGACACCGGAAAGTACAGTATTAAGGTTGTTACATTGGAAATTCACCATAATCGTGGTGGACGCGGTACACAAGGATTTGACGAACCTATTGATTTGCGTGAAGTGTGGCCATGGGAGCATGAACAGCTTGACCCTAGTAGGCATCCTGGATATGATTTCATTTCTTTCTATTCCGTACATTCTAAGTAAAGAGGAGAAGTATTAAAATGACTATCGACTTTTCAAGTGCCATCTCTGAAAACGATCTTTGCTTATTATTTGACCTAGGGGGACAGTATTCGTTTGACCCACTATACTCAGATGAAAGCGAAAAATACTTTGTAGATCTTTTACAAAGATGCACTGCCACAGGCGAGGGGAAAAAACGATTTTTAGAATTAGAAATATCCAAAGATTTTAAATTCAATATAGATCTTCCAAGATGGACGCAAAATCCAGAATGGCCTTTTGATGAAGGAAAACCGATGTTTTTTGTTGGACAACTAGAACTTGTAACAAACAGAGATGGTAATAGGTTTATAAGTGTGTTTTATGTTTTTTCGAATCTGAGGACAGGAAAAATAACAACGATTTGCCAAACAGATTGAAAAAATGAATTTATCAATTGATATACGACATTGTGGTACGATTTACAGCAACTGCAATACCTGATATAGTAAACAATATTACGGATTTAGAGAAGTCAAGAGGAGAAACGCTTCCTGTCCTTCCAGGACGGGGAGAGTGCCAGGGGCAGCATCCACACACTGACCTTTGGGTATGATAAGCAAAACCGGCTGGTGCGGGTGAGCGACGGTCTGGGCGCTGTGGTGCGCTATGAGTATGACGGCCTGAACCGGCGCATCCGGGAGACTAGGCTGCTCAGCGAAGGGCTGACCCAGCGGGTAGACTACCACTATGACCCGGCGGGACGGCTGATCGAGGTGGAGCAGAGCGCGGACCAGGAGGGGTGCGGGAGCCAGTTTGCCAGCACCCGGTATGAATACGACCGGAATGGAAATATCACCCGTATCCAGCTCCCCGCCGGCGGGGAGATCCTGCGGGAGTACGACGCGGCCAACCGCCTGATTGCGGAGACACACCGGGAGGAGCGCAGCGGGATCGACAACCGGACGCAGTTCGGCTATGATGCGGCAGGCAATCTGGTGGAAATTACGGACAATCAGGGCCGCAAGACCCGCATTGCCTACGACCTGCTCAACCGGGAGATCCGGCGCATCGAGCGGGATGGCGGCGTGCAGCGCACGGTCTACGACCGCAACGGCCAGGTGGTGCGGCTGATCCGCCCCAACGAGTACGACCCGGAAACGGACAGCGGCGACGGCTTCCAGTTCACCTATGACGCCCAGGGGCGGGTGCTCACGGTGCTCAGCCCAAATGTCTCTATTGCAGGGATGATATGTACATCCTGTTCCTAAATGCGTGATGTTAGTGCAAAGACAGAAAGCTAAATCGTTTTCCACTGGAAACAGGAACAAAAGTTATATTCATTTGAGAGAAAAGAGAGGATGACAGAGATGGATCAAAAGTAATTTGGATCAATTCTTCAAAACAGTCTGGGGGGAAACAACAAGGAAAAGCAAGTCAAGACGCCTCGCCTTTCCATTGTAGGGCATCTGCTGCGGTGGGAGGATGTGGTCATACAAATCAGCAACATCTCGTTGGTCAGTACATCCAATTTTCAGCAGACGGCGTTGCCGGTATGGGCAATTATTATGAGCGTGATCGGCGTCGCATTGCTGCCCATCATTTGGTGGGCGGGACTGCTGTGTCTGGCGCTTGGCATATTTGTGATCTGGGCCTGGTACACCGAGAGCCAAAAGACGAAGAAATATAAATATCTAAATATCCAGCTGAACTCTGGGCGTATGTTTTCGTTGTTATTCGAGGATAAAGAGTTTTTGAATCAGGTCCTGGATGTGTTCGCCAATATTTTTGAGGATGAAGCGGACCAGGCCCAAAACAGAGATATTCGAATTGATATTCAAAACTGTCATGTGGAGGACCGATCCAAATTGAACGTCATCGTAGATAGCAGTTCGGCCGATCATGGCGGCACTGTGATCGGGGCCATCAACATCAACAAAACAGAGCCCCATCGGTAAAACCGGGGGAGATAGGCATAGAGGAATACATATGAATATCAACATCACGGCCAATAACTGCTCGGTCAGCAGTCACTCACAGTTGATTGGTTCAATCAAAGAAAACAATGTGCACCAGGACCAGGAGGAAGAAATTCTGAATGAACTGCGGGCTATCCGAGAGAAATTGGCGTCCGCAGAAGAATTGTCCAGCCAGCTTGCCGCGTTGGAACAAGCGATCCGGGAAAGCAACCAGCCCAAAATTCGGGATATTGCCCTGCAGTTGACCACTAATTTTTCTTCCTCGCTTTTGTCCAGCCTTGCCAGCGGCGGGTTGCTGGCGCTGCTGGGTGTATGAAACATCCTGGCGCTGTGAAGGATAGTAACTAGGGAACACTTTTCTGGTCTATACATGTAGGTCGTTTTAACTTTGACTGAGGGGGCTTATTGACCGGAGCGTGAATCAGCGGCGATTATAACGATGGGTGGCACCACCCAGGAACTAGAGTGCGATGCCCGTCCTAGCTGTCCCATTATAAACCTATACCTATGCGAAGCTCAGTATAGATACAGAAGGCCCACCTATGCTGAGAGGCATGGGTGGGCCTTTGCAAAAGAAATATAATTTGTAGACGTCTAACAATCGAGCAGTAGCCAAAATACAATGAGGAGACGTGGTAAGATGGATTTTTTAGATGAGAAGATCATAGAGGCGCGGCGGAAAGAGGCCCAGAGAGAGCTGGATATCCGCGAGGATGGGCTTATCGTCAAGGGAGAAAAAATTGAGTTTCAGGATACTCCGCTGTTCCAGGAGAAGATGTCGATTCTGCTTCCGGTTTCCTTTGTGGACATGCCGCAGAAGATTGCGAGGCTGAAATATCCCTCCGAGCAGCGCCCCCAGATCATCAAGACCGATCTGCTGGGAAGCACCAATTTCGCCTTCAATCTGTTTGACAAGGCAATCAAACCCGTTCAGATGCAGTCCGCCGCCGACGGCATGAAATCCATTTTGAAAAAGGTCAACCCCGCTAATATCTTCTATGAGAGCGGGACGGAGCCGCTGGGCGAGACCATGCTGAGCTGGTTTGAATTTAAGGGGCATGGAATTGATACCCAGATCTATTACATTGTATTCCTCACCTCGATTGGCGGCAAGCTGATGCACGGCATTTTCAACTGCGCGGTTGCCGATATGGAGGCGTGGAAAGAGGCGGCCTTTCAGGTGATCCGCTCCATTCAGGATCGGACAGAAAATTAGGGAGGGAGCGTTATGCGGGAATATGTGTTGAAGCTGGCCCCATTCCAGACGCTGGATGTCTTGTCCTGCCATGTCAGAAAGCAGCTCAACGACCACGCTCGGTTTGAGTTTTCTGGTTTGATCCGTGCGGAGGACGAGGAAAAATACCTGAATACCGGCATGGAGGAGATTCAAGTCAAGCTGCTTCTTGAGTGCGAGGGTGAGCCTGATTATCTTCTCTGCTGCGGCATTGCCCAAGACATTCGGATTCAGAAGGTCGGGGATCTCCGGCAACTCACGGTCCAGGCCGTCAGCGGAAGCTACCTCATGGATCTTGTTCGGAATGTGCGGGTATTCCAGAACAGCGGGTCTACATATGACGCAGTTCTGAAGCACAATGAAAAGAGCTACCAGGACGGGGGCCATTCCATGATCGCCGGCGCAGGCGCCACGATTGGGAATCTGCTCGTACAGTACCATGAGACCGATTGGGAATTTGCCAAGCGGCTGGCCAGCCATTTTAACGATGTGGTGGTCCCCGCATACCGGACGGATGGTGTCAACTATTCTTTCGGCCTGCCGGATGGCCGGCAGAATATCGGCCTGTCCAAGAGCGCGTATACCATCCGGAAGGACGCCGCCGGCTATTTGGAGAAAACAAAAAACCAGGGGGCGCCCCTGATCGAAGCCGATGCCCTGTGCCTGGAGGTTGACAGCCGGGACGTTTATGAAATTGGGGACAGCTTCCCCTTCCGCGGCCAGACGTTTTATATCTACGATATAGAGAGCAGTTTGGACGGGCAGGAACTGGTACACCACTACAAATTGAAATCCAAGGCGGCACTCCAGACCATCAAGCAGTACAATGAGCGGATGATCGGAGCCTCCCTGGAAGCCAATATTGTCGGGGTGTCCAAGGACACGGTGCAGGTCAGCATTGCGGCGGACGGGATTCAGGACGGTAAGAAATGGTTTTTGTATTCTACGGTCTATTCCTCGCCGGACGGGACCGGCTGGTACTGTATGCCGGAAGTCGGCGATTCTGTCCGCCTCTACCTCCCGAACGAGAAAGAAAAGGACGGATACATCATCAGCGCGGTTCATCTGGAAGCGACCGGAGAAGCCCGCAGCACGCCGGATAACAAGTCCCTGAAAAGCAAATACGGCAAGGAGGTGCTGTTCACGCCATCCCTGCTCCGTCTCACGAACAATAACGGCATGTCCGTGGAAATCTCGGACGAGGACGGCATCATCATCAGCAGTGATAAGGGCGTCACCATTGAGGCAAAAGAGGGGCTGCAGATCGCCAGCCTGGAACAGTCGATTGAGGTCGTCGCGCCGGAGTCCATTGTGATGGAGCAAGGGGAAACCAAGCTGACGCTAAAGGATGATATTCACCTGGATGGCGCGCAGGTCCACATGGAGTAAAGGAGCGTGCCGATGGAGCGAATGGAGCATATGGCTTCCCTTGCCGCAGAAGCAATGCGGCGGAATTTCACAGATGAAATCGGGGATATTTTTCGGTCGCTGGGGCAAGGCAGCCAGCAGATCAAAGACAGCATTGCCTCCGCCGTCATAGACGCCTTACATGAAGCGGCGCGAAGGGGGAAAGGCCCGATTGCCTATGTCACCTTTTCCCTTTTGCAGAGCAACCTTCTCCTTGACCGCTATACGCTGCGGGTGGATGCCTTGAACGATCGATTCCTGCTTGACGATGTCGAAGCAGCCTCCGAGTGGGATTTTCAGTTTATATTTCAGAAGCTCGGCCCCGATATGGATGCTGTCGCCGCCAAGGTACGGGAGACGATGACGCGTGTGCAGGACTACGAGCTGAAAGAGCTGGAACGCGCCTACCTTCTGAACTATTATGCAGTTGCGCTTGAGGTGATCCGGGCGGCGCTCCCCTCCTGCCTTCCCGCGTTGATAAAAAGCCCGGCTCCCTGGGCCGATGAGGTGAATTTTACAGTGGGGGGATATATGGAGCAGCAACAGATCATTTGTCAGTGGAGGCCAATGGTATGAATTATTTTTTGCTGGAGAGCGACCCTCTCTACACGGATGCCCCAGTCCTGCGGGACTGGAGCGGAAAAATTGACCGCTCCTCTATCATGCCGGGCAAATCCCATCAGATCCCCGCACGCCTGATTCTTGACATCTACCCAAATCCTCATGTTGTTTTCACTGATGTAATTGATTTCCCCTTTTTGCTTCTCTCAAAAACCTGTATGGACGTAATCAAGTTCTATGAGCCGCAGATTGTCTCCAAGCAGATCATCCTGCTGGATTCAGAAAACCGGCAGAAGCAGACGTACCATCTCCCTATTCTCCCCCACCTTGACTGTCTTGCGGAGGAAAGCATTTTGTCGCCTGACCGAAGTGAGCTGAAAGAAGGAATTTTAGATACTGGTCATATAGGTAGAGATGGGATTTTTCACATTGCTGGTCTCTCCCGTTTTTATACAGTCATCCGGCTGGATGTGTTGGAGAGTATGCTGAAGCGCGGCGCCAGAGGCATAAAAATTACGCCGATGAAGGCGGTGTCTGACGAAGGGAGGAATGACTGATGGCAGGCGGAGCATATTCCGGATCTGAGTACGATGTGGAGCAGCAGATGTACCAGGCCATGGCAAGCAAAATGCAGAGTGACGGCGTAGATGTTACAGCGGAAGAAATTGCGCAAACAATCAATGAGCAAAGCTCTCCTAACCCGCCGGAGCCCAGCGAAAAAGACGAGGAAATCATGGCACAGATGGCGGCCTACCAGGCGGAACATTATCAGCCTTCCGAAGCCTATGTTGTACGAGGAGCGTTGCTCCATTGTCAATATGGCTCCCATTGCAGGCGTATGAATCTTCCGCGTTGCCACGGTGTTTATACCATGAAAAAGCCGATTGTGTTCAAGCGGGATTGTAAGGGCGGAACAGAAGGAGCCGACATTAACATTACGACATTTGGCGTTTGTAGTTGTCCGGGCAATCCAACAGGCGGAAGCGTATGCTTGGAAAAGGAAGCGCCCAGGAATCCAGATGGAAGTTTTACCGGCGAGGCCGCCAGTGGAACTGTGACCGGAACACCATGTATCCCGGATATTATAGATGTTTGGGACGGCACACACGCTGAAACCCATATTGGAAAAGAAAATGAAGAAGCGCTTACCACGCGTTCGTTCCTTGTGTGCTCATATGGCGGTTTGATTGAGATCATCCGCAGCGGGCAGGAAGATGATGATTGAGCGTTGAGGAGGTAGTACATCAATGACCACGTTGGACTATACCGGCCTGCGGTTGACGGGCGCGCTGCGCATCGAGCATCTGGCCTCTCTGTCCCTCCATGTCGGGGTAAACGACCACGGCTGGGCCGTAGTGGAGGGCGAGGCTGGGGAGGACGCCCTGGAACAGCTCCAGGGCGCGGTGGCGGGCCGGGAGCAGGTCATCCTGGCCCAGGACGAGTCCGGTGTGGAGCAGCCGCTGTTCGCCGGGATCATCCGCACGGCCGGCCTTGTCACCTACGGCGGGTACAACCGCTTCCGCATCGAACTCCAGACCGGGACCATCCAGATGGATCAGGTAAAGCGGAGCCGGAGCTTCCAGGACGTGGGGCAGCCCTACAGCCAGGTGGCCCAGCGGGTGGCGTCCGGGTACGAGGATGGGGCGGTGATCCCTACGGTGGGGCTGGACAAGCCCCTGGGGATACCGGTGATCCAGTACCGGGAGACGGACTGGGCGTTTATGAAGCGGCTGGCGAGCTGGTGCGGGGGCGTGGTGGTGCCGGAGTCCCATTACAGCTATCCCAGACTGTGGTTTGGATTCCCGGAGCGGGCCTTCACCTGCACATTCCCGGAGGACTGCTACACCAGCGGCATCAGCCAGCGCTACTATGAGCTGGGCGGCCCGGCAGCGGGCTACCGGCGGGCAGATTTCCTCTACTACGATGTACCCAGCAGCCAAATGTGCGACCTGGGCTGGTACACGGTGTTCAAGGGGCAGGAATTTCTGATTTGCGAGAAGTGGGCAAAGCTGGAGCGCGGGGAGCTGACCTTTACCTACCGCCTGGGCAAGCCCGGCCTGGGCTGGGGGCGGAAGCAGTACAACGAGAAGATCAGCGGCATGACCATCCTGGGTGAAGTGCTGTCCACGGAGCGGGAGACGGTGCGGCTGAAGCTGGACATTGACGAGGGGTGGTCCCCCGGCGGCCCCTACGCCTACACCTGGCGTCCTGAGACGGGGAATATGATGTACTGTATGCCCCAGGCGGGCACCAGGGTCTCCCTCTACTTCCCCAACTATGACGAGCAGGCGGCCATGGCGGTGAACTGCGTGCGCACCAACGGGTCGAGCTGCGCCCGCATGAGCGACCCGTCCAAGCGCTCCTTTGTCACTGAACATGGTAAGGAGATGAATCTCTATCCCCAGGAGATGTCCTTCCTGGGTGGCTCCAACGGCAGTATCCGGCTGGACGATAAAGAGGGTATCTTTGTCAAGACGGACAAGAAAATCACAGTGGTGGCACAGCAGGGCGTTTCCATAAAAGCAGATACCGCAGTCATGTCTGCTCCCATTGGTGAAATCTCAATGGCGAAAGGTAGCATACTGACTGGTGCGGTAGAGAGCACACAGGTCCAATCAAACCAGTATGATCTTCTTGCCTCAGAACATACTCATATGGAAGGCTGGAACCAGCAGACATTTGAAGCCTATGATGATGCTCCACAGGAGGGGAGCTTTGACTGGGGCGGTCTGATTACTAACGTGTTGGCTGGTTTGGCGGTTGTAGCTGCGGTTGCAATTACTTTAGCATCTTTTGGCGCTGCTGCTCCAGTTGTTATCGGAGCTATTGCGGTTGGCTCTACAGCTGTAATCGGGCAGGGATTTTCGGACTACGCATCAGGCACGGTATCCAGTGTTGAAACCTATATGGCAACAGGTTTTTGGGGTGCGGTAGCTGGTGCGGTGAGCGGCGGTGTAGGCTCAGTGATAGAGGGCGCTATCCCAGCCGGAGCAACTGCCCTTGCAAAGATGGGAATTGTTGGTGGCAGTGGTGTGTTAGAAACCATGATTGAGAATACAATCATGGGGCAGGAAACCACATTTGGAGATTTAGCTTTTGCATTTATAGCATCCGCTGGCCTTTTTGGTATAGGAGACAACCTGATTCCTATTTGGGATCAGTTGAGACGCGGCGGGCAAGCGGTTGAAAATATGGTCGCCGATGCCGCCAGAAGTGTCGATAATATCCTCAGCAGTGCCGCCAGACAAGCGCGGAATGAGCTTGACCGCATTGGTGATGAAGTATATGCAACACTAGATGATATGTTCCGAAAATTGGAGGATATGTTCCCGCCTCCCAATAGACAGATGTATGCCTATGTTACGGCAGAGGGACCAGTTGATTTTGTGGGCCGAGTGGATGATACCTTTAATATTCACTATATAGATACAGAGGCATCTAGGACAGCAGGTATAGATGTTCCGCCAACAGGTACAGGTGGGGCGCAAAGAGTCTCGGAGACTATAAAAAATTTAATATGTGAAAGCGATGCTGCAAAAAAATGGGGAATATTAAATGACGGAACTAATCAGGGCGTAAAGCACTTTAGTGATTATTGGGAACAGTATCCAGATAGAATCCCTACATTGGAACAGAGACTAGGCGTTCAAGAAGGAACATTTAATAATTCGCTTGATGGATTTAATAATTTTACAATGCAAGCAGAACGTGTCATCAGTGAAGCAACATCAGCCGGGAATGTTAGAGCGATAAACGGGAAGATGATTTATTATGTCGAGAGTGTGGTGAATCCAAAGAAAGGAGTTATAGTAATAGTGAGTGACGGAAAAATCCAATCTATGATGCCAAGCAATCTAAAATCATTTAATAAGATGCAATAGAGGGAAAATAAAATGAAAAAATACATAATAAGTGAAATTTATACGGATGGATATGAAAGAGTGGCAATAATCGAAGAGGTTGGGAAAGATGAGAAAATAGCTGTGCACTTTCTTGAGTATGATGAATATTTAGCAAATAATGAAAAGTCACAGAAAAAAGGAAAAGGTGATATGTTGGAAGGAGACATATCAATTGATTTAATAACCTTTAGCCAAAAAACAAATGAAAGCCTTATCCACCGTCAAGAAATACAAAAATCCCCACATATCGAAGCGATTATAGAAGTAGCTCAAATTGTTGATGAATATTCCGTATATGCTCTTTCATCTATATCGGATGAAAACATTTTGATTGAGTTTGAAAATGCAGTAAATTACAAAATTGGAGAGAGAATTTTTGTTATTGGGTCTTTGGAATTGAGTGAGGTGACTTAAAAGAATTGTACCAGCGACTCTAGAGGATGTGATTCTATTCGTTGTTAGCGTCAGGCGAAATTAACCACTCGCAATTATCGCCTGACGCTAACATCGTTACATATTTTACTGTGCCAGATAATCGTGGGTTACCACTAATATAGCTGTTCGTTACACTCTAAAGTGATAGTCATACATTTTCCATAAGATCGATATGAATTGTGATACTGTAGGCCGCTTTTTCACTGGAAGTGGCGATATCTTCTGTAAAAAATCCCGATTAGTACCCCAAGCAACTCTGACAGCTATTCTTAAATTGCGTTCTACCTGCTTCCAATTTGTCTGGTGCCGCTTTGCTACAGCTGGGTAGAGCCACTTTGTCATCATCGTCAGCGCCTCCGGGTTGGCCTCAACGATCTCAAGGGCGGTGAGCATCTGGTGGTAGCCCTTATAATTTGGTGTAATCCCAAGCTGGAGCAAAATGGCGTGGTAGTCCATAACGATCATTCCTTCCGTTCCTTATTTTGTCCAATGAGACGTTCAAACAGGTCGGCGGTATGCCGGAGCCACTGTATGTACGCCTGTTGGTCCTCTGGAGAGAGCTTCAAAAACCACTTGGTCCGCCCGAGCAGGTACTCCAGCATACCGCTCTCCATGCAATCCATCTCATCGGACAGGAGGATCTGAGGGGGAATGCCGAGGTGGAGGCAGATAACTTCCAACGTATCAAGACGTATGGAGGCGCGCTGAGTTTCGATGGAATTGACGGTCGCCTTTGCGATGCCGATCTCTTTGGAAAACGCGGCTTGTGATTTGCTCCCACGGAGCGTTTTCATGTTCTTCGACAGCTTTTTCGACAGTTCCACAAAAATCACCTCCGATTGATAAGAATAGCGGAACTCGGCAGGAATTGGTAGGTCAATATCCCGGCCACCCCGGTCAATATGGCGACCGCTCCATGCCCGGCGGCTTACACACTCTGCAGCTACACAACTGCGGCGGATCTCATCAGGGGATTGGCTCAGCCAGGCACAGCGCCCGGCATGCGGCGTCTCCCTGCATCTGAATGGGGGAACAATGAATCAGTATCAACGGTTAAAGTTTTATATTGCCTGCTTTTTCAAAGACCTGAAATGGAAGTTCTGCGCGGACAAGCAGATAGAGGAATTTGAGCAGTCACTCGTACTGGAGGAATCCGTGGGTGATGCTGAAGTCAAACTGATTGAGGACATCATTTCCATGGATGAAGAGGAGCAGAAAGAACAGAAGCCAGCTCTGGAGCCCAGGAGGACCATGCTGTTTATTTCAGGGCGCAGGAGACGCTGCAATTTTCTGAACGCCTGGTGGTACCGGAGAGCGATCCTGCGGAACTACCACTGGGGGAAACAGCGCGGTTTTACGGAGTATGTGGCAGACCCATATAGTCCCTTTGGCCTGCTGGCAATGGAGACGCTGGGGCGGCTCAAACGCTCTGGAGAAAAACTGCTTCTTTACAGCGTACACAGTTGCCATGTGGGACAGCGGCGCAGCTACCGCCTGATCCCGGAGACCGGGCTTGAGGTGCTCTTCCTTGAGAACGCTGTGTGCGATTACATCTACCGCCAGCTCATTCCTGAGGAGGTGCCGGAAGCAGTATTCACCAATGTTGGCGCTTTCTGTACCGAAGGCGGAATCCTGATTTCCAAGCGGTGGATACCAGCCTGGCTTTTGGCTGCATGGGAAAAGCCATGACCGCGCAAGACATGGTACTTTGGGCAGAGAGTCCGCAGGCCCCGGGGCCGTTATCTGGTATCTTACTTATTTTAGATGATAGGCATAAAAGCAGACAAAGCAAAAGATGTAGACCCGCAAAACGGGCCCACATCTTTTCATAGATTGAGCATATAAAACTGGGGAACTTTTTATAGAGCCATAGGCCGGCCATACGCATGGACGCCCTGGACCGACAGCGGATGAAGCAGTCCCCGGCGCTTCGGGCGCAGGCATACCATGGCTCCCTGCCGACCTTCACATTGCGCTGCTCTGCAGCGCTTCGGCCGACGCCTGAGCTGTATTCCCGTACTCCATTGTCTGGCGAAAGAGGCGATGCCGCCAGAGAGGCGGAACTTCTTCCATGCTTGACCGTTACGATGGTCCACGGTCCCAGCCGCTCCTGCGCCGTCTGCGCTGCTGCCCCCGGACAGCACAGAGATGTGCCCGGCTTTTCTTTCAGGAAGTGGACGATGTGTGCCCGCACCGTCGAAAAACAATTTGCTTGAAAGCATCGCCGCCGCAGCGCTGGTATCTGAGCCCCGCGCTGGATCGGAGCCAGCTGCCGCAACGCACAGGATAGCGGGCACCGTATCCGTAGCCGATACCTCCAACAGCTTTGGTTTCATAATCCGTCACTCCTTTCGCACCACATGCCCTATTTTCTTGATTTTATTATACCATCGGCGTCTGTCACTCACAAGCGCCGGGACAAAATTTCGCGGCATCCGATGCCGTGCTGCTGGTTTTTCATGGTTTTTGTCCCTCTTTCCCATAGCACAGGAAAAGCGGGATAATATTGACGCCCACAAACTATTATGGTATCTTATAAAAGAGCTGGTAAAGCTCACCCGGGCGATGGAGTCCGGGGAACGTACTTCCCTCCGTATGAGGGACGTGATCTGTCTTTTAAGGAGCCGTTCAGGATTGATACACCTGTGTGGTACCTGGCTCGCCGAAGTAACCTTTGTGAACGGAATGGCGCCATGAGCCTCCGCGTGAGTAATCCTTGTGAAAGTGCGGGGGAACGTATCTCTCTTTTAAAGGCGGCGCAGCGCCCCCAGTCCCCCCTCTGAACTGGGAATAGTCCCTGCGCCGCAGGCAGTAAAAAAGGATGTGAGAGCAGTCGCTCTCACATCCTTTTTTGTTTATGATGGAATAACCGGCTCTGCGGCGCATTAACACTCACCGCAGATTTTGACCGGCGAAGGAAACGGGCTGCCTATCTCTCCCCTCCCCTCAAGAGTCGGTTGGAACATATGCGGCCCAGCTTCAGATGGTCCAATACTGGCGTACCGCCGTCTCCGCATCGTTCTGGAGAAGGTCATACCGCTTCGCGAGCTGGCGCACGGCTTCCTCTCTGGCCACGCCAAGATCCCGCATGAGCAGTACAGTCTGCTTCAGAGCGGTTTCCTGCGCCTGTTTGGCAACATTGTAGTCGTGGATGGCTTGAATTTCTTCCTGGTTAAAGAACGAGATCATAATGTCAGAAACCTCCTTTTCCCGCGTCAGCAGAAATGGCGCCAGTATGTTTTGGCGGACACACTCACGCAGGGTTTCCTGAACAGCCTTCAGCATCGCACCATGCCTTCCACGCATCTCGTCGGAATCTGGCAGAAACGAACGTATTGATCGATGCCGCCGCCGCTTCCATCGTCCCGCAGGATCTGGACGGCCAGCTCCATGTGCTGCACCCTGCCATCCTCCGGAGCACTTTCAAAGAGCCCGGACAGCGGTAGTGTATCAGGCGTTTCCCGCCGATTGGTATAGACCACATACAGCTCCGGCCTCGGGACCAAAACCGCCTTCCCGGCGCACAGGTCCAGTTTCCGTTCTTTCACTATAGTCATTGTACCGGATTATCAGGGATTTAGCAGGCGGCCGCATACCCTTTCCAGGATATTCCCTGGCCTTCTGCTTCAGCGGAGTGACCGGTCGGAACCGTTGCTATGCCTTTATCTGTCAGGCTGAGCGGCGCTCTTCAAAGAAAATGCGTCCACGGTTATCATACTGCATGGGAAGCCCCTGGACATCTGAGAGCAGCCGGTACACCTGACGCAGCTGCTGAAGGTCAAAGTACCCAAAATGGCAGTCCGCAAGGGGGAGCCCCATCTGTCCGGCCAGCCATTCATAGAGGGCGTCCCGCTTCCGGCGCGCCTTCGGCTTGCCTCTCCACAGCGCGTCAAACAGAGCGTGGCACATGATTTTTCCCTTGCGCATACGGCTGTCGGCCAGAAGGCCCAGGGCCTCCCTGGGCCTTGGCTCATGTGTGCCGACGTAGGCCCCACAGCACGTACACAGGTAGCAGTAGCCGCTGCCGTATTTGCGGCCATACACGCGCTCATTGGAGGTGTAGATCACCTGGCCCCCGCAGAGGTTGCAGGTGGTCGGGTGGGTATCGACTGCGCACGGGCGCCGCTCCGGCTGCCCGGACTTCTTATCCCGGTTTCTTTTGTTTGACATGGTATCCTCTCCATCATCAGCAGGGTATCGGAATCCTGCGGTTTGTTTTCCATGCAGCGGGCAGGCCCAGGCGGGTCTCCGCCGCCCGCGCCGCCGTCCCGCGTCCCGGGGGCCGCCCTGCCCAGCAGGGCGGCTCCGCAGGAAGCAGTTTTACAGTTTTTCCATGCGCTCTTTCACGAGGGCCTCGATCAGGGCCGCCTCCATCCGGCTCCGGCTCCGGCTCTTCCCGAGCTTGACCCCTCTTCGGCGGCAGGCAGATTGAATATCGCTCAGGCACATATCGCAGTAGACGTGCAGTTCCACCGCCTCCCGCACCTCGGCTTCTGTCTGCGCCAGCTCGGCGCCGCGCTGGTCCGCGCCGGCTTGGCGGAACGCCTCCGCCTTCTCTGCCTGCCCGGATGCGAGGTACCGGCGGTACATATCGTTCTGAAAGTCAGTCATGGCCGCGTTCCTCCCATCAGGCCGCTTTCCCACGGCTGGGAGCGGCATAGCGGCCAAAATTCAATTCGCGGATGATCAACTGGATCATCTTATCATCGTCCCATGCGGCGTCCATCCTGGCGCGCTCCGGTCCTTCGCCTACATGGACGCTCACCCGGCCGCCATAGACCTGCATCAGCACGTCGGGGCGTTTGGCGCATACGATGGACAGATTTCCGAGCTGTTTCATGTTCCATTCCTCCATGATATTTGTTTGACACTCCCCATGGCTAAAGCCAGGGGCTTTACGCCTCCGTTTGGTAAAAGGATCTCCAGCGGATGAGCGGCGGCGCGGCCCCGCGTGCGGGACTGCGGCTTCAAGGCCCTTTTCCGCTCACGCTTTCTCCGGATCGTTCGGCTCCGGGGATTCCCCCGGCCCATGAATGGAGTCATAGTGTCTGGAATACTCCAGATATCCTCCGGGCTGTCCATGTCGCTGGAAAAGCCATGGAAATAAGTTTGATTCATGGCGATGTCTTCCTTATGAAATTCAGTTTTCTTCCTGGTTAAGCTGCCCGCAGGTGGACCACAACAGGTCTGCTCAGGTCGGCGGTCACATAGCGCCGCCGTACATTGACGGGGCGAAAGCGCCCGTCCAGCTCGCATTCGGTCAGCTGCTCCACCCGTCCGCCGTCCAGGGCAAACTGCGCTCTCAATTCACGCAGAATGCCAAGCCGCTCTGTGAGCGGCGCGTCCGGCCGGCAGCGCAGGCTGTGGGCATAGACGTATCCACGGGGATCTTCTCTGACCTGGAAGCCATAGGTCACGAAGGACTTCGGCTTTCTGGCTCTGGCCCGTTCGATGCGTTTCACATAATCTATGGCGGCCTTTCCACCCTGCGTCACGCACAGATAGCCCATCTGCTGCCTCTGGCTGTCTGAGAGAGGGATCTCTACCGGCCTATGCCCGGAAAGCCCCTTGAATGCGTGAAAGCTCTCCGGAGCGTACCTGTATCCCTTGATGTGATATTGGAATCTGTTTTTTTGCATCAAATTCCCCCCTGTGCTTCGGTCCGGCCATATCTCTCCGGCTGTTTCGCGCCCTGTCCCGCGCCGCGGACGCGGCCCGGGCCCTTCAGGCATGCTTCAAAAGCGATCTGCACGCCAGCGCCAGGCCGGTTTGGAGCTGCGGCACAGCTTCCAGCATCTGCTGTGTGATGCCAAGGCAGTCCAGCGTCTCCGACACGTCCCGTGTGTAGGCATATTCGTGGTTGGAAAGTTCTGTGCGGAACATCTCGTAGATGAATCCCCGGCCGGTAGGGTCTGCGCCAATGGCCTCCTGAAGCTCTCTATGGTGCCGGGCAAACATGCCTTTCAGCGCCGGTAAATCGCTCTTTCGGCAGAAACCTCCGGTGCCGGGCAGGGCGCACACCTTGTCTTTGTCGGAGGACCGAAGGCCGAGCCTGCGCAGCCCTTCCGCGAACTGCCGGGCATCAAAGGCGAACATCAGGGGGAAGTCGTTCACCTCCGCCTGATGGCGCTCCCGCATCTCCTGAAACCGGTTTTTCTGCATACTGCTCATACTATCACCCTTCTTTTCGTTTTATCGCGCCGGAGACTGTGGCTCCTGCCGGGGGTGCTTTTCCAGCCATTCCTTGTCATAGCGGTGAAGGTAGCGGTTATAGGCAAGCAGCGCGGCGCGTTCCTCTTCACCCGCTTCATCGCCTGATGCAACGGTGACGAGCTCCCCGCCGTCTGCAAATCCGCCGTCTCGGTCAAAAAATTCCTGCCGGCCCCGGCCGTCCAGGTCAAGCTCTGGATCGTCCAGGTCCTCTTCCCCGAAGGGGCAGCAGATCGGGCAGGTGTAACGGTGGCAGCAGCCGCAGAGCTGTCCGGCATCGTCCTCCTCGGCCTCCCCGCATTCCGGGTACCTGCACCCGTACCCGTTGTTGACAGGGGCTCCGTTGTAGAAATAGGGGCAGGTGTGGGCGAACAGATCAAAGTCCGCCAAGACTCGTTTTGCCATCTTCTCGTAGTCTCCCTTCCACCATCTGCGAAACTGCTTTTGTGCCCGGCGGTTTTCCCAGGGATGCTTCCCATATCCGGCGCCGATCTGACTGCGGGGCCCGCCTTCCGGCTGCTGAGCGCACGGAAAGGCCCAAGACCGGGTAGCCAGGAGCGGCGGCAGGGAATATAAGGGGCCGGGCGGCCTTATCAGGACCGCCCGGCTCAAACATGGTTATGCCGCCAGACGCTTCTGCGCCTGGATACTGCGTGCGCGGATCTGCAGTTCATCAGACAGATACCGCAAAGAGGTATATTGTTCATCCACCTCATGGAGCTCCTGCTTGAGGATGGATTCGTAATAAATTTTCTTCCGCTCCAGCTCCCGGATGCTCAATACCATCCGGTCCATGATGGCCGGACTCTGGTTGCCGCTTTGGATGAGATGGGTGGCCCTTTTTTCATACTCTGCCAAATCCTTTTGGATCGTACGGTAGAAGGCCAGCGTCATCTTGCTTCGCTGCTTTTCATCGTCCACTACGAACATACTGTTGGCGTCAAGGGGCAGCCGGTCGGCGTATTTATGCTGATTGTGCTGCTCTAAAAGGGCGATGAAGTCCTCAAAGAGCGCCAGCTTCGGCATATAGTCCCTGGGGATAAAGTAGATGCGCCCGCGGGCCGCCTTTACCGCCTGCATGGTGTCCAGATAGTTTTGCAGCAGCGTGTCGATCTGCCGGCGGCTGGCGCAGGTCTGGTAGAGCGCAAACAGCTCCTGCGCTTCCTGGCAGCAGGAGAGCGCGTCCACATTGGGATCGGCCTCCAGGTTGTCATAGGAGAATACGCCGCTGCCCCGGTCCAGGCTGATATTCGCCAGCTTCTTGTACTCGTTGGTATCCTCATGAAGTGTCTCCTTGACCAGCTCGCGGGAGATGATCCCCTTCGGCCCACGGTTATCCCGGCAGTAGACATTGATGATCTGCGGAACGCCCGCGTCCTTGACCACCAGCCTGTGGTAAATATCCCCGGTGGCACTCCGGAACGCGTCCGCCAGAGAGGAGCGGCGGATGGGCTTATAGGGGAAGTCCACGGTATCGCAGAGCCTGGCCAGCACCTCGCGGTCAATTAAAATGCTGGAGAGGGTGTAGTAGAGGATCTTGCCCAGCACCTCGTCGCTGTCCTTGGAAACGGCTGCAAACTGGCTGAACTGGATGGTGTTATTGGTCTGATTCATTTGAAATGCCTCCCTTAAAATCTATACCTGCCCTCTTTGCTGCGCTTCAAGGAGATCATGCTTCGCTGCCGGAGGGCGAAAAGGGCTCGCCGTCGGCGGTGTGAACATTCGTATGGCCCACACAGGTCCAGTGGAGCACTTCCTCCCCGGTGGCGGCGCAGTCCTCGCAGCGGTAGCGTCTGTGTACCTCATGGCCGTCTACTACGGGGGTCTGGTACTTCAGCCCTCCGCCGCAAACCGGGCATTGTCCCTCCTGGGGCTCCCCGGGGAGCGTGATGATGTGGCTGGCGCACTGAAGGAAGTGAAGGATCAGGCTGGGCTCCAGCTCCGCGAGCCCTTTGGCGGTTTCCGCCACGCTGCGGGTCTTTTCCTCCGTCATAAAATTGGACATCCTCACTTGGAGGCCGGCGGCCAGATCGGATACATCGTGTTCCCGAAGCGAGACGCGGCCGTTTTCCAGAAGCATGTTCCACGCAAGCAGGAACGTGACCGGATCTCCGTGCATCAGATATTGAAAATCTTTGAACTCCATCAGATTCATCCTTTCCGGTTTGTTATTGGCGATCGGGCTGCGGCCTGTCATCAGAAGAGAGCCAGCGCGCCCGGGCGGCCTGGTATTGGGGAGAAGCCCTGTTCTTTTCGATCAGCCTCTCCAGGGAGCGGATCAGCTCTTCCTGATCCGTAATGAGATAAAACGCATGGCTGTATGAGAGGAAATTGCCGGCGATCACAGACGCGCCCGAATACTTCCGGGCGGTTTCACCGTCTATCCAGCGCGGAGTCCGGTTGACAAATCCCCCATACCGCTCGAATACAGGGTCCAGGGTGTAGGTCTCCAGGAGCCTGTACAGGTCACTCAGCGTGCTCTTTTGGTAGGGGTAGGTGTTGCTGCCGTTGGCAACGATCTCAAGCATCTGCTTCACCTCCCAGCGGAAGCCGGAGGTAAAAGCTGTCGCCAATGTCGCTTGTGGCCTCCACGATCCAGCTTCCATGGTAAGGAATACCGTAAAAGCCGCACAGATGGAGTACATCCGCTTCTGTGACGCCGGACTGCCCCAGCGCGCTGAAGCAGTGGATCACGCTCTCATTGTTGTCATTGCGCCGCTCAATGAGCTGGACGCGCCCCATGAGCTTTTCCCGGATGGATTGTGTGTCCATCTCCATACTCCTCCTTTTACGCCGCCGCGGGCATGGCCCACGGCTTGTTCTGATAGACTTTGACCTGTTGAAAGCCGGCCTGCCGGTAGGCCCAGAAGCGGTGCTGCCCGTCGATCACCATGCGGTTGACGCACACCAGGGGTGGAAAATCCGCTGTCCCTTCCTGCAGGAGCCGCAGATAGTTTTTGGCCTTCCGCATATCTTTGGGCGGGTCTACCGTCAGTTCATTGACTGGGAGCGTCAGCTCTTCCCACTCGCAGGTGTGGATGAAGCCGCGGTCCTGCTTGGGATACTCCCGTTTCCACAGGTCCTCCAAATAGATCGTGATAAAATTGGAGCTCATATCCAAAATGTTGACCCCCTGCTTTGCCGCATAATTGCGGGCGAGATAGAAGTCGTCAATGCCTTTGAATGTCATATTCCAGTTCATCACGCGGATTTTGATCCCACGAATGGACCGGACCAGCGCAATGATCTTCGTCAGCGCGTTCTGAACACGCCAATTCATGAGCTTGTCCATATCCAGCGTGATAACTACCTCCTGGATCTGCTCCATCTGTCTCAGCGTATCCTCCAGGTGCTTGACCGCGGTAACGCCCGCAAAGCACAGGAACAAGGCGTCATCATCCAGAAAGCTCGCCACATCCCCTTTCAAACCTCCCTCTGTCAGGTAGGCGGTCGTGGCGCTGGTATTCCCGGTAACATGAATCCACGCGGGGCATCGGACTCCGTGGGGGCGGCCCCGGCTGGCGAGCCAGCGGTACTTCCGCTCCGGGTTTTTCTCATCGTCCAGACGGACCTGAAGGCCCTGGATATACCCATCCATTGTGCAGTAGGGCACCAGGAGGCCGCTGTGTCCGGAGATGTTCCAAAAGCCGTCCTTATCCACATAGAAGCCCGGGATTCCTTCCAGGTCATGAAAATCAGACAGCATGCCGGCCAGCAGTCTCCGGGCGGACGTGCCGCTTGGGAGGCTGCGGTACATATTTTGACTGATACGCTCCTCTGACAAACCGCGGGAGAGCAGATCATTGTGATGCTTCGGAGAGAGCGTCAGATGGGAGAGCATATCATAGTAAACATCATGCCGCATGGCCAGGGGCTTTGGCTCCGGCTCGGGCGGTTTTTGTGACAGGGGCTGCTGAGGAAACCGGTAGATGCCTCCATCCCTGGATAACACCTCATGCGCCTGCCGATAAGAGGTCCCGTTCATTCTCGCGTACAGGGATACGCTGTTTCCGGAAGCCTCGCATAGATTACAGCGGTATTGATTTTTCCGTGTGTTGAGGGAGAGATGATATTTCCCCGGGCCGCGATCGCCGCAGAATGGGCACGAGGCTTCCACCTCGTCCCATTCCAGCGTGCGATCATTCAGGACAAGCCCACACCGCCGCGCTGCTTCCAAAATCGGGATTTCCTCATATAGATCGTGCGGGTAATGCCTGCCCATCCGTGCAACACCGCCTTTACGCGGCCTGTTCGCTCCGGCCTGCCGGCGCAGCGCCCAGGATCTCAACACGGAGCTGTTCGTTTTTGACTACCTGCGAGATAAAGGTCTGTCCGCTGGGCCTCACATTGTCGATCACAGGGACACTCTCGCCGTTGTCAATGAAGACAGGGTAGTTGATCCCGGCGATCTTCTTCAGCAGTTCGGATACCTCCAGACCGGCCTTGATTTTTTCCGACAGGGAGAGGATCACGTACGGCCGGTCCTCATAGTTGAACTTGAATACATCGCGCACCTCGCCGGTCGTCTTGGAAACCTCATAGAGGCTGATGGAGACGCGATTCAGGTCCAGGTGGTCAAACCGCTGCCGGACCCGTTCCGCAATGTAGCTGGAAAGCGCGGTAAGCAGCTCATTTTTCTTGACGATCTCGGCGTTGATTTCCTCCGCGCTGATACCCGGGGCCACATCGGCCACCATGGAACTCCCCTGCTGCTCGGTCAGCACCTCAATTTCCGCTTCCAGCGCCTTTGCGCGCTCCTTGAAGCACTCCAGCTCCACCATTTCTTCCGAGGAGAGGCGCCCCGTCTCCAGATCCAGCTCTATATTTTGGATCTCCGAGATTTTCTGCTGGCGGCGCTCATTTTCCGCCCTGACAGCATCGACCGCCTGCTGGCGGCGGAGCTCTATATCGGCAAGCTCCTGATTGCACATGGCGATGTCCTGGGCCCGGAAGGCTTCAAATACCTCTCTGGCCTTTTCGTCCAGTCCGTGCAGCTCGTCAAGCTGCCCGGAAAGCTCTTTCCCCTGTGCGCAGATCCGGCGGATCGTCGCCTCGAACTCATCCTTTAGGGCGGGAAGCGTTTCCTGTGTTACCGTCTGGTAGCACATCGGGCACCGGATACCCGGCTGCAGGCCGGCCAGAATGTGCCGGTGGCGGGCCAGCTCCATGCCGAGCTCGTTGATCTGCTTCTGTGTGTCAGCAAGGGCCTGGGCGTACTGGCTGTGATAGACATCAGCCTCACGCTTTGCCCGCTTTTGCGTCAGGTCACGGAACTTGGCGTCTAAATCGTCTGTCTGCGGCAGGGACGCCTGCTCACGCACATATTCTTCGTGCAGGGAATAAAGGTCGGCCAGTCGTTCTTTCAAATCGGAGCCATCAAAGCCGGTGGTGCGGATGGATTCCAGCTCCTGGATTCGGATGCGGCAATCCTGAAGCTCCTTTTGGCGGTCCGCCAGCAGCACTCCGGACTGCTCCCTCTGGGATTGAAGCAGATCCTGCTGCCCCTGGCAGTAGGTCAAAGTGCTCTCCAGCTCCCGGATCGATTCCCGCGTCTGCTTGACCAGGGCCTCCGGGGAAAGGAAGGGATTTTGAGCCAAAATGCTCTGGTTGTGTTCGCTCAGCTGTTCCATTACCTTTTCGTGGGGCACCTCCGGCATGTACCGTTCAAAGAGATCGCGTCCCTTGTTCCCAAGCACCTCAATGAGATACAGGGGATTGAACACCGCCAAAAAGAGGTCGCGTTCCGCAAAGACGGTATTCAGGTCCTTTGCCGCAATGGGCTGTCCATCCCAGAAGACATCTGTGTTGTCGCCGACCCTGTTCCGGATCAGGCAGTGGGGCTGCCCTTTGCCGTCCACAATCTGAAGCTCAACACTGATGTTTTTGCCTGGGGCGCGGAGCCTATCCATCCGGTTGCTGCCGAAAAAGGACACTCCGGTGATGGCGTAGGAAATCGCGTCCGCAATGGTGCTTTTCCCCTGGGCATTGTGGCCGAAAATTGCGTTCATGGGACCAAACGAAAAGCTGCGTTCTTCCGCAAAGCACTTGAAGCCCGATACCTTCAGGGATGAGATCTCAAACTGCTTGATCGGTTTTACCATAATGCAAAACTCCTTATGCTGCGTTTTCTTCCGGTGAGCCCACAATTTGATACGATTCCAGTATATAGAGGACTACACCGCCCTTGTTCTGCGTAGTGATCTGCGCATCGGAGAGCAAAACGCCCGGTGCAATTCTGGTATCCAGATTCCGAAGATATGCCTGGAACACAGAATTGTTCTCGTCCGCCAGCTGGAGACTGAGACGCTGCCCGCCGTTGATGGTGTTTTTCAGCCGTGCCCCAGTGACCAGAAGGCAGCCTCTAGGAATCGGCCGGCTGCCCTGGCCCTGCTGCGGGGGCTGCTGAGCGCCCTGCGGGGGCGCCTGGTACTGGCCCTGGGGCTGCGCGGGCGGTCTGCCCTGGCCCTGCTGTGGGGGCTGCTGGGTGCCCTGCGGGGGCGCCTGGTACTGGCCCTGGGGCTGCGCGGGCGGTCTGCCCTGGCCCTGCTGTGGGGGCTGCTGGGGGCCCTGCGGGGGCGCCTGGTACTGGCCCTGGGGCTGTGCGGGCGGTCTGCCCTGGCCCTGCTGTGGGTATTGCTGAGCGCCCTGTGGGGGCGCCTGGTACTGGCCCTGGGGCTGCGTGGGTGGTCTGCCCTGACCCTGTTGTGGGCGCTGCTGGGCGCCCTGCGGGGGCGCCTGGTACTGGCCCTGGGGCTGCGCGGGCGGTCTGCCCTGGCCCTGCTGTGGGGGCTGCTGGGGGCCCTGCGGGGGCGCCTGGTACTGGCCCTGGGGCTGTGCGGGCGGTCTGCCCTGGCCCTGCTGTGGGTATTGCTGAGCGCCCTGTGGGGGCGCCTGGTACTGGCCCGTGGGCTGCGCAGGCGGCCCGTTCTGGCCCTTCTGAGCTTTTAACGGTGGGGGAGCTTTCGGCCTCGGCGGGTTTTCTCCCCGTTCTTTGGCCTGTAGGTATGCCACCCATTCATCGTGGGCCTGATCCAGCCGGGGGCGTTCCTCGTCACGAATCCGGGCGTTAGACTTCTTCCCGCTGTTGGTGATCTGGACCGTGACCCATACCTGAGTCATACCATAGAGGTAGCGCCCAATCGACCACTCGACCGCAGCCCGTTTCATAGAATCAGAAAGGCCGCCTTTGACCGATTCAAATTCGCTGTCATCAGCTCCGTCCCATTTGGTCAGGCATTGTTCAAGCTGTGGGAAAAAGATAGAAATTCCACACAACTGGGCTGAGCCATTTTTCCAGGGACGGAAATCGTTGTACCAGCCGTCAATCCCGACGGTATCATCCAAACGGTTTTGGATGGCGCGATTGGTAACATAGGGCACGGCCAGTCCCTTGGTTTTTTCCGCATTGGTGGCGGAAACCCGCCACTCAATGTCGGAGCTGGAAAATGGGGCGCTGAGTACAGCGCGCAATTCTTCCGGCGTTTTTTGCCACATTCACATCGCCTCCATTGAAGTCAGTTGCCGGCGCCGTCACATGCGCTGAATAAAATGGGCAAGCGTCTGTCCATTGGGGATCAAAATATCGGTATAGTAATATGCAGGCTCCTTGTCCTTCAAATGCTGCATCAGCTCCCGATAGTCAAGGCCCAGTTGGTTGTCGGACGGATCAAACCGGTCAAAGTTATTGGGAATGCTGAGCAGCAATGCGGGAAGTCCGGCTGCTTTTCGCAGTTCCTTATATTGGGGGAGCGTGTTGGCCCCGATACACAGGCTGCCGGATGAATCAACATTGCTGAATGGATAACGATACATAATGGTATCCGGCGTCGGTGTTTCATCCGCGATCACTCCGATCCGGCATGCGCTCACAGCGCCGTCTGCGGCCCCGACTGAAAAACCGAAGACAAGGCGGGGGACCGGGAAATCCGGATAAGGCGTTTTATACAGCGACAGATCCGCACGGAGACGGGGGTACCATACGACCACGCTGACGGACTCCTTGGTCTGCCTGACAGCGAGGGTATTCAATGGCAGAAACCCGGAAGACAGGACGGGCGGTGCGTCTTCCCTGATATAGACGCTTTTCCGGAAGCAATTTAGAAGCTGGTCCCGCGAAATTTCCTTCCGGGAGATCAGAGGCCCCTTTTTCTGTTCCACTTCGATGATCCCATCCTCCACAGAAAAGTGGATGGATACGCGGTCTTCCATCAAGCTGCCTCCTTTCTCCTGCGGGCGTTTTTCTTTTTGGGAAAGGCGATGACCTTCCGCTTATTTTCCTCCGCTTCGCGTTTCAGGCGGGCCAGTTCAGTCTCCAGATGGTCAATCCCGTCCTCACATGCATCCAGTATGCCAAACAGCGCGTCCGGAATGTCGTAGTATGCTTCAAACTCATCATCGACTATCAGGACGAGCTTTGGCCCCTTTTTATCCCGCAGGCTGTCGTACAGGCAGTAGTCATAAGAATAGCTGTTCATTCTCAGGAAGCGGCCGACAGCATCTTCTAAGGTGGACGCGAATGGATTCTCAATGGGGAGAATCCCCCGGACCGCCTCGTATTCCCGGCAGAGCTGGTCAAAACGGGAGAGAAGGCTGTCCCGCATAATATAGACGGTCCGTTCTGAAAACATGCGCCAGTCGTCCTCCGGATGGCGCTGCACTGTCACATCCTCGAAAATCAGGCAGGGAAGGTCATATTCGAGCTCCAAATAAGTCTCAACGGACAAAATGGCGTCCTTTCCGCTGGCTTGGAGCAGAAGGTCGAGCCGCCCGCGGTCCGCAAAGCGCTTTGCGATATGGAGTAATTTTGCGATGCCGTCCATCTCATATTCGTCAAGCTCAATCACATGATCACCTCATAAAACAGTTCGTTTATATGGCTGCCGTCACACAAATGCGGCGCGGCATGTAGGGGGGATTTTCCGGATGCTGCGTATGAGTTCTCCATGATTCCACATCCGTCGCCCCGCTTCCTCTATGTATCCCAGCAGTGCCGCCGGGTCATAGCACTCGAATTCATCGTAATCGATGTCTGCTAAGCGCGGATAAAGGCCCAGTTCCAGAAGCGGCAAAACCTCATGGAGCAGATAAGAGTTGACCGGCTCCTGTTCCTCCGCTTCCACATCGGTTTCCGGCTCCTCGTCCAGCAGTCTGGCCAGGCTCTCCAAATCCAGGAAAAGTGCCATCAGGCCACCTCCAGCTCCTGCAGTTCCGCCACACACAAGGCGTATTCCTGCAGATTTTCAAGGAGTTGTTCCTCCTGAGATTCAGAGATCTGGTTGCAGTTATAGCCCAGATAGTAGATCCCGGCGGCAGCGGAGACGTCCCCGCTGAAAAACTTTTGCGCCAGCTCCAGTTCCTTCCGAGTTCCCGGATCGCTGCTGTCAATGGAAACCACTGTGATATTCAGGGACTGGATGGGAGATTCGTTCAACAGGGTCTCCCCCTGAGCGATCAGGCGCTGCTGCCGTGCCTCTATCTCGTTCATCTGTTCCAGCCGTGCCCTTGTGTAGCACAAAAGCATATCCTCCATGTCAGCTGTGACTCCGCCAAGCATGACGCCAAAGGGACGGTAATTGCAAATTGACCAGGCGTATGTGGCCGGCAGAAACCGGCTGCACGCAGACCCGAGCAGCGGCGTGAGTTTTTTTGCCGTTTCGGACCAGACCGCAGCCCGGATCACATCCAGGTTTTCACCCTTTTGAATCTGCTTCCGGGCCTGCGGACCCAGCGGCACAATGGTTGCCAGATACTTTTTGTCTTGCATATTCAACCCTCCTGAATTGTTATACCAGGGATCGAAATCCCGTGGGCGTGAGGATGTTGAACACCATGCGATTGGTGATGGTTTCAATCACATCTGTAGAAATCAGTTCACCGCGTTCAGAGTGATTTTCTTCTCTCCGCTCATGGCGTTCTTTGATGATCCGCCCCTTTATAATATGAGGGCAGTCACACTGCATCAGGCCGTTGATCAGGCCGGAGCCCCCAATCAGCCCCACCTGTCCGATGGATAAGGGGAGCGGAGGCCGTCCCATCTCCTGTTCCTGCCCGTCCTTTTGGAGCAGACGCTCCAGGCTTTGGGAGGCCATAAGCTGATGCGCCAGCTCCGATTCATTAAATACAGAGCCTCGAAAAATTTTCACGTCCAATGCCGCATCTGGAAGCTGATAGCGCCCTTCCGGAAGCTGATCCAGTGTCCGCAGCGATTCAGGATGCAGCGCGGCCGTGTAGAGGCTGGCGCTGGCAGCTTCATCGCTTTCCCGCGGCTTTCGGGTCCCAAGGACGGCGATTTGTTTGAATTTTCCAAATTCGCCGTCCAGAAAGCGATAAACAGATATATCCGAAAAATTATCTGTGAAGATTTGGCAGACATCTTCTGTCATTCGATAGTAGGGGACAATGTAGATCATCAGGCCGCCCATGACCAGCGCCTGAAATGCTTCGACCAGGAATCGCTTTTCGTCCCGTCCCCTCAGCCCGCAGCCAAGTGTGACTGTGAGATATGGCGGGTTAAGGAGTATTGCATGAAATGATCTGTTTCCCACATAGGAGCTGAAAAAGTCACCATAGGCAACCCGGAACAGCTTTTGCTCGGCCAGTCCGGCCCTTTCCTCATCCAGCTCGATGCCGTAGCACCGGCTGTCATGTCCGAGGGCCAGGCGCAGCACCGCGTCCCCAGTTCCGCAGCATGGGTCCAGCAGATTGACCGTCTTATCCGGAAAAGCGATGCCCCGCTCCAGATAGCCTACATGCGTCAAATCGGTGGGATAATGCCCTAACTTGACATGATTCATCAGGCGGCCGATGGTAGACGCGTCAACGGTATGGTAACTGGGCAGCGTGTCAAGAAAGCGGCTGATCCCGCCGGAGAATTTGGAGTAATCTCTTGTCATCAGCTCAAACGATGAGATCTGATCGACCAGCGCCTCACAGATGGAAGCGGCGGGATGCTCAAGCTCCAGCAGAAGGGGTTTCAGAGACTTCACGCCGTTGGCGATCCCGATCCGGCCTGACGAGAGCGACAGGTAAGCGCTTTGGGCGGCTTCAGCGTTGCCGGCAGCCTGGCATGTCTCCAGCTGATTGCGGAAGAATACGGCGGTATCGAGCAGATAGCGGATTCTGGAAGCTTGCTCCTGGAGCCGGTCCAGTACATAGAATCGCTGCCCGTTCTGGTCGAAAGCTCCTGGTGTTTCTGTACCTTCCTTGACGCTGGACGGATATTCAACGTGGTTTAACATGATGGCTTCGTCCTTTTCATGGATTGATGATAGACATGCGGCAGGAAGATCACAGGCATAACCGCCATCTTCCATAGTCCGGCCGGCGGATGCCCATTTCCTGGATATTGCTTTACACATGATACACAGGAGAGGGCCGCAACCAGTTGTCACGGCCCTCTGCCTGGGGACGCCTATGCGGCGTCAGTTATCATATGCTTTTCGGTGCGGTTTGCCTGGCTGACGTCCGGGGCCGCCAAAGGAGCCAAACGCCTGCACATGCAGTAGGATGTGAGGCGGAATGTTCCACTGGCGTCCAGATAGCCGGAGGCATACCGATCTTGAACGAGGACTTTTCCGCCTATGGAGACACTTTCCGTTCTCCGATAGCTAACGGGTACCCTCATAGCCTTACGCCGCATTGCTGCGCTCTGCGGATTCCGTAACAGGCACAGGTTCGATTTTTGAGCCCGCCTCCTGTCCGTCTCCGCGCTGGTACGCCGGGGACGGCGGATCAGTCATGGGCTTCAGACGGATGGTATAGCCAACATCCTTTAAGAGTACATACATCGCTTTAAGCTTAAGGAAGTCGAAATCGTCTGCCAGCCGGTCTTCACCCTTTCCCGCTCTGGCCAGGAACGCTTTCATCAGCTCCTGATCCTGCTGGGTGGCTTCTCCGGCCTTGCCCGCTTCTGTGGGATCGACTGGAGCGGTGGTACCAGCCCCCCTCACGCCGCTTTCCTCTTTCGCATTTGGGGATGACTGCTTGTAGGGCGTGTTGATCGGGGTGCGGTGCCTCACAGACAGCCATAATCTGCGGAAGAAGCCAGACAGCAGGGCGCCGATCACACCCCGCTTTTTTTCCGGCAGATAGGTAAACTCCTCCACACGCAGCTCGCTGATCTGGTGCTTGCTGACGGTGAGCTTCCTGGCCTCCACATACTCGGCCTCCAAATAGCGGGACACCACAGCGGAGCTTGAGACGATGACCTCGACCGCCCGGACATACTCCGCGGCCAGCAGATCACAAACAACCTTCACTGTGTCAAGATCCCGAACAGAGACTGCGGGAGAATAAACGGAGCCTGCATCCAGCAGTCCTTTTCCGGTGATGCGCTTCGCTCTCACAGCGCCGTCAACCACCAGTGTGCCGTCCGCGATAATCGTCTGGCACTCAAGGCGCTCATAATGCAGTGTTTTCCCTTTGGGAACATACAAGGTTTTCATGATGTGCAACCTCCAGTTTTTTGTTTTGTGTTATGCCACCTGTTTCCGCGGGGGAATATAGGTGGTCGCTTCCTCGGGCTTCAGACGCACCGGGAGAATCAGTTCGGTAAAGCCGTTGTCAGCCGTAAGCACGGTGGGCCCTACCGGACTTGTAAAGCTCATCCTGGCTGTTTTGATGCCACGCTTTGCAAATGCGTCAAAGGCATCCAGCAGATAGCGGGGGTCGTAGCCGATCACAATGGCGGGAGGGCGCTCCATCCTCAATTCCGCACGGTACAGTCCGGAATTTCCACGGACGGAAAGCCAGCCGTCACCAAGGCGGAGCGGCGCTCGTAATTTTTTGTTTTCCATTTTCAGAAGATACTTCAGATCGTTTCGTGTACCTTCCACATCTATCCAGCGCTCCTCTGTGAAGATGGTCGGAATGGTGGAGTCCAGTTTCAAACCGCCCAATGGCGGTACCCGGGTAATCAGCCGCTTGGAATCATTCTGAACGGACAGCCACTCCCTGCCAATCGACAGGGTGCAGTCCTCATCGGCAAAAACACTCAGCAGTTCCATCGCTTCCTCCGGGATTTGAAACGGCTTGGCTGCTTCAAAGTCCGGAATCGCTCGGACGCTCAGCCTATATCCGTCCAGCGCGTACATCCTGTGATCCGTAAATTGTACGCAGCAGCTCCAGGGGCGGTTTGTGTCCGAGGAAACAGCGTGCCGGACCTGAGTGAAGAGGCCGAAAACAGTTCCAGCGTTGATCTGATAGACCTGCTCCGGCTGAAACTCTTTCGGCAGCGGATAGAGATCGCTGTCGAATACCAACTGATGGATCTCACGCCCTCCACAGGAAAAACGCGCCTGGTTGTAGGGGATGTCACAGTTGTGCGGCTTTTTCTCGGCAGTTTCATATTCCAGATGAAGCTCACCAGAAAAATAAGCGCAGGCATCCAGAAGTCTTTGCGTATCATATAGGGTGAGAGAAAATTCATCGCCCTGTGCCGGGATCGTCGCCTGACACCATTGGTTGAGATTGCAGCAGGCAATGGTACAGGAGTTACGGCTGAAAAATAAAGTTGCCTGGGATAATGCGGTAAATGGCCCTTTGGGCGCTGCCGCTCCATATACTTTCTTCAGTGCGAGACGAAACTCATCCAGGGGGAATACACTGACTGCCCTCATGCGGCTTTCCTCCGTTTCACATTTTTCTTGAAGGATTGGATGTTGACCGATTTGGTGGAGAAAACGCTTTTCCCGACGGAATGGTTATTCCCTTCCGCCAGAATATTGTAGATGTGGATCGTCACGACGGTTGCCGCCGCCAGATTCGCTGCAATAGTCTGCGGCGCGGAGATCGACGCCTCCGCGCAGGAGAGTTCAGTCGGAAACTTATCCGTTTGCTCCAGGACCTCGGGATACAGGCTGGCAACCGGCTGATAGAAGGTCTTTCCGCTTCGCCGGACACCGCAGATCACCTGACCACTTGCTTTGCTGTTCCCGGAATCAATATAGATCAGTTCCTTTGCGCGTTGGAAAACGCTGTGAAAGACCTGCCGGGAGCGGTTATTGTCCACCGCCCCAATCAGGATCACGATTTCCGATATGACTTTCCGTACAGCTTCGCCATTCTGATTGGTAACATACCTGTTCTGCGGATACTGCAAAGGCTCCAGCAGTTCTTCCAGCATCTCCTCATCCTCGACATACTGTGGGATATAGCTTGTTTCGATTCCGAAGGCGTTGGAATACCGTTCTGCCAGGACCATTGCCTTGTTTTTTCCCAGATCCGCTTCAATAAAGTTCTGGCGCCCGAGGTTTTTCTCCTCAACCAGGTCGCCGTCGCAGAGGATGACCCGGATCGGCCGGTCCAATGCGTAAAGCAGGCGGTAAAGCTGAGGTACAATGTATCCTCCGGTGCCGCCGGTCCCTACCAAAACGATTTTGACCGGGCGGGATTTTGAGAAAATCATGCGGCCTTCCCCCAGACTTCATCCATGTCAAAACACTCACTGTCAAGGCGCGCTGCGTCATCCATCATCTGAATACGCTCCAGCCACTTGTGAGGAAATACCTGGGTTGGAAGCGGCTCAAGGACCGTATCAGCGGGGATGAGCCAGTGTGTGCCCCCATTGCAGATCCTAACCGTCAGCTCGGGGAAATAGTTCTCCAGGTGGCCGACGACCATGTAAATCCGGTTGGCACGTTCATCCCGGTCATCCACGGCGGAAAAACGGGCATCCATGTCATTGTGCGAATGGAGATCCGCATAGTGGATATATCGGTCGCTGTCCAGCGGCTCCTCCCCCGCATCAGGAAGGACGATCGCATGACCCACAGACTGGCGGGGGACATGGAGGATGAACTTTTCATCTTCCTTATCCCAGTAAATATGGATCAGCGCCTCCAAAGGGGTGCCGTCTGCTCTGGCCTTCATCATATAGCGGAACAGAGCCAGCGCCTGTGAAAAGAGGGTATACGGAATGCGTGGAAGGGCCGATACAAAGCCGGGGATAATTTTGTCCAACAGTTTCACCTCCGAGGCAGGCGTCACAAATTCACCAGCTTCCGTCACCCGACGCTCATAGACCAGTCCATCAGCAGAAGGGATGAACGTAATGGTTTTCCCGGAGTCCTCGGCCTCCTCCATTGTAAGAAACACCCCCTTGTAGAGGGCGATCCCTTTTGGCTTCATGGTGACAGACGGCTTGACAATGCAGGCCGGCTTTTTTGTCGTGGATTTTTTCAGCCCATCCAGAAATTCTTTCGAGGTTTCGATTTCCCGTTTGAATTCTCCGATTTTGGTTTTCTTGGGCTTTGCCACCTTTTTCGCAACAGTGCCGTAAGTGACATTCCAGGTAACGCTTGCAGCTTCCTCAAGCTCGGTAAAGTCCTCTGCTTTGGCTTCCCGCAGCTCCTCAAAGGTCTGATCCAAATTCTCAATGACCTCCGTAGTCCCGTTGTAGGAGAACTGGGGAAGCTGCGCGAAGAGCGAGGCGTTGGCAGCCTCAATGTTCTTTGTTTCCTGAAGGTCCATCATTGCCAGCAGGGGGTTTTCACCCTCATTACTCTCCTGTGCGGGAGGGGCAAACGGGACCACATTGTTGGTCGCATCTGCGGTTGTGGCGGCGGGGGCCGGAGCGGTCACCACAGGCGCGGCAGCGGCGGGGGCCGTAGCAGTCACCACGGGCGCGGCAGCGGCGGGGGCCGGAGCGGTCGCCACAGGCGCGGCAGCAGCGGGGGCCGTAGCGGTCGCCATGGGCGCGGCAGCGGCGGGGGCCGTAGCAGTCACCACGGGCGCGGCAGCAGCGGGGGCCGGAGCGGTCGCCATGGGCGCGGCAGCGGCGGGGGCCGGAGCAGTCGCCATGGGCGCGGCAGCGGCGGGGGCCGGAGCAGTTACCACAGGCGCGGCAGCGGCAGGAGCCGGAGCGGTCGCCATGGGCGCGGCAGCGGCAGGAGCCGGAGCAGTCACCACGGGCGCAGCAGCGGCGAAGGCTGGAGCGTTTGCCACAGGCGCAGCGGCAGAAGGGGCCGGAGCGGCAGGAGGCACAACAGCAGCAGGGGGTGGAGGGGCATTCACATCGCTTCCAAGGTCAAATGCCGTAGAATCGAATTTGGGTTGCTCCCCTTGACCAGAGATGGCAGAGAAGCTAAACAGGTTTTCATTCATAACTAAGAGCTCCTTTCGTTTTTTGCACAAAAAAAGCCGCAGTCCCCTATAAAGTAGGTAACTGCGGTTTTTGTGTCGATGTTAGGTATTTAGGATGTGGACAAGTCTCCACAGGCCCCAATGGGCCCATGGGAGCAATCTCCGACCTGGCGAAATCTGGCCTAAATACAGGTAGAGCATATCACATCAGAAGCTCATTGGACAGTTGCGGTTTTCTCCATAGATATTTTTCTGCAAAATGCCCCCATTCTTCAAAAAAGCTGGCCCGATGCTGTGTCGCCAGCATAATTTCACGAAAAGTAAAAAGGTTTCTTCACTCGGAGTGACGAAAAAAACTCATGCTTGCTGGGATTGCAAGTAAAAACTTTTTCTGTTACAATAGTACCATCGAAAAGATATGGACAGGCAGATCCAGCCTGTCCATATCTTTTATTTTTCCGGCATATTCAGAGATGGGAGGTATCCGATTTGAAAGACATGGACACCGTGGGAGCACTGCCTGGACTGGGCAGCATGGAAAATCATACCCCAGCGTGCCGTTCTTCTCAGAAAGAGCCCTGCACCTGCTTGTGCGGTCTGGATGTTCTGCCGCGTACTAGCTATTCTGCGGCCGTTGCACTTCTTTGCGAATTGGAAGAGCAATATCATCCGCAGGAGCGGTACACACTCCGAAGTCCGGATGGACACCCCATGCCCCGCCGGGGAATTGAATTGGTCCTGTCCCGGCTTTATAACTATGAGCGCGGAATAGTCTGAAACGCTCAGTCTGATCCACTCACCATATGAGATACAAAGAAGAGGTGAAAATTACAAATGGGCAGCAATATCGGCACCACTCGCTGCAACGGACGGCATTTGCATCATATCAGCCATTGGCGCTGTATCTCCGGATTCTTCGACTTACCCGCACAGCGCTATCAATACCGGACAATACGCCGCTGCACTTTTTATATGGCTCCGCCAGCAAAGGAGGGGAAGAGATGATGTTCCGATCCTATCCTGATGTGATGACAGTCAAGCAGTTGGCCGCCGCCCTCGGCATCGGAATCAACAAAGCTTACGAGATAGTAAATGACGGAACGATCAACAGCAAGAGGATCGGCCGCAGGATTCTGATTCCGAAGCTTTACCTTGTTGACTACATTCAGCAAACACGGTACAATAAGGGCGTGTAATGGCGGGCAATTCTGACTGTCTAAGAAAGGAGTCTATTATGACAGGCAGCCTGCAAATCAAGAAAGACAAATTCTACATGGTGCTGAATCTCACTCAGAACGGAAAGCGCCGCCAAAAGTGGATTTCCACCGGCTACACAGTCAAGGGCAATAAGAAAAAAGCGGAGCAGATGCTCCGCGAGACGCTTCGGGAATATGAGGTCAAGGAACAGTTCAAATATTCCGATATGTTCTTTTCAGATGCCGTAAAGCTCTGGCTGAAGGAGTGTGCAGGCAGGGTGGATGAAATTACCCTGCAGGGATATTACAATTTATCAAATGCACATATCCTCCCATACTTTGAGGAGCTTGGGCTGAAGCTGTCCGAGATCGATCGAAGCGTTTTGCAAACGTACATGGATCAAAAGCACCAGAATGGCCGCAAAGATGGGAAGGGCGGGCTTTCTCCACGCTCCCTGCGGCTCCACAAGAACATCCTGTACCAAACGCTGAACATGGCGGTGAGGGATGGGCTGATCCCCAATAATCCCTGTAACTTTCTCATTTTGCCGCAGACGGAACACTATGAGTCCCACTTTTATAGCGGGGCGCAGTTAGCGGAGCTTCTGGATGCGGTCAGGGACGAAAATCTTTTCCCAGTTATCAAGCTCACCGCTGTTTATGGATTGCGCCGCAGTGAGGTCCTGGGCCTGAAGTGGGACAGCGTAGATTTCGATGCCGGCACGATCACGGTAAAGCATACTGTAGCCAAGGTCACACAGATCGTGGAGAAAGACAAAACGAAAAACAAGACCAGCCGCAGAACGTTTCCGCTTACACCGGATGTAAGAGAGATGCTTTTGGATTTGAAGCGTCAGGAAGACGAAAACCGCCGCCTATTCTGCTCCCAATATACAGAAAACAACTACATCCTGAAATGGGATGACGGGCGGCCATTTGCTCCGGACTATGTGAGCCATCGTTTTAGCCGGCTGCTTGAGATTTACGAAATGCCCCACATTCGATTTCACGAACTCCGTCATTCGTGTGCCAGCTTCCTGCTCAATACGGGTTTCACGCTAAAGGATGTCCAGGAGTGGCTGGGACATTCCGACATCAAGATGACCGCAAATATTTACGGACACCTTGACGTAGGCAGGAAGATGGGCATGGCCGAAAAGATCACCGCAACTCTCTCAAAACTGGCTTGAAAAGTGTTAGAAAGCACGTTAGAACTCTTGGAGGTTACAAAATGAAGGCAAATGACTAAAATAACGAAAAAGTGACAGAAACCTTACGTTTCTGCCACTTTTCCGAACCGAAATACCTGCGCACTTTCCCCGTTTGATTGGTGGAGATAAGCGGGATCGAACCGCTGACCTCTTGAATGCCATTCAAGCGCTCTCCCAATACAAGCGTGTAGCACCCCCTCTAAAAAGGGGCCAGGGAGAGTGCTTTTGGTATGCAGGAAAACTAATTTTCATTGTGGAAAAAGATTTGTCAAGGGTGTTTTATGCTGAAAACATATAATTAAAGATACGATATCATCATATCAAAACCTATGTAGATATAATCAAACAAATTGTTTGATTGGTTCCCTCTTGACAGTAGTCCGATATTTGACTATAATGGAATAGTCAAATATCGGACTACTCGTGTTGAAGGGAGGAACTTAAGAATGGAAACCGCAGCAATTGCATTCCTGAAACAAAATAATATCTCATATTCTACAATGGAATATCCAGAAAACGGGCCGATTGCCGCAAAAGATGTGGCGGCCTATTTCCACTTTGGTGATGAAACCGATCGTTTGTTCAAAACATTGGTCACATCCGACCGCAAGGGCGGTTACTATGTATTTTGCTTACCCGCAGAAAAAAAGCTGGATCTGAAAAGGGCTGCCTCTCTTGTAGGCGTCAAAAATCTGCAAATGGTGGAGCCGGATATCTTTCAATCACTGACAGGCTACACACATGGCGGCTGCTCTCCATTTGGTATGAAAACCCAACTGCCGACGATTGTGGAGCGCAGCGCTTTGAATTGGGAAACCATCTATCTGTCCGGAGGGAAAATTGGGCTTTTGCTTGAGGTTTCTCCCAACGCTCTGCTCCATACCTTGGGGGCAACATTTGAATCGATCGCAAAAGCGTAACGCACAGGAGGTCTTAAAATGGAATTTCAAAAATTAGCAGAGAACCGCTACTCCTGCCGTCAGTTTTCAGACAGGAAGGTTGAACCGGATCTGATCATGCAGATCGTAGAAGCTGCAAATCAAGCTCCCACTGCTGTCAATAAGCAGCCGTTCAAAATTTTCTGGCTGCGTTCCGCAGAGGCAAAACAGCAGTTGGAGCAGGTTTCCCCCTGTACCTTTGGTGCGGATACTTTTCTGGTGGTAGGGTATCGCACGGAAGAAGCCTGGGTCAGGGCCTTCGATGACCGGAATTTTGCGGATGTAGACGCCAGCATTGCAGCTACCCATATGATGCTGCAGATTTATGATCTTGGCCTGGCCACCACCTGGGTGGGGCATTTTGACTCCCCTCGTTTGAAACAGCTTTATCCGGAAATGCGAGACTATGAATTGATCGCATTATTCCCCGTTGGGTATGCGGCTGCGGACAGCGAGCCCTCTCCTCGCCATTACCAGAGAAAATCGCGGGATGAAATCCTGCAAATTTTGGAATAAAGGTGGCGGATTGAAAGATGGATCAGGAACTGAAAAAATGGAATCAGCTGGCTACACAGCAGGACGAGATCTATCATCTGTGCGCAAAGCGGAGCGGACTGCCGGACGCACAATTCTGGCTTCTGTATGCCATCTGTGAAACGGAAGATGCGCTGTGCCAGAATGCCTTTTGTGAAAGCTGGTGCTATTCCAAACAGACGGCCAGTGCGGCAGTGGCCGCTCTGGAAAAAGCGGGGCTTGTGTATCTCACCTATGCGGAAGGGTCTCGCAAACAGAAGGAACTGCATCTGACAGAGAAGGGACAACAATTCTGCGACAAATATATCCGCTCTGTGCAAACGGTGGAGGGGCAAGTTCTCAAAAAACTTTCAGAAAGAGACCGAGATGATTTCTTTCGGATCTACGCAAAAATCCTGTGCACTTTAGAGCAGGAACTGAAAGTGTAATTTTTGGATTTAGACAAAGGAGACGAAATTATGAAAAAGGCATACAAAATTGCAGCGGCCTATCTTGTATTCGGTTTAATCGCAGGACTTTTTACACATGAAGCGACATATTGGGCGAACTTCACTGGTGAAACTGTGTTGTCGTTAGTACATACACACGCTTTCGTATTGGGAACGGCAGTATTTGTTCTACTCCCGCTGTTTATGAAGAACTTCCATATTGAAAACCAAAAATCTTTTGGCAAATTCAAATGGACTTACAATATTGGTCTGATCATGACTCTGGGATTTATGACAGCTCGGGGAGTTACGCAGCTGTTTTCCCTTCCCATAAGTAGTTTTATGGATCACATGATCGGAGGGCTTGCCGGAATCGGCCACATTATCTTAACAATTGGGCTTGCCTTCCTGTTCCATGCCTTCATTAAATCAGCAGAAAACAACTAACGAGGAGGAGCTTATGATTGGACAGATCTATCATGTGGGATTGACGGTCAGCGACCTGGACCGTTCCGTGGCGTTTTATCGGGATGTGCTGGGCCTTCAGTATCAGGGAGAGCTTCTGATGGAGGGAAAAGAGACTGAGGCAATGTTCCGGCGAGAAAACTGCAAGGCACGGGTTGCTTATCTGAACGGCTCGGATCAGCTGCATATGCCGCCGGTGGAGCTGATCCAGTTTGTGGAGGATGAAATTCACCGCAAGCCCATGGACCTTTTCACCACCTCCATCTCGGAACTTTGCTTTTATACGGAGGATGCCGGGGCGGTCTATCAAAACCTGGTGGCGCAGGGCGTGGAGTGTTTCTCCGCTCCCCAGGAATTTGATTTTCGGCAGGAAGGCTTTGGCCGGAGCAAAGCCTTCTACTTTCGGGACCCAGATGGAATCATATTAGAAATCATGCAGCCGCTGGAGAACTGATCTTTTGCCCCAGCGGGAAAGGAGGTATCATGCATCAGGATACAATCCGTGTAATCGATGCCGTTCAGAACAATCTCAAACATATTTCGGTGGAGATCCCCAAGCACGCCATCACGGTTGTGACCGGTGTCTCCGGTTCAGGGAAAAGCTCTCTGGTTCTGGACACCATAGCAGCTCAATCCCGCCGGGAACTTAATGAGACCTTCCCCAGTTTTACCCAGCGGTATCTGCCCAAATACGGTCGGCCCCATGTGGGGCAGATCCACAGTTTGCCTCCGGCCATCGTGATCGATCAGAGCAAGCCGTCCGGTCAGGTGCGTTCTACCGTGGGTACCTATACCGACACCTATTCCTTACTGCGTTTGCTCTTTTCCAGGGTGGGACAGCCCTTTGTGGGGTATTCCGACTCTTTTTCCTTTAATCATCCCCAGGGGCGCTGTCCCCGCTGCGATGGCTTGGGAGAAATTACGGAGCTGGATGTGCATAAGCTGGTGGATTTTGACAAGTGCTTGAACGAGCCCGGCGTCATCCGCTATGTGGCCTATGAGCCCGGGCAGTGGCGGTGGCTGTACTATGGGGCCTGTGGGCTTTTTGATCCCAACAAGAAAATCCGTGATTTCACGCCGGAGGAGCTGCATCTGTTTCTGTATCAAGAGCCCATGATCCTGAAAGATCCGCCCCCGGAGTATTACAAGAACGGAAAATACGAGGGCCTGATGTACCGGATGAACCGGATGCTCAAGCGGGATGACGCCAAGGTACATTGGAAGAAGCTGGAGCCGCTGGTGACCCAGGGTGTTTGCCCGGAATGCGGAGGGGCAAGGCTGAATCCCAAAATTTTGTCCTGCAAAATTGCCGGGAAAAACATTGCTCAGGTTTCTGCCATGCCATTGGGGGATCTCCTGCAATGGCTGGAGCAGATCCGGGAACCGGTTGCCTTAGACATCAAAGATTCCCTTCGCAGCCGTATCCGGGCATTGATCGAGATTGGTCTGGATTATCTTACCCTGGACCGCTCTATGGGAACACTCTCCGGCGGAGAAGCCCAGCGCTGCAAGATCGCAAAATATAACACTTCCGCCCTCTCCGATCTTCTCTATATCCTGGACGAGCCCAGTGTGGGACTGCACAGTCACGACATCCACCGGCTCAGTGAAGCGATCATCGGCCTGCGTGACCGGGGCAATACCGTTTTGATGGTGGAGCACCACCGGGAAATGATGGAGATCGCCGACCATATCATCGATATGGGTCCCGGTGCTGGAGCAATGGGCGGTGAAATCCTTTTTACAGGGACCTATCCTGAATTATTAAACAGCAGCACCCTGACCGGACAGTTGCTCCGGGAACAAACACCGTTAAAGCCGGAAGTGCGCACACCCCAGGAATGGTTCTCGCTGGAGCACCTGCATCTGCATAATCTGAAAGACGTATCTGTCAAACTGCCCAAGGGCGTGCTGACGGTCATTGCTGGTGTGGCAGGGTCCGGAAAAAGTTCTCTCATGCAGGCTTTTGCGCAGCAGATGGGCGAACGTGTCACTCTTATCAGTCAGAAGAATATCGGTGCCAGCCTGCGATCCACTCCTGCCACCTACCTGGGTGTTGCAGATGAGATACGGGCATTGTTTGCAAAGGCCAGCGGACAAAAAATCGGACTGTTTTCCTTCAACGGTGCAGGGGCTTGTCCTGTTTGCCAGGGAAAAGGTGTGATCGTGTCCGAAATGGCTTTTATGGATTCCGTGGAAATGGTGTGCGAAGCCTGCGGGGGGCTGCGCTATTCCTCCAAGGCGCTTCAATACAGGCTGGACGGACTCAACATCTCTCAGGTGATGGACCTCACCATTCAGCAGGCCATGCAGCGGTTTGCAGGGACTCGAATTGAGGAAAAGCTGGCGCCTCTGGCATCCGTGGGGCTCTCCTATCTTCACCTGAATCAAGCGCTTTCCACCTTGTCCGGCGGCGAATTGCAGCGCATGAAGTTGGCCGCTCATCTGGGCAAACGTGGACAGATTCTGGTTTTGGATGAACCAACCGATGGACTGCATTTGAAGGATATCCAGCATATCATCTCTCTGTTCGACGGAATCGTAAAAGAAAGAAACTCTGTTTTCCTCATCGAACACAATCTGGAAGTTCTGAAAGCGGCGGACTATGTTGTGGAAGTGGGTCCCGGAGGGGGAGAAGATGGAGGGACGGTCATCTTTGCGGGAACGACAACAGAAATGCTTCAATCTGTTGATTCCATTACCGCTCCGTACCTGAAAAAGGCGCTGGGATAATCCTGCTAAGAAATAGTTAGGAGGTGGTGACAATCAATCTGATACTCAAACCTATCACCGGGGAAAACCGTGATATCGCTGAAGCATTGACGGTCTTTCCTCATCAAGCCGGTTATATCGAAACTGTCCGGGAGTGCCTGAAAGAAGCGGACCAACTGGATGCATGGCGTCCGATCTGTATTTTGGATGGAGACATACCCATTGGATTTGCCATGTATGGAAGAATAACGGAACCGGCAAATACAAGGCTGTGGTTTGACCGTTTCTTGATCGACAGACGTTATCAGGGAAAGGGATATGCAAAGCCTGCCATTCAGCTTATTTTGAAGGATATGCAGGTTCATTACCCTAATACAGACATTTATCTGAGCGTTTACGAGGAAAATCAGCAGGCAATCGCTTTGTACCAATCTTTTGGATTTGTATTTACCGGGGAATTGGATAGTAAAGGTGAAAAAATCATGCTGCACACAGTCTAAGGTAAACTATATAATCAACATATATTGATGAACAGGAACGGTGGGTTACCGTTCCTGTTTGCATCTGGTAAGCTAAAAGTAGACACTCACAAAGCGGGTGAGTGTCTACTTTTTTCATATCTGTTAAAATAGGAATAGAGG
>CABIYX010000026.1:0-34767 GCA_902363045.1 Clostridiales bacterium
TTCCCCATCTTTTCACCTCTATTCCTATTTTAACAGATATAAAAAAGTAGACACTCACCCGCTTTGTGAGTGTCTACTTTTAGCTTACCAGATGCAGCGCCCGGTGGCGCGTCCCTCTGTTTTATATTGGGCTTCTTTGGCGTTGGAAGCGGCTCAGTAGGCCACGCCCCAGAGGATGGAGTGCTTGGCGGGCTTGCCGCAGCAGACGCACACATCGCTCACGTGCTCCTGCTGGAGGGGCATACACCGGGAGGAGACCCCGGCCTGCTCCTTCATCTTCAGCTCGCACTCCAGGTCGCCGCACCACATGGTCTTGGCGAAGCCGCCCTCGGTCTCCATGAACTCCTTGACCTCGTCCAGAGTCATGCACACCTTGGTGTGGTCCTCCAGGTTCTTTTTGGCGCGCTGGTACAGGCCGTCGTGGACGGCGTCCAGCAGCTGGGGAACCACGGTCTCCAGCTCGTCCAGGGAGACAAAGACCTTCTCCCCGGAGTCCCGGCGGCAGATGCAGCACTGGTTCTTCTCCATGTCCTTGGGGCCGATCTCCACCCGGAGGGGCACGCCCTTCATCTCATACTGGGCGGCCTTCCAGCCCATAGACTGGTCGGAGTCATCCATGGCGGCCCGGATGCCGGCGGCCTTCAGGCGGGCCAGCAGGCCGTTGGCGGCGTCCAGAACGCCGGGCTTGTGCTGGGCCACGGGGATGACCATGGCCTGGATGGGGGCGATGCGGGGGGGCAGCACCAGGCCGCTGTTGTCGCCGTGGGTCATGATGATGCCGCCGATCATGCGGGTGGACACGCCCCAGCTGGTCTGATGGGGGTGGTGGAGTTGGTTGTCCTTGCCGGTGAAGGTGATGTCAAAGGCCCGGGCGAAGCCGTCGCCGAAGTAGTGGCTGGTGCCCGCCTGGAGGGCCTTCCGATCGTGCATCATGCACTCCACGGTGTAGGTCTCCTCCGCGCCGTTGAATTTCTCCTTGTCCGTCTTGCGGCCCCGGACCACGGGCATGGCCAGCACGTTCTCCATGAAGTCCGCGTAGATGTTCAGCATCCGCATGGTCTCCTCGCGGGCCTCCTCCTCGGTGGCGTGCATGGTGTGGCCCTCCTGCCACAGGAATTCCCGGTGACGCAGGAAGGGGCGGCTGGTCTTTTCCCAGCGCAGGACGGAGCACCACTGGTTGTACAGCTTGGGCAGGTCCCGGTGGGAGTGGATGATGTTCTTGTAATGCTCACAGAACAGGGTCTCAGAGGTGGGACGGATGCAGTAGCGCTCCTCCAGCTTCTCGCTGCCGCCGTAGGTGACCCAGGCGCACTCGGGGGCGAAGCCCTCCACGTGGTCCTTCTCCTTCTGGAGCAGGGACTCAGGGATGAGCATGGGCAGGTACACGTTCTCGTGCCCCGTCTCCTTGAATTTCTGGTCCAGCTCGTGCTGGATGTTTTCCCAGATGGCGTAGCCATAGGGGCGGTAGATGAACATTCCCTTGATGGAGGAGTAGTCGATCAGCTCCGCCTTCCGGCACACGTCGGTGTACCACTGGGCAAAGTCCACCTCCATATCGGTGATCTGCTCCACCTGCTTCTTGTTGGAATCCTTGTCCATATCGATTCAGTCCTTTATGTTCAAAAATGAATGAGATTGGAAAACTCGTAAGCTTTATTGTATAAATTTTGGCTGTGAAAGTCAAGAGTAAGTGACACTGCCGAGTCAAAAGGCGGGACAAAAACGCCCCCGGGACCAAATCCCGGGGGCGGAGGGGTGCGGGAGGTGCTCTTAGTTGAACTTATAAATCTTCCGGGCCAGGCGGTACAGCTGGACGGACAGCTTTCTGCCCTGGTAGCCGGGGAAGTTGGTGAAGGCGGAGACCGCCCGGTACTTCATCTTGTGGTAGAGGCCGGAGTCCACAGTGCGCAGGTATTCCCAAAGCTGAGTCTTTTTTCCCAGGGCCTCAGGGCGGCCGTCAATGACCAGGAAGATGGAGGAGATGGCCATCATCATAGCCAGATAGTTGAACATATACCGGGCCAGCTTCTTGTGGTCGGCGCCCACTGTCCGCAGGTCATGGGAGTCGATCATCTGATAGGTGACCCGGAGCTGCTGGTCCACCCGGGTGACCATGACCTTCTCGTTCACCGACTGGTCGGAGCGGCCAATGAAGTAGCGGTACAGGTCTACATCCAGGTAGTAGATGTTTTTCACCGAGGGCAGAGGCTGGTAGACGAAGATGTTGTCCACATAGAAGGTGTGCTTGGGCAGCTCCAGCCCGCAGTCCCGCAGCAGCTGGGTGCGGTAGATGACGCTGTGCATCAGCAGGTACTGGGAAGGGCGGAAACGGCCGATCTGCTCCCAGCCGAACACCTTGTTCCGGGGGAACACATTGCGGTAGTGCATGACCCGCTCGCTCTCGCTCTCAACGTGCTCATAGACATAGTTGCACACCATCATGTCCACCAGCTTGTTGTCCCGCACGAACTGGCGCAGCTTGTCCAGCGCCTTGTGCAGGGCGGGCACGTCTACCCAGTCGTCGGAGTCCACCACCTTGTAATAGACGCCTCTGGCATTTCGGATGCCCTGGTTGACCCCCTCGCCGTGGCCGCCGTTGGGCTGGTGGATGGCCCGGACGATGTCGGGATACTGCTCCTGATACCGGTCGCAGATGGCTGGGGTGTCGTCCTTGGTGGAGCCGTCGTCCACCAGGATGATCTCAATGTCACTGCCGCCCTGAAGCAGGGTGTCCACACAGTGCTCCATGTAAGCCGCGGAGTTGTAGCAGGGGACGGCAAAGGTAATGAGTTTGTCCATGTTATTCTCTCCTACGATCGTTTCACAGGGCGCGGCTCAGGTCAGCAGCCCGGCCAGCTCCAGCGCCCGGGACGCGATGGCGTCCATGTTGTAGTATTTGTACTCGGCCAGGCGGCCCAGCAGATACAGGTTGGGAAAGCGCTCCGCCTCTGCCCGGTACTGGGCGTACCGGCGGTCGTTCTCCGGATTGATGATGGCATAATAGGGGATCTCACCAGGGGCTCCGGTGAAGGCCCGGGAGTACTCCTTGACGATGGTGGTGACGCCGGGCCTTACCTGGCCGGTGAGGTGCTTGAACTCCGTAATGCGGGTGTAGTCCTCGTCCATGGTGTAGTTGACCGTACCGCAGCCCTGGAAGTCGTCCTGCTCCAGGGTCTCGAACCGGAAGTCCAGCGTCCGATAAGGCAGGGGACCGAAGCGGAAACCGAACAGCTCGTCCGCCTGGCCGGTGTAGATCACCGGGCCGGAGAATGCCGTGCCGTCCAGGCGGGTCTGTCCTCCGGACAGGTCCAGCCGCTTCAGGGCGTCCGTTCCCAGCTCCACCGTGATGCCGGGATGGTCCAGCATCCGCTGGAACAGGGCGGTATAGCCCTCCAGGGGCATCCCCTGATAGGTGTCCTGGAAATAGCGGTCGTCACGGGAGAGAAAGACCGGTACCCGGGCGGTGGTATTGGGGTCGATCTCCTCAGGAGTCTGGCCCCACTGCTTCATCGTGTAGTGGACAAAGACGTGCTCATACACATAATCCGCCAGGGCGGCGATCTCCGGGTCACGGGCCTGCCGCAGCTCCAGAATGGTCACCTTTTTTTCTGCCCCATAGGCGGCAATGAGCTTTTGCCCCAGCCGTGCGCCCTCCGCCGGGCCGAAGGCGGTCTCCAGCGAAGTGAGGTTGAAGGGGACGGGGTAGGTCTGGCGCCCGCCCTGTCCGTCCGGGATATTGGCCAGGACCCGGTGCTGATAGTCCCGCCAGACCGTGAACCGGGAGAGCCAGTCAAAGACCCGCTTGTTGTTGGTGTGGAAGATGTGGGGGCCGTACTGGTGGATCAGCACCCCAGCCCTGTCCAGGCGGTCGTAGGCGTTGCCGCCGATGTGGTCCCGGCGTTCCAGGACCAGCACCCGCTTTCCGCCCTCGGCCAGCTGCCGGGCGCAGACCGAACCGGCATAGCCGGCGCCCACGACCAGCGCGTCAAATGTATGCTCCAAAATGATCCCGCCTTTTTCCAGTGGTTGGACGGTCAGATCCGTCCGGCTTTCTGCCAGTATAGCATATTTTCTGTGGAAAGGGAATGAAAAAACTTTAAAGGAATTCTTAAAACTGCGCCAAAGTGTCCCGGGCGCGGGGGTCACGCGCTTCCGGCGGCGTGGGAGATAAAAGTTCGGGCCGGCGGAATGCCGGCCCGGAGGGAAAATCAGAGAAGTCTGAGCATCATGCCGCGGGGGCGGGTACGTCCTCCGGAGAGGGTTCCTCCTCCTGAGGGGTGGGGAGCACGGCCTGGGACTGGGCCTTGCCGTCCACGGACAGGGTGTAGCCGTCCAGGATGGAGGCGGGCGTGTCGGAGGCGGCATGGGTGATGGTCACCTGGTCGCCGGGGTTCAGAATCACCGCCAGGGGATTTTCGGCGGCGGAGAGGGCATAAAAGACGCTTTCCTGTTCCAGACGGATGAAGTAATAGGTGTTGCCCTCCAGCACAGCGGAGCGGATCTCGGCCACGGAGCCGGAGGCTGTGGTCTGGGGCAGCTCCTCGGGCTGGGTGACCCCCTTGTCAGACAGCATCCGGATATATTCCTGCTCGCACTGGGTGACGGAGCTGCCGGTGGCCACGATGTCGTACCGGGCCACGTTGACCATGGCGTAGCTCTTGACCAGGTTGGCGGCGTCCTTGAGGGGGATGAAATAGGTGGGCTCGTTGGCGATGTTCAGCAGGATGGGGAAGGTGGCGGTGTACCCCAGGTCCTGGACCACGCCCTCCGCGGAGGCCTGGGCGGCCCGCTCAGTGGCGCCGGGGGCGTTGTAGAACTTCGTCTCCTTGGTGCGCTGGTTGGACAGCAGGAAGCCCAGGTTGGATTGGTCGGCGTTGGCGGAGGTGACACCGGTATACATATACACGTCGTCATTCAGAGCGATATAGTTAGAGCCCTGGGTGGTGACGGTCACGTCCCGCTGGCCCAGTATAGAGTTGATGAAGCCATTGATGAGGGTGCCGTGGTAGTCATACTGCTCCATGATCAGCTCCGGAGTGTACACATTATCCACCCAGGCGGGGACCTCCTCATAATACTGGCTCTCTCCGGTGACGGCGTTGCACAGCACGGCGCCCTTGATGTCAGTGCCACCGAACAGGCCGATGGTCTTGATGATCCGGGGGGCGATCCACCAGGGCTGGCCCTCCTCATCGATCTCAAACTGGGGGGTGGAGAGCATGAAGGTGGGGTACTGGAAGCGCAGATGGCGCATGATATTGCGGTTGAGAGGCTCAGAGAAGGAGTACTTCATCCCCTCTGAAAGGCGGACCACCTTGGCCTCCTGGGTCACCATGTCCACGATCACATAGGCAGGCAGGCCGCTGCCCCGGTTGGTGAACCACTTGACCAGATCGGCATAGGCGATGGGGGCGACCCGGACCGGGCGGCCCTGATAGTTGATCTGGGTGGAGTCATAGGAGTACTCGAACTGGCTGACCATGTCACTGAGGGTGCCCATCTGGCGGTCGCCCAAATAGTCGGCGCTGTTCCGGTCCAGAGTGGGGATCTCATTGAAGGAGATCTGGCCGATGTCCTGGGCGAACTCGCCATCCTCTACCGTAAGCAGGTCCCGATAGGCTCCTGCCCGGAGGATGGGCATGGAGAGCACCTGGCCCACCATGGCGGCAGCCAGCAGGACCACCAGGAGCACGCCCACCGGCAGGCACTGCTGCTTGATGAAACGGAAATACTCCCGGATCTGCTCCTTGGGTGAGACAGCCTCCTTCTGCCCCCTGAAGCCGGAGGTGATCAGGGCTGAGACCACATAGACCACGCAGAGCAGGATCATGAAGCTGTAAAAATCGTTGGACTGGAGGTTGAGGGCGGGGAGGGTGAGATAGAAATAAGCCCCGCCCACAGCCAGAGTGACCAGCAGATTGGTCAGGATCTTACCCGCCTTGCTGGCTGGTGCGTGCAGCTTCTTTTTAGAATTTCGACTCAAAATAGCATTCTCCTTTGTCCGGCGGAGGCCGCCGACCGTAATAGAAACGATGTCAGTATACCTGTTTTTCGTTCAAAAAGCAACCAAAAAGAGAAAACGGAAGATTAAAAATTGGTTAAGGTGCCCGTTGGCCCCCAAAAAAGGGATAAAAAGGGAGGGGAGAGGGCATACTGGGGGACAGATCCAGCGACAGAAAGGACGATCTGTATGGAAGTGAAGGAATTGATGAATCCCAGCGTGGTCACCATCGAACCCACCGCCTCGGCGGCCCTGGCCGCCCGGCTCATCAGTCGGCATAACGTGGGAGCCCTGCCGGTGTGCGGGGCGGACCGGCGGCTGCGTGGGATGGTCACAGACCGGGATATTGTACTGCGGTGTGTGGCGGCGGAGGAGGACCCGGCCCAGACGCTGGTGCGGGACATTATGACCCGGGGCTGCGCGTCGGTCTCCCCCCGGGATGACTGCCGGGAGGCGACCCGGCTGATGTCGGTCCAGCAGGTCCGCCGCCTGCCGGTGGTGGAGGACGGGCGGCTGGTGGGGATCGTCTCCCTGGCGGACCTGGCCCGGAGCCAGCGCTTCGACATGGAGGCGGCCCAGGCGCTGGGGGAGATCTCGGAAAATATCATCCACCGCCGCTTCTAAGGGCTGGTCAGCGCCCCGGCTTGAGACGGATGAGCTGGCGGAGCAGCTCATCCCGGCCCTGGCTCAGCTTGTGAAGCAGCTTCAACACGCCGGCGGCCAGGTATACCAGGGCCAGCCGCTCAGGAAGGGGGAAGCCCAGGGCGGAGAACAGGGGGACGCCTGCCCAGGCGGTGAGGAGCAGGGACAGCAGGCGGGTTCCTCCCAGACCGAGCAGCAGCCGCAGGGTGGAGACGGACTGGAAATAGGCCTCCCATCCATCCCCGTCCATCCTGTGGAGCTTGCCCTTCAGCCAGAAGGCGGCCAGCACCGCCAGCACGAACAGCAGGCGGGACAGAGCGGCCAGCACAGCGGCCAGCAGGACAAAGCCGGCCAGCCGGCCCGGAGAGAGGGGGCCCGCCCCCAGGATACGGCCCAGAAATGGGGCTCCCAGAAGCAGGGCGGGGAGGCCGGAGAGAAGGCCGCCCGCCAGAAAGAGGGGCTCCCGGTCCCCGGCATAGCGGCAGAAGCAATGGATGGACCATCCCAGAAGTGGCAGGGCCAGAAGGACGGTCCAGGCGGGATCACCCTGGAGATAGCAGAGTGCGGCCAGCAGCAGGCAGCCCATCTGAAGGCCGGTATGGGCACGGCCCCGGGCCCTATCCTCTAATTCAAGATCCCGCTCGTCCCGGATCAGGTGCAGGACCTGGGCCTGCTCAAAATCCTGTTGTTTGGTGCGTGTCATGGTAAGACCTCCTTGGGGTTTGTGATGTTTGGAAAGCGGTATGTCAGAGCCGCCGCTCATAGTGGATCCCGCAGAGCAGTTCCACCAAGAATGATAGGAACCAGAGCAGCCCGGACAGGACCAGCATCCCGCCGAATACCAGCTGGGCCTCCCGGCTGCCGGAGCGCAGCACCCCGCCCGCTGCGCTGAGCAGGCAGAGGACCAGCAGCGCGTTCTGCACGATGGTGAAGGCCAGACCTTTGCTGCGCAGCTGGATGAGGAGGTTCCGTTCATCCAGCTCCTCCAGACGGTCCGCCCGGGCGCACTGCCTGGACAGGCTGCGGAACAGAAGGCCCAGGCCCAGCAGCAGGGCTGCGGTACATATCAGGACCGATTTCGGGCGGAAGCTCTGTTTCAGGAGCATGGTCACCAGAAGAAGCAAACCAAGGCCGGTCAGCAGGACGCCTTCCGAACAGTTTTTCTTATGACAGATCTCCATATTTTTCTTCCTCCAAACGCAGATTTTCTTCCAAACAGTACAGCTCCTCCACCGTGACGCCGAACAGCACCGCGATGCGGTAGGCCAGCAGGAGAGAGGGATTGTACTGCCCCTTTTCCAGTGAAATGATGGTGCGGGAGGAGACGCGGACCTGCTCCGCCAGCTGCTGCTGGGTCAGGCCGGCGGCGGTGCGCAGCTCCCTGACTCGATTTTTCATGGGCGGCCTCCTTCCTGAGAGAAAAGTGAAGCTTCCTTCATGTGAAGGATACTTCGTATTATAGGGTGAAAGGGCAGCCGTGTCAAGAGAAAAATGAAACGCCGCAGGGGCGGCCCTCTGTGGCCGCCCGCCGATTCTCCGCCGGGGAATATTGCCCCATCCATCCGTAGGGGAGGGGCTTGCCCCTCCTGCCATGTCTCTGGAATGACCATGGATCGCCGTAGGGGCGGGTCCCAGACCCGCCCGTCCTCCACAGACCATGACGCTGATAGGTCGTGCCGCCTCAAAGGATCTCGCCCTGCGGGGCGACCTCCTTTGCCCGCGGCGGCAAAGGAGGCAAAACGCCGCCGGGGATGGGCTCCGATGGGCGTCCCCGCCCATAGTCGCTCCGCCCCCGGACCCCCATTTACGGGGGATACCCCTATACCTTCATGTAATATTTCCGGCGCGCAAAATACGGTTCCGGGTATGATTCTTTCCGGGCCACTGGGCCCTGGTGCGGCACAAAATTTCGGTTGGTACAGTTTCACCGCCACGCCTGGTTCCGACCAGCTGTGGCGGAGGGTACAAATCAGGGCTCGGTGAACGGAAGCCTTCCGATAAACCCCGCGGAATGTCTCCCCGCCACCCCGTAGGGGAGGGGCTTGCCCCTCCCGCTGTTTCGTCAGAAGGACCTTCTTTTCGTAATGTAGGGGCGGGACACCGGCCCGCCCGCCTTTCGCGGACCATGACGTCCGTAAGGCGCGCCAGGGCGGAAGACCGGAAATTTTCGGACCCTCCCCCTGCTGGAAGGGGGGATTTTTCGCAAAAGACCCTTGACCTTCCCCTGGGTGGAAGGTGTATTCTAGCCACAGAAAACGGGAAGGGAGGTTCCAAGGGTGAAGATCAACGAGGTAGAGGCCCGGGTGGGCGTCACCAAAAAGAACATCCGCTTTTACGAGGAGAAGGGCCTTATCGCCCCCCGGCGCAACAGCGAGAACGGCTATCGGGAGTACGGGCCCGGAGAGGTGGAACAGCTCAAGCAGATCAAGCTGCTGCGGAAGCTGGGCGTGCCCCTGGAGGAGATCCGCCGGATGCAGTCGGGGGCCCACACCGTAGGCGACGGGATGCGCCGCCATCTGGTGACTTTGGAGCGGGAGCGGCAGAATCTGGAGCGCTCCATGGAGCTGTGCCGCACCTTGAAGGACTGGGAACAGCGCCTGGACACTCTGGAGGCAGACGGGCTCCTGGAGCGGATGGAGGAGATGGAGCGGGAGGGCACCACCTTTAAGGACAAGCAGCGGGAGGACGCAAAGCCGGTGCGGTACGCCGCCGCGGTGGCCGCTTCGCTGATTATGGTGGCTTTCATGGCGGGGGGGGTGGGCCTGATGGCCTGGGGCTTCACCGTGGAGCCGGAGGAGGCCCCGCCGCTGGTCCTGATGGCGGTGCTGATCGCGCTGCCCGGGGTGGTGATCCTTGGGGTGCTGTACGCCCTGTACCAGCGGATCCGGGAGATCCAGAGGGGGGAGGAGGACGATGCGAAAAACTACTAGAGGGAAGGGGCTGGCCGGCGGGACCGCCGTGGCGGCTGTGATCGCTGGGCTGGCTCTGCTTCAGAGCCTTGGGCTGGCGGCGGTGTGGGGGGCGCTTTCCCCAGCTGTCAGGGCGCTGGCTCTGGCTGGTGCGGCGGCTCAGCTGGCCGCCGCTGTGGGGGTCACCGTGGCCCTGTTTCACCGATGGAAGGAGATCCGGGGAGGTGAGGAGGACGAGGCAAAAAAATACTGACCGGGAGCAGGCGGAGCAGAAGCGGGAGGCGGTGAAGAGCGTTCTCATCAGCGCGGGGTTCCGTGTGGGCGCGGCGGCCCTTCTGTTCTGTACCCGGAGCCGCACCCCGTGGCCGGGGCTTCATCAGGTGCTGCTGTGGCTGGCGGTTCTGGGACTGGTCACGATACCGTTCAGCCTGGTGGTGCTGCGGCAGCGGCTGAGGGAGATCGAAAAGGGGGAGCTGAATGAAGCGCGGAAATATTGACAAGCGAAGGGCGGAGAAGCGGTCCGCGGTGGGAGGTGTGCTCCTGTTCGGTCTGCTCCAGCTGGCCTGTGCCGCGGGCTTTGGCGCGCTGGGTGCGATCCCGGAGCTGCCCCGCTGGCTGGAGCTTCTGTTCACGGCCTTGGCCGTAGGCTGTCTGTGTCTGATGTTCCCCGCGCTGTGGGCGCTGAAGATAAGGTTCAAAGAAATCGGCTGTGCGCAGCCGGATACAGATCGGGAGGAATTTGATATGCTGTTGGTCAACATTGATTACATTCCGGGGAAGGACCTGGAGGTGCTGGGCATCGTGAAGGGCACGGTGGTCCAGTCCAAAAATTTTGGCAAGGATTTTATGGCGGGGATGAAAACCCTGGTGGGCGGAGAGATCACCGGCTATACCGAGATGCTCAACGAGGCCCGTCAGATCGCCGTCAAGCGCATGGTGGACGAGGCGGAGAGCCTGGGAGCGGACGCCGTCATCAATATCCGGTACGGCTCCTCCTCCGTGATGCAGGGGGCGGCCGAGGTCATCTCCTATGGCACGGCGGTGAAGTACCGCTGAGGAGGAGAAACAAGCCGCCTGGGAGCGGTTTATGTGAGGATAGAATCAGTGAAGGCGCGGCCCGGACATGATGCTGTCCGGGCCGCGCCCATTGTCTTTCCTCAGCTTTTGAGGAATTTTTGTACATCCTTGTTTTCTCCCAAAATGTAGATGGTCTCGTCGGGCTGGAACTGGTGGCCGCCCCCGGGGAGAAGCTCCAGCTGTCCGCCGTGGCGGGTGGCCAGAATATTGATGCGGTAGGTCTGCCGGACAGATAGCTCCACCACGGTCTTGCCCACCCAGCTGCTGGGAACGGCGGTCTCAAAAATGGAGTAGTCCTGGGTCAGCTCGATGTAGTCAAAAATATGGTCGCTGCTGTACCGCACCGCCGCCCAGCTGGCCATCTGCTTTTCCGGGTAGACGATCTCGTCCGCGCCGTTGCGCAGGAGGAATTTGGCGTGGACGTCCCGGGTGGCTCTGGACAGCACGAAGGGGGCGCCGTACTCCTTGAGCAGAGCGGTGGTCTCCAGAGAGCTCTGGAAGCTGTCGCCAATGGCCACCACACAGAGATCGAAGTTCCGTACCCCCAGGGAGCCGATGAATTGGGCATTGGTGCTGTCGCCGATCTGGGCGTTGGTCACATAGGACAGGGCGGCGTTGATACGCTCCTCGTCCTTGTCCACCGCCAGCACCTCGTGTCCCAGGTCCCGGAGCTTTTGGGCCATGTGGCGGCCAAACCGCCCCAGGCCGATCAGTAAAACAGATTTCATCCTTTGATTACCTCCATAATTATCCAACAGTCACCCGCTCCTGGGGATATTGGGAGGAGACGGGGAGACTGGATGTGACGGCGTAGATCATGGTAAGACCGCCCACCCGTCCCACATACATCAAAAAGGTCAGGATCAGGTGGGAGGGGAGGGACAGTCCGGGCGTGCCGCAGATGGACAGTCCCACAGTGCCGATGGCGGACGCGGACTCAAAGAGGGCGTCCAGCAGGGGGACGCTGTCGATGCAGCAGATCAGTGTCCCTCCCAGCAGGAAGAACACCAGATACATCAGAAAGATGGCGCTGGCGCTGCGCAGGGCCTCGTCCTGGAACCGCCGTCCAAAGCAGCTGGGGCTGCCGCGGCGGAAGAATACGGCCCGGGCGCTGAGGAGCAGGACCGCCAGCGTGGTGACCTTGAAGCCGCCGGCGGTGGAGCCGGGGGAGCCGCCCACCAGCATCAGAAGGATGGTGACCAGCTTTCCGGGCTCGCTCAGAAGGGTCAGGTCCACGGAGTTGAAGCCGGCGGTGCGGGGGGTGACCGCCTGAAAGGCGGCGGCGTTGAGCCGCTCCCAGCCGGAGAGCGCCGCCCACTGGGGCAGGCGGAACTCATAGCACTGGAAAAACAGGAAGGAGAGGAGCAGCAGGGCGGCGGTGGAGACCAGGATCAGCTTACTCTGTAAGCGGTAGGCCCGGAACCGGAGACGGTGCTCCCGAAGGTCGTGCCAGGTGAGAAAGCCAAGGCCGCCCACGAGGATGAGCAGCGCGATGGGCCCCCAGACCAGCGGGTCGCCCACATAGCCGGTCAGGGAGGAGTAGGGGGCGCTGGTCCCCATCAGGTCAAAGCCGGCGTTGCAGAAGGCGGAGATGGAGTGGAAGATCCCGTACCACAGTCCCCGGAGCAGGCCGAGCTGGGGACAGAAGCGGAGGGACAGAAGGAGCGCGCCGGTCCCCTCGATGAGCAGCATGGCCTTCAGAATAAAGCTGGTCATGCGTACGATCCCCCCCACCTGGGGGGCGGAGATGGACTCCTGCATCACCCAGCGCTGCCGCAGGCCGATCCTCCGGCCGGAGTACATGACCACGGCCACGGCCACCGTGACCACCCCCATGCCGCCGGTCTGGATCAGGACCAGAAGGACCAGGTGGCCGAAGGGGGACCAGTAGGTGGCGGTGTCGTGGACGACCAGCCCGGTGACACAGGTGGCGGAGGTGGCGGTGAACAGCGCGTCGGGGAAGGGGGTGAACACCCCCGCCCGGCTGGAGACGGGCAGCATGAGCAGCAGCGCGCCGGCGAGGATGATCCCCCAAAAACCCAGAATGATGATCTGGGCGGGCGTGGCCTGTCTGGGCGGACGCGGGGGCGTATGGTGTTGTTGCAGCGGTTCGTTCGGCATATCGAGTCATCCTTTGGAGCCGGCGCGGGGCGCGCGGTCCGTGTTCCGTGGGGGCGGTTGTCCACATTTTCCCACATTCATGTGGAAGGTTTGCTGGGAAGCGGGGGAAAACGGCGCTGAGGATGCGGAAAGCATAAAAATAAAATATCTTGCGCTTCCATTTAATATGTGTCTCAAGGGGCCGATGCTATACTAACGCACCCGGAGGCGGAATACAAGATACAAAATGTATCAAGAAACCGGACGCAACAGGGCCGGATTTGAGAAGAACGCACCGCCGGGCCTTCCGCTGTGCGCCTGGAACAGCAGTGATCATATTGAAATAAGACAAAAAATGATTGACAATTTAGATGTATCTGGCTACAATGAACAAAGATGGAGGCGGCTCGCTGGCTGGTAAGAAAGTGGGTACCCACTTTCTTCTTTTGTAACACAAAAGAAGAAACCTCTGGATACCTGCGGCAGCTGAAAGGTGCGGACAGAGCACGGTCTCATCGAGAAAGATTTGCTAAAGGAGGTCCCAAAATGAACATCTCTGGCAAGCGAACATCCCGACTGCTCAGCTTATCCCTGACAGGGTCCATGCTGCTCGGGCTGATGACCACAGGCGTCTCAGCAGTTGAACCGGCACAGGACCAGACCCCGCAGACCACGAAGACGGTAACGGACGCGATCCTGTATACCGTGGACGCGGACGGCAACCTGGAATACAATGTGGTGTATGAAGCCCAGGTCGCCGACGGCGTCACGGTGACAGACGCGACCAAGGGCGGCGCCATCGACTCGCTGGACGAGCTGGATGCCGTTCTGGGCGAGCCGGATGCAACGCCGAAGGAACTCACCGGCACGCCCCATGAGGACCGCACCCTGGGCGACGCCGTGGTGGCCGACCTGACCATCACCAGCGATGAGATCACCGCCATCGAGGTCACCGACGTCCGGGAGCGCCCCGTCATCGGCATCTCCTGGAAAAAGGATAGCATAGGAACTGATTATCAGGGCTTCGCCGAGGCCTTCGAGCGCAACGGCGCCCAGGTCATCTTCCTGCCCCAGGTGGAGACCGACGAAGAGGCGGAGGACATCTTCTCCCGTATCAACGGCGTGTTTATGACCGGAGGCGAGGATTGGAACCCCGACCTTTATAACGAAGAAGCGTATCCCCACGGCTCTTCCGGCTGGAATGATGCCCGTGATACCTCTGACCTGAACCTCATGCAGAACGCCATTGACTTGGATGTACCCATGCTGGCTGTCTGCCGCGGTGAACAGGGCTTCAACATCGCCATGGGCGGCGGCCTGATTCAGGACGTGCCGACCTATCTGGGCCAGCAGGTCAAGGCTGGTAAGATCTCTGAAGACCGTGTTACTGTAATCGAGGATACCGGAATCGGGTGGGGCGAAAACAAAAAGCCGTGTGAGCCTGCCCATTACCGCGTCACGGTGGACGGTCTGGTCCACAGCGGCGGAAAGGGCTATCATAAGCTGGATGCCGGAACCGACGGAATCGGCATTTCGAAAGATTCCAAGTGGCTGTCCGACATTTTCGGCGGGGCTGAAACCATTGAACTGGTTGCCACTGCCCACCATCAGTCGGTCAATCCTGATAAGCTGGGCAACGGCCTGACTGTGGCGGCCCGCTCCTCCGACGGCATTATCGAGGCCATCGAGCATCAGGGTAGCCTGTTCGCCCTGGGCCTTCAGTGGCACCCCGAGCGGGACGCGCTGGAGGATACCAGAACAGACAAAGAGACCGGAGAAGTCATTGACGTAAACCAGGATCAGTGCAACGCCCCCCTGCGGGCGCTGGTCCACTACGCCGGCGTCCAGATGGACCGCGAGGATGTCCCTGGCGGCGACGAGGAAGAGGAGGAGAAGCCCTTCCAGCCCAGCGTGACCTATCAGCTCACCGTCACCGACGCAGAACGCGAAAAGATCCACGCGGCGGTGGACGCTCTTGCGGGCAAGGTCGAGAATATGCGCCCGAACGAGAACCAGAACCCCAACACCCTGGTGGGCGCTCTGGCCAAGGGCTCCAGCTATGACTCTATCTCCTATGGTTCTAGAATCACTAGTGTAGAGAAGGTTTACCCCTTTAAGGTAATCAACAGCGAAGCCAATCACAACGAGTATGACCGCAAGGTGGCCAAGCTGGCCTGGGTCAAGGAGCTGGGCGAGGCCCTGGGCCTGAAGGTTGTTCAGCGCCAGGATGACAAGTACGTCTATGTGGAGATCGGCGACCCCGATGCCCCTGAGATGGTCATGGCTCTGAGCCACCTGGATTCCCCCACTGCTTCCAATAATCCAGATGAAAATCTCAAACGCTGGGTGAATTATGACGGCAAGCTGGATCCCAGCGCATACCACACCCCCTATGTGAAGGACGGCTGGCTGTACGGTGCGGGCGTCCAGGATGACAGCGGCCCCACCCTGGCCACCCTCTTCGCGGCCAAGGCCCTTCAGGACTCCGGCGTGGAGTTTGACCGCCGCATCCGCATCGTCATGGGCTGCTATGAGGACGGAAGCCCCAAAAACCCGAGTGCGGACGAAACATTGAACTACATCGATATTCCGTATTACAGCGCTCCCGGCTTCTATGACAACTGGACCTATAAGGCCCTGAACCGTGAGGAGACCCCCATCGCGGCCTATACCTCCGACTCCCGGTTCCCCGTGGTGGTGGGCAACACCAGAGCCTGGACGCCCTACCTCACCATGAATCTCGCCAAGGACCTGGGCAAGGACTTCTCCCTGGTGGAGACTGGCGCGGGCGTCACCCTGCGCGAGGGCGACCCCACCCTGAAGGACATCGTGTACGGCAGCGCCGCCCAGATCGCCTCCCGGGCCATCTTCGTTCTGGACATCGCTTCTGCCGGTGAGGCCGAAGTAAAGGCCTTCTGCGACAAGGTGAATCAGGCCGCCACAGAGCGCGGCTGGCTGCCCGCCGCTCCCGGCACTACCCAGAAGGTCCAGCTGACCGAGAACAAGGACGAGAAAACCTTGACCCTGGAGATCAACACCGACGTGGCCATGGAGTACCCCATGCCCATGTACAGCAAGAACGCAGTGGTCTGGGGGATGTACCTCCTGTCCCAGGCGCTCCCCAACGGCCTGGAGCTGAAGAATGCCGCCACGGGCGTTTCCAACCTGTTCTTCAAGAACTGCGTGGAGGGCGAGGCCTATATCGGCAAGTATATGGGTATCCCCTCTGAGCTGCTGCGCAACCCCCACGACGGCACCGCCAACCTGACCATCGCCCCCATGGGCACGATCAGCCATGAGGATACCTCGAAGTTCCCCTTCTATGACCAGCGTACTCAGAGCCTGAGAATCCCCCTGGTCATCCGCAGCATCCATGCCACCAAGGAGAATTATGACACCGCGACCCAGGCCGTGATCGACGCCTGTGAGAATCAGGGCTTCACGCTGGAGACCGCTCAGGGCGCAGCGAGCACCCCCACCGCCTTTAACGCCCCGACCCTGTATCTGACTCACGACAACCCCCTGACCGCACTCCAGTACGCCAGCTATAAGGCGTCCATCGAGTTCGACCCCGAGGAGTTCAGCGGCCCCGCTGACCTGCTGGGCGTCACCTACCCCGTGGGCACCACCGGCGGCACCCTGGCCAGCGACTACCAGAACAAGATGAGCGCCTTCGGCGCCGTCATCCCCGGCAACGAACGCTGGTGGCACTCCGCCAACGAGCGCATCAGTGTGGACTCCATCGTGGAGATGACCAAGATGATGGCCGACGGGATGCTGGAGATGGCCCGCTACTCCGGCTCCGCGGGCGCCCAGCTCATGTGGGCTGACCTGCCCGGCCTCAACGCCGACCGCGCCGACCTGGACCTGCTGGATGTGACCATCGGCACCTATCAGGACGCCTCCGATGAGATCACCGAGAAGGCCCTGGACGGCGATGAGCTGATCGGCGCCACCGACTTCGAGATCCATATGTGGGCCGCGCGCGGCAACGGCACCAAGAGCCAGATCGCGTACGACCTGGGCCATGCGCCCGGCGGCGTGTACCTGCCCCTGGATAATAAAGACTTCCTGGACAACACCTTCGTCCTGCCCATGCGCCTGGAGTTCAAGTACGACAAGCCCGCCAGCATGACGGACGCCGACTGGAACGCCCTGCGCGGCGGCGACCTGGATATGGTCAACTTCAGCCTGCTGGAGAAGGACGGCAAAACCGTCGCCCTGACCCTGCCTGAGGGCGCAGACGCGAAGGATTACTTCTCCATCCGTGTGGACGAGAACGACACCGATACGGTCTATGTGGCCGCCAACCTGGCCATCGTGGACGGCAAGCATGACCTGGAGGCCGTGACCGCCGACTCCAAGACCGACCTGTTCAAGCTGAACGACGAGTGGCTCAAGAACAACAAGAACCCCTTCCCCGAGCGCGGCCAGATCGAGGAGCGCGGCTTCTTCCTGTTCGGCGACGGCGAGAAGAACGCCTGCTTCGAGTCCCCGAAGGCCATTTTTGCCACCCTGGACGCGGACCAGCTGAACCAGGATGACGACGATGATAACGACTCCTCCGGCGGCTCCGACAATGAGCGGACCTATGCCATCTCCGTCTCCAAGGCGGACAACGGCTCCGTGAAGGCCAGCGCCTCCAGCGCCTCCGCCGGCACCCGGATCACCGTCACGGTGAAGCCGGACAGCGGCTATGAGCTGGATGAGCTGACGGTCACCGACGCCAAGGGCAAGGAGGTAAAGGTCACCAAGCGCTCTGAGACCACCTATACCTTCCAGATGCCCGACAGCAAGGTCACTGTGGAGGCCGTCTTTGCCAAGGACGGAACGGTGGTGGAACAGCCTCTGTTCTCCGACGTGAGCAAGAACGACTACTTCCATGACGCAGTGGAGTGGGCGGTGGACAAGGGCATCACTTCCGGCACCGGAGCCAACACCTTCAGCCCCAACGCCTCCTGCACCCGCGGCCAGATGGTCACCTTCCTGTGGCGGGCCGCCGGCTCCCCCGCGCCCAAGAGTGCGGAGAACCCCTTCACGGATGTGAACAAGGGCGACTACTTCTATGACGCGGTCCTGTGGGCTGTGGAGCAGGGGATCACCTCCGGCACCAGCGCCACCACGTTCAGCCCCAACGCCACTGTGACCCGCGGCCAGACCGTCACCTTCCTGTGGCGGGCCAACGCCTCTCCCGTGGTGAATTTCGCCATGAACTTCACCGATGTGAACGAGAGCGCCTACTATGCGGAGGCGGTGCGCTGGGCCGTGTCTGAGAACATCACCGCCGGGACCGGCGCGAACGCCTTTAGCCCCGACGCCCCCTGCACCCGCGGCCAGATCGTGACCTTCCTGTGGAAGGACCGCGCCTGAGTGGCATAAAAGCAGAGCCGAACTAAGGTAAAATAAAGCACAGAAGGCCCGCAGCCGGTGACTGCGGGCCTTCTGTTTGTTTCATCAGGCGGAAAAGGCGGGATCACAGGGCTTTTTCATAGCAGTTGAGCACCTCGGGGAGAAAGTCCTGGAAGAGGAAGTCACCGGACCCGGCGAAGCGGTAGCCCAGCCGGGGATACATGGCATTGGCAGGAACATTATGGATATAGGTGTCCAGGCGCACAGCGCGCTTGCCCTGGCGGCGCAGCTCCTCCTCACAGAAGTCCACCAGCCTCCGGGCCAGCCCCCGGCCGGACAGGCTGGGACGGATGACCAGGGTGTGGATGACCCCTACCTCCTCCGGGGCGGCGGGGATGGACCAGGGGATCTGGCTGTATTCCGGGAGCTGGATCCCATTGAGGTTGACACAGCCGCAGACCGCGCCCTCCTCCTCCAGGACCCAGAGGGTGCCCTCCTCCAGCGCCTGACGGGCAGTGTCCCGGGTGGGATACCGGCCGCGCTGCCAGTTGGTATAGGAGACAGGGCGGGCGTCCTCCAGGTCCAGGATCTCGTCATAGATCCGGGCGATGGGGTCCAGATCGGCGTCACGGGCGGGTCGGATCATCATGGATCGCTCCTTTCATCGGATGGTGGATTCAGTAACGTGCTGTCCAGCTGGTCAAAAACCACACCGGGGCCAGCCAGAACAGCAGAAAGACCAACAGATTCAAAGGGGACAGGGAGCCGTAGGCGTCCACAGAGGTGAGATAGTAGGCCAGCAAGACCCCCACGCAGGAGCCGAGACAGGTCAGCACCGCGCCGAACCGGGTGGACCAGCGCAGGCGCTTGGCAGCCACCACCGACTCCCCATAGGGCAGCAGGCCCTCCCGGCACAGGACCGCGGTGATGGTGGAGGAATGGGGCTGGTCCGGGTCGGACAGCTCCCGGCGGCGCTCCACCGGCGGAAAGTCCATCTTGTCTGCCGCCAGCTTGAAGCGCTGATGGAGCATGGCGGGGATCAGATTGAAGTCCCGGGTGGCCAGCACCGGACCTACCTTCTCCCGCATCAGGGCCTCCAGAGAGGGAAACACCATGTCGGGGAGGGTATAGTTCAGGGCGAAGATACCGGCCAGCTCTCCTTCGATGGCGCAGAATACCGCGTTTTTCACATGGAGCCCCTGGGGGAGCTCCACCTCCATCAGCTTCATAAAGGCGGCGGAGCCCACCAGGACCTGGTCGCCGCGGATGGTGGCCGACAGGCCGCCTCCCTCATAGCAGCACAGGTGCTCCGCCTTCCGGAAGATGGAGCCCTGGGCCCGGAGCAGGTCGTGGAACAGCTTGGTCAGGCCGCTGCCCGAGTCCCGGATCAGGGTGGCGGTGTACCCCACCACCCGCTCAATGGACCAGTCGCCGAATACCTTGATGCCGTTGAGCTCCACATAGCCGGGAGGGAACAGGTCGCCGTCGGTGAGGAGGATGCGGTCCCCCTTTCCGGACTGGGCCGTGCCCGGCCATCCGGCCAGGGCCGCGCCGCTGGAGGCCAGCCGCCGGGCCAGCTTGTGGAAGGGGCGGCCATACACCAGGGCCCCGCCAAAGGCGGCGGAGGCGGTGAAGGTGGCGGAGAGGCACCACAACAGATGCTGGGGCTTGTCGAGTCCATAGGAGGCCAGCAGAGAGAACAGCAGGCAGGCCAGCAGCAGCAGAGGACAGACCACCCGGTAGATGCGCTGGGCGCCGTCATCCATCTGGACCTGGCTCCCGAAGCCGTTGGGGACGCCGGACCACTTGCAGTAGGTGTCCCGTCCATTCCATTTGCCCTCGTCCAGGGTGAGGATATAGGGCTCCGCCGCCGAGGCGGCGGTGCGGCAGGACAGGCGCAGGCCGCAGCGCTTGTGGTAGCTGCCGTGGAGCAGGAAGAACAGCCCGGCCAGGGCGGCGGCTGCATAGGGCAGCTGCCCCTCCCGGTCCTGGGAGAGGGAGAGGGTCAGGGCGTCGGCCAGGGTGAACAGGACCGACAGGGCGGCCAAGGTGTCCATCTCCACCCGCCCCCGGAGGGCGCGCCGGAGGCCCGCCCAAAGCACATCCAGAGAGAGAAGCGTCCCCAGGCCAAGCAGTCCGGCAGAGATCCAGACCTGGATCTGATAGCCGTCCAGCGGGGGCAGCCAGTAGAAGCCCGAGGCGGGAACAGCCAGCTGGAACAGGGCGGCGGCGGCCAGCAGAAAGACCAGGACCGTCCGCAGGCGCATCCCCTTCAGCCCCTTGCCGTAGGTGCGGGCCAACTCCTGGGGCGGCAGGTCGGGGGGAGGCGGCTCCGGCTTCCGGGGCCTGCGGATCCGGCCGGGGGGCTCGGGGGGCGCCTCCTGGTCGGTGCCCGGAATGAGCTCCTCCAGGCGGCGGACCTCCTCGGGATCCATACGCTCCGACTCCTGGAACATCTGGTCGGCATAGCGGTCGGCCTTCCGGGTGATGTCCTTGAGAAAGGCGGACAGTACGCTCTCCTCCTCCGGAAAGTCCACCACCCGGCCGGTCTCGCCGCCGTCCTCCCCGTCCTCCGGGGTGCCGGCGTCCTCCTCCACGGGCCCATCCGCCTCAAAGGGGGCCGCCTCCGGCTCCTCCGCCGGGGGCGGAACGGGACGTCCTGGAAAGGCCACCACCTTGCCGGTGTCCGCGGCGGCGCGGGCGGCGGGAGCGGAAACGGGGACGGCGGAGCGCTGGGTGCTCCGCCGGGTCCCATACTCCGCCAGAATGTCCTCCAGGGTGAAGGAACCGGTTTCCGCGTCCCGGCTCAGCGACTTACATTCCGCCAGCTCGTCGTTGTTCAGTTGTTCGGTTTCCTTGTCACGGTCGTGCATATCGGTTCCTCAGTATCCTGCTTTTGGGTCCGGAGATCCCGGTTTTATAGAATATTATGCTTAAAAAATACAAAACGTAATGCCGGCTCAGTTCCCGGTCCGCTGCCGGACAGCCTCATAGAGGAGAACTGCGGCGGCGGCGGAGGCGTTCAGAGAGTTGATCTTGCCGAACATGGGGATGGAAACGGTGAAGTCGCAGTTCTCCGTGACCAGGCGGCCCATGCCCTCCCCCTCGCTGCCGATGACGATGGCGGCGGGGCCCTTCAGGTCGGCCTGGTACAGGGAGGTGGAGCCGTTCATGGCGGTGCCGAACACCCAGACGCCCTCCTCCTTCAGCTCCTTCAGCAGGGAGGGGAGGTTTGCCACCCGGGCCACGGGCACATGGGCCACCGCGCCGGCGGAGGTCTTGGCCACCACGGCGGTGAGGCCGGCGGAGCGGCGCTTGGGGATGATGACGCCGTGGGCCCCGGCGGCGTCGGCGGTGCGGATCACCGCCCCCAGGTTGTGGGGGTCGGAGAGCTCGTCGCACACCACGATAAGGGGGGGCTCGCCCTTTTCCCGGGCGGCGTTGAGGATGTCATCTACGGTGGCGTACTCCCGCACAGCGGCCAGGGCGATAACGCCCTGGTGGGAGTGGGTGCGGCTCATGCCGTCCAGCTTGCGCCGGTCGGCGTCCACCACCACGATGCCCTTTTCCCGGGCGGCGGAGGCGATATGGCCCAGGGCGGAGTCAGTCTCGCCCTTCATCAAAAAGATCTTATCGATGGCGACACCGGCGCGCAGGGCCTCGATGACCGCGTTGCGGCCTTCAATGACGCCGTCGTTCTCCGTCTCCACGGGGGCGGAGCGGCGCAGAGGGGGACGTTTGTTCATGGACATAGAGGGGGACCTCCTGATGGTCACTGCCCTGAGCTATGCGGCAGTGAATTTGGAATAAAGATACCACATACTATACCATATTTCCGCCGGAGAGGGAAGGGTGAAATTCACATCGGACCGGCGGCGCGCCCGTCCCCCTTTTACAGAAAGTTTACAGCACTCTTTCTTGTTTTTAAAGGAATAGTATGGTATAGTATGAACTGCTGAAGTTTCAGCGCAAGGCCCGGTTCCGGGCCGAATTTTATGCAGACATCGCATGATGGAGGTATTCTCCCTTGAAACCAGATAAAAGAAACAACAACGACAGCGGGAACAACAAGCGCAATGCCCTGGGATTGGTCAGCATCATCCTGTGGGCGCTGTTCCTGACCCTCCTGTTCCGGAGCTGCTGGTCCTCCTATGAGAACGCCGGAACGGTGGAGGTGCCCTACACCACCTTTAAGAAGTGGCTGGTGGAGGACAAGATCCAGCAGGCCAACGTGGAGAGCGGGCAGATCACCTTCACCCTCCGGGAGGGGGTAGAGGTGGAGCTGCCCCAGCAGGAGGAGACCGGCGGTGCGGGAGACCTGATGAACGCCCTGCTCCCGGAGCCCCCCCAGGACGAGGCGGCGGTGACGGAGTATGTGACCGTCCGGCTGAGCGGCGTGTCCGATGCGGAGCTGATGAAGCAGCTGGAGGAGCACTTGCCCGACGGGGCCTACACCGAGCCGGTGGACAATTCCGCCTATCTGCTCAACCTGTTCCTGGCCTATATCCTGCCCATCCTGGTGATGGTGGGCCTGTTCCTGTTCATGTTCCGGGGCGTGGGCGGAAAGGGCGGAATCGGCGGCATGGGCAACCTGGGCAAGTCCAACGCCAAGGTCTATGTGGAGAAAAAGACCGGGGTCACCTTCCGGGATGTGGCTGGCCAGGACGAGGCCAAGGAGTCCCTCCAGGAGATCATCGACATCCTCCATAATCCCCAGAAGTATACTGAGATCGGCGCCAAGCTGCCCAAGGGCGCCCTGCTGGTGGGCCCTCCGGGCACCGGCAAGACCCTGTTGGCCAAGGCCGTGGCTGGTGAGGCCAACGTGCCCTTCTTCTCCATCAGCGGCTCCGACTTTGTGGAGATGTTCGTGGGTATGGGCGCGGCCCGTGTCCGCGACCTGTTTAAGGAAGCGGCCAAGATGGCACCCTGTATCATCTTCATTGATGAGATCGACACCATCGGTAAGTCCCGTGACAACCGCATGGGGGGCAACGATGAGCGGGAGCAGACCCTGAACCAGTTGCTGGCGGAACTGGATGGCTTCGACCCAGGCAAGGGTATCATCGTCCTGGGGGCTACTAACCGCCCGGAGGTGCTGGACAAGGCGCTGCTGCGCCCCGGCCGCTTTGACCGGCGCATCACCATCGACCGGCCCAACCTGGCCGGACGCCTGGCTACCCTTCAGGTCCACACCCGGAAGATCAAGCTGTCCGAGGACGTCAACCTGAAGAAGATCGCCCTGGCCACCGCCGGGTGCGTGGGCGCGGACCTGGCCAACCTGGTGAACGAGGCCGCCCTGCGGGCGGTGCGCTTTGGCCGCCGCCTGGTGACCCAGGAGGATCTGCTGGCCTCCTTTGAGTTCGTCATCGCCGGCAGTGAGAAGAAAAATTCCGTGCTCACTGAGTTTGAAAAGAAGCTGGTGGCCTACCACGAGGTGGGCCACGCCATGGTGGCCTACAAGCAGAAGAACGCTGAGCCGGTGCAGAAGATCACCATTGTCCCCCACACCGAGGGCTCCCTGGGCTATACCTTGCTGATGCCGGAGGAGGATAAGACCAACCTGCGCACCAAGGACGAGTTGATGGCCAAGATCACGGTCTCTATGGGCGGACGGGCTGCGGAGGAAGTGGTGATGAACACCATGACCAACGGGGCATCTCAGGACATCCAGGAGGCTACCAGCATCGCCCGGAACATGGTAGCCATGTTCGGTATGAGCGACGAGTTCGGCATGATGGCCCTTGGCTCCGTCCGGAACCAGTATCTGGACGGCGGCTATGGCCTGGACTGCGCCCAGGAGACCGCGGCTGTCATGGATAAGGAGGTCAAGATCCTCCTGGACAAGTGCTATCGGGACGCGGTGACGCTGATCCGGGAGAACCTGGAGGATATGCACAAGGTGGTGGCCTATCTGTTGGAGAAGGAGACCATCACCGGCGGCGAGATGGTGGCCATTATCCAGGGTCGGGACCCAGCCCTGGTGGAGGAGGCATACGCCTCCACGGCCAGCCGGGAGCGCAGGCCCCTGCCCGGGGACATCGAGCCCCCTGCCCGGAACATCCACATCGTCAGCGAGGAGATCAAGGCTCCCATCCCCTTAGAGGAGCCGGAGGAACCCGCTGAGGAGGCGACGCCCGCAGAGGAGGACTCTGCGGACGGCGGAGAGATGCCGGAGCCCTCTGCGCCCGCTTCGGAGGAGCCTGCCCCCGGTGGGGAGGCGGCTTCCGACGGGGAGGATCCCTCTGACACAGAGCCCAAAGCATAATATAGCCCCCGCGCTGTGGAACCAGTGGTTCCGCGGCGCGGGGGTTCTCTGCTTTTTGGGGGGCTTCCGGGACGGCTGTCAGTTCCTTGCACGCTTGACGGAGAGAACTGTGGCTGATAAAATTAGAAAAAGGGGGGGCTGGTATGAAAAAATGGCATATCAAAGCCGTAATTGGCGTGATTCTCTGTGTTTTGGCGATGCTGCCCGTTCTGTTTCTCCTGATCCTGCGGCTGGGATGGCCGCCGGTCCTGGGCAACCTGTCTGCTGCCCGGGCCATCACCCGATATGCCACCCAGGTCTACCCGGAGTATCGGGCCGAAGGGCCGTGGGCAGGCTTTAACCTGGTGGACGGCTACTACTGGCTGAGGGTTTCCGGGGAAGGGGGAACGCGCAGTCTGGGCTGTGATTTGGAGGACCGTTTGATCTGGGACCGGGAGCGGGAGGCGGCGCTGGAGGAGAAACTGAATGTGGGCCGCGCCCTGCGGTCCCTCGGAGTCCTGGAACCCAAAGGGTATACAGATTGGAGCGCGCAGTGGCCAGCAGACGCGCCGGACCGGCCATGGGTGATGGTGCGGACGGATTTTTACTTGGACGCCCCTGTGCCGGAGGAGCAGACCCTGCGGATGGCGCTGGCTGACCGGGCCATGGAAGTTTACACGGTGATGGCCGCTGTCACACCCATCCGCCGGTTCTCGGTGGCCTGCGGGATCCGGGAGGAAAGGGAGACTGCTTGGTACCGGATCACAGTGGAGCTGGAGGATGGGAAGGCCCTGGCCCGGGAGGATATTTTGAACAGTAAACTGGTAAAATCATAATAAATAGTATAATAAGATAGTGATATATAAAATAAACCTGCTCTGCGCGGCTAATATGGCCGCACAGGGCAGGTTTTTGCTTGGAATATGGAGTCAGAGACACCGGCGGTAGGTACGGGTGATCTCCCGAAGCTTGCCGGAGACGTAAGGATTGAGGGCCTCGCTGCGGACCCGCCAGCTCCAGTTGTGGTCCCCCATGGTGCCGGGGGTGTTCATCCGCGCGTCCGCGCCCAGACCCAGCACATCCTGAAGGGAGGCGATGGCCAGATAGCTACCAGAGGCCCATGCGCCGGAGATGACTCCCCAGCCTAGGCCCTCCTCCTCCCGCAGGCGGAGGTAACGGCGGGCGTAACTGGCCTCCTCCGGCCGGGCCTCGTTGAGGAACTGGACGAAGGTGGGGGTGTCATGGGTCCCGGTGTAGACCACGGAGAAGGGATGGCAGTTGTGGGGCAGATAGGCACTCTCTCCCTGGGGATCGAAGGCGAAGACCATAACCTTCATCCCGGGGATGCCGCAGGTGCGCACGAACTGCAGGGCCTCCTGGTCCAGGTCGCCCAGATCCTCGGCGATGAGCTCCAGCTTGGGGGCGGCTGTCTGGAGCAGCCGGAGCAGCTCCAGGCCGGGACCCGGCTCCCAATGCCCCTCCTTGGCGCTCTTGGCCCCGGCGGGGATGGACCAGTAGGTGTGGAAGGCCCGGAAGTGGTCAATGCGGATGGCGTCGTACAGCCGGGCGCACCAGTGGATGCGCTCCTTCCAGAACAGGAATACCTGCCGCTTGTGGCCCTCCCAGTTATAGAGGGGATTGCCCCAGAATTGGCCCTCGGCGGTGAAGGCGTCGGGCGGCACGCCGGCTGCCGCAGTCAGACGGCCCTGACCGTCCACCTGGAACAGCTCCGGGTGGAAATAGAACTCCGCGCTGTGGCTGGAGAGATAGATGGGGATATCCCCCATGATGCGGATCCCCTTCTGGTTGGCGTACTCCTTCAGATGGAACCACTGCTGATAGAAAATGTCCTGAAGGAAGGTGTGGAAGGCCATCCGCCGGGGGTCCGGGACGGCGTCCCTGGGCCATTGGCTGCAATCAGTCTGGAACTGGTCGTGGAGGGCGGCGAATTTGGCGTAGTCCTCCAGCCAGGGGAGGTGGAGCTCCTCCGGCATCTGGGCCCGGCGTCCGGGAAAGCGGAGGAACGCCTGATAGAGCAGGTCCATCCGGGTGGCCCGGAGATGGGCGTAGTCCACCCGGTCGGGGGAGTCCCGGCGGGCGGCCTCCACCTCCTGGTGGGTGAGCAGGCCCATGGATACCAGCTCATCCAGGTCGATGAGATCGGGATTGCCCGCAAAGGCGGAGGGGGACATATAGGGGGAATTGCCGTGGCCGGGGGGGACCAGGGGCAGGATCTGCCAATAGGTCTGACCGGCGTCCGCCAAAAAGTCCACAAACCGGCGGGCGGGCGCGCCCAGAGAGCCGATACCATAGGGACCGGGCAGAGAGGAGACAGCCAGCAGGACACCGCTGGCGCGTGAGTCATACATGGGAACGGGCTCCTTTCAGGAAATTCACGGATCTTGGGAAAAAGACGGCCTCAATGCGGAAACAGAGGGGACCACGCACAGTATAGCATAAACCGTGGAAAATACAAGGCAAGATGGGAAAAATGCCTATTCCTCCGCGGCCTGTTCAGGCGCGGCGCAGGCCCGGCGGAAAAAGTCCAGGGTGCGGTCGTTGGTCTCCCGGCTCTCCGGCCAGTCCCAGTGGCTGACCTCGAAGACATGGGTGAGGCGCTCCCCCTGGGCGCGGGTCCAGTGCAGAGTTTCGTGCTCCAGGGGGGAGCGGTCCAGCCAGTCGATCAGCCGGCGGCCCTGGCGGTAGTAGCGGTCCGGCTCGCTGGCGATGACCAGGATCGGGGGGAGGGGCAGGCCGGGGGCGGTGTCCTCGAAGCTGGCGCGGCCCCACAGGGGGGAGGAGGGGCCGGCGGGGCCGAACAGCATCCGCAGGTATTCCCGGGTGACTGCCCTGTCCAAATGGGGCTTGAGAACGTTGAAGCGGTAGACATCGCATACCCCGTGGGCGATGGCCAGGGCCCGGAAGGGGTGGGCCAGGGGGACGGCTCCGTACAACTCCTGGAGGGAGGAGTCCAGCTGGATACAGGCGGCCAGCCCGGCCAGATGTCCCCCGGCGGAGTCCCCGGTGAGGCAGAGCCGGTCCAGATCCAGACCGTATGTGCCGGCATGGCGCTCCAGCCAGTGGAAGCTGGCAAAGACGTCCTGGATCTGCTCACGAAGGTCTACTTCGGGGAGCAGGCGGTAGCTCATGCCCATGACGGCCCACCCCTGGGAGGCCAGGTACATACAGTAGGCCTGGTTCAGCTCCCGGTCGCCGTACATCCAGCCGCCTCCATGGATGTCTACGATCACAGGCAGAGAGCCGTCTGCTCCAAGTGGGCGGTACAGGTTCAACGTGTGCATGGGGTGGCTGCCGGACAGATAGGGGAGGCCCTCCAGGACCTCCACCCCTGTGGGGAGAGGCTGAGAGGCCAGGCGGACGGCGTCCCTCCGGCGGTTGGACGCCCATTTCCGGCAGATCAGGGCGCGGGTCAGGTATCCCATAGCAGGCTCCTTCCGGGTGAAATAAAAAACAGCTCCGGCCGGTGGGCCGGAGCTGCTCTTTTCCGTTTCGAGGAGCGATTAGCCCTCAGAAATGGCGCTCATGGGGCAGGTACCAGCGCAGGAACCGCAGTCCAGGCAAGCACCGGCGTCGATCACGTAATGATCATCACCCTGAGAAATGGCGCCCACGGGGCAGGCATCCGCGCAGGAACCACAGCTGATGCAAGCATCGCTAATGACATAAGCCATTGGAAATACACCTCCCTTAGAATGTATCTCTTATTTTATCACATCTTTTTGAAAATGCAATGCTAATTTTTCTGAAAAGCGGGCATAGTTAAAAAAGCGCCGGCGGCCGCAGGTCCCGGCCCGACAGATGGAGAGACGGGGGGAATTTCTTTGGAACAGAAGTCACGGAGGCGATGGGAGATGGCGGACAGCCGGTTTACATCCACAGCTCTGGGGGCCATCCGGCTGGCCCAGGAGAACGCGGCCCGGCTGGGGCACTGCTATGTGGGCAGCGAGCACCTTCTGCTGGGCCTGGCCTGCCAGGAATACAGCCTGGCGGCCAGCCTTCTGAGGGAGGCGGGAGCGGACAGCCGCTCGCTGCGGGCGGCCGTTGTACAGATGGTGGGCACCGGGGCGCCTGGCCCCACCCTGCGCCAGGGCTTGACGCCCCGGTGCTGCCAGGTCATCCGCCGGGCGGCGGAGGAGTGCCGGCGGTTGGGCGGTCCGGCGGTGGGGGCGGAGCACCTGCTGCTGGGGGTGCTTCTGGAGCCGGACAGCTCCGGGGCCCGCCTGCTGGGGGCCTGTGAGGTGGACCGGGAGGGCCTGCGCCGGGCGGTGTACGCCGCTCTGGGGGGCGAGGATGGCGCGCCTCGCCCCATGCGGAGCCGGGAGCCGGAGCGGGTCTCCGGCGACACCCGCCAGCTGGACCAGTGCGCCCGGGATCTGACCCGGATGGCGGCGGAGGGGCGGCTGGATCCGGTGATCGGCCGGGAGGAGGAGCTGGACCGGGTGATCCAGATCCTCTCCCGCCGGACCAAGAACAACCCGGCCCTTATCGGGGAGCCTGGTGTGGGAAAGACTGCGGTGGCGGAGGGGCTGGCCCTGGCCATCGCCGACGGCGCCGCCCCGGCCCATCTGCTGGGCAAGCGGGTGTGCGCCCTGGACCTGTCCGCCATGGTGGCGGGAACCAAGTACCGGGGGGAGTTCGAGGAGAAGCTGAAGCACGTGCTTCAGGAGGTGCGCCGGGCAGGGAATATTATCCTTTTTATCGATGAGCTGCACACCATCGTGGGAGCTGGCTCGGCGGAGGGCGCCATCGATGCGGCCAACATCCTGAAGCCCGCCCTCTCACGAGGGGAGATCCAGGTGCTGGGGGCCACCACTCTGGACGAGTACCGGCGGTATATTGAGAAGGACTCCGCCCTGGAGCGGCGGTTCCAGCCGGTCACAGTCCGGGAGCCCTCCCGGGAAGAGACGCTGGCTATCCTCCGGGGGCTGCGGGGCCGGTACGAGACGCACCACCACCTGACCATCACCGATGGAGCCTTGACAGCGGCGGTGGATCTGTCCATCCGCTATCTGCCCCAGCGCTTCCTGCCGGACAAGGCTATTGACCTGGTGGACGAGGCGGCCTCCCGGGCGCGGCTGTCCACACGGGTCCTGCCGGAGGAACTGCAAAAGCTGGAGGAGCGGGCGGTCCAGACGGGACGGAAGCTGGCGGAGGCCATCCGAAAGCAGGACTTTGAGGAGGCGGCCATGCTCCGGGACGCGGAGGGGGACTTCCGCCGGGAGCTGGAGGCGGGAAAGCGCCGCTGGCAGGCGGAGCACGCCCCCAGGGCAGTGGGGGAGGAGCACATCCGGGCGGTCCTGTCCCAATGGACCGGGGTGCCGGTGAGCGACCCCACGGAGCGGGACCGGCAGGCGCTGGCCACCCTGGAGGAGAGCCTCCACCGGGAGCTGCTGGGCCAGGACGAGGCCGCCCGGACCGTGGCCCGGGCGGTGCGCCGGGGGCGGCTGGGCCTGAAGGACCCCCGCCGCCCAGTGGGCTGCTTCCTGTTGCTGGGCCCCAGCGGGGTGGGCAAGACCCAACTGTGCCGGGCGCTGGCCGCCGCCCTGTTCGGCAGTCAGGACGCCCTGCTCCGCTTCGATATGTCCGAATATATGGAGGGACACAGCGTCTCCCGGCTCATCGGTTCGCCCCCCGGCTATGTGGGACACGACGAGGGCGGGCAGCTGACCGAGCGGGTGCGGCGGAATCCCTGGTCTGTGGTGCTGCTGGACGAGCTGGAGAAGGCCCACCGGGATGTGTGGTCCATCCTCCTCCAGGTGATGGAGGAGGGGGTGCTCACCGACGCCCAGGGGCGGCGGACGGATTTCCGGAACACGGTGCTGGTGATGACCTCTAACCTGGGGGCGCGGCACTTCCGGGCCCAGGGGCGGCTGGGCTTCCTGCCGGAGGAGGGGACCGACCGGGCGGAGGTGGAGAGGGCGGTACTGGCCGAAGCCAGGCGGACCTTTGCCCCGGAGTTTTTGAACCGGCTGGACGGGACCCTGGTGTTCCACCCACTGGACGGAGACAGTCTGGCCGCCATCACCCGGCAGCTGCTGGACCAGACGGGAGAGCGGCTGTCCGCCCTGGGGGTGTCCCTCCAGGTGGAGGAGGAGGCCGTCCGGCTGCTGGCCCAGGCGGGAGGCGATCGGGACTACGGAGCCAGGCCTCTGCGGCGGGCCATCGCGGCCCAGGTGGAGGATCCCGCCGCCGACCTGCTGCTGGAGGGGGCGCTGTGCTCCGGCGGGACCCTCCGGGTGGTGGCCGAGGGGGACCGGATACAGGTTCGGCCAGCGTAGCGGCGGATGGAGAACGAAGCCTATAAATATGATATTAAATATTAGATTTAGTAATTTTTGATATTGATAACTGCGGCCAAAGAGATTATACTAGATCATACAGACAGCGGCGTATAGGGGACGGACCCGGCGCTGGAAGGGAGCGGTTTGTATGAGACAGTCGGCAATGACCATGCGGGCGCCGGTTTCGGTCCGGAGGGCGCGTCATCGGGAGGTTCGGGACCCCTATGACGGGCTGCGGCCCTGGTCGGCCATCACCCACGGGGCGGGGGCCGTTTTGTCGGCGGTGGGGACGGCGCTTCTGCTGCGTCTGGCCGCCCTGCGGGGGAGCGGACTGCTGTTCGCGGTCTTTTTGATTTATGGCCTGTCCATGACGGGGCTGTATACCGCCAGCACCCTCTACCACTGTGTCAACACATCGGTGGCCGGGCGGCGGGCCCTGCGGAAGTACGACCACTGCGCGATCTATCTGCTTATCGCCGGGAGCTATACGCCGGTGTGTATGGTGGCGCTGCGGCAGTCTGGGGGACCGGCCCTGCTGGCGGCGGTGTGGGCCGTGGGCGTGGTGGGCATGGCGCTCACCGTGGCCAGGCTGGAGATCCCCCGCTGGCTCACCAGCGCCATCTATCTGCTGATGGGGTGGCTGGCCATTTTCGCCATCGTCCCCCTGTACCAAGCCCTGCCCGCGGCGGGCTTTGCCTGGCTGCTGGCCGGAGGCCTGCTGTACACGGTGGGGGGCGTGCTGTACGCCGTCAAGTGGCCGGGGCGGAACAACCCCCGCTTTGGCTGCCATGAGGTCTTTCATGTGTTTATCCTGCTGGGTTCGGTGTGCCACTTCGCGCTCATGTACCAGGTGATCGCCTGGATGTGACCGGAAGAGGGGAAACAACAGCCCTGGAGCGGCGCTGCGCCGCTCCAGGGCTGTTTTGATTTGGTATATCATTCCTCCAGATGGAACAGGGAGAGGGGAAGCACGTCGGCCAGCTCCATCAGTACGGGTGAGATGCCTCCAGCTGCTTCCGGCGCCGGTGTGTGGACAGCCAGGTCCATCCGCAGCGGCCCAGTGGGCAGGGAGACCAGCGCCAGCATCCCGCCGCCGTCCCGCTCACCCAGCAGAAGCGTCCCCTGATGGAGTTCCACGATATGGCGCGCGATGGCAAGGCCCATTCCTGCGCCGTCCCCGGGGGCCGGGATCCTTGCGCCGGCCTCTTTCGGGGGGGAGAGCGCATCCAGGCAGCCGCCCTCTCCCCGGTCGCCCAGCCAGAGCAGCGCCTGGCCGCCGCGGCGCTCCAGAGTCAACGTCACCTCTCCCGACCGGGCCGGCTTGGCGCTGTTGGAGATCAGGGTCAGCAGCAGCTTCTGGATCAGCGCCGGGTCGCCCGGGATCAGCAGGGAGGCCGTTTCACACTGGAAGCGGAGCTGCACTCCGGCCTGCTGGAGCAGAAAGGCGGCCTCCTCCGTCAGCCGGCGGCACAGACCCGCCAGGTCCAGCGTAATGGGGTGGAAGGGCGTCCCAGACGGGCTGTCCATCCCCCGCATGAAATCCAGATTGGACAGCAGGCGGTACATACGAAAGAAGCTCCGGTTGAAGGCGTTGTCGTGCTCCTGTCCGGCGGTGCTTTGAAATTCCAGCAGGACCTCCTGGAGAAAACCGCGCATCTGACGGACGAAGCCGTCCAGCTGCCGGTCTGTCAGGCCGGATTTGGGGGCGGGCCGCACCAGAAGCAGACTGCCCTCGGCTCCGGCCACCCGGCTGAACAGATACAGGATACCCTGATGAGTGAAGGTGCCTGCTCCGTCCGGGTCCTCCAGGGGCGTGGACAGAAAGCCGGGAAGCTCCATCCCGGATCTCAGCTCTGGAAAGCAGTGCATGGCGACACGGTTCAGCCGCTGCACTTTTCCGTGGACCACCTCTATGGCACTGTCCGGAAATTGCTCCAGATTAGTGGTTTGATTGGCGTCAGACATAGTCCCTCCTGTGGCAGAGCCCTTTTGCGCAGCATATAGTCCCGTCTTTTCCATCTCTGCAAGCAATAGCTTGTGCCAAAATAGCAGATAAACTCAATTGTAAAATTTAGTATATCAAAAACCGCGGTCGATCACAAGTATGCAGTCAAAAATTATTGCGGCAGCTGTGAAAAGTGATCGCGGCACAGAACTGGCGGCGGTGCGGCCCGCCGGTGGGGCCAGCCGGCTTTCCCGCTCAACCCGAAGCTAAACGGGAATGGGACGGGCTGTTTTTTACATAAGATTCGCCTTATTCCTGCTGTATAGCTAATTCTTGCGAAAAAATTCGATAATTTCTATGAAAAAAATCACTATCCAAACGCACAGAATCGGGATATAATATCAGCTGTCAAAGAAAACAGTTCTAACCATGGAAGTTTATCAAAAAGGAGATTGTTCAACATGAGCATTAAAGTTGGCATCAATGGCTTCGGCCGTATCGGCCGCATGGTGTTCCGCGCGAGCCTGAACCACCCCGAGATCGAGATCGTGGGCATCAACGATCTGTGCCCCGCCGACTACCTGGCTTATATGCTGAAGTATGATACGATGCACGGCAAGTGCGACGCTGAGATCAGCTACACTGAGAGCTCCATCATCGTCAACGGCAAGGAGATCCCCGTCTCCGCCGAGCGCAATCCCGCCGACCTGCCCTGGGCCAAGCTGGGTGCTGAGTATGTCGTGGAGTCCACCGGCCTGTTCCTGACCAAGGAGAAGAGCCAGGGCCACCTGGACGCCGGCGCCAAGAAGGTCATCATGTCCGCTCCCTCCAAGGATGACACCCCCATGTTCGTCTGCGGCGTCAACCTGGACAAGTACACCCCCGACATGAAGTTCGTCTCCAACGCTTCCTGCACCACCAACTGCCTGGCCCCCATCGCCAAGGTCCTGAACGACAACTGGGGCATCACCGATGGCCTGATGACCACCGTTCACTCCACCACCGCCACCCAGAAGACCGTGGACGGCCCCTCTCTGAAGGATTGGCGCGGCGGCCGCGCTGCTGCCGGCAACATCATCCCCTCCTCCACCGGCGCTGCCAAGGCCGTGGGCAAGGTCATCCCCGAGCTGAACGGCAAGCTGACCGGTATGTCCATGCGTGTCCCCACCCTGGACGTGTCCGTGGTGGACCTGACCGTCAACCTGGCCAAGCCCGCCAAGTACGAGGAGATCTGCGCCGCCATGAAGGCCGCCTCTGAGGGCGAGCTGAAGGGCATCCTGGGCTACACCGACGAGGCCGTCGTGTCCTCCGACTTCCTGGGCGACACCCGCACCTCCATCTTCGACGCCGACGCCGGCATTGCCCTGACCGACACCTTCGTGAAGGTCGTGTCCTGGTACGACAACGAGATCGGCTACTCCAACAAGGTGCTGGAGCTGATCGAGCATATGTACTCTGTGGATCACAAGTAATTCCCCATACGATTCAAGACGTCCCTTCTTCGGCCGCGCCGGAGAGGGGACGTCTTTTTTGTGATGGCCTACGGCAGAACAAAGCCCCTGGAGAAACACTCCAGGGGCCGTTTTGCTTTTCAGCTCAGGTGAAGGCCGTAGAAGCCGACCAGGGACAGGGCCATCAGCCCGGCAGTGATCAGGTTGATGGGCAGGCCCTGGAAGCACCGGGGGCAGCTGGTCAGGCTGACCTCCCGCCGCAGGCCGGCGAAGCACATCATGGCCACCGTGGCGCCCGCTCCGCCGAACAGGGCGTAGAGAAACGCGCCGCCCGGGCCGTACCCCCGCTGGGCGATGAGCAGCGCTGTGCCCATAGCCGCGCAGTTGGAGGTGACAGAGGCCAGGTTCTCATCCATCCGCCGGGACAGCTCCGGGATGCAGGTCCGCAGAAAATACCGCAGGCCGGCTACCACCAGAGGCCCTGTCAGGGCAAAGGCCAGCGTCTGGAAATAGCTCAGGGCAAAGTGCTGCAGCAGCTGGTTCACCACCCAGGCGGCCAGCGCGGTCAGGACCATCACCGCCGTCAGGCTGTATCCGGTGCGCCAGGCGTCCAGGGGATCCCGGAACGCCTGGGTCCTGGAGCCGATCCCCAGGCAGCTGACCAAAATAAAGTTTTCCGACAGCAGGGCCGCCAAAGCGATCCCTGCCAGCTGAACTGCCGTCATATCCGGCCGCCTCCTCTCTGTT
>CABIYX010000026.1:35000-49654 GCA_902363045.1 Clostridiales bacterium
CTTCTCCCTCCGTATCCAGGCTGGCAACAATGGCCAGAGCCTGGTTCACACAGGCGGTGACCGCCACGCCGGTGACCTCGCCGTTGGTGTTGACCCCCACTACAGCGGTGAGTACGCCGCCAAAGCCGTTGGCCTGGACCTCCACACAGTAGCCCACCAGCCCGCCGTCGTTATAACCGGCCGTGATGCTCAGCGCGCCGGGCGCGCGGTACGGAGTTTCAGAGCGGACGGTGGCCTGGGGCATGACCTGGGCCAGCAGGGTCTGCTGGGCTGAGGTCTCCGCCCGGACGGCGGCGTAGTCCGTCACACGGTGGACCCCGAACACCATGCCGCAGGTCACGGAAAACACCGCGGCCAGAGCCGCCCACTGCCGCACAGAGCCCCGCAGCTCGTCCAGATAGCCCTCGCCGGGCATCGTTCCGTCTCCGGCGCGGGCCAGGAATTTCACCTTGGGCGGCACGAAATGGATGGCTGCCGCGCTGGCGCGCAGCTGCGCTACCCAGCCCCGCACAGCTTCAAAGCGGCCCACGCCGAAGCGCCGGGGCAGGGCGGCCCGGTCCAGCAGCCACACGCAGCAGTTCATGGTGAGGATGGCCCAGCCCACTCCGTCGGGGTAGGAGCCGAAATAGCGCAGCAGTACAGTCAGCAGGCCGCAGCCCACGCCGAACAGGGTCTGTCCCACCGGAGTGACCGGTGTGGTGGTATAGTCGGAGGCCATGAATACCGCCCCCAGCACCAGCCCGCCGCCACACAGCTGGGCGGTCATCCAGGCCAGCGCGCCCCCGTCGCCCCGGGGGAAAAGCAGGGTCAGCAGGGCGACGGTCCCCAGATAGGACAGGGGGATGCGGGGGGAGATCACACGCCGCCCCACCAGGTATACCCCGCCCAGCAGAAGCATGAACACCGGCACGCCGCCCATCGCGCCCCCGTGCTGCCCCAGCATCATCTGGCTCAGGGTCAGATCGGGCAGCTTCCCAGCGTGGAGCAGGGCCATTGGAGTGGGGGAGGAGACTGCGTCCACCTGTCCAAACAGCGGAGTTTTCTGAAACGTGTCCACCCAGGTGGTCATCAGTCCGGGAAAGGTGCACAGCAGCGCCCGTCCCGCCAGAGCGGGATTCATAAAGTTCCGTCCCAGCCCGCCGTAAAACTGCTTGACCACCACGATGGCAAAGACACCGCCCAGCACCGGCGCCCAGTAGGGAGCGGTCACCGGGAGGCTCATGGCCAGCAGCAGGCCGGTGACACAGGCGGACAGGTCGCCCACCGTATTGCTCAGCCCCATCAGACGGCGGTAGCCGTACTCCGCCCCCACACAGGCCGCCACTGACACCAGGGTCAGGGCCAGCACCCGGGGGCCGAACAGATAGACCGCCATGCCCAGAGCGGGCAGAAGGGCCACGATCACATCCAGCATCGTGGAGGAGATGCTGGATACCTGGGCGATCTGCGGGGATGACCGGCGGATCACAGGTCCGTTCTGGCTCATTCCTGCTCGCCTCCTTCCCTTGGAAGCTGTCTGGCCTGGCGGACCAGGTCCGCCAGGGGGATATGGGAGGGACAGATATAGGAGCAGCAGCCGCACTCCATGCAGTCCTCCAGATGAAGCTCAGGAAGCCGTTCCCGCTCCCCCATCCGCATGGCCCGGTAGACCGACACCGGGTTCAGGTTCATGGGGCAGCTGGAGACACAGTGGCCGCAGCGGACGCACACCGTCTCCGTCTGACTGGCGGAATTGTGCTCCTGGTCGGTGAGACACAGCAGGGCGTTGGTGTTCTTCACCACCGGGGCCTCCAGGTCCCCCTGCACCGTCCCGGTCATGGGACCGCCGGTGAGGATGACCGCGGGCTCCTCCCGCAGGCCGCCGGCCGACTCCAGCAGGCAGCGCAGGGGGGTCCCGATGGGAACCCAGAGATTCCGGGGCCGGGCCACCGCGCCGCCGCTTACCGTCACCGCCCGGTGGGTCAGGGGGCTCCCCTTCATCAGGGCGGAGCGCACCATATACACCGTGGCCACGTTGAATACGGAGCATTTTACATCCAGCGCCGACTGGCCGGGCGGTACCTCACGCCCGGTCACGGTGCGGATCAGCTGCTTTTCCATGCCCAGGGGATAGCGGGTCTGGATGGTGAGCAGCTCCACCGCCCGCTTCTTCCGGCGCAGGCGGCGCTCCAAAAACTCCACCGCGTTGAGCTTATCGCCGGCCACCACCAGCACCGCCCGCTCCACCCGGAGCAGCCGGGCCATCATCTGCACTCCCTGGAGGACCTGGTCCCCCTTCTCCAGCAGCAGCCGGTGGTCGGCGGTCAGATAGGGCTCGCACTCGGCGGCGTTGACGATCAGGGTGTCCACCCGGCCCACCGCCTGGCGCAGGCGCAGGTGGGTGGGGCTGGCGCCGCCCCCCATGCTGGTGATCCCCGCCCGGCAGATCCGGTCCAGGGCTTCGTCCCGGTCCATCCGGGACCAGTCCATGGGCTCCGGCAGATCGGGGCAGGGGGTGTCCTTCCCGTCGTTGTCGATGACGATGGCGTCCCAGCTGCCGCCCCAGGGATGGGGCCTGGGCTCGATGGCGCGCACCCGGCCGGAGACGCTGGCGTGGACATAGACGCCGCTGCCCTCCGGCTCGGCGATGACCTGACCCACCGTCACCGGGTCCCCGGGCCGGACCACCGGGACCGCTCCGCCGCCGCTGCACATGGTAAGGGGAATGACCACCTGCTTGGGCGCCTCCTCCAGGGGGACGATGGGCTTGCGCCTGGTGCTCTCTTTATAGGAAGCGGGGTGTACCCCGCCCAAATAGCTTCGCCGCATGGCTACCTCCCAGGCCGTGCCACCGGGCGTCCCGCGCCCGGCCGGCCTTTCGCTTTGGTCAAATTTCGATCCGAGTATATCATACTCAACTGAGGCCCGCCTGTCTAGACGTCCCAAGAAAAATTCACATTTTCCTAAATTTTTTCCGGCTTTTCCCGGATTTTTGTGCCCATTTTCCCGTTCCGGCATAGGCTGTGTCAGGAGGTGACGCCATGGAATACCGCGCCGGCTGCGATCTCACGCCGTCCTCTGGGGAGGCAGAGGCCCGGGACACGCTGAATACCGTGCTGGTCTGCCTGTCGCTGCTGCTCTTCACTCTGCTCCTCTCCTGCCGGGCCGCCCGGCTCCAGCGGGAGAGCCTGTCTGCGCGCTCCGGAGATGGGGCGCTTCTGGAGATCGGCGGCCTGCGCCGCGCCGCTGGCGCACTGGTCCTGCCGCCGCTGGCCTTCTTTTTCAAGCTGGCGCTGGAGACCTGGAGAAGCGTGCCGGATCCCGGAGGAGCCGCCGGTTGCTCCGCCAGGATCAATGTTTGGGCCTCCCTTCTGGTACTGGCGGCCGCGCTGCTGCGGTACTGGGACCTGACCGTCATCCAACCCCAAATTCAGGCTTCAGACGGGGAGCTGGAGCAGGAGGGATAAGGAAAACCGGGAGAGCGGCGCTCTCCCGGTTTTTTATGTGTTTTCAGGGAACCAGCGGGACAGGATCTGTGCCACCCCGTCCTCTTCATTGGAGGGGGCAATCAAATCGGCAGCTGCCAGAGTCTCTGGAGTCCCGTTGGCCATGGAAACTCCTACGCCGGCGGCAGCCAGCATGGAGATATCATTGGTTCCATCTCCAAAGGCTGCGGCCTCCTTGGGGTCGATCCCAAGACAACGGCATAGCGTAAGAAGTCCATTTCCCTTGGTGGCATCCTGGGCGTTGAGTTCCAGATTGGCAGGCATAGAGATGGATTGCACCAGTGTAGGGAATGCATATTGAATCTGCTCCATCACCTTGGGACGTAATGTCAAGTCTGGAAAATAGGCATGGAACTTTTGGACGGAACCTCCTCCGGCCAGAACGGCGTTCCTGAGGTCATCTACTGGGCTGCGGGTCTGCTTGACCAGGTTGAAAGAGGGTGGGTGGATGACGTATTGTTCCAGGTGGTCATAGTATTTTCGAGCCATCATGCCCCGGTCGTTCTGGAAGCAGTCTACCGAGCAGTTCAGCGGCTCCAGAAAATCGATGACTGCATCCGCCGTGGTCCAAGGAATCTCTGCCCGGCCCAGAGTCTGTCCTGTCTGACGATCATAGACCTTGGCGCCATTCATCAGGATAAAATACCGCAGAAAGGGCAGATCACGCAGTTCCTGAGGAATCCCGGTATACAGTCGTCCGGTGGACACAACGATCTCGGCACCCTGGGCGGCGGCCCACTCCAGAGCGGCGCGGTTGGCGGGGGAGAGGCTCTTGTCCTCCCGCAGGAGGGTTCCGTCCAGGTCCGTCAGGATCAGCTTTGGTCTCATGTTCCTGTCCCCTTTTTAAAATTTCGCGCCGCCGAACTCCGCCAGCTTCAGGCCCTTGTTCCGGTCGCTGACCCACTGGATGGACCACTGGGAGGCGAACAGCAGCAGCTGATTGCCCTTATAGTCCTCCACCAGCTTGGCGTCGTTGGGCAGCAGCAGGTCCTCCTCCTTCAGCAGGGGGGCGTCCTCCTCCTCCCGGACGATCCAACGCAGGTACTCATAGGGGAGACCTTCCTTAAACAGCTCTACATTGTACTCGCTGCGCAGGCGGTACTCCAGCACGTCGAATTGCAGGGTTCCCACCACGCCCACGATGACCTCCTCCATGCCGGTATAGGGGGTCTTGAAGATCTGGATGGCGCCCTCCTGGGCGATCTGCTCCACGCCCTTGAGGAACTGCTTGCGCTTCATGGTGTCCACAGAGCGGATGCGCTCAAAGTGCTCCGGCGCGAAGGTGGGGATGGGATCGAAGCGGAACTTCCTGCTGGGGGCGCACAGGGTATCGCCAATGGAGAAGATACCCGGGTCGAACACGCCGATGATGTCCCCGGCATAGGCCTCCTCGATGATCTCCCGCTCGGCGGCCATCAGCTGCTGGGGGCGGGACAGGCGGATCTTCTTGCCGCCCTGGACATGGTAGACCTCCCGGTCTGCCTCGAACTTTCCGGAGACGATGCGCATAAAGGCGATGCGGTCCCGGTGGGCCTTGTTCATATTGGCCTGGATCTTAAAGACGAAGGCGGAGAAGTCCTCGTCGAAGGAGTCGATCACATCGTCCCCGGCCATCCGGGGCAGGGGGGCGGTGGTCATGCGGAGGAATTCCTCCAGGAAGGGCTCCACACCGAAGTTGGTCAGGGCGGAGCCGAAAAACACCGGGGACAGCTTACCGTGGCGCACCCGGTCCAGGTCGAAGTCACAGGAGGCCCCGTCCAGCAGCTCGATCTCATCCACCAGCTGGTCCCGCTTGGCCTGGCCGATCAGACCGGCAAGGGCGGGATCGTCCGGCTCAATCTCCGTGGCGGTGGCCGCACGGGCGTTGGTGTTGGAGGTGAAATGGATCACCTTCCGGTTCTGCCGGTCATAGACGCCCTTGAACTCCTTGCCGCAGCCGATGGGCCAGTTCATGGCGTAGGTGTCCAGGCCCAGCTCCTTTTCCAGCTCCTCACACAGCTCGAAGGGGTCCCGGGCCTCCCGGTCCATCTTGTTGATGAAGGTGAAGATGGGGATGTCCCGCATGGCGCACACCTTGAACAGCTTCCGGGTCTGGGCCTCCACGCCCTTGGCCGCGTCGATGACCATGACGGCGGAGTCGGCGGCCATCAGGGTGCGGTAGGTGTCCTCCGAGAAGTCCTGGTGGCCCGGGGTGTCCAGGATGTTGATGCAGTAGCCCTCATACTGGAACTGCATCACCGAGGAGGTGACGGAAATGCCGCGCTGCTTCTCGATCTCCATCCAGTCGGAGGTGGCCGCCCGGGTGTTCTTCTTGCCCTTGACCTGGCCTGCCTGGGCGATGGCTCCGCCGTAGAGCAGGAACTTCTCCGTCAGGGTGGTCTTACCGGCGTCCGGGTGGGAGATGATGGCAAAGGTGCGGCGGCGCTTGATCTCAGATTCGTAATTCGACAAAAGGGTCCACTCCCTCTACATTTGATATTCACAGGATTTAACAAGCTATTTTATCATAGGCGGACCCAGGCCGCAAGGGGGGAAGGAGGGGCATTTTCCTGTATTTTATGGGGAGAGGGCCTGCTTCCGGTCTGCTTTCGGTTGCACCCCCCCTGAAAATGTGGTATACTTAACATCTATCAAAATTGACCCGGCAGGGCTGAGGAGGAGGATCATTTGCGCGATTCCATTGCAGTGGCGATGAGCGGCGGCGTAGACAGCTCGGTGGCCGCCTGGCTGCTCCAGCAGCAGGGGGAGCAGACGGTGGGGGTCACCATGCGCCTGTTTACCCCGGAGGAGCTGGCCCCTGGCCAGGGGGAGCGGTGCCACATCTTGGAGGATATTCAGGACGCCCGGGCCGTCGCCGCCCAGCTGGGCATCCCCCACCACGCCCTGGACCTGTCCGGTCCCTTCCGGGAGCGGGTCATGGAGCCCTTTGTCCGGGCGTATGAGCAGGGCCGCACCCCGAACCCCTGTGTGACCTGCAACCGGACCATCAAATTCGGCGCGCTGCTGGAGGCTGCCGGACAGCTGGGCTGCGGCCGTCTGGCCACGGGGCACTACGCCCGGACGGAGCGGGACGCCGGCAGCGGACGGGTCCTGCTCAAACGGGCCGTCCACCCGGAGAAGGACCAGAGCTATGTCCTCTGGTCCCTGTCCCAGGCCCAGCTGGAGCGGGTGTGCTTTCCGCTGGGCGGTCTGTCCAAGGAGGAGATCCGGGCCATCGCGGAGGAGCAGGGGCTGGTCAGCGCCCGCAGGCGGGACAGCCAGGACATCTGCTTCGTTCCGGACGGGGACTACGCCGCGTTCCTCTGTCACCACACCGGACGGACCTATCCCCCCGGCCCCTTCTGCGACCCGGAGGGGCGGGTGCTGGGCGTTCACGAGGGCATCATCCGCTATACGGTGGGCCAGCGCAGGGGGCTGAAGGTCTCCTCCAACCAGGGCCGCCTCTATGTCAGGGAGGTCTGCCCTCAGGAGAACCGGGTGGTCCTGTCGGACAACCAGGCGCTGTTCCACCGGGGGCTGACGGGGAAGGAGCTGAACCTGATTCCCACCGGGCGGCTGGACCGGCCCATCCGGGTGCAGGCCCGGATCCGGTACCGTATGGCGCCCCAGCCGGCTCTGCTGGAGCAGACCGGCCCGGATACCTGCCGCGTCATCTTTGACCAGCCCCAGCGGGCCATCACCCCGGGGCAGTCTGTGGTCTTTTACGACGGTCCGCTGGTCATAGGCGGAGCCGTGATCTGGAAGGAGGAGGACTGAGTCCATGAGCCAAAAGAAACACAAGAAGCGCCACCCTCAGACCAAGCGCCGGGTGAACGCGCCGGTGGAGGAGTCGGAGTTCGCGTCGGACGGCACCCGCAAACGGATGAACGGTACCACCCGGAACATCCTGCTGTTTGCCCTGATCCTGCTGGCCGCGACGGAGGCCATGTTTCGCGCCGGCCTGCTGCCTGAGGCAGTCTCTAATATGATTGCCATTGTGGGCCTGGTCCTGCTGATGATCGCCCTGTGGTTCCAGTTTGGGGATCCCTCCGGCGGCGGCCGGACGTCCTCCGGAAACCCGAAGCTGAAATGAAGGCCGGGCCTGACGGCCCGGTGATCGAGGAGGTTTTCAATGGGAAAGCATCATATTCTGCCCGCCCTGGCCCTGGCCGGCGGCCTGGCGGGCTTTGGCCTGCGCCTGTGGCAGCGGACCTCCGCCCTGGACCCGGTCACAGAGCTGTTCGCCGCCGGCGCGTCGGCGACCCTGGCTCTGTGGGGACTGATGGCGGCGCTGGCGCTGGCGGCCCTTCTGCTGGGCCGCGGCGGGGCCGCGCCGGAGGAGCCGGAGCGCGCCTTTCACTGCCCCTCCACAGGGTACATGACCCTGATGACGGCGGCGGGGATGTGTTTCCTGCTGACCGCGGCGCTGGGACTCCCTGAGCTGATGGAACAGCTTCAGGCGTGGCAGGCCGATCCCGTCCACCACATCATGCCCGCCGTCCTGGCGGTGACTGTGGCCGCCTGCCTCGCGGGGGCGGTGGGGGCCCTGGTCTCCGGGCGGAACAACTACCGGGCGGTCACTGGGCTGCAAACCCGCGTGCCGGCCGCTCTCCCCGCCTGCGCGGCCCTCCCCTGGCTGATGGAGGTATATCAGACATACTCCCGGGATCCGGTGCTGCTGCGATCGTCCGTTCCTCTGCTGGCCTGTGTGTTCCTTCTGCTGGCCCTGTACCAGCAGGCGGCCTTTTTCTATCAGCGCCCCCACCCCCGGCGCTTCATCCTGTTCGCGGTGCTGGGGCTGGCCTTCGGCGGGGCCTCGCTGGCGGACGGGCTCTCCCTGTTCGGGGCGGTGCTCACCGCCGCCTTTCTGCTGTGTACCCTGGGCGGACTGACCGCTCTGTCTCACAGCCGCTTTGCCCCCGGGGCAGCCGGGGAGCGGGCGCAGGACCCTACGGTCCGCTGATCTCATCATGTACTAATTCATCGGGAGGAATGAGACCCATGGAACGAAAGAAATTTTATATTACGACCCCCATCTACTACCCCAGCGACAAACTGCACATCGGCCACACCTACTGCACCGTGGCCACCGACGCCATGGCCCGCTATAAGCGGCTGACCGGCTGCGACGTGCTGTTTCTCACCGGCACCGACGAGCACGGCCAGAAGATCGAGGATAAGGCCAAGGAGGCCGGCGTTTCCCCCAAGGAGTTTGTGGACAACATTGTGGAGGGCCCCAAGGGGGTCAAGGACCTGTGGAAGCTGATGAATATCTCCAACGACCGCTTCATCCGCACCACAGATGACTACCATGTCGCTTCCATTCAGAAGATTTTTAAGAAGATGTACGAGAAGGGCGACATCTACAAGGGCAAGTATGTGGGCAAATACTGCAAGCCCTGCGAGTCCTTCTGGACGGAGTCCCAGCTGGTGGACGGCAAGTGCCCCGACTGCGGACGCCCGGTGGTGGACGCCGAGGAGGAGGCCTACTTCTTCCGTCTGTCCAAGTATGCCGACAGGATCCAGCACCTTCTGGAGGACACTGATTTTCTGGAGCCCCGCTCCCGGGTGAACGAGATGGTGAACAACTTCATCAAGCCCGGCCTGGAGGACCTGTGCGTCTCCCGTACCAGCTTCACCTGGGGCGTGCCTGTGGATTTTGACCCGGGCCATGTGGTCTATGTGTGGGTGGATGCCCTGTTCAACTACACTACTGCTCTGGGCTTCCTGAATGACAAATATGATGACTATGAGAAATTCTGGCCTGCTGATGTCCACTTTGTAGGCAAGGAGATCGTCCGCTTCCACTCCATCATCTGGCCCGCCATGCTGATGAGTATGGAGATGCCTTTGCCCAAAAAGGTGTTCGGACATGGATGGCTGCTGTTGGACGGCGGCAAGATGTCCAAGTCCAAGGGAAACGTGGTGGACCCCTACCTGCTGGCGGAGCACTTCGGCGTGGACGCCCTGCGCTTCTTCCTGCTGCGCACCTTCCCCTTCGGCTCGGACGGTAACTTCTCCAACGAGTCCCTCATCAACACCATCAACGTGGACCTGGCCAACGACCTGGGCAATCTGCTCAGCCGTACCGTGTCCATGGTGGGCAAATATTTCGGCGGTACCCTGCCTGCCGAGCAGGCCGGCGACCTGGAGAAGGATCAGGAGCTGGAGGAGCTGGTCTCCGGCCTCCGGGGCCGCTATGAGGAGCAGATGGAGCACTACGCCTTCCAGAACGCCCTGGCGGAGATCTTCAAGGTCATCTCCCGGGCCAACAAGTATATCGACGAGAACGCCCCATGGGTGCTGGCCAAGGACATGGAGGCCAACGGCGCCCGCCTGGCCGGCGTCATGTACCATCTGCTGGAGACTCTGCGGGTATGCGCTGTCCTGCTGACCCCCTTCATTCCCGAGTCCTCCGCGGAGATCCTGCGCCAGATCGGCGCCTGTGGGGACTGCTCCACCTGGGAGAGCGCCGTACAGTTTGGCTCCCTCCGCAAGGATGCCACCGTGGTCCGGGGGGACAACCTGTTCCCCCGTATCGACGCCGAGAAGGAACTGGAGGCCCTGGAGCAGGCCGCTCAGGAGGCCAGAAAGGCCGCCCTGCCTCCGCTGGAGGTGGAGCCTCAGCTCACTGAGAAGGTGGACTTCGACACCTTCTGCAAAAGTGATTTCCGGGCCGTGAAGGTGAAGGACTGTCAGGCAGTGAAGAAGTCCAACAAGCTGCTGCGCTTCACCCTGGATGACGGCACCGGTACCGACCGGCAGATCCTTTCCGGCATCGCTGCCTGGTACAAGCCGGAGGAGCTGGTGGGCAAGACTCTGGTGGCCATTGTCAACCTGCCTCCCCGGAAAATGATGGGCCAGGAGAGCTGTGGGATGCTGATCTCCGCTGTCCACACGGAGAAGGGCGAGGAAAAGCTGAACCTGCTGATGATTGACGATCAGATCCCGGCCGGGGCCAAGCTGTGCTGAGCCGCTTTCCGGAAGCATCTCGCATGAAGCGGCTGAAAAGGCCTGCTTGATGAAAAATAAGTCCAAAAAGACAGAGGGTATCCCCCGAAAGGGGGGCCTCTGTCTGGCGAGAAACCCAGCTTATGTGTCAAGCATGAGCTGGGTTTCTGGTATGTAGCGGCCTGACAAGGAGCATATAGAGAGGTGCCATCAAGAGTTATGCGCAAATTAGTTTGCAGACTCGATAAGGTACAATAATTTTCGCAAATTGAAAAGTAAAAAAAGAAGACATGGTTTGTAGCCCTCTGGTAGAATGAAGTCGCGACACACCATTCTGAAAGGAGACAGCAAACCATGTCCGAGAAGATTGTACAGCTGAACGAAGAAGTAATCAAGGGGCAGCTCAAGGAACTTGTGCGTGGAAGCGTAGAGGAAACTCTCAACGAGCTGTTGGAGGCCGAGGCAGAGAAGCTGACCCAGGCGGCCCGGTACGAGCGTAACGAGCAGCGACAGGGCTACCGCAGCGGCCACTACAGCCGCAACCTCACCACCACTTCCGGGGACGTTACCCTGAAGGTGCCCAAGCTCAAAGGGATCTCCTTTGAGACCGCCATCATTGAGCGGTATCGCCGTCGGGAGAGCAGTGTGGAAGAAGCTCTCATTGAGATGTACCTGGCAGGAGTATCCGTCCGGCGTGTGGAGGATATTACGGAGGCTCTGTGGGGCAGCAAGGTGTCTCCGTCCACCATCAGTGAACTGAACAAGAAAGCGTATGTCCACATTGAAGACTGGCAGAACCGCCCTCTGCAAGGCGGGCGGTATCCGTATGTCTATGTAGATGGGATCTACCTGCGCCGAAATTGGGGCGGAGAGTTTGAAAATGTGGCCATTCTGGTGGCGATCGCGGTGAATGAGGACGGATACCGTGAGGTTCTTGGTGCCGCCGAAGGCATGAAAGAGGACAAGGCCAGCTGGGTCAGCTTCTTCCAGTGGCTGCGCGGCCGCGGCCTGGATGGGGTCAAGCTAGTGGTTGGAGACAAATGCCTTGGTATGCTGGAAGCTGTGGGAGAGGTATTCCCAGAGGCCAAGTACCAGCGGTGTACCGTCCACTTCTACCGCAATGTGTTCTCGGTCACGTCTCGCTCCAAGGTGAAGCTGGTGGCAAAGATGCTCAAAGCGATCCACGCCCAGGAAAGCAAAAGAGCGGCCCGGGAGAAAGCCAAAGCCGTGGTGGAGCAACTGCGCTCTATGAAGCTGAAGGAGGCTGCCAAGAAGGTGGAGAATGGCATTGAGGAAACGCTGACTTACTGCGATTTTCCTGGTGAACATTGGACTCGCATCCGTACTAATAACGTCATTGAACGACTGAACCGGGAGATCCGTCGCCGCACCCGTGTAGTAGGCAGTTTCCCGGACGGTAATTCTGCCTGGTCTGCGCCCGGCTGCGCCATGTGGCCGGCACCCAGTGGGGCAACAAGAAGTACATGAACATGAAGCACCTGGAGGCTGCCCTTGAGGACGCCTCCATTGCTGGCTGACTTCTCTCATGCCAGAGCCTGCAAACCATTTTGCGAAAATTCCTTGACACTACTCATAACTCTTGATGGCACCCCATTCCATATGTTCCACGCCGCACTGTGACTGAAAATGTGGTCAAAAATTCTCCCACCCATTACCAATGGCTATAATTGGTAATGGGTGGGAGATATTTTTTGTCTCTATTTTCCTGAGATTAAGAGAAGATGCAAGTCATTTTGCTCCTGTACATGACTCAGAATTTGCGGGGGAGTAAACAAAAATGGACTGACTGGATATAGAAGAAATTATAGAAAATAATACTGAACTATTAGCAGGACTATTGGGTTTTGAAGCGACCCCAAAAAGTTAGACAATATTTGAAAAAGAAAATTGTTTAAGCAGCCGAAAGGGCTTGTTGTCTGTGAATTGCAGGCGGCAAGCCCTTTAGCTTTGCTTTGATGCGGCGGTTGTTGTAGTATTCCAGATAATCCAGCAGTTCCAGCTTGAAGTGTTCCATAGATTTGAATTTCTGGAGGTACAGCAGCTCACTCTTGAGTAGACCAAAGAAATTTTCCATCACAGCATTATCCAGACAATTCCCTTTGCGGCTCATACTTTGCCGGATGCTCTTCTTTCTGAGCATTCTCTGGTACTGCTTGTGCTGGTATTGCCACCCCTGGTCTGAGTGGAGAATCAGATCTGTTCCGTCCGGTATGGTTTCAAAAGCCTTCTCCAACATGGTGGTCACCATGCTTAGAATGGGACGTTGAGAAAGCGTATAGCTGACCAGATAACCATTGTGTAAATCCAGAATTGGAGAAAGGTACAGTTTCTGGCCGAAGAGATTAAACTCCGTCACATCAGTGACCCATTTCTGGCTTGGCTTTTCAGCATGGAATTCCCGATTCAGTAAATTAGGAGCAATTTTACCAACTTCTCCTCTGTAAGAACGATACTTCTTGATTCTGACACGGCAGACTAAGCCCAGTTCTCTCATAAGCCGCTGAACAGCCTTGTGATTGCAAGAAAATCCGCGGTTATGTAACTCAGTTGTGATGCGGCGGTACCCATACCGTCCTTTGTTCTCGTGGTAAATCAGGGTGATTTCTGCTTTGACTTCCTTGTATTTGTCTGGTACCCTCATCTGTTTTAGATGATAGTAGAAGGTAGCACGAGGAAGTTGAGCGATTTCGAGCAGAAGTGACAGCGAGAATTCTTTCCTCAGTTTTTGAACTACCTGCGCTTTTTGTGCTGGCGTCGCTCTTCTTCCAAAACCAAGGCTTGCAAGTTTTTTAAGTAAGCATTTTCCGCACGCAGCCGCTGAACTTCAGCAAGCAAATCCTCTTCCACTTTGCTTGGCAGTTTCTTCGGCCTTCCCATACTTCTACGCCCTCGACGCTCTACGGCAAGGCCTTCCGGACCTTCTTCCAAATAAATCCGTTCCCAACTTTGAATTCGGTCATGCCCTTGAACGTCATAAAGCCTGGCAGCTTCCTTGTAGCTGAGACCATCTTGCATGACAGCCTCTACAACCTGTTGCTTAAACTCCGGTGTGTAGCGTTTGTTTGGTATTCCTTTTGGCATAATAAAGCACCCCACTTGTTATCCAGTATATCATACTGTCTAACAAATGGGGGCAGTTCATTTTTACCTATGGCCCCCATGAAGGACGGTGCATCTGGGTACTATCATGATTTTAACGTGAACGCCAGAACCTTTGGACGAGCTCCTTTACTATACTTGAATCCCAAAGCATGACGAATGATTTCTGGTAAATAGAATTTATCACCGTCTCTCTTCAAGTATCCTTCTCGAATCATAGATCGTTCTTCATCGCTACTCAGCCCTGCGTATTCAGGCAGTAACGGTAGGGTCTTGTGTTCCTCTGTCAGATTTTCGAATTTTTCCAGAATTGGTTGGAGCGCTGCATATTCCTGTTTTACTTCATCAACTTTTTCTTTTGAACAAGTAGAAACTGCTGTTCTTATTTCCGTAGGCATGATAAGGCGGTCGTAATAAGTCGCCTTTTTCATAGGGACGGACGCATAATTCAAAAAACGGATAATATCTCTTGCCTGCAACTGCCCATTGAAATCCGACAACGCCGCCAAGATCCATCTGGACGAGTATGCCTCATTCGATGAGGCTTTTCCAAGCTTGGCTCCCCACAACTTCACAAGTGCATCATCAATCACATTTTGTGATGCCTGGTCGACTCTACCTATATCCTTGTAAAATTCTGGTGCAGCCTTGGACACAAGCCAAACCACCAGTCGCAGCGCATCGCTGGAGGACCACTTCAATTCCGCTTGCCCATTGGCCTGAGCAAATTGCTGGAAGTTCACCTCAATGGCTGCCTGTGCCATATCACGCCGCAAAAATACGATGATTCCAATGTGTGGGTATTTGGCAATTAACTGTGCGATGATATCCTGGCACAGGATTTGGACTGCTGCTTGCTCATTTTTGTCTGTGGAGATGTTAGTCAAGATATCTTCCAGACCGTCAATAAGGAAAATCACCTTTTGATTCTTTGCGTCCAGTTCCTGGTTAACCTCCTGCAGTGTGGAATACTGCGGGTATATAGAACTGACAAGCAAGGACTCCCAAAAAGAAAACCAGTCAGAGACTTGAGTTTTTGCATCTGTCAAGTAAAAGTAGACACAAAAAAGCGCAGCTAACAGAAGCCCAGTTCGGTCCTGTACTGAACTGGGCTTCTAT
>CABIYX010000027.1:0-46322 GCA_902363045.1 Clostridiales bacterium
ATCTTTTCACCTCTATTCCTATTTTAACAGATATAAAAAAGTAGACACTCACCCGCTTTGTGAGTGTCTACTTTTAGCTTACCAGATGCAGCCCAGATCCTCTTCCAGTTTTTTTATATTCCGGCTCAGGGCTGGTTGAGAAAGATGAAGTTGTTCCGCCGCCCCCGAGAGCGTCCCGTACGCGGCAAATTGCCTCAATTCATACAGCTCTATTATATCTGCGTCCTCTCAGTATCAGCAAAATTTATACTGCTATTCGCCTTTGGCATTGTACTTTTCTCAAATTTTCGCTTATTCTGTGCGCAGAAACGAGAGATAGTAGGACAATAACGCTCTTTCACTTCCAAGCTATCGCATAGTTAGTATGGCAAATTTAGAGGCTGACTGCAACAAGGAAGGCCTCTGAACATGAAGGAATGATCTACATGATATTTTATTTGACAGCCACTGGAAACAGCCTTTATGTGGCCGAAGAAATAGAAGCCTAGCCTGTCAGCATCGCCCAGGCGATCCACGATGAGGATAAGGTGTACTGGGCGGACAGCATCGGTATCGTCTGCCCGGTATTCGGACATGGGATGCTGGAGTTGGTGAAGGAGTTCCTGAAAGGGTCCCAGTTTGAGACGGACTATTTCTACATCCTGCTGACCTACGGAAACCGCCATAGCGGAGTGGCAGAACTGGCAAAGGAATATGCGGATGGTCTGGGCGTCCATCCGGCCTATGTCAATGTAGTGCTGATGGTGGACAATTTCCTGCTGGGCTTCGACATGGAGGTGCAGAATCGGATAGACAAGAAAGTAGACCAGCAGCTCAGCTGGATTAAGGCTGACCTCGCTGAAAAAAGCACTGGATCGCCCCCGTTACCGAACAGGACCGGCTGGGGCACGCACCGGATATATTCCGCGATCTCTATGAGATCACCAACGATTGTATTGGCTGCGGGATCTGTACGAAGGTGTTCCCTAAAAAATGTTTCCACATGGAGGGGCAGAAGAGTATTTGGAACGGAGAAGGCTACATCGCCTGCATGGCCTGTTATCCATTCCTGCCCCATGCTGGCCATCCAGCTGAGACTGCCGGAAAAAATTCAAAGGCACGACACTGCAATGAAAACATCAGTCTTGGTGAAATCGTAGATGCGAACAATCAGTGGACTGAACCCTAGGAGTAAAAACGATGTCCCCTGTGAGAAGTGACCACTGTTGAACGCTGAATCCATCCTGCTATCCTTCTGGGATGGCAGATGCAGAAATAAAAATAAGGAGGAAACTACAATGTCAGAAAGAAAAAATTTTGGAGTGCAGTCGCTCCTTTCTCCTCGGCGGGTTTTGATTATCGGCACTTATGATGAGCATGGAAAAGCCAATGTGATGAATGCTGCTTGGGGCGGTATTGTGGGCAGAGACGAGATCATGATTGATCTGTCGCATCACAAAACGACGTACAACATCATGGCGAACTGGGCATTCACGGTCAGTGCCGGAGATGTGGAGCATATGCTGGCCTGCGATTATGTAGGTCGGTTATCTGGCGAAAAAGAGCCGTGAAAAATAGAAAAAACTGGATTCATCACGACAAAAAGAGCTTTGTCAATGCGCCGGTCATTAACGAGCTTCCGGTAACACTGGAATACGAGCTTGTGAAAGTGATTGATGAAAGCAAATATCTGGGCCGGATCGTCAATGTTAGCGTAGACCAGGGCGTGCTCGGCGAAGATGGTAAAATCAGTTTGGAGAAATACAGCCCGATCACCTATGATACGGTACATCATGGGTACTATAAGCTGGGAGAAAATGTCGGCAACGCATTTGAGGATGGCGCACAGCTGAAATAGTGGGTATTAGAATCCCGGAAGCAGAATCTCATGGGATCTTCTATATGGGATACCAATGAAGGGAAAATCACGTCAATCAGGATCGTGTCATGGCTGCGTCAGAAGCAACAGCCACGATCTGCAATAAACAAATCATCAAATAATTAGGACATGGAAGTATAAGGAATATTTAGCTTTAAATACCGGTATTAAGATGCCGCCGGAGAGTTTTGGTGTGTTCCAGATCCCGACCCGGAACAGTGCGAGCAGGTGGTCTATGACACTATCAAGACTGGCTACCATCTGCTGGACACAGCGGCTGCCTATAGGCCCTAGGCAAAGGTGTGGCCCGTGCCATCACAGATAGCCTGACCACCCGTGAGGAATTGTTCATCAGGACCAAGGTCTGGGTCCAGGATATGAAGAACGAGCAGATCGCTGATGAGGCGGTGAAAACCTCTCTGAAAAAGCTGAATATGGTCTCTGTTGATCTGGTTCTGCTGCATTAGCCGATGAGCGATTATTTTGCTGTGTATCGTGGCGTTGAGAAAGCCTGCAAGGACGGACTGACGAAAGCCATCGGCGTAGCCAACTTCTACCCGGCCATTCTGACCAACCTGTGCGAAAATGTAGAGATCATCCCTGCTGTGGATTAGGTGGAACAGCACCCCTTCTTCGTTCAGCAGAAGGGCATCGACAATATGAAGGCATACGGCGTGGTGTCTCAGGCGTGGGCTCCTCTGTCTGAGGGCAAGCATGGCATCTTCACCGACTCGGAGCTGACCGAGACCGGCAAAAAGTACGGCAAGATCGCGGCCCAGGTGGCCCTCTGCTGGAGTGCCCAGCGGGACGTGTCCATCATCCCCAAGTCCGTCCATATGGAGCGGATGGAGCAGAACATCGACATCTGGGACTTCTCCCTGACTGATGAGGAAATGGCCAAGATCACGGCCAAAGACCTGGGTCACAGCGAGATCGTGGACCATGACGATCCGGGCTTTGTCAAGATGCTCTGCGGCATGAATATTCACAAGTAAAAGAGGTGAAATATGATGGCAGAGAAACTCAAAAATAAAGTGGTGGACATGACCATTCAGTTCCTGCTCCTGCTGATCCAGCTAAGGGCAATATGATCAATCTATCCACCATCGGTGTGACCTACCTCAACTACAACCTCTCCGTGTATATCGGGGCCAAGTCTGCGGTGGAGAATTTCACTTGTTGCTGGGCACTGGATTTGGCGGCGGACGGCGTGCGCGTCAATGCCATCGCCCCCGGCCCCATCCGCACAGACATTTGGAATGTAACCAATCTCTTGGAGTAGGACGCCAAGGAGCATAAGAAGCGTATCACCGGCGACAACCCCATGCAACGGTTTGGGGAGCCGGAGGAAGTCATCAATGCCGTACTGTTCCTGGCATCTGACGAGGCCAGCTTCATCAGCGGCGCGGTCATCGCCATGAATGGCGCTGACGGTGCATTTTAAGCACAGGACATGACTGGCATACAGCCTGTAAGCTATCTTTCTGGAGATCAACTGTGAGGAAACCTACGCCCGGGAAGGGAGTATATACTCACGATTCCATTGCTCCATTACGTTTTGATTATCCTCGGGCCTCGTGCTCTCCAATGTTGGCGGACACTTACCTCCCTATAGAAAGACTGCTGGTAAGTGGTTCAAATTCTGCTGGGCAGTAAACAAGAAAGCCTTTGCCCTATTTACAGACTTTCCATCCTCCACTATGCTGAAGGAAGAAAAAGAATGGGGATACAGTAATGGCGGGCAGACGGATTTGTGCCGGGTACTACCGGCGGTACGACAGCAGGGTGGTCTATGTGATCTCCCTGGACACCGATAGCGGCGAGGAGACCGTCATCTGGACCACCGATCCCTTCCTAGGTACTGCACCTCCAATAAAAGTCCTTCTGCGCTTTCGTAGAGGGAAATGGGAAACGAAAGGCCAAGTACAAGCGGATGATGAACATGAAGATCTCAGAGACCGCTATCGAAAGACTGGAAGACGAGAGATTCCGGAGGCCGATGCGTAAAAGTCAAAGGCAGCAGTTAGACGAAGAATATGACTCCCATGAATATCAGCAAGCCACAACCTACCACGTATATGCCAAAGAACTCTGCGAGAATTGCAACTTCGACCGGAGCAAATATCGCCTCTGCGTGAAAAAAGAGGTTCGTCGCCATCGCCAGAAACGATTTTGCCCAGTTGAAAGAGGTCCTGCGGTTTCTGAACAATACTCTGAAAATGGTACTGGCTGAGTACAAGGATTATTTCCAAGGGCAAGTTGTAGACGGATTGTCCATCCGCAAGTATGCCACAGCACACCAACTCAATCGCGGCAGCGTGGGTCATCTGCAAAAGAAATTTTTCTCTGCCTTAGCCAAGCTCTTGAAAGAGCGAGACGAGGCAGAGGGAAATGCCGTCTGAGGCATCCAGGGAAAAACTGAATCAAACCACATTATTCAAGGGAACCGTCGCAGAATTGAGAAATTCTGCGGCGGGTTATCTTCTGACTGAAACAGACAAAATGGAGGAAGTTTCCGTAAAATAAGCGAGCGTTGGGCCCAAATGAGTGCGAACGACCAGAACCAGGTGGATCACCTGTGCCTATGTGGAAAACTTTGCTGTTTTTGTACGCCTACGAGGCTATTTTTATGGATACACGGGTTTGAAGCCTGCTCTGTTCCTACTTCATCCACAGTTTTTCAGCCCAAAAGTCGGCGCCAGCAGGAACAACTCAGTGCGGATATTAGCCTTGCCTCTGGTCAGAAAGCAGCGGAATCCAAAGTCGTTTTTGAGCAGACCAAAAGCGCCCTCCACCTGGATAGAGCGGCAGAGACGCAGATGAATCCTATGACTGGTCTTGAAGTTTTTGGTTGCCTGCTCTCGTTTCTCTCAGGACATCTTCTGAAGCGTAAGCTTTTTGGGCTTGTCTGGGTCCTTGGCCCGGCAGCGCTGTGCCCGGCAGGGACACCTGCCGCAATCTTCACACTTGTACCAGGCGGTAGAGACAAGCTGTACGGAACCGCGTCAGCGTGCTGTGAGCCGGAGCTGCACGGTCCTCCAGCAGCCATCTGAAGTCAAATGCGGTACTGGCAGGTCTCTTCCAGTTTCCGGCTGAAGTAGATTCCGCACAGATACCCGTGTACCAATACCTTGAACAGCACCTGGGGATCCGCCGCCGATTTCCTCCCTTTGGAAGAATACACTTCATACAGTTTTCTATGTTCCAGTTCCTCAAACTGGGCTCTTAGCAGATGGGCAGGTGCGTTCTCCGGCATCATTATTTCTGAATTGATCGCAAGTGCCTAGTTGACCGTGGCGTTCATATATCATATACTGGTCTTGCTTTTTCTTTGCTTTTACAAATTTGGAATAAAGCAAACGGCGAGGTTTGGAAACCCTTTTGGACTCCAAACCTCGCTCATTTTTATCGCCTCATTTTGCAACGCGCCCTTTTCGTTTCGGTCACTCCTGGGGCGTCAGGGCGGTAAATTCTTCTCCGTCCGGATCGGTGAACACCCGGGCGAAGGTCTCGCCGCTCATGGTCTCGTGGGTCAGCAGGTACTGGGCGGTGAGCTCCAGCTCCTTCCGGCACCGGGTGAGGATCTCCTCGCACCGGGAATATGCCTGGTCCACGATGGCCTTGACCTCCTCGTCGATGAGACCGGCCACCTCCTCCGAGTAGCTGCGGGCCTGGGCCATGGTCCGGCCGATGAATACCTCGTCGCTCTCATTGCCATAGGCGATGGCGCCCAGCTTGTCGCTCATGCCGAACTTGGTGACCATGGAGCGGGCGATGGAGGACGCCTTCTGGATGTCGCTGGCGGCCCCGGTGGATACATCCCCCAGCACCAGCTGCTCCGCCACCCGGCCACCCAGGCACACCGCAATGCGCTCCTCCAGCTCCCGGCGGGACTGGTAGGCCCGGTCCTCCTGGGGCAGGGAGATGGTCATGCCGCCGGCGGGGCCGCGGGGGATGATGGTGATCTGATGCACCGGATCCTGGCTGTCCAGCTCGTGGATGACCACGGCGTGTCCCGCCTCGTGATAGGCGGTGAGGCGCTTGGCCTGGGGGGTGACCACCCGGCTCTTCTTCTCCGGACCGGCGATCACCTTCATCATGGCTTCATGGAGGTCAGACATGGTGATGAAGCGCTTGTCGGACCGGGCGGCCAGCAGGGCGGCCTCGTTGAGCAGGTTCTCCAGGTCTGCCCCGGTGAAGCCCGCGGTGGCTTTGGCCAGGTCGGACAGGGAGGCGTCCTCCGCCAGCGGCTTTTTCCGGGCGTGGACCTTCAGGATCTCCTCCCGGCCCCGGATGTCCGGCAGCCCCACATAGATCTGCCGGTCAAAGCGGCCGGGACGCAGCAGGGCGGGGTCCAGAATGTCCTGGCGGTTGGTGGCGGCCATGACGATGACTCCTTCGTTGGAGGCGAAGCCGTCCATCTCCACCAGCAGCTGGTTCAGCGTCTGCTCCCGCTCGTCGTGGCCGCCGCCCAGACCGGCCCCTCTCTGGCGGCCCACGGCGTCGATCTCATCGATGAATACGATGGCGGGGGCCTCCTTCTTAGCCTGATCGAACAGGTCGCGGACCCGGCTGGCACCCACGCCCACATACAGCTCCACAAAGTCAGAGCCGGAGATGGACAGGAAGTGGACCCCCGCCTCACCGGCCACCGCCTTGGCGATCAGGGTCTTGCCGGTGCCCGGAGGGCCTACCAGCAGCACGCCCTTGGGGATGCGGGCGCCCAGGGAGATGAACTTCTGGGGATCCCGGAGGAAGTCCACGATCTCCCGCAGCTCCTCCTTCTCCTCCTCCGCGCCGGCCACATCCTGGAAGGTGACCTTTTTGCCCTGGTCGGCCAGAGTGCGGGTGCGGGCGTGGCCGAAGCGGCTGGGCCCGGGACCTCCGCCGGAGCTGCCCCCAGACTGCCGCAGGTACATCATGTACCAGAAAGCGGCCATGACCAGCAGCAGGACCAGATAGGGGAGCATCCGGTACCACCAGTTCCCTTCAAAGCCCACCTTATAGTCGTAGCCCTCCAGCACGCCGCTCTCGTGCTGCCGGTCGATGAGCTCATGCAGATCCGAATAGAACACGGACAGGTCGGGCAGCTGGTAGTGGAGCGTACGGACCTTGTCTCCTTCCTCCCGGACTTGCAGGCTCAGATCCTTTCCGTTCAGCACGAAATATTTGACCTTCTCCTGCTCAAACAGAGTCCGGACCTGACTGTATGTGGGATCGTCCGCCTGATTCATCTGCTGGACTGTATTGACCGCGAAGATCATCAGCAGAAGCAGCATGAGATAGAGCATCACATCCCGGGAACTGAATCGCTTCAAGCGAGGACACTTCCTTTCCGGCGGTGTAGGGATACGCGGGGGGCACGGTCCGCCAAGCGGCCCCTCCGGCGCTTGGAGGGGTCAGCCGCCGTAGACCTCAGGCTTCAGGATCCCGATGTAGGGCAGATTGCGGTAGTGCTCGGCATAGTCCAGGCCATAGCCCACCACGAACGCGTCCGGGATGGTAAAGCCGGAGTAGTGGACCTCCACCGGCTTGGTGCGGCGCTCCGGCTTGTCCAGCAGGGTGCACAGCCGGATGGAGGCGGGCTTGCGCTGAGCCAGCAGCTTCAGCAGGTAGCTCAGCGTGTTTCCGGAGTCCAGAATGTCCTCCACCACGATGATATGCTTCCCGGCAATATCGCTGGAGAGATCCTTGGTGATCTGGACCTGGCCGGTGGAGGAGGTACCGGAGCCATAGGAGGAGACGGCCATAAAGTCCACGGTACAGGGCAGATCGATCCGGCGGCACAGGTCCGCCATAAAGACGAAGGAGCCCCGAAGGACGCTGATGAGGACGATCTCCTTCCCATGATAGTCCTGGGTGATCTGCCGGGCGATCTCATTCACCCGGCTGGACAGCTGCTCCTCACTGAAGAGGACCTCTTGAATGTCTTTTTCCAACATAATGGTTCTTCCTTTCCTCACAATTACTGCTGAACAGACTGCCGGCCGGAGGGCTCCGGAACGGCAAGGCTTTGAAATTCCGGGGGCGGGATCAGCCGGATGCGCCACGCCGGCGCTCCGGGCGGGGGGAGGAGGGCTGCCTCCGGTCCCAGGCCCGCCACCCCGGCCAGCCTGCCGCCGCAGTCCAGCACCGGCAGCCCCGGGCGGAGCCGGGCGGGGATCCTCTGGTCCACGCACCATTTTTTAACGGTCTTGGTGGGGCGGCCCGGCAGCTTCAGCCGGTCCCCTGTCCGACGGCCCCGCAGGGTCAGAGCATGGACCGCGTCCCGGTCCAGCCAAAACTGAAGGGGGCCCTGCCGCTGCCCCCGGTAGAGCTCCGGGGTGCTGTGTACCGTCCAGCCCGTCCACTCCGCCGTGCCCGGCAGGGGCAGCGGAACCTGATTTTCCGGCGCCGCCGGAGGGACGGAGCGTGTCAAGATCAGGCGGCTGTACGCCCGGTGGGCGGTGACGCCGCCCGGGAGATTCAGTTCCGCTGACGGATCTCCGCTGCGGCAGAGGGCGATCAGGCCCTCCAGGTGGGCGGCGGAGCAGTTCTCGTTTCCACCCTCCATACGGCCCAGCAGGATGCGGGCAGCCCGCACTGCCAGGGGCTGGGGGAGGGCCGCCACCGATTCCGCGGGGAGAGACAGTCCCCCGGGGATCTCCTCCAGGGGCGCAAGGGAGGCCTGGGCCTGCTCCACCAGATACGCCTCGTCCGCCCGGAGGCGGGCGGACATCTCTCCCAGCCGGACGGTCAGGCCGGGGGATATGGCCTCCAGTTCGGGCAGCACCCGGTGGCGCAGGCGGTTTCGGGTGTATGCGTCGTCCCGGTTGGTAGCGTCCTCCCGCCAGGGCAGCCCCCAGAAGCGGAGATACGCCTCGATCTCATCCCGGGAGACGGACAGCAGGGGACGGATCACATCCCCCTGACGGGGTCTGATCCCTCCCAGGCCGCGCAGCCCGGTCCCCCGGATCAGGTGGAGCAGGATGGTCTCCGCGTTATCCCCGGCGTTGTGGGCGGTGGCGATCCACTGGGCCCCGCAGGTCCGGGCGGTCCGGCGGAGAAAATCATAGCGCATATCCCGGGCGGTCTCCTCCACACCGCGGCGGCGGCGGCGGGCCTCTCCGGACACATCGCCGCCCCCGATGAACAGTTCCACCGGGGGCAGGTCCCGCCATGTCCCGTCGGGCTGGAGCAGGCGGTCCCGCCCGCAGCACAGGGTGATGAACTGGCGGACGAAGGCCGCGTCCCGGTCGGCCTCCTCCCCACGCAGCTGGTGGTTGTAGTGGGCGGCGGCCAATGTAAAGGGGACCTCCCGGCGCAGTCGGTACAGCTGGTGGAGCAGGCACACGGAGTCCGCTCCGCCGGATACGGCGCACAGGACGGTGCTGCCGGGGGGGATCAGCTCCCGCGCCAGAAGCAGACCGCCTGCAAAATCACCCATAGATCCTCCCGGGCCCCATTTTGGGGTTGAATCTGTAAAAATTCATCTTAAAAATACGGTCAGTATTCATCGTGCTGCCACTCCATGTTGCCGAAGGTGGTGAACTCCGGCAGCCACTGGAGTTCGACAGTCCGGGTCTCGCCGTGCCGGTTCTTGGCGATGATGCACTCGGCCAGGTTGGGGTTCGGGGTGTCCTTGTCGTAATAGCCCTCCCGATAGAGAAACATGACAATATCGGCGTCCTGCTCGATGGCGCCCGACTCACGCAGGTCGGACAGCATGGGCCGCTTGTCACTGCGGCTCTCATTGGCACGGGACAGCTGGCTGAGGCACAGCACCGGCACGTCCAGCTCCTTGGCCATGATCTTCAGGGCTCGGGAGATGTCTGAGACCACCTGCTGCCGGTTCTCGCCGGAGTAGGTCCGCCCACCGGCGGACTGCATCAGCTGGAGGTAGTCGATGATGACCAGCCCCAGGTTGTCCATCCGGCGGCACTTGGCGCTGATGTCGGCCACGGACACCGAGGAGTCGTCGTCGATGAAGATGCGGGAGCGATTCAGAGAGTCCGCCGCCACCGCCACCTTTTCCCAGTCCTCCTCTGTCAGCTTTCCGGTGACCAGCTTCTTGTTGTCCACAAAGCACTCGCTGGAGATCAGGCGCAGGGCCAGCTGCTCCCGGCTCATTTCCAACGAGAAGAAGGCCACATTTTTACCCGACTTCTTTCCCGCCTCCAGCAGGATATTCAGGGCCATGGAGGTCTTACCCATACCGGGGCGGGCGGCCAGCAGGATCAGGTCCGACTTGTTCAGGCCGGAGATGGCCCGGTCCAGATCGGTCAGACCGGTGGACAGGCCGGGAATGGCCGATTCGCTGGCGGCCAGCTCAGTGAGCCGGTCATACACATCAATGAGGACGTTGGAGATGGGGATGAGACCCCGGGCGGCCCGGCCCTGGCGGATGGCATAGATCCGCTGCTCCGCGGCCTCCAGGATGTCCTGCCCCGTCTCCGTTCCCTGCTGGATCAGGGCGGTGAGGTCGCCTGCGGCCTCGGCCACCCGGCGCAGCAGGGTCTTATCCTTCAAAATCCCGATGTACTCCACCACGTTGGCCGCGGTGGGGGTGGTGTCCATGAGCTGGAGCAGATAGCCCCGGGAGGTGTTCTCATCGTACACCCCGTTCTGCTTCATGTGCTCCAGCACTGTCACCGGGTCGATGGTGAGGGAGTAATTGAACATGGAGTAGATGGTCTCATAGATCTCCCGGTTCTGCCGCACATAGAAGTCGTCGGACCGCAGCTGGTCGATGACCTCCGGTACGCACCGGGCGTCAATGAGCATGGAGCCCAGCACCGCCTGCTCCGCCTCCACGCTGTGGGGCATCTGCCGGAGCAGCAGCTGTTCGTCTTCCATTGGCACCTTCCAACACCCCCGCTTAATGAGTTAGGAATTAGGAATGAGAAATTAGGAATTGCAATGCGCACTCCGCCTACTGCTCCCACTCTGCCTGGCGGAGCCGGACCAGCCAATTCCGAATCCCTATTCTAAATATCTAAATTCCTAACTCCAAATTCCTAACTCCAAATTCCTAACTCCAAACAAGGGCTTATTTTTCCTCCGTGACCATCACCTTGACGGTCCCGGTGACCTCATAGCCCAGCTTGGCCCGGATCTGATAGCCGCCGCAGGCCTTAATGGGCTCCTCCAGCACCAGCTTGGTCTTGGCGATGGTCAGACCATGCTGCTCCGCCAGGCACTCGGAGATCTCCTTGGCGGTAACCGCGCCAAACAGGCGGCCGCCCTCGCCGGCCTTGGCGGACACCTTCACAGTCAGCCCCTTCAGCTTTTCAGACAGGGCCTCGGCCTCCGCCTTTTCAGCGGCCTCCTGGGCCTTGCGGGCCTTCTCCTGCTGCTTCATGGTGTTCACATTCTCCGCCGTGGCGATGACAGCCAGCTTCTTGGGAAGCAGGAAATTCCGGGCGTAGCCGTCAGAGACATTGACCAGCTGGCCCTTCTTCCCCTGGCCCTTGACGTCCTGCTGTAAAATCACTTTCATGGTAAGTTCCTCCTAAAATAGAATCTTGGTATTGTAAATATCATTCAGACCACTCCGCATACCAGATGCAGAGACTCGAGGTATCCTGCCGGAACAGCCTCTGGGCATCATTCGTCCTCCAGATACTGGTCAATGGCCTGGGCCAGCTCCTGGGCCACCTGGGTCAGGGATTTGTCCGGGATCTGCCCGCCGGCTGCGGCGGCATTGCCGCCGCCCCCCAGCTTTTCCAGGATGACCTGTACGTTTACTTCGCCAATAGAGCGGGCGGAGACGATCACCCGGTCTCCGTCTGGATAGAGGACGAAGGAGGTGTCGATGCCAATGATGTTCAGCAGCTCGTCCGCCGCCTGGGCGGCGGTGATGCGGCCCACGGTGTGGTCCACCACGGCCACCGCAATGCCTTCCCGGTACATCTTAGCGTTCTGGATGATGGAGTATTTGGCAATGGTGCCCTCCAGGTCGTTCTGAAACAGGCGCTTGACCTCGGCGGTGTCCGCCCCGGCCCGGCGCAGAAAGGCCGCCGCCTCAAAGGTGCGGCCGCCGGTGCGCATGGAGAAGTTCTTGGTATCCAGCACGATGCCGGCCAGCAGGGCCTCTGCCTCGGCCCGCGTCAGGTCGGTGGGGTCGGCGATGTACTGGAGCAGCTCGGTCACCAGCTCTGAGGCGGAGGAGGCGTAGGGCTCGTGGTAGTTGAGGGCGGCCCCCTCGATGTAGGTGGCGGCCCGGCGGTGATGGTCGATGACCGCCACCCGGTTGCAGGACTCCAGTACCTCCCGGGACAGCACCTGCTCCGGACGGTTGGTGTCCACTACTACCACAAGAGAGCGGTTGTCCATCATCAGCAGAGCCTCCTGGGGGGCTAGAAAGGCCCCGCGGTACTCGGTCAGCTGGGCCAGCCGGTCAGACAGGACCTTGCTGGGAGGGGAGCCTGCCTCCTGGATGATGTAGGCGGGGACGCCCTTTTTCCGGGCAATGGCAAACACACCGGCGGCGGCGCCCACACAGTCGTTGTCCGGCGATTTGTGGCCCATGATAAACAGGCCGGAGGAGTCGGACACCAGGGCGGAGAGGGCGTTGGCCATGACCCGGCTTTTTACCTTGGTGCGCTTCTCCGTCTCCTTGGAGCGGCCGCCGAAGAACTCAAAGGTGAATTTGTTGCGGATGACGGCCTGGTCGCCCCCACGGGACAGGGCCATCTCAATGGAGAGATTGGCGAACTGCATCAGCTCCTGAAACGTGGAGCCGTCCTTGCCCACACCGATGGACAGGGTGGCGGACAGTCCGCCGGGATTGACCACCTGGTGGATGGTGTCCAGAATGTCAAATTTCTGATCCACGAACCGGGAGAGGTACTGCTCCTCGAAGAGGAAGAGGTACCGGTCCCGCTCCATCCGGCGGAGCATCCCGCCGGTCCCATCCACCCAGGCGTCCAGGCGGGCGTTGATCTCGGAATAGATGGTGGAGCGCTGGTTTTCCGTGAGGTTTTTCATCAGATCCTCGTAGTTGTCCAGCAGCAGCACCGCCGCCACCGGCCGGCTGGCCTGATAACGGTCCCGCACGGCGGACAGCTCGGTCACGTCCACCCAGTAGGTGGTGGCGAGAAAGCCGCCCCCCCGCTCGCTGGCCCGGACCAGATGTCCATATACCAGGAAGCGGCGTCCGGCAAAGGTCACGTCGCCGGGACACTCGCTCTTACCCTCCAGCAGCCAGCGGGTGTCAAAGCCGGGGATCACGGCGGACAGCTTGGCGTCAAACAGGTGCTCCCCGTCATCCGTCAGCTTGAGGAAGCGGTCGTTGGTCCAGATGATGTCGCCGCTCTCCGGACGGAAAATGACCATGGGTAGCGGAGAGTTGACCATGGTGTCCTTGGCGGCCACATCCACCGTGCCGGTGATATTCTCAATGTACTTGGTCACCTCACGGCGGCGCTTGCGGAGATTGGCGCGGTGGTACAGCCCCAGCAGGGCCACCACCATCAGCTCCAGGACCGCCAGCGGCAGGCTGAACAGGGCGGAGGCCAGGGCAAACACGACTAGACAGACGAAGTATAACTGAAGACTGGGTTGAAACAGTTGATGCAGCTTTCGATTCAAGAAGGGGACCTCCTTCCAGTTGGTGAAATCAGAAATTTATTATATCAGATGGTGAAAAGAAATACAACCAAAACCGCCGGAATGATGGGAAAAGCCCGGACGGATCCGTTGTGTGGGAAAAAATATTGGCCGCGGGAGCGGTCCAGCCGTTGCAACTGGAAAAAAAGACTGGTATAATAGGGCAACAAGCGTTTTACCGCAGTACCGCGGCAGAGCGGAGCCGGAGCTCCGGCCGCGTCCGCCGAAGCAGCGCGCCCTGGAACGGGCGGCGGCTCTATGCCTGTTAATTTACTACCTTTAGGAGGCTGTTCCATTATGCAAGAGATCAAGATCACCCGCGCTCAGACTTTGAAGGAGAAGCCCGAGTCCTCCACTCTGGTGTTCGGCAAGAGCATGACCGATCATATGTTCATCGTGGACTATGACGCCGGCCAGGGCTGGCACGACCCCCGCATCGTCCCCTATGCTCCCCTCCAGATCGATCCTGCGGCCAAGGTGCTCCACTACGCCCAGGAGATCTTTGAGGGCTTGAAGGCCTACCGCACCGATGACGGCTCCATCCAGCTGTTCCGCCCCATGGACAATATCCGCCGGATGAACGACTCTGCTGAGCGTATCTCCCTGCCCCAGATCCCCGAGGATCTGGCCCTGGCCGGCATCACGGAGCTGGTCAAGCTGGAGCGGGACTGGGTCCCCCACGAGAAGGATACCTCCCTGTACATCCGTCCCTTTATGATCGGCCTGGACGCCGCTCTGGGTGTACACAGCTCCCACCACTGCCAGTACATCGTCATCGTCTGTCCCGTGGGCGCCTACTATCCCGAGGGGCTGAATCCCGTCAAGATCTACGTGGAGGACGAGGACGTCCGCGCCGTCAAGGGTGGTACCGGCATGGCCAAGACCGGCGGAAACTACGCCGCCTCCCTGCGGGCCGGCGACCGGGCTGAGGCCAAGGGGTATAGCCAGGTTCTGTGGCTGGACGGCGTCCACCGCAAGTATATTGAGGAGGTCGGCTCCATGAATGTCATGTTCAAGGTGGCCGGCAAGATCCTTACCCCCGATCTGAATGGCTCCGTGCTGTCCGGCATCACCCGCCGCTCCTGCATCCAGCTGCTGAAGGATTGGGGCTATGAGGTGGAGGAGCGCCGTATCTCCGCCGAGGAACTTTTCCAGGCTGCCGAGGACGGTACTCTGGAGGAGGCGTGGGGCACCGGCACCGCCGCGGTGATCTCTCCCATCGGCGAGCTGGCCGAGGGCGACAAGAAGGTGACCGTCAGCGGCAACAAGATCGGTCCTATCACCCAGCGCCTGTATGATGAGCTCACCGGCATCCAGTGGGGCCGCATAGCGGATCCTCACGGCTGGACAATGAAGATCTGCTGATCCACTGCCGGTTCTGTGGATCGATCCCGTTGAAGCTGCCGGAAAGGGCCAGACAGCCTTTTCCGGCAGCTTCAACGCGCTCCAAGCTGCTTGTGAAGGGAGGTGCGTTCAGCCGGCCGGGAAGTCCGGGCCGCGCCCCGCCTTGTTCCGGCTCTGCGCGGTTTCCCATGTGCGGGACTGTACTACGATCCAGACGTCAAAAATTTTATGGCGAAAGCTCTTTACTTTTTGAAAAAATCTGCTATAATACAACAAGTGGTTTTACCTGTGTATTCCACTTCCCGTCAATACCCATCACAATGGGCCTATAGCTCAGCTGGGAGCGCAAAGGGTTCGGTTTTCTGCCACATCTATAATTTCATATTGCTTTATTCTTCTGTTCCGCTTTTGGAACTGTTGATTTGGGCCTATAGCTCAGCTGGGAGAGCGTACGGTTCGCATCCATATGGACTTCCATCACCGGCCCGATTTTTCCTTCCAATTTTTCGTCCGATATTTCGGACTTTTTCCTCAAAACTGAATATCTGAAAAATCCATTTTTCACAACTTTTTTGATTGAAAAGTGGCTGATTTGGGCCTGTAGCGCAGCTGGGAGCGCACTACATTCGCATTGTAGGGGTCGTCGGTTCGAATCCGATCAGGTCCACCATTTTTAAGAAAAATCACCGCCAATTTGGCGGTGATTTTTCGTTTGACCACAATTTTACCACAGACAGGGAAAAAATCTGACCACTTCACAAGGTTACAGGCGCCGTGATTGCTCAGTTCGGCGCCTGTTTTTTCTTCTCTTTGATTCAGCATCTCATCTCTTGATATGCCGGCATTTGCACTTTTGTCCCGCCAGCTCCGCTCTGACCTCGTCGTAGTATTTATGGACGGTGGTGATGGCCATACCCGTCTGCCGTGCGATGTAACTCTTATTGCTCACGCCGGGGTTCTCCCGCAGGTAGGCAGCGAGCTGCTTTTTCTTGGGGCTGACACCGTCTGGATATTCTGTGACGGCACCAGAGCGCAGGGCGGCGATCTCCGCCTTCATTTGCAGGATCAGCTCCGACAGTTTCTCCTCACATTCCTCCCTGGTGTGGGCGTAGACATTCCGGGAGTGCTTTTTCCCATCCGGCCACACCGGGGAGTATCTGCCCTCCCAAAGATCTTCTTTGATCTGCTTGAGATAGCCTGTTCCCGGCCTGCGCCGTTCCGGCTGATATGGGGTGAACGGTTTCTGTTCAGCGGGTTCCTCCTGCCGTTTTTTGGGCACCTCAGCCTTGGCGATGCCCTGGTCGATGCTGACCGCCGCATTCTCCTGCATCTCATCGGTGATGTGAGTGTAGATGTTCAGGGTAGTCCTGGAGGAGATGTGCCCAATGATGGCGGACAGTGTTTTGATGTCCATGCCGTGTTCCAGGGAGATGGTGGCAAAGGTGTGCCGCAGATCGTGAAATCTGATTCTTTTGCACCCGGCGCGCTCCAGAATGACCTGGAGCCGTTTCCGCACATAGCCCGGATCGATGGGCTGCTCCGGCTTGATCCGGGATGGGAACATCAAGTCAGAGAAGATGCCTTTCCTGTACGCCAGCAGGAGTTCCACCATGGCGGGCGGCAGGATGATGGTCCGGAAGGCAGCCTTGGTCTTGGGCTCGCTGACGATCAGCTTTCCGCCCACCGGGTAGACCTGCTTGTTGATCCGCAGTTCCCCCGTCTTTTCATTCAGGTCCTCCCATCGGAGAGCCAGGATCTCACCCCGGCGCAGGCCGGTGGTCAGCTCCAGCAGGAACAGTTCATACATTCCCTCTTCCTTGGCCTGAAGCAGGAACCGCTGGATCTCCTCCCCGGAGAGGATCTTCATCTCCTTTTGCTCCGGCGGCGGCAGCTTGCAACCCAGGATGGGGTTCTTTTTGATAAGGCCATCCTTGATGGCCCGTTCCAAAGACATCCGAACCACATGGTAGCAGCTGCGTACCGACCGCTCCGACATCCCCGGTCCCTTGGTGTCCCGATGGATCTTCCGGCCATTGGCTTTCATCTCGTTCAGGAACTTCTGACAGTCGGCCTGAGTCAGCTTGTTCAGCGGGATTTGTCCCAGCGCCGGGATGGCGTGGACATAGATCCACTCCTCGTATCCTTTTTGTGTGGTGGCCCGGATCGTTGGCTGGCAGTGGTTCTCGTACCAATAGCCGATCCAGTCCCCAAAGCGCATATTGGGCTTGATCTTGAAGGGCTCCGCTGTGCCGCAGCCATCCTGAAGCTGCTTCAGCTTTTCCAGGCACTCCGCCTTTGTTTTGCCAGCACACTTTTGGTTTTAGCCTTTCCGTTTTCATCGTAGCCTACGATGTGCCGCCCCTCCCAGCGGCCGTCCTTCCGCAGTCGGACAGTGCCTTGACCATTTTTCCGTTTTCGTGCCATGCTTCCGCCTCCTACACCATGAATTCTTCCATGAAGCCGCCCACGATCTCTGATGCCCTCCGGTGCATATCCCCGGTGACATGGGTATAGGTGTCCAGCGTGAAGGAGGTCTGAGTGTGGCCCAGGATCCCGGAGAGTGTCTTGGCGTCCACCCCGCTGGTGAGGGCATGGGTGGCGAAGGTGTGCCGCAGATCATGAAATCTCAAATCAGGGAGTCCGGCCTCGGCCAGCAGTTTTTTCATCCGATTGTAGCCGCTGCTGGGCATGACCGGATCCTCCGGATGGAGTGGGTTGGGGAAGAGCCATTGAGAGATCGCTGTTCGCTTCCGTTCCGTCAGGAACTGCACCGTGCTGGGCGGTAACCTGATGATCCTTCGCCCTGTTCCGGTCTTGGTATTACCTACATAGTAGCCGCCGCCCCGCTTCCCATGCAGGGTCCTGCGGATGGAGAGCGTCCCTTTCTTTTCATCGAAGTCGCTCCACATCAGCCCACACAGTTCTCCCCGCCGCAGCCCTGTGGTGATCTCCAGATAGAAGAAGTCATGCCATTGCCGGTCCTGTTTGATGGCCTCCAGGAACCGCTCCAGCTGCGCGTCATTGAGGATGGTCCTGGGTGTAGACTCTTTCTTGGGGAGCGTCACATCCTTTGTGGGATTTTTTACGATGAGATGGCGGTCCATCGCCACATCCAACGCCTGATGCAGCACGCCGTGGATCCTCCGCACCGTGGTACCCGCCAGAGGACCGCCGTCTGCTCCGCCCTCCTTTTTCAGCTTTCGATACAGCTTCTGGACATCTCCGGCAGTGACCTTGCGGATTTCCTTCCCGCCCAGATAGGGAACAATCTTGTCCCTGACATAAGCCCGGTAGCCTTCAAAGGTAGAGGGCCGCACGGAGGGCTCCGCACACTCTTTCAGCCAGACCTCCAGCCATTCGCCCAGGGTCATCCGGCAGTCCTCTGTCAGTTCGGCCCCATCATATTCTTCCATGCACCGATGCAGTTTTTCCAGCAGCTCCTTCTGTGTCCCAGCGGAGAGGTAGTGGAAGATGGGATCGCCGTTTTCCTTGTGGCCGATGACGATGCGACCCTCCCAGCGGCCATCCTCCCGTTTTCGTACCATACCGTCACCGGACGGCCTTCGCTTTGCCATGTTTTTTCACCTCCGAGGTTTTTATCTTTGATTTGCATCGCAGGAATTGCGTGGCCTACCGGATGGGTAGTTGCTTTGTTTCCCTCTCCATTCATCCCTGCGGAGCAGTTCCACCAGACTGCCGTCGTCTTCGTCCAGCGCCTCCAGAATCAGACGCGCTCCCAGACGGAAGCCCAGGATGAAGTTCTCCAGAGCCAGCGTGCTTCCGATCTCGTTCTCCGCGTCGATGAGCCGTAGCAGCAGACTGTGGGCGTCGCCCTCCAGCAGTTTGGTCAGATGTTCTTCGCACTTGTGAGACTGCTCCATCGCTTTCATCAGAGAAGTGCCGGAACGGATCTGGCGGTCGCATGGCGTGATGTTCCCGTAGTACAGGTCTTCCAGCGTCTCTCGCATGGTGTGTACCTCCTCTCCTTGTTAGCAACACAGTACCACAGAAACAGAAAGTAGCCACTGGAACCTCGTTTTATTATCAGAACATTCACAATTTTAAACAGTGCGGAAATCGGCTCAAAAACGGGCCAATATCCCCAAGGTGACCCCCGCGGGTACACCTCCGAACCCCTTGATTTCAGCGTGCTTGCGGGATTTCCCGCTCCATTCCGGCCACCTGTGACGCCCGAATTGATCCAAACCGACCACCTTAGACCCCCGCCTCCGAAAGCCCGCAACCCCTTGTGCCGCCCCGCTTTGCGGGACGGTGTGACCGGCGGGAGGGTCGCTTGCGCCCCCCTGCCTTTATCCTGCACTAAAATCGAACGACTGCTGCACCCGAACATTTTGGTTTGGGAGAGCCGGACGCTTGGCGCACACAGCCCGCACACCGCGTCTCGCAGATTGGGTGGTGCGTGTACCCTACCTGCACCGCCATCGCCGCACACAACTCATCACAGGCCGCTGCATGGGGGAACGCTTCCGTCAAGCGCACCGACCGTCGCGGGCAGAAACACTCGGCAGTACCCCTCTGCTCCGGAGACCATGCCGCGTCGCAGCATCTCCCCACACAGGAGGAGACGGAACAGCGTGTTGCGATAGCAGTCCCTTACCTCCGCCCCTTTCTCTCTGGCGAATATCTTTTGTTCCTCGGGCAAGCTGCTGTGCGTTTCATCACAGAGGAACACCGCCAGAGCGTTTTCAGCAATGGGGTCTCTGTGCGTGCGGTCCCACTGGTCCATGATGTACCTCCTTGCGTCAACCGTGCGCTGTGCCATCAGAGTCGGGTCCTGCTGGATCAGCAGTTCCACCATCTGGGTCAGCATACCGCCTCACCTCGTTTCTGTTCATAGGCCGCTCTGCGCTGCTCCACTCTCTGCCGCTCCGCAGCCACCTCCGCCGCACACATCTGCCGCTCATAGAACTGGTCGATGGCCATTTGGATCGGCAGGATGGTGTAGAGCAGACAACCATTCTGCCTGCGGCCGTCCTGGGTGGTGATGGTGGTGCGCTCGGTACGGATGAGTCCCCGTTCCTCCAGCTCCATCACATACTTGCGCACGGTGTTGGTGCACTTCCCGATGGCTTCGCCGATCATCCGGTAGCTGGCCAGACACTGATCGGTCTTTCGATCCTCCCGATGAAGCAGATAGCCGTAGACCGCGATGGCCGTGGAGGACAGCCCCAGAGCATAGATCTCATTGGGCAGAGGAAAATAGTTTTTGATGGGATCCCGCTTGGTCCAGTTCTGTTTTCTCATTTGGCACCTCCAGACCGCTCCTCCGCCCACTGAATGAACTTCTCTTTGGGGACCACCATTCGGCTGCCCACACGCAGCACTGGGAAGCCTGGCTCGTGCATCACCTCGTAGGCGGTGGAGATGGACACGCCCAGCACCTCTGACAGCAGGTGTGCGTTGAGGAACAGCGGAAGATCCTCGTAGCTGGTACACTGTGACTGTTTCATATTGATACCTCCGATCTGATTTCTGTTGTGATTTTCTTCTTGCGTTTCGGAGGTCGTTCTGGTAAACTGAACAGCAGATCAGGCTGTGTTTTCCGAAACGCAGCGAGCCGCCAGACTGTTGCAGCAGTTTGGCGGCTTCCTTTTTCAGCGGACCATGCTCATCACCTCTTTTCTTCTGGACTGATTTTGACTTTCTACGGATGAACCGGATTGACTTGTTTCTATCAATCAGGTACAATCAGAGCATAGCACAGGGAAAAGGCCAAGCGCAATAGCTTCGGCGGTTGTTGGGTACACAACAGAAAGTCCATCGGAAACAGGGTGAGGGAAACTATGATCTATGATAACAACCGCTTCTTCGAACGGTTCGATGTGCTGTTCGGGAAGAAGAGTAGCATCGTGGCAGGGGAAGAATATCCGCTGGGCTTCTTTGCAGCGGAGGTCATGGACATGGACGCCGCGGTGCTTGAGGAATTAAAAAAGCTGACCCAACAGGCCAGCCAGGAGTTTGATATGTTTCTGACCGCGCGGACAGCATCCAGCGCGGGGATGGCAGTTCAGGTGTTGGACCAAGCCTGGGAGCTTGTCAGGCAGCTTCCCCTGTATAACAAGATCCCGTACCGGGAAGGGCGTGGAAGTTCAGTCAGCGGCGTTGTCTATGAGCTGCGCGGCGATGAGCAGAAGCTGGACCGGATACTCACAGTCGGGACAGCAGAGAATGAGATGTTGCGGCGTTGGCGCGGAATGTACAACCGTCTGGCAGACGACCTCCAACGGTTCAAGTACGATACGGATGATATGCTGACCGACTATTTTGAGGAGCTGCCATCCCGCAGACCGGAGGCCTATGCGGCGGCATTCGAATCGTGCATGGCGTCCTTCCGGGAGATCTATATGCAGACGGAGGACGAGGAGGACCTTGCGTACATGAAGGGACGCCGGATCAACTTTCCGGTGAGCATCTCCTTTGTGGTGGAGCGTGACAAAAAGACGGGCCAGCCATTCATGGCTGAGCGGATGACCTTTGAGGACTTGATCAGCTTTCTGTATATGGACCTGTACCGGGGAATGGCTGCCGGCAACGTGCCGCGACAGTGTCACAACTGCGGCAGGTGGTTTTTAGCGATCGGCGCATATGACACGGTGTACTGCCAGCGGGTGGCGCCGGGAGAGGTCGCCCGCACCTGCCGTCAGGTGGGCGCTCACAGAAAAGAGCGGGAGAAGAACGGCAGGGACTTTGCCTGCCGTGAATACGCCAGAGCGTATAACCGGCTGAAAACCTGGAAACAGCGGGGCAAGATCAGCGCGAAGGAATGGAACCGCCGGGTGGCGCACATCCAGGACGTGAAAGCAGAATTCCTGGCAGGCGGTATGAGCGACGCCGAATACACAGCGAAGCTGGATCAGGTGTAATCCACAAAAGAATTGCAAAAGCCGATGGGTCAGTCGTGATGACTGTCCCATCGGCTTTTTCTTTGATTATGGCATCACACTCTGCGGATTGTTTGAAGTCTATGTGATGACAGTTTACATTATGAGAAGTTTGCTGACGGAAGCGTAAAATGTATCGAGGATGAGATACCGTTTGACCTGCCGGACGGTTGGGCGTGGGAGTGTTTGTCAAACCTCGCTGTATTTTCCGGGGGAAAACTCCTTCAACTTCTCGTTCGAAATATTGGGACGGAGATGTTCTTTGGGTAACATCCAAAGACATGAAAAGCAAATATATAGGCAATATTACTTGGTATTGGAGTTCATTCCCCGTATTCTTTCATAATGCGTGGTTTGTAGTGAAAGAGATCCATACAACTTCATAAGAATGAAGGAGAAAGTCCAAAATCAATTCAGCGCTGGATGCGTCCGGAGCCGTCACCGCCGGCCAGCTTTTCCACTTCGGAGACGGTGACCATGTTGTAGTCGCCCTCGATGGTGTGCTTCAGAGCGGAAGCGGCCACGGCAAACTCCACGGCCTTCTGGATGGACTTTCCATTGAGCAGCGCATAAATGAGGCCGCCGCCGAAGCTGTCGCCGCCACCCACGCGGTCAATGATGCGCAGTTCGTACTTCTTGGAGAAGCAGTACTCATTGGAAGCCACATCGTACAGCATGGCGCTCCAGCCGTTGTCGGAAGCGGAGTGGGACTCACGCAGGGTGATGGCCACCTTTTCAAAGCCGAACTTGTCAGCCAGCTGCTTGGCCACGGACTTGTAGCCCTCGTGGTTGATCTCACCGGCGTAGATGTCGGTGGACTCGGCCTCAATGCCGAACACGTCCTTGGCGTCCTCCTCGTTGGAAATGCACACGTCCACGTACTGGCACAACTCGGTCATGGCCTCCCGGGCCTGCTGACGGGTCCACAGCTTGCCCCGGTAGTTGAGGTCGCAGGAGATCTTCACGCCGTGGGCTTTGGCGGTCTTGCAGGCCTGCTTGCAGGTCTCCACCAGGTTGGGGCCCAGAGCGGGGGTGATGCCGGTGAAGTGGAACCAGTCCACGCCCTCGAAGATCTTGTCCCAGTCAAAGTCGCTGGGCTGGGACTCCTGGATGGCGGAGTGGGCACGGTCGTAGATGCACACACTGCCCCGCTGGGAGGCGCCCTTCTCGTTGAAGTAGATGCCCACACGGTCGCCGCCCCGGACGATCATGGTGGTGTCCACGCCGTAGCGGCGCAGGGAGTTGACGGCAGCCTGGCCAATGGCGTGGGCGGGCAGCTTAGTGACATAGGCGGCATCCAGGCCGTAGTTGGCCAGGGAGACGGCCACGTTGGCCTCGCCGCCGCCGAAGGTGAACTCCAGGTGATCAGCCTGGACAAAACGCTCGTAGTTATAGGGCTGGAGCCGGATCATCAGCTCGCCGAAGGTAACAACTTTCATTGTGCTCTACTCCTTATCACAAACTCAAATAGAATGGTTTTGCCCGATTATTCCTTCACCAGGTGGACAGCAAAGCCGGCCAGCTCATCCTTGAGATAGATGGCCTTAGTGTTGCCCTTGGCATCGGTCTTGCGGCTGGACTCATCGAAGGTCACGCCCCGCAGACCCAGGTGGTAGACGGCACGATCCACGTTGTTGGTGCCGATGGCAATGTGGCCGTTGGCACCGCGGACGGGAGCCTTGTTGCACTCCACCGCGGAGCCGGCAAAGATGGAGGAGTTGCCGGGCTTGTACTCCAGGTCAAACAGGGCGCACAGGGTCTTGGTGGTCTGCTCGGCCTGGGCCTCGTCGGCGCAGTTGATACCCACGTGGGCCATGGAGAAACCCAGCATGGTCTTGACGGCCTCCTTGCAGATGCGGGTGATCTCATCCCACTGCTCCCCCTCGACGAGTTCCTTCTTCACCATCCAGGTGCCGCCGCAGGCGATAATGCGGTCAAAGCCCAGATAGTCCATCATGTTCTTGGTGTTCACGCCGCCAGTAGGCATCCAGCGCAGGTTGGTGTAGGGGCCGGCCAGGGCCTTCAGCTTGGCCACGCCGCCGTTCTGCTCGGCATGGAAGAATTTCACCACGTCCAGACCCATGCTCATGGCCTGCTCCATCTCGCCGGGGGTGGCGGTGCCGGGCATCATGACCACGCCCTTATCCAGGACATAGCGGGTGATCTCGGGGTTGAAGCCGGGGCTGACGATGAACTGGGAACCGGTGGCAATGGCCCGGTCGGCCTACTCCTTGGTGAGCACGGTTCCGGCGCCCACCAGCATATCGGGTACCTCCGCCACAATGCGGCGGATTGCCTCCTCAGCGGCGGCGGTGCGGAAGGTGACCTCGGCGGCAGGCAGACCGCCTTTCACCAGAGCACGGGCCAAGGGGAAGACGGACTGCCCACACCCCCATCAGCACGATCAGAAACGGCGTGCGACTGTCCCCAGCCCCTTGAAGCACATCGCCCAGAACAATAGAAAGGCCGTACAGGGATTCCGAAATGGCAACAATGCGCAGCATATCGGCAGCCAGAGCAATATTCCCCAAACCGGCAACCATGTGGGTTACGATCAGCTGGCCGCAGCTGAAGCAGGCCCGCTCCAAAAACACAGAAATCCCCAGTGCCCACCGTACCACAGACTTTTGGGGACGGAACAACACAACCGCTGTCATCTGCAACGGTCCTTTCCGCAGCGCCATAAACAGCGCCATAGAAATTCCCCATGAGCCCTCCCAACAAGGCAGTCCCTATGGCTGCCCCGGTCACGCCAAGCCCAGCTCCCCAGATGGACAAGGAGCGACTCAGAATGACGACCTGCCTTGATGGAAATATTAGCAAATAATTCAAGCAGATATTAAGAAGGTTGGTCCCAGCATTGAACAGCAGAGGCGTTCTGGTATCCCCCAAACAGCGGAGCATGGCAGACAGCACAGCCAGCAGAACTTGTAGCGGCAGGCCCATGGCATAAACCAGAGGTAGGCTCTGGCATTCGACAAAATCGTTGGTTCACCTCCCAGCCGCTGAGGAATAAAACCAAGACAAAGGGAATATGCAAACAGCTGCCCCCGTCCCCATCAGCAGAGCACCGCTGGCTGCTTGATACACCGCAGTTCTGGCACGGAACAAATCCTGCCCCCCAGCGCGTGGGCGACCTGCACGGAATAACCAACTCCTGCAGCAGCAAACAGTCCCATTAAAAGAAAGCACACCGAGGAGTTGATGGCTACCGATGCGGTGGCATCAGCTCCCAAAGAGCCCACCATGGCAGTATCCACATAATTGGCGGCAGTAAGCAGAAGCTGCTTCAAAATCACTGGCCAGGACAGACGGAGCAATGTAACAATGGGAACGGCTCTTTGGTTGAGCTACGTGGAAGGTTCACACATGGTGTTGTCACCTCTGGGACCCGTGCTCCGCAAAGGAAAGCCGGGAAAGTGGGAACTGTACTGTGCGGAATAATAACCTGCTGTGTCAAGGGGCCCGGGGGACATCTGCCCCGGGCCCCCGACAGGAGAGAAAGAAAGGAATGATCTCATAAAAATGCTTACAGTTTATCTTCCCGCATAAAGTGGGCATTGGTACCATTGATGGCAAAGAACTCTTCTGCGGCCCGCTCGCCGATGGTGTCTGGGTACTGGGGGATGGCGGCCAGATACTCTTTTTCATCTACATAGGTAAATGTACCGTCCTGCATAATCACCTTGCCGTCCACCGCAACCAGAGAAACCTCAGGCCCCCGGGCACTGTAAACCAGGTTTGGTACCATATTGCGCATAGGATAGGTATATACCGGCAGCATGGAAGGACAGTTGAGATCAATGGCAATGAAATCAGCCCGCTTCCCCGACTCTAAAGAACCCACGGTATCGCCCAAGCCAACAGCCTTAGCCCCCTCAATGGTGGCCATACGCAGAGCCTTCCAAGCAGGCATGACCTCAGGATTCTGATACTTGATCTTGTTGAAGAGGCACACGTTTTTCATCTCATTGATGATATTATGGCAGTTGTTGCCGGGAGCCTGATCAGAACCCAAAGCCACCATACCACCCGCCTCCTGGAAGGCCACGCTGGGGCAGACAATTCCATCAATGATTCCAATAGAGCCGGGATTGACGATCATGGAGGCCCCGCGTTTGGCAATAAGGGCAGCCTCCTCATCTGTGCAGTCAGTAAGATGAACGGCAATGAGGGATTCATCCAAATAGCCCAGTTCATCCAAGAAGGCGGTGGGCCGCTTGCCATAACGCTGAACGATCTGATAGGTCTCTCGGTCCCCCTGCTGCACATGCATGTGGATTTTGGTTCCCCTGTCTTTGACCGCCTTTTGGATGCGCAGCAGCATCTCTGGGCTGACAAAGTCAGCGCCTTGGGGCCCAAACAGGATCTTGATCCGACCGCCCGCCTTGTTGTTCCACTGGTCATACAGGGCAATGTTTCGATTCAGGCTCTCTTCGCCCATGGTGTCATCAAACTCATAGAGCTCGCCGGGTTGATAGACCCGCCGTTTGGCCGCCCGGATGGTCTGGGCAATGTTGCCTCGTGCCCCCACCTTGTCGATGAACGCACACACGTTTTCCATCTTAAATTCATAGTCGCCCAGCGTAGTGGTGCCCGCCCGGATGGCCTCCAGAATGGCCACCCGGCTGCCCGCATCTCGCTCCTCATCGTTGACCACGTTATCAAAAGGCTGAAGACCGAACATCATCCAACTATTGGTGTCCTGGGCCAGGCCCCGCATGATGTTGCATGCCGTGTGCATGTGGCCGTCAATAAAGCCGGGCAGCACCATGTGATGATCCAGGGTGATGGTTTCCTCAGCGGTATATTCCACTAAAATTCTGGACCGGTCGCCCACCTCCAGAATCTTACCTCCATCCACAGCCATGGCGGCGTCACCGTGATAACCCACGCCAGCCCCTTCCATGGTATAGAAATGGGGCGCCACCACAATGGTATCAATCTTTTTCATAAAAAGCCTCCTGTTCCAATGGTGAAGCAGTTAGTGCACTTTCTCCGGGTAACGCAGCTTGGTAAGCTGGGTCAGCGCAAACAGAACCACTACCAGAATAACAGCGGTAACCACAATGCTCAAGATATATTGTCCCGTCAGGCCGCCGAAAAGGAATCCCAGGAACGCCGAAATACCAACTGTGATTCCGTAGGGCAGCTGGGTCATGACGTGGACCACATGGTTGCAGGAGGCGCCGGTGGAGGAGAGGACGGTGGTATCGGAGATGGGGGAGCACTGGTCGCCGAACAGACCGCCGCCGATGACCGCGCCAACCACAAACGGAATGGAAATATCAAAGGCAACGGCCATGGGGAAGGCGATGGGCATCATAATGGACCACACACCCCAGGAGGAGCCGGTTGAAAAGGAAATGAGCGCGCCAAACAGGAACACAAGGGCAGGAACCAGGCCGGGAGTCAGGTAGTTCTCTACAATGTGGATCAGGAACTCGCTGGTGCCCATGCCTTTGACGATGGAACCCAGAGACCAGGCACACACCAGGATGAAGGGGACGGAAATGAGCTCGGCCATGCCGTTGACAAAGGTGTCAAAGGCCTTGGTCACACTGAACAGCTTGGTGCTCACACCCATAATACCGGCGCCCACCGCGCCGCCCATAAAGGCGATGCAGATGGCCAGAGTAATGTTCGCGTTGCGGAAGCACTCCACCAGCCCATTGTTGACCAGATCGCCGGACCAGAAAATGGTGGCAAAGAGGGAACCAAACAGGAAGAGGATGGGGATGATAAAGTTCCACATGGTAAGCTTATAGCCCTGGGGCAGCTCATTTTTCACCTCAGGTACCAGGGGCTGGATCCCGTCGCCCAGCAGCTTGCCGGTCTCCCGAGCCCGCTTTTCTTCCTTGTACATCGGCCCGAAGTTCAAACCGAAGGCGGCGACGATCAAAACGGTGATCATGGCAAACACGCCGTACAGGTTAAAGGGGAGCATATTCAGCCAGATGCCCCACTCGCTGCCCTCAATGCCAGCAGCCAGCAGTTCTGCGGCAATCAGGCCGGTGATGAAGGGGCCGTAGCTGCTGATAGGAGAAAGAGCGGCCAGGTTGCAACCCATGGAGTCCAGGATATAAGCCAGCTTTGCTCGGGAGATACGCACCATATCGGTCACGGGCCGCATAATGGTACCCAGCATAAGGCAGGGCTCCGTGTAGCTGAAAATGAAGGCGCTCAGGCAGGTGACTACCTGGCCCTTTTTGGCGGTATTGATAACTTTTGTCACCTTGGTGGCAAATGCCTCCGCGGCGCCAGTGGTGCGCAGCATGGCGATCATGCCGCCGGAGAGGGTGACCAGAACGATCAAAGACGCGTTTCCGCTGAGAGAAGGGATCACATAGTCCGAGATAATTTTAACAAAGCCAACCAGAGGATTAAATCCGTTCATCATGGTGGAGCCTAGCCAAACTGCGATAAACAAAGAGAAAATCGTCTGCTTGGTCCACAGGGCCAATCCGATGGCTACGATGGGGGGGATAAGACACAACACACCATATGTGGTATCCATACAAGAAGCCTCCTGTCATATAATACTCTTGGTTTTTCTTTCATGGAATCACTGCTTTCGCAGATACAGGCCCGCCAAAGCCCAGGACCCATACCTCCTCACTTCTTTTTTGACTCTTTTCACCTCTCTCCAATGTACGCTGCTTGGGCGGGGCAGCCTGCTGCAGGTACACTGGATCAGTTCCGGTTTTCGTAACCGGAGGCATACATGCTGGCGGGAATAAACTGTCCCTGGCCGTAGCGGCCCACAAACTTGGCGTTTTCCACTACCACCTGTCCCCGCAGCAGAACGGTCTCCACCCGGCCGGACTGGCGGCGACCCTCATAAAGGTTGTAGTCCACGCCGTTGGGGTTGTCCGCCAGGCGGATCACGCCCTCATAGCTGGGATCAAAGATCACAATGTCTGCGTCGGAACCTACCGCCAACGTACCCTTTCGGGGGTAAATGCCGTTGATCTTGGCTGGCTGAGTAGCGATGACGTCTACAAATTTCTGACGGCTCAGCTTGCCGGTACATACGCCTTCGGTCCATACCACGTGCAGGCGATCACCGGCGCCGGGGGAGCCGTTGGGGATCTGCGTGAAATCGTCCCGCCCCGCCTGCTTGAGCTCTGCTACGTCGATGCCGCAGTGGTCAGAGGAGACCGCCGTCAGCAGTCCGCCGGCCAGGGCCTGCCACAGGGCCTCACAGTCCTCCTGATCCCGCAAGGCAGGGGAGCAGACAAACTTGGCCGCTTCGTTGAAGTCGGGGTTATCCAGGACCTCCTTGGTGGTGGTTAGATAATGAGTACAGGTCTCACCAGAAACTCGCTGGCCAGTTCCCTTCGCCTTTTGCAGTTCGGCAATGGCCTCCCTGCAGGTCATATGGGCAATGTATAGAGGTGTATCGGTCTGGCCAGCCAGGTAGATCGCCCGACGCACTGCCTCCGCCTCGGTAAAGGGCGGGCGGGAGACGTAGTGGTAATGGGGGGTCAGCTGTCCCTTCTTTACGCACTCGCTGCGCAGGAAATTCAGGATCTCACCATTTTCTGCGTGAACAAAGACGGTGGCGCCCACCTGGCGGCTTTTCTCCAGAATGCGGAAGAAAGTTCCGTCATCCACGTGGAGGGGTGAACCATTGTAAGCCATAAAGATCTTGATGCTAGAGATTCCCCACCTGGGAAAGTCCTCGATTTCGTCAAAGATGCTGTCCATAATATACGTTACCATGGCATGAAGGGCAAAGTCTACACAGGCTTTGTCCTTTGCCCGCACATTAATTCGGTAATCAATGGAATCCAGCAGTCCCCGGTCCGGATCTTGAGGCGCAAAATCCACAATGGTGGTAGTTCCGCCTACAATGGCAGAGTCAGTGGTCTCATACCCTGCGGTGTCCCGATCGCCCACGTTGCATAGGGCGGAAAAGTGGGTGTGCTGGTCTACGCCGCCCGGAAACACATATTTCCTCTGGGCGTCGATCACAAGATCCGCCGCTTCGTCTAAGTGGGTCCCCATGGCGCGGATTACCTCATCCTCCACCAGGATATCCCCCACAAACTCCTGTTCCGCGGTTACAATGGTGCCTCCTTTGATCAAGGTGCGCATACAGTCATCTCCTAAAACATCAAATCTTGTTGGGTAAACATGGGAAAGCCCACGATTTTCTTCGGCTCCGGGAATCCCCAGGTGGATACCTTGCTGGTATGCAGTCTCATATCCACCATAGCTTCCGCAAATTTGACCGCGGGCATAACTCCGTCCAGTACAGGAACGCCCAACTGAGCAGACAAGTCCTGGACAAAGTCCACAAAACCGGCGCATCCCAGCAGGATGCATTCTGCTCCGTCCTGCTGTACGGCCAGCCCCCCCTGGTGTGCCAGAGCCTCCAGCCCCTTCTGGGGATTCCGGCCAAATTCCAGCACGCTCAGACCGGTGGAGCGGATAGAACGGCAGAATTTTTCCGCTCCGTAGTTGGCCACCACATCCTCCGTCACCTTGCGGGAGCGGTCCAGCACCGATACGATAGAGAAATAGGGGGCAATGAATTTTGCCGCTGTGATGGCCGACTCGCAGATCCCCAGCACCGGCTTAGAGGTGACCTCCCGTGCAGCCTGGAGCCCGGGGTCCCCGAAGCAGGCAATGATAAAAGCGTCAGCTCCTTCCTCCCGGTCTCCCCGGATCACCTCTTTCAGAACCCCGGGAACAGCCAAATGCTCATCCACATAGCACTCGATACTGTCCGGTCCGGACGCCGGGCTGACGGCCCAAACCTGGGTATCGCTGCGGGCTACCCGGCGGGCCAGATTCTCTACACTGTCGGTCATGGATTGTGTCGTATTGGGGTTAATAATCTTGATTTTCACAGATCTCCCTCCTCTTGATCCAATGCTTGAACCATTTCCATCAGCAGCTGGGCACCCCGGTACAGGTCCTCAGGCGCACTGTACTCACGAATAGAGTGGCTGATTCCATCTTTGCTGGGAATGAACAGGAGCATAGAGGGCACGGTTTGTCCCCAATTCATCAGATCATGACCAGCGCCGCTGAACATGTTGAGGAAGTGGATGCCGCGGCCACGGCAGAGCCTCTCACTCAGCTCCATCAGCTTCGGGCTGCACTGGGTAGGCTCCTGACGGATATACGCTTCCCCTGTCAGATCCGCATGCTCTTCCAGCACGGAAGCGATCACCTGATCCATGGGCTCCATGGTCGGGTTGCGCAGCTCCACAATAAACTCCACCTTGCCAGGAATCACATTGACCGCTCCCGGAAACACCTGGAGCGTGCCCACGGTACAAACCATATCCGGCGAAGCGGCTCTAGCCCGATCCATAAGCTTGGTAATGATCCGGCAGGCGCTTACCAGGGCATCATCCCGCAGATGCATGGGTGTACTGCCTGCATGATTGGCACAGCCGGAAACCGTCATGCGGTAGCGCACGATACCTACAATGCCGCCTGCCAGGCCGATTTGCGCCCCCTCCGCCTCCAGAAGTCCCCCTTGCTCAATGTGCAGCTCCAAATAGCACTGATATTGGGTCAGATCCCGGCGGCAGGCGTTGACCTCTTCCATGGTAAGACCGTGAAGGACCAGATTGGGCCGCATGGCCCCGTCGATTTCTCCGCCGGTGAAGGCTTTACTGCCAAAGGTACCGCCAATGACATTGCCCTCCTCCTCGGTGAAGGCGACCACCTGAATGGGATGTCGATTTTGATAGCCCATTTCCCGAAGGCGCTGCACACATTCGATCCCCGCCAATACGCCGTAGGTTCCGTCATAGATGCCGCCGCCAGGTACGGTGTCGATGTGGGAGCCAATGCAGATTGTTTTCCCTTTGCCCGGCAGCTCGCCGACCAGATTGCCTACGGGATCAATCGACGTCTGGAGTCCCGCCTGCTCCATACACCGCTGCACATAGGTCCGTCCTTCGTCATAGGCTGGAGTATAAGGCAGCCGGGTGGTCCCTTCCCCCGGCATAAAACCGATCTGCCCCAACTGGGTCAGGCGGCGGGAAAGACGGGAACCATTGATATCGTTCATGCCGGATCCTCCCCGGCCATGTGGGAGCGGATAAACGCCTCTAAAGCATCCAAACCCTGCTCCAGGCATTCCATCGATGTGGCATAGGACAGGCGGATGTACCCTTCGCCAAAGTCTCCAAAAGCGGTGCCCGGTACCACAACCACCTGCTTTTCTTCCAGCAGCTTCATAGCAAATTCCTCGCAGGGCATGCCCAGGCGGCTGATGTTGATAAACGCATAGAAGGTTCCGGCAGGAGTATGACAGGACAGGCCTGAAATTTCAGCGATCCGCTGCATCACATAGTCCCTGCGCAGACGGTACTGCTCCACCATATACTTCAGGTGATCTTGAGATCCCTCCAACGCTTCAATGGCAGCAACCTGGCATGGAGTAGCCGCACAGGCACTGACATTTTCCTGCAGCTTGATCATATTTCGGATCAGTTCCTCCGGTCCAGCGGCGTAGCCAATACGCCAGCCGGTCATAGCATACGTTTTGGAAAGGCTGTCAATGACCAACGTGCGCTCCTTCATTCCGGGCAGGGTGGCAAATCCAGTGTATGTCCTCCCGTCAAAGAGGATATGCTTATATACCTCGTCTGCTAGCACCACCAGGTCCCGCTCCTGAGCCAGTTTTGCCAGCTGGGACAGTGTCTCAGCACTGGCTACGGCTCCCGTGGGATTGCAGGGGCTGTTTAAAATGATCGCCTTTGTCTTGCTGGTGATGGCCTCGGCAACAGCGGATACATCCAAATCAAACCCCCGCTGTGCATCAGTTTTCACGGATACCGGCACGCCGCCGCACATCCGGATCTGCTGAATGTAATTGGTCCAGCAGGGCTCATTGACGATGACCTCATCTCCTGGGTTCAGCAGCACCTTCAGGGCTAAAAACAATGCTCCCATAGCTCCGGGCGTTACTACGATCTGGCTCGCCGGATCGTAGGACAACCCTTCTGTACGCGCAAGATAACGGGCGATAGCCTGGCGCAGAGCCAGCAGGCCCGCATTTTCGGAATATTTGGTCTTGCCTTCTCGGATGGCCCGGCACCCGGCCTCCACCACATTTGCCGAGGCGGTAAAATCCGGTTCTCCCAGCGTGAAGCTGAGCACACGGTCATATTCCAGCGCCTTATTAAACATTTTCCGGATCTTGGAGGGCTGGATCTGCTGGGTGTTGTCTGAAATCTGAATCATACAAGTGACTCCTTTCTGCTCTGATTTTTCCGTTCCCTGAGTTTTAGAATGGTCATCAATATACCAAACACCAGGGAAAGGACTGCGGCAAATACAATGCGATACTCTTGGGGAAGAAGAAAACCAACGGTATTGATGGGAATCCAAAACAGTGGAATGGTTTTAAACAGGGTAAAATCCACCAGCTCGCCCCAGTCCACCGAGTCCACTGCCTGGCGCGGCGTAATATGGCGTCCCTCCAGAAAGCGGATCTCGCCATAATTTCCACACACCCGCATCAGGGCGGAGTGGATGGGGGCAAAAAACAGATTGTTGGTACAGCTGGTAAAAAAGGCTAGCGCCAAAGCATTTCCATATCCGGGAAGCAGCCCAGCCGCCATGGCTTGCTGCGTACCCTGGCTGAACACGCTGAAGGCCAGGGTAACAAAAAGGCCTCCTACTCCCCAGCTTACACTTTTGAACCATGTGGCCCGGTTGATCTGCCAGTGTCCCTCCAGCATCCGCCCCGAGAGCAGCTCTCCCGCCGTAGCATAGACGGAAAATTGAATAAATCCGGCCAGATAAGGATACATTGCATTAAACCAAGCAAAGCCCCCTGTAACACAAAGGAGCACGGTGGCCGCGGCCAGCAGTCCATAGGCAGCCACCCAATAGATATCCCTTCGTTTCATATACATCCCCTAACTTTTGTATCCTAAATATAGCAAAATGGAGCCGGCGTTGAAATTCAGCGCCGGCTCCATCTTATTTAATCCATGTATTATCCAAGGAGATCTTATGTTTCTCTGTATGGGACCGATGTTTCTTTTTATACCACTAAAGGATACTGCAATTCAAACAATTTCAAGCAAGCTTTTTTGCTTCCATTTATTTATAGTGCATCAAAATCAATCTTGTTTGTGGACATTGGGAGGCTTTGGAGCATTTGCACCCGATTCCGTACGTTCATCTTGGTGTAAATACTGTGGAAATGTTTTTTTACCGTATGGATGCTGATATTCATTTTTTGGGCAATGTCTTCATTGGACAGTCCATGTACCGCCAGATCCAACATCTCTCCCTCCCGACTGGTCAGACCGTATTGACGGCACAGCTTCTCATGGTACCCTTTTGCAAAGAAATAACGGGTGTCGCCCTTTTTAGCCTCATATACCAGACGGTATGCAAAGTGCTTGTGCAGCTGCTCCAGTACAAACATATCCCGTTCACTGAATGGAGGCTTGTCTGCCTCACGATACAGCCGCAATAGGCCCACCGGCTCCTCCCGGAAACAGATCGAGAGTCCCACCGAGTGGGTCAGGTGGTTTGGCAAATAAAAGTTCTGGTAAATTCCTTGATTTTTTATCTGCTCCTCCCGAACGGACATGGATTCCCGAAAAGCCCCGCCTTTGCAGGTATACAGGACCCAGCGAAAGGCATCTGAGTTTAAACTCTCCTGTACCCATGCATTCACCGCCTGCTGAGACAGTTGAAACGCTGCGGGTGTCTGAAACTGATAGGCCCCGTCTTCGGTGGTGGAGATCCGGGCAAAAATAGCTGCATCATAAGGAATAAGAAAGGGCAGCCATCGATTCAGCATTTCCTGCTGCATCTCCTCTACTGTATAGATAAAAGAAATATTATACGCAATTTCATTGAGGAGTATCCACTCATTTTCATTTAAAAATGCCATACTGGCACCTCCCTAAACATTTGTATCAAACTATAATGGGAAGATTAAAGCAGTCGATATCACCTGATTTACTGAGAATCCCGTTGCAGTTGAATATCCCACTTTTGCCTCTACACAGATAATCAATATAAACAAGGGATTATACGCACCTTGTTACTCATCACCCCCGTCGTACAACCTAGTTATTGTTGCTTATTTCAGCAGTCCTCCAACAAAAGCCAGTTGTGCACGGTACACTGCCTATTGGGACGGCCAATGTTGTACGGCTCGCATTTCATCAGCCCTCTTCTTCTGGGAAGGCTATAACCACCCCTACGAGCTACTCTTTGAAGTGTTACTCCCTTCCATGCTGTTATAAATGTGAACTATTTCCTGGGTTATTTTCACTTCTTTTCAGTTAATGACTTTGCATATCTGCTCCAATTGGAATTACTTCGCCGTCCATAAGAAAAATTCATCACTTTTGATTCACTGTCATGTTGTATCACTCTGAGTTTATTTTATTTATTATACCGTAATATTTCTGAAATCACAGTATAGTTTAAAATAAATCAAAGAAATTTATTGCGCTGTTACTGCCCAAGAGAAGGATCATCTCTAGATCCTTACTTTCCTTTCAGGTAGAAGTTTCATCTTCCATTGGGTCAATATTATCTTATTCTTTGATTCAGCATAGCATTTCCTGCGTTACTCTGTCGAAGAAACCGTTGACGAATCGGCCATTCCGAGGTACCACCTAAACACAGATACCACTCGAGCCTCGCCGGAATGTCCTGGCGAGGCTCGTTTGATGACCACAACACATACCACAGAGGTCCTCGGAACGTGTGGAAACAAGTGGTCAGGAGAGGCCTAAATGCGAAATAATTGTTAGCAGAAACCTTTGGAAATAATCAAATCCAAGCACAAACTATACACATTTGTTCCTTCGCATCCGTAAGGTCGTCGGTTCGATCCCGATTAGGTCCACCACACTCGGGAGATCTCGTTTTGAGATCTCCCGAGTTTTTTCATTCTTTTAGGATGCACGATAGTACACACTCTTGTCCCCTTCCGGATGCAGGAAGTCGAAGAACTGTGTGACACTGATTTTGAATTCCACTTCGATTTCAAAGTTCCTCCCGATATTCACCCGCTCAATGAGCTGCCGCAGGATCATCTTCTTTCCCTCGATACTACTCCCCGCATACAGGTCGGCCCAGGACATAATCTTGTCATACTCCTTTTGGACGGCAACGGCAGAGCTCTTCAGATCAGCCGCTTTTTCCTTGGCCTGTTCTAATTCCTGTGCCAGCGCCGCCAGTTTGCTTCGGGTGTCCTCTATCATCTCGCCGAGGATGTCCGCTCCAAAACTGCCAGTCCCATTGATGGTCTTGATGATCTCTTTCTTGTAGCTCTCCAGTTCCCGTTCTGCGGCGGCGTGGAGTTTCTCCAGATTTGCTACTGAACTGTTTGCCAGTTGGAGTTCTTTCTCCCGCTGCTTTTGAATGAGCTGGCTCCTGGGTGCAGTCTTCATCCGCTCAAAGAGTTGGATGACGATCTTATCAATAATGCCGTCCAGTTTCTCACCGGAGTATCCGGTCTGACCATCACAGTCCTGAGGATGGCGGATCTTGTAGTGGCAGGCGTAGCGGATATGGGTTTCCCGTTTGGGCTCACCCTTGGCTCGTCTGCCGCTGCTGGTGGTCAGCACCAGTTTGGAACCACAGTGGGCGCAGTAGACCATCCCGGAGAGCAGCGCCTTCCCCTTGGAGTTAAAGGGCACTTCATTGTGGTGCATTGTCCTGGCCTCCATCAACTCCTGTGCCCGCTCATACAGATCCAGCAGAACAATTTGTAGCTCCGGAAAGATTTCTGAGCGTGTTTCCCCACTGCGCAGGATTCCCACATACATGATGTTCTTCAGCATTTTGATGATGGTGGTATTGGCGAAGTTGGTCCCCTTTCGATTGAGATAGCCGTTGTTATATAACCACCGGGACAACCGCTGTGCGCCGAACCCCTCATAGACATATTTTTCAAAGATGATGCGCACCACCGCAGCTTCATCCGGGTCAACCAGAATCTCGTTGACTTCGTGATTCTTTTTATTGAAGCGCCCCTGCTTTTCCAGCCGGTATCCATAGGGAACAGTGCCACCCCGGAAGCGTCCTTCCTGCACGATCTGCGACAGGCGGGTCTTCGTCCTCACAGAAGTCTTGAGACTCTCTCCGGATGCCTGCCAATAGCGGATGTAGTTCAGCAGTTTGTCGATATGATCATCCATCTTCTGCTGACCTTCCATTGCGCTCCACACTTCGATTCCGTTGCGGATGAACCACTCTACCACGAAGGGCGTCTCATCGTCCCGCCGCCCCAGGCGGTCGAACATGAACACCAGCAGGATGTCAAACTTCCGTTCCTCGGCATCCTGGCGGATCTCCTGAATGGCGTCGCGGTCAGCGGCAGCCACCTTGAAACCTGAGACACCCTTTTCCGCAAACTCTTTGATAATGCTCCATCCCTGGCTCTCTGCAAACTCACGGCAGCGCTGTTTCTGCATGGGGATATCATCTTTTTCTACCTGTCCCTTGGTAAAGACTTAATAGAGTAAGATCAGTTATACAAACGCATTAGAAAAGATTTTAGTTGATTTTCTAAGGGAATTATCTATGGTGATGCTACTATTACGAAAAGCTTTGAAGAAGCCTCAGATGGTACAGCCTATGCAGATTGGGAGGTTGAAGTTGGAGTTGTTTTTCAGATTGCTACAGGAAGTAGACACAGTAGCTTCATCGGAGAACCCATAAGGACATGGTCAATTAAGAAGAGTAGAGGTGTCTATCAGTGGGATCCAGCCTATGACCCAATTGCAGAAACTACGGGTACAACTAGTAACAGTGTATATTTTCAGGTTCGAGGGAATTGTTATGAATGGATAGAAATGTATGATCTGATTATTTCAGTAGCTTTCGATGAATCAGTTTCGTTTCGTTTGAGAGGGGGGTGGTTGTTCCAGGAACACCAAAATTAAATTCGGAGAATTTAGTAGATAAATTGGGTTTTATAAAAATATATACGCTGTAAAGGTTGGTTGCGATTGCCATATAGAAAGCCAATAGTGTTGTACTTGGGCCTGTTGTAGAATAGATTTCGAAGAATAAGACCAAAGAAAAAGTTGGTAAAAATCACAATAATAGAGATTTTTAATATATATTTTTCTTTTAGACTGAAAAGCGTGTTTTGCAACAGCCTAGGTGCCATCCCAAGACCAGGGTTACAGCGGCGCATATCCCGGATAAGTTTGAGTTCTGCTTCTGTGTGCTGGTTGGGATGGCTGTGGGGCCGCCTGGACTGACAGGACAGGGAGTCGATTGTACCGTTCCAGCGGGCCTTCCAAAAGTAGATGTACGAGCGGCTCTTGTTGTATTTCCGGCTGGCACGGCTGACGCCGTATTTCTCTGCGTATTTCATCAGGGATTGCCGATACGCCATGTCCTGTGTCATACTCTTGTTCATGAAGGATTTGGTCTCCTCTCGTGCGGTTGTTGCTCGCAACTTCAACTATAACCGATGAGACCTTATCCTTCATCCCTTTTTATTCAACTGTCCAATATGTATTGTACTCCTACAACCGCACAAAACCGCGGCCCCCGGTTTTTCTTGCCCGGCCTTGGGAAAGCTGATATACTATGGTGGATATGATCTTGCCGCGCGCGGCGGAATGGGAGGAGACCCACATGAAAAAGCTGATGGTCCTGGACGGAAACTCCATTGTCAACCGGGCCTTTTATGGGGTGAGCCAGAATCTCACCACCCGGACGGGACAGCCCACCAACGCGATCCTGGGGTTTTTGAATATTTTGAATAAGCTGCTGGAGGAGGAGCGGCCGGACGCCCTGTGCGTCACCTTTGACCGGAAGGCTCCCACCTTCCGGCATCTGGCCTATGAGGGCTATAAGGCCCAGCGGAAGGGGATGCCCGACGAGCTGGCCAGTCAGATGCCTCTGCTGAAGGAGGTGCTGGCGGCCATGAACGTCCCCATGTACGAGCTGGACGGCTGGGAGGCCGATGATCTCATCGGCACCATCTCGGTAAAGGACGCCGCCGCCGGCTGGGCGACGGTGATCGTCACCGGGGACAAGGACTCTCTCCAGCTGGTCACCGATACCACCACCGTCAAGCTGGTGTCCACCCGCATGGGCCGCACCACCACCAAGGATATGACCCCGGACGCCTTCCGGGAGCAGTACGGCTTCGATCCCATCCATATTGTGGACCTGAAGGCCCTGATGGGGGACAGCTCCGACAATATCCCCGGGGTCAAGGGGGTGGGGGAAAAGACCGCCATGGCCCTGGTCCAGCGGTATCATTCCATCGACGCCCTGTATGCCGCCATGCCCGCCCCGGAGATGGCCCCCGGGACCCCGGCCAAGCCCGGTGTGGTGAAAAAGCTGGCGGAGGGGGAGGAGATGGCCCGAATGTCCTATGACCTGGCCACCATCCACACCGACGCCCCCATTGACTTCGATCCGGAGCGGAACCTGCGCCGGGAGCCTGACAACGATGCCCTGTACCAGCTGTTTCTGGACCTGGAGTTTGCCAAGCTGATCGATAAATATGGCCTCACCGCCCCCCAGGGAGAGCGGGTGACCGCCGAGAGCTTTGACTGCTCCTGCGCCAGTGAGACGGTGGACAGCCGGGAGCGGATGGAGGAGCTGCTGGCCCTTTGGCGGGAGCGGGACTGGGTGAGCGTGCTGGCCCTGCCCTCCCTGGATGTGGTGTGTGTGGCGTGGGAGGAGCCGGAAGGAGAACGCCGCGCCGCCCTGTTTTTTGCCGACAAGTGGGACTGCCACAACAACCTTCTGCGGACCCTGTTCTGTGACGGACGCATCCACAAGGCCGTACACGGGCTGAAGGCCCTGTGGCGGACCCTGCTGGCGGAGGGGATCACCCCCGAAGGCTTCGGGTTTGACACCGAGGTGGCCGCCTATCTGCTGGCCCCCACGGACGGAAGCTATGAATTGGAGAAGCTGGGACTCACCTATTTCAACTTCCAGCCTCCCAGGGCGGCCGACTATCTGGACGAGGGGGCCTTTGGCCCTCTGGCCGATCCGGCGGTCCCCGCTGCTGCCCTGACTGCCCACGCAGTTCTGATTGGAGCCCTGCGCGCCACCCTCACCAGGAGGCTGGAGGAACTGGATTTATTTGAATTGTACCAGCAGATTGAACTGCCCCTCTGCTCTGTGCTGGCGGAGATGGAGCGGGAAGGGGTTCTGGTGGACCGGGGCGCCCTGGTGCAGTTCGGAGAGATGCTGTCTGAACGGATCGGGCAGGTCCAGGCCAGGATCTATGCCCTGGCCGGAGAGGATACCTTCAACATCAATTCCACCCAGCAGCTGGGGCAGATCCTCTTTGAACGCCTGGGCCTGCCGCCGGTGAAAAAGACCAAAACAGGGTGGTCCACCAACGCGGAGGTGCTGGAGAAGCTGCGGGGACAGCACCCCATCATGGAGGAGATCCTGGAGTACCGCCAGCTCACCAAGCTGAAATCCACCTATGCCGACGGGCTGGGCAAGGTGATCGCTCCGGACGGACGGATCCACACCTCCTTCCAGAACACCGTCACTGCCACCGGACGGCTCAGCTCCACAGAGCCGAACCTTCAAAATATCCCCGTCCGCACGGAACTGGGGGCGGAGCTGCGGAAGATGTTTGTGGCCCCGGCGGGGAAGGTGCTGGTGGATGCGGACTACTCCCAGATCGAGCTGCGGCTGCTGGCCCATATCGCCAAGGACCAGGCCATGATCGACGGCTTCCGAAGCGGAGAGGACATCCATACCATCACCGCCGCCCAGGTGTTCGGCGTGGCGCGGTCGGAGGTCACCCCCCTCATGCGCCGCAGCGCCAAGGCGGTGAACTTCGGCATCGTGTACGGCATCTCCCCATTCTCTCTGTCCCAGGACATTGGGGTCACGGTGGCCGAGGCCAAGGAGTATATGGACAAGTATTTTGCCCACTACGCCGGGGTGCGGGCCTATATGGACGCGGTGGTGGAGCAGGCCAGGGAGCAGGGCTTTGTCTCCACCCTGTACGGACGCCGCCGCTGGGTGCCGGAGCTGAAGTCCTCCAACTTCAACACCCGCTCCTTCGGCGAGCGGGTGGCTCTGAACGCCCCCATCCAGGGCACCGCGGCCGACATCATCAAGCTGGCCATGATCCGGGTGCGGGACCGCCTGAAGGCGGAGGGGCTGGAGGGCCGCCTGGTCCTTCAGGTCCACGATGAGCTGATCGTGGAGTGTCCGGAATCGGAGGCGGAGGCGGTCAGCAGGCTGGTGGAGGAGGAGATGGAGGGCGTTGCCGCCCTGTCTGTCCCTCTGCTGGCGGAGACCCATGCGGGCCGCTCCTGGGCGGAGTCCCACTGAGCCTGTCATCAGAACAAAGCAGGGGCTCCGGAGTGATCCGGAGCCCCTGTGTTGTGAAGATCCTGCGGTGACGCTCAGATGGCGGCGCTGCCGCCCAGCTTCTGCTGCATCCGCAGGGCCATAATGAGGCAGGCCTGCCGCTGGGCGGGGTCCTTCGGACCGAAGCGGCCGTCCTCATAGCCGGAGATGACGCCCTTGGAGGCCGCGAAGCACACGCTGTCTCTGGCCCAGGCGGAGATGGAGCCGCGGTCAGAGAAGGGGGCGGTCTCCTGAGGCGGGATGGTCCCGCCCAGCTTCCGGTAGACGGCGGAGAGCATGGTGGCCGCCTGCTCCCGGTTCAGCTGGGTCCCGGCGCCGAAGGAGGTGCTGCTCACACCGGAGGTAAAGCCCATGGAGTAGGCCTTGAGCACTTCGGAGTCGGTGGTGTCGGTGAAGGGGTTGGTCCCTGTGAAGGCGGGAACAGTCTGACCGCTCATGGCCTCGTACAGGCGGACCGACAGGGCGGCAAATTGGGTGCGGGTGATGGGCTCCCGCAGGTCCTGTCCCTTCAGGTGGGCGGGCAAGAGGTCCTTGGCGATGGCCTCGTTGACCAGATTGGCAGCCCAATCGTCCACCGGCTCCCCGGTGATGGTGACAGGCTGGACCTCGCCGGTGCTCTGCCCCTTGACCCAGATGCCCCGGTCAAGGACGGCGTTGGGCTCAGAGCTGCTGGGGTCCATGGTGGAGATATGGTAGATGTGGTCCCCATCCCGGATGGTGAGCTGGCTCTGTCCGGAGAGCATGGAGTCCAGGCTCCAGTGCTTCTCCGCCTCGTGGTAGAGGAACACCTCCACCAGCAGCAGCCCGTCCCCCTCGCTCTGGATGGCGGTCCCCACGGGGACCAGGGTGGCGGAGTGAGTCTCGGTCGCGGAATAGGAGAAGGGCTCGGTGCCCAGAGGGTCCTGGGAGAGCTGGTAAACGGCCTGGTTGCTCTGGAGGGTGGCGGCCGCCGCTCCGGTGACCAGCAGGCCGGACAGGAGCGCGGCGGAGAGCAGGAGGGAGAAAAGTTTTTTCATCAGGAATTCCTTTCTGGCGGACGCCGGCCGCGGCGGCGCGCGGACGGCGAAAGACGGCTTGTCAAAGGGAGTCTGTCCGGATATAATCAAGGGGACAGCATACCGATTGTCCATCCATTGTACCGGATTGAAAGGGAAAAGACAAGGCGGAAATTATTAAGAAATCTTGAAAAAGGAGTCATTATGGAATATACCATTGTGCCTATGGACCGCAGCCATGTCGGTCAGATCGCGGAACTGGAACGGGAGTGCTTCTCCACCCCCTGGAGTGAGGCCATGCTGACCGAGGCGCTTTTCGACGCCCAGGCCAGCTTTATCGTGGCGGAATCGGAGGACGGGGGCCTGCTGGGCTACGCGGGCCTCCATGTGGTGCTGGACGAGGGCTACATCGATAACATCGCTGTGGACCCCAACGCCCGCCGCCACGGCGTGGCGGACGAGCTGCTGGATGTGTTCTGCCGGTTCGGAGCGGCCAATCTGGCCTTCCTTACGTTGGAGGTGCGGGCCTCCAACGAACCGGCGTTGGCCCTGTACCGCAAGCATGGCTTTGAGGAGGCGGGCCGCCGAAAGAACTATTACTCCAAGCCCAGGGAGGACGCGGTCATTATGACCAGAGACTTCAAAAAGTTGCGGTAAATTGAAAAATAGGATGAAATAAACAGGATCCCATCTGCTGGTGTTGAAAAACCGGCAGGTGGGATTTTTTGTGTTGTCTATTATGCAGAAAAATATTCTAAACACCACATCGTTGTTGACAAATATTCTTCAATAAATTAAAATGAGGACAGTTCAACAACAACACTCCAGAGCAGAAAGAAGGAAAAAGAAATGTCCATCGGAAATCGTGTGTTTTTGAGGCGTCCCATGCCCAGCCAAGAGCTGCTGGACGGCTTTGCCGGTCTCCCGGCGGCCAATATCGCGGACACTATGGGCCGCTCCTGTGCCATGAATCCCAGGATCCGGCTGATGAGTGGGTTTCAGGGGATCATGGTGGGTCCGGCCCTGACCGTCAAGGCGCGGGCGGGGGATAATCTATTTCTCCACCAGGCCCTGGATATGGCCCAGCCAGGAGACGTCATTGTGCTGTCCAATGACGAGGACACCACCCGCTCCATTATGGGGGAGATCATGTTCACCTATGCCAAGTACCAGAAGAAGCTGGGCGGGCTGGTGATCGACGGCCCGGTCCGTGACGTGGACGCCCTGCAGGAGATGGATCTGCCGGTGTACGCCACGGGCTCCACCCCCGGCGGCCCCCACAAGGAGGGGCCGGGAGAGGTCAACGTCCCCATCGCCTGCGGCGGCATCAGCGTTCACCCCGGCGACATCATCGTGGCGGACGCCGACGGGATCATCGTGGTGCCCCTGAAGGATGCTCCTGAGGTGCTGGAAGCGGCTAAAAAGTTCCATGAGCAGGACGCCGCCAAGGTGGAAGCGGCCCGGAACGGGACCTCCAACCGGGCCTGGGTGCGGAAGAAGCTGGAGGAGAAAAAGACGGAGTTTATTGACGGGATGTACGGGGAATAAGCAGAGGATCCCATCAAATATTTCTTCGTTCAGGCAGAACATGATGGAAAGGAATCGTGAACTATGGCAACCACACTTGCGGAACGTATGAGCAAATTCAGCGGCTCACCCACCTCGGCGCTGATCGCCAAGGTGGCGGAACTGAAGCGCCAGGGAAAGGACATTATTTCCCTGAACGTGGGGGAGCCCGATTTTGGGACCCCTGATTACATCAAAGTAGCTGGCATGAAGGCCATCGCGGACAACTTTACCAAGTATACCCCTGGCAACGGGATCCTGGAGCTGCGCCAGGAGATCGTGAAGAAGCTGAAAGAGGACAACGGCGTAGAGTACGTGCTGAACGAGGTGACCACGGCGGTGGGCGCCAAGCAGGCCATCGCCAGCGCGATGATGGTCATTGCAGGCCCCGGGGATGAGGTACTGCTGCCCATCCCCTGCTGGGTAAGCTATACCGAAATGATCCGTCTGGCCGGTGCGACACCGGTGTTCGTCCCAGTGCGGGAGGACAACTATGAGCTGGATCTGGACGCCATCGAGCAGGCCATCACCCCCAGGACCAAGGCCATCATCATCTGCACCCCCAACAACCCCACGGGGGCGGTATACAGTGAGGAGAGCCTGAGAAAGCTGGCGGCGCTGGCTGTGGCGCACGATTTCTTCATCGTGGCCGACGAGATCTATGAGAAGCTGGTCTATGACGGAGCGAAGCATTTCAGTGTGGCGTCCATCTCTCAGGAGGTCAAGGACCGGACGGTCACAGTGAACGGCTTTTCCAAGGCCTACGCCATGACCGGCTGGAGAATCGGCTATGCCGCCGCCCGGGCCGACGTGGTCAAGGGGATCATGGCGGTGCAGAGTCAAACCACCTCCGCCACCAGCGCCATCTCCCAGAAGGCGGCGGTGGAGGCGCTGAGAGGTCCTCAGCACGACCTGGAGGTCATGGTGGAGGAGTTCAAGCGGCGTAAGGACTATGTGGTGGACCGGCTGAACAAGATCCCGGGGATCACCTGTCCCGACGTCAAAGGCGCCTTCTATGTGTACCCCGATGTACAGCCCTATCTGGGCAAGAGCTTCGGCGGACGGAAGATCGAGACGGCGGTGGAGCTGTGCCAGTATCTGCTAGATGAGGCGTTGATCTCCACAGTCCCCGGCGAGGCATATAACGTTCCCGGTAAGATCCGGATCTCCTACTCCAATTCGATGGAGAACCTGGAAAAAGCGCTGGACCGGATGGAACAGGCACTGGCAGCGCTTCACTAAGCAATCAGCTGGAAAGGAAGAGCGCAACAATGGAGAATAAGAAAGAGTACGCGGTCAGCTATTATGGCGGGCACGTCAGCGCTTGGCTGTGCGTGGTCGTAGCGATTCTGGGTATTATGTATCTGCTCCTGGGCCGCGGAGGCGGAACCAAGAGCATGATGGTGGCGCTGTTTTTCACCCTGGTCTTGGGTTTGGTTCTGGCAAAGGACCGCAAGGCGTATGGCGAAGAGATGCTGGCCGGCTTGCGGGAATCTATGTTCTGTGTGATCTGTGTGGCCTTCTTTATGGCCGGCCTGTTGTCTTCTCTGCTGAAGACCAGCGGCCTGATCCAGGCGCTGATCTGGGTGGTGGCCGAGCTTCATGTCAATACCGGCTTTATCCCCGTGGTGGCATTTTTGATCTGCGTGGTGATCTCTACTGCCTGCGGGACCTCCACCGGTACGGTGACCGCCGTTTCCGCGGTAATGTGTCCCCTGGCGGGGGAGCTGGGCATTGATATGGGCCTGATGTGCGGCGCGGTGATCAGCGGCTCCATCTTCGGCGACAACCTCGCGCCTATCTCTGATACGACCATTGCCTCCTCCCAGACCCAGGGCGTCACGGTGCAGGAGGCGGTGCGGACCCGTCTGCCCTATTCTATGACTGTGGGCATTATTTCCGGCATCCTCTACATTGTGATCGGCCTGTCCCAGTCGGCGGGGGGAAGCGCGGCCATCGAGGCGGATCCCTCCTCCGCCAAGTCCCTGGTGTTCCTGCTGGTCCCTGTGGTCCTGGTCCTGCTGATGTACAAGGGCTGGGGATTGGTCTCCGCGCTGCTCCTCTCCAACGCGCTGGTCATTTTCTTCAGTCTGGTCCTGGGCGTTCTGGATCCCGCTGTGCTGTTCAGTGATGACAGCCCGATCGCCTCTGGCATGGGCAGCATGGCCAATGTGGCCATCGTCTCCTGCCTGATCGTGATGATGATCCAGATCCCCACCAAGAGCGGAGCCATGGACGCCTTTGCCTCTTGGATCATCACGAAGTGCAAGTCCATTCGCAGCGCGGAGCTGATCGCGTATTTTATGGCGATCTTCGGCGTCGTGGCGACCCACAGCTCCACCAATACCATCATCTTCACCGGACCCTTTGTTCGGACCCTGATGGATGACTACAAGGACGAGGCCGACCACAGCCGCAGCGCGAACATCCTGGACGCCACCGCCTGCGGTACGAACGGGCTGATCCCCCACGGCAATCCCGCGCTGGTCATCACCGGCGTGGCGACCGGCGTGGCCGGCGTGCCCGCGACCTTCTCCTTCCTGGATTTCCTGCCCTATAACTTCCACTGCTGGGGCCTGCTGATCATTTTCTTCCTGAGCATTATGACCGGCGTTGGAAGAAAGCGCAAAAAAACCGTGTGAGCGTCTTTTTACAGGAATGACAATGAGAAACTGAGGCACAGATGCTATACCATAGTTTCTTGATACGAACAAGATCCCCGCTCCATCAGAAATGGGG
>CABIYX010000028.1:0-4927 GCA_902363045.1 Clostridiales bacterium
GGTCAAAGAAGTCACGCCTGTCGGTGGTCTCAAAGCCGCCTACTGTGATGTCCGCCTTGGGATAGAGCTGCTTTGCGATGCGCCCGGAAACAGGGTCCAGCTCCACGCCGTACAGACGGCTGTTTCGCATTTCCTCCGGCAGCATACCGAAGAAATTGCCCACACCCATAGATGGCTCCAGAATATTTCCGGTCTCAAATCCCATACGGCCCACCGCTTCATAGATGGCCTGAATGACCGTAGGGCTGGTGTAGTGGGCGTTGAGGGTGGAGCTTCTGGCGGCGGCATATTCCTCCGGGGTCAGCAGCTCTTTCAGCTGGGCATACTCGGAAGCCCATGTCGGTTTTTCCGGGTCAAAGGCATCGGCAAGGCCACCCCAGCCCACATAGCAGGATAGGACTTCCTGCTGTTCGGGGCTTGCCTGCTGTCCGGCAACTTCCAGCTCTTTCAGCAAACGAATGGCATTGATATTTGCCTGGAACTTGGCTTTCGGACCGCCTTCACCCAAATGCTCATCGGTAATACGGAAGTTTTGTGCATTGCGGCGCAGGTTAGCCTTGTATTCCTCATAGGAGGCTTCCTCGGCAGCTTTGACATTGGAGAAGGTCTGCCACTGGCCATTGACCTGAATGGAAACCGGGTGTTCGTCCAACACTTCCTCAAAGGTTTTCTCCGGCTCAGTCACAGGAGCTGGTGGCTCTGGCTCCTCGATATGCAGCCGTTCCACCACCACATCATAAGGCAGATTGTTCTTGTCGCCCGGATAGACGGCCACGGTCTCGGAATGGAAAGTCGGGGATTCGGCAGCCGGTTCGGGGCGTTCCTGTCCAAAGCCATCCAGCTGACGGGCATACATTCCGCGCAGCAAAGGCGCAACCTCATCCCAGCGAAAATACAGCACAGCCAGACGCTTTTCCTCTGCGTCCAGGACTTCCAGCTCCATGCCCTGTGCCGTGGTACGGTAATCGGCAGTATCGCCGGTCTCCAGATTCAGCGTCTCGATTTCACCGGAATAGGCTCTACTCAGCCAGTAGGCGATCTCGTTGTTGCTCCTGCCGGATTGCAGCAGCGTGGAAACCTGTTTTTTATCTGCTTCATCCATCAGTCCATGGACCAATACATCCCGCAGGTCCTGATCTGCCTTGTCCGGGTCAATGGGAAGAAACTCGGTATAGTAAGCATTGCGGCGGTCTGCCCGAAGCAGCTGCTCGAACTGTTCTTTACGCTCTGCACGGTAGATGGGATATACCATACCGGTGGGCAGAAGCTGCACGGTATCATCCCGCAGCTCGGTGATCTGATAGGCGTCATCCTCGATATACACGGTATCGCCCACGGCATAAACCGGGGCGGCAGGGTCATAGGAGGTTCTTTGCGGAGTTGGGCGGCGAACGGCATCATATTCCTCATCGGAAATGGAAACTTCGGAAGTCTGCTCTATCTCGGCAGCTGCGATCTGCTCTGCATCAGACATCACCCGCTGGATAAACGGGTCATTGTCCAGTTTTTCCGGGTCTGCCACCTGGCCGTTGACGATCCCTCTTTCTTCCAGGGCTTCCCGGATGGCGATGGGGTCGATGTTGTCAAAACTGTCCTGTTCTTCTTCGGTATAGAATCGGTCCTCCTGAATAAGCTGGGCAATCCTGCGTTGTACCTTCGGCCAGGGCAGCTGCGTTTCCTCCGGGCTTCCGGCACGGACAACGAACAGGCTGTTGCTGCCGCCGTATTCCTGAGCCAGCCATGAGGCGGTATCTTTCTCCCTTGCATGGTCTTTCATATAGCGGACGACAGCGTGTTTACTCTCGATATTGCCGTTCCATGCACAAAGGGCAGTATCAATATCTTCCTGAGAAAGAGGGCGCAGAAGCTCATGGAGCTTTGGATAGGTTTCGTCGATCACTTCCCGGTGCAGACGCTGGCGGAACTCCGGCACATCCGAATAGAGGCGGATCAGCTCCATATCCTTAGAACCAAGGACCACACGGCGCACAGCAGCATTGCCCTCGATGACAACATTTTCATGGTCGGAATGCCCGCAGGCATTGCGATATGCGGTATCCTCGGAAATAGCGGCAGTTACCACAGGCTTATACTGCTCAAACTGCTCCCGAAGGGTAGGCTTTGGAGTTTCTTCCTCCACCTCCGTCTGCTGGGCTTGGATAGCATCTTCTTCTGCCAGTTCCTTTTCAGCCTGGATTTTGTCATACTGCGCCTGTTCCTGTTCGGTAAGATAGCGGCCTTTCTGAACAAGAGAGGTAATGCGCTTGGCAACATTTTCCCAGTTCAAGTGAACATCCGGGCAGTCCTGCTTTTTATAGTGCAGTCCTTTCCCATCGTGATCTTCGCCGCTGTGTGTTGCGCCGGACAGGGCATGAGAGCGTCCGCCAATGCCATACTCATCTTTGAGGAATCTCACTTTTTCCTTGTCCGTGTGGTTTTCCATGAAGAACGCATAGATACGGCCTTTTCCACCGACGAAACTACTACCGCCGGTCATGGCGGCGTCGATCTCATCCTCGGTAATGAAGTGCTGAACGGTTGGCACTTGGGAAAGGTCTGAAGAAAAGGTCCTGCGTGGCAGGTCAAGGTCCTTCAAGTTCTCCCAGATCTCCCTTGGTCTGTGATAGTGAAAACGCAACAGGTCACGGTCCTGCTGATAGGCAGTCCAGAAGGCGGCGTATTCTTCCTTGAGGGTCTGGCGGAAAGCCGGGTCACTCAGCTGCTCCGTCAGGCGGCGGGTCTCCTCCGGGAACCCATTGCCTTTGATCTCTGACAGGCAGGACAAATATCCGGCTTCTCTGGCGTCCTCACTGAGATCGTGATATAGGTTCCAGAACTTTGTGGCAAGGAGGGAGCGTTCATAGCCTGCCGCTTCTGTAAGCTCCACATTGGAGGCAAACTGGCCGCTCTCCAAAAGTTCCCCGATACGCTCTGCGGCGCTCTCCCAGGAAATGACCTGGGCAGACCTGTCATAACGGACAGACTTCCCATGGGAAAGATGGATACCATCCTCGGCATACCATGCGCTCACACTGCCAAGGCCGTTGCCGCCGTGGTACAGCGTTTTCAGTATCTCGGCAATCTCAGCAGTGGTTTTCTGCTTTTCAAAGGCTGCAACCACACGCTCCCTCTGACGGTCTGTATTGCCGCCCAAACGCAGCACATGGTCGATGTCATTTTGGGCAAAAGAAAAAGCAGAGGATGTATGCGCTACATTCTCTGCTTCATCTATGGATTGGATCTGTTCCGCTTCGGAGAGGAACAGGTTTAGGGTCAGCTGTTGATAAGCTCCGCCATCAGGATCTCCTCGGCTTGGGCTTTGCAGGTGTTCATCAGCCCCACCCACTTCATGGGATCGCTGGCTTTCAGTTCCTCGGTGGCTCCCGCTTCCTTCGCCAGCTGGGGCATCATCTGCTCCAGTCTGTTCTGGGCGGTCTCGTCGATCTCCAGAAGGTGCGGGTACAGCTTCTCGCTCAGCAACATCTGGTTGTAGAGGATGGGACGGTGTTCCTTCAGGTAGGTTTTCCTCATCCTTCCGTACTTGCCCAGGGGTTTCTCCGGCTGCTGGCTCAGCTTCAGGTCGGGAACCAGATAGTCTCCGTTCTGGATATAGGTCATGGGATTGTTCATCTTGTTTGCTCCTTTCTTGGTTGGCTTCGCGCTCTGCATTTCGGACGGTGACGCCGATCTGCCGCAGCACCTGCTGGTTGATCTGGCTGACCGCTGTTCCCAGCGCCCCGATGGTGGACGGGGTGTTGAAATCAAAGATCGCCATGAAATCTTCGTGGTCGAAGTAGCGTTCCGGCTCCAGTCCGCAGCGGGACATCAAAGCGTAAGTGATGCTGACGGTGGCGGCTGCCTTGAACTGCACTCCGATGTTATACTCATCATATTCCTCCAAAAAGGAATCGTCAACGATATAGAAGAAGTCCTGCTGATGCTCCGTCCAGTATTCCTCAGCCAGTTTTCCGGCTACCTCAGTGAGCTGTCCGGCAAGGTCACCACCGGAAACATCATAGGTGCGCTCCAGCATGGCCTGCACCGAATCCAGATGGCGCTCCTCCAGCTGCCACAGCCAGGGAGTGCGGGAATGTTCACGGGTTCCGGTGTCTGAAATGTCAAAGACATAGCGCAGGCGGGGCCTGTCCCCAGAATCGTCCACCAGCGCGATCCCCTTGGAACCGCGCCTTACATACCGGCCCATCTTTTCATTCCACAAATCGTACTCTGCACAGGCGGTGGCGTCCGGTCGCTGGGCGTAGATCATCAGCTGTTCATGGAACGGGTATTTGTAAAGTCGGGAAGCAGTGGTGAGAAACCCTGCCCATTCCTGCCAGCTCCCCGTGAGCTGCGTTGCCACCTTGTCCGCCATCTGTGCATATAGTTCAGCTTTGGTTGGCATGGTGTTCTGTCCTCCTTTCGGTTTTGGGGTAAAGAGGTGGGGTGGCAAATTGCCACCCCATCCCTGCGGTTATGGTGTTTACTGGTCAAAATCCGGGTACAGCTCCAGCTGGGCAAAGTCCTCGTCGGTCATCGCACAGAGCTTCGTAAGGGCGCTGTCAGTTAGCTCCCTCAGTTCCGTTTCCTCCGGTGATAGCTCGCCGCGCATCTCACGCAGGCTGTCGATCAATCCGGTGCGGTTGCCGGTATTGTAAATGCACATCAGGTTCATTTCCTCAAAAGTAAAGTTTCCCATATCAAATCTCCCTTTCCGCACTCTTTTTGGGTGCTGTCTTTTTGTGTTCTGCTTTGGGCTGGCTTTTCAGCTGATCCACAACGGACTTTTTCTTTTCCCGTTCCTCCCGATGAACGGCATCAGCCAAGTCCATCAGGGAAATGGGCTGACCGCTTCGGGCCTGCTGTTCCAGCTCTGCCACCGTAGGCTCTTTTGTGCCATTGTTGATGATACCGTCGATCATGCCGTAAT
>CABIYX010000028.1:5228-9117 GCA_902363045.1 Clostridiales bacterium
GTCATAATTGCTGCGGTCTATGGAAATATCATGGGACTTTAGCCAGTCCAGATTCATAAAGCGCACATTCTGCGGATCGTCACGGCTCACCTGATAGATAGCAAAGCAATCTCTATTCTGGGAGATAAATGCCTGTTCTCGTTCCTGCTGATGTTCCTGACGATCCATGACCTTTTCATGGAACTGAGGGCTTTTCTCCCATTCCTCACGGTCCACACCGCAAAGACCGCCATGCTCCATGATCTCCTGTGGGTCAAACACCATGCTCTCCGTATTGTCCTCATGCAGCACATAGACAGTCAAACCGGCGGCATCCAGTTCCAGCGCCCGTTCTCTGGTAACAGGGAGCATCCCATCATAGGAGTATCCGTATTCCTGCATATCCGGTGTGGAGACCTGCTCATCGGGCATGGGGTATTCATCCAGCGCCTGCTCCTGTGCCTCCGGCAGCTGGGAAGAAGCAGTCATCTGACGGACCTCTGCCGGCATCTGCTGATAGGCCGCTTCCTGCAAGGTCTCGATCATAGACAGGGGAGCGTGTTTAAGCGAAGTGCTGTCCAGATCGTTGTCATCACAAATCTGGAGAACTGCCTTCATGCGGGAAAGTTCCGGCATATCCAGCTGACCGCCATCCATCTCTTTCATGGATGCGGCATCGTAAAGGGTGTAGTCCCATCCGCTGTCACAGGGCTGGATATGAAGATAGGTGGCATCGTCGATCAGAAACAAAGCCTCCTGCTGGTTGGCGTCCGCCCCCAGCACCTCCATTTCCGGCATTGCCGCAGCCAGTTCCTTTACCGCTTTTTGCACCAGAGGATTATCATGGTAATAGTCGATTGCCTGGATGGTATCCAGGTCAATGGTCTGCCCGGTCAAAATCGGAAACGGTCCTTCATAGTCGCTTCCGTCTTTCAGCTCAAAACCAATTCCTTTGATCCCGTTCATTCGCTCTGCCGGAATCTCCTGATAAATGCGGATCGCTTCCTCCAAAGACAGGTTATCGTGGTATTCTCCGAGGTTTGGAAACTCCATGCACTCTGCTACATAGTAGGTTAGATTGCCGGTCGGCTGCTCTATCGTGGCGGTTTCCGGCTCTGCCTTTGCATTGGGGTCAATTCCACGCTCTTTGCAGATTTCCTTATAGTGGCGCTCAATGTCAGAGATCAAAGTGCCGGAGGTCTTGTTGATGGTCTCCAAACTGGCTCTCAGTTCTTTCAGTTCCTTGCCCTGACTCCAGCTTGCAATATAGCCGAAGCTGTTTTCTCCGGTCTCGATGCCAAAATACTTGCAGACCGCATAGGAGATGCTTTCAGCCTCTACTTCCTCCGTGTGACGATTTTTGATTGCCTGTTTTTCTGCGGTTGGATCTTCCTCAACTGCAAGACGCCATTCAAACTGATTTTCGTCCACATAGCGCCAATCCATATCAGAAGCAAACTGTTCAGCTTCTCTTTCTGTGGTAAAATCCAGCTTGAAATCATGCTTGGTTCCACCTTCACTCTCCAGCACAACCTTCCATGACGGTAGCACTTCATATTTTTTAGGGTCATGGAGCTTGCTGTGGGCAATCTCGTGGACTGTGGCCGAAACCGTCTGCACCTCGCTCATGCCCTGACGAATGGCGATTTTCTGATGATCGGCAGAAAAATAGCCGTCCGTATCGGCGGCCATTGCTTCAAAAGTGATCGGCACCGGCGCGCTGCGGCGCAGGGCCTCCATGAATGCCTCATAATTTGGCACATTGCCGGAAAGGGAGGAAGCAAGCTCCGGCAAAGCTTTCCCATCGGTCTGGCTCACATCAAAGACCTTGACTGGGCGGAACATAGGGATCTCGATTTCTTTTTCCTCTGTGACAATCTTTCCGTCTTTATCCAGAATCGGAGCCTTGGTATCCGGGTCTAGCTTCTGCTCCTCGATTTTCTTTTTGTACGGTGTAGGGGCGATGATGGTAATGCCATGCTCGCCCTTTTTTACATGACGCTCAAACTGGTCTTTCCACTTATTGTATCCGGCCACCAAAGTGGCGTCCGGCTTCTGCATATAGATGAGCATGGTGTTGTTTACCGAATAGCGGTGGAAGCGGGACATAACGGACAGATAGCGCATATACTTTTCGCTCTCAAACAGTTCTTTGATACCCTGCTCGATGCCATCTGTGATTTCCCTTAGCCGCTCTCGGTTGGTGGGTTTGTTCTCAGCCATGATTTTCAATCTCCTTTCCAAGTGTGTGATTTCTGCTGTGTGTTCTGCAATCCATGCCTTTTGTTCTTCTTCACTTTCATAAAGAAAAAGGTCCAGCAGGTACTCTACATAGGTTTTCTTCTGGATCGCTTCCACAAAATGGGGGTGCGGTTCTTCCTCCGGTGTACGGGGAGAATTGTCGGCCTCCCATTTTTTCAGCAGATAGTAGTAATCGGACAGTACGCGATAACACTGCTGCCGGTCCTCCCGAAACTTTTGTGCCTCGGTTTTCTGCCGGACATACCTCCTGCGGGGAGGGGCCTGACTGTCATAGATCAGTCCAAAGTCCTGTGCCAGTTTCTCCGCCGCTTCTTTTGGGGAGAGGTCAAAGAGCTTTGCAGTAAAGTCGATCACATCCCCATCTGCACCGCAGCCAAAGCAGTGGAACCGCTGGTCTACCTTCATGCTGGGGTTCTTATCATCGTGAAAGGGACAGCAGGCCATGCCATTTCGACTGACCTTTATCCCATAAAACTCTGCCGCTTCTCTGGTTCTGACCGACTGCTTGACTGCTTCAAATACATTCTCTGCCATGTGCCTTTAACTGCTGGACTTTCTCACAGGGGGCTGGTATCCGGCAGCTTTCGCACGCTCACTGGCAGCTTTGCGGCGCTCTGCGCTGTATGGCTCCCTGACTGATACACACCGCTTGGGGACGGTAAAGTTATGGGCGTCCTTTCGGGTGATTTGGTCGGGGTGCTTTTTTGCCAGCAGTTCCAGCTTCTCCATCAGACGGGGATCGTGGGTGTAGACCTCAGCCATTGGTTCTGCCTGGTTATAGAGGAGAATGGTTTCCCGTTCCACTAAAGAGAGCTTCATCGGCTGCCTCCTTTCCGCTGGTCAAATTCCAGCTTGAAGTTGGCGTACTGTCCATCGTCCTCCAAAACCACAGTGGCATCGTAGGTCTTGCCGGTTTTCTCCGAATATAGGCCCGTTACACGGACACGGCCATCTTTCAGCAGTGCAGACACCACAGCCTTGGTCGGCTGTTTTTTCTTGGCAGCCCACCATTTGTTGTTTTTCCAGATTGCAAATTTGCAAGAATCATTCTGACAGAAGAAGCCTTTTTGCAGTTCTGCAACTTCACCGCCGCAGCGAGGGCATTTGCCCACCACCTCACGGGGCGGAGTGAACAGGTACTCGGTTCCCTTGATGACCTGATAAGTCCCCACCAGGTCTCCCAGCATGGTGCTGATCCCATCCAGAAACTCCTCCGGGGCAAGCTGCCCGCGCTCGATCTCGCCCAGGCGGTACTCCCACTCGGCAGTCAAAAGCGGCGATTGCAGCTGTTCCGGCAGAACGGTGATAAGGGAAACTGCATCGTGGGAAGGGAGAAGCTGCACCGTTTTCCTGCTCTTTTTTCGTTCCAGAAAACCGGCAGATACCAGCTTTTCCAAAATACCGGCACGGGTGGCCGGTGTTCCCAGTCCCTTTCGTTCGGAATCCTCCGGCATATCCTCTTTTCCGGCAGTCTCCATCGCGGACAATAGGGTGTCCTCCGTAAAGTGCTGGGGTGGACTGCTTTTGCCTTCTTTGACGATTGCAGCAGCAACCGAAAGGGTCTGTCCTTCGGTCAGCTCCGGCAGGGCTTTCTCTGCGCCATCTTTTTTCGGCTTTGCATCCTTCATTTTGGCACGGTAAGCGTCCT
>CABIYX010000028.1:9459-13477 GCA_902363045.1 Clostridiales bacterium
CTGCGGATCACAGGCAATGGCGATCCCTTTGCGAAACGGCATAGCATTGGCAACCAGATTGACCAGCACCGGCAGGCTGTCTGCCATATCACCGGTCAGATAGCGGCTGTCAGTACGGGGATAGGTGCAGAGCTTCTTTTCATACAGGCTTTGCAGATAGTCCAGGGTCTGCTGGGCTGTAAATCCAAGCAGGTGGTTGGCATCTCTTTGCAGAGTAGTCAGGTCATAGAGGGCAGGCGGCTTTTCGGACTTTTCCTTGCGCTCCACCTTTTTGATCGTGACAGCTGCACCCTGACAGGCTTCTTTCAGCTGCTCGGCAGCGGCCTTATCCGCCATGCGCTCCCCGGATACGGTAAGACCGGGCAGCTCCAGCGCCACGGTATAAAAGGGAACCGGCTTAAAGGTGTCGATCTCAGCTTCTCGCTGGACAATGAGTGCCAGCGTTGGGGACATAACACGCCCGATGTTGAGTGTGCGGTGATACAGCACAGAAAAAAGCCTTGTGGCATTGATCCCCACCAGCCAGTCGGCCTTGGCACGGCAGAGGGCAGCATCCCGAAGTCCGTCATAGTCCGCACCGGGGCGCAGGTTTGCAAAGCCCTCCCTTATGGCGGAGTCCTCCATCGAAGAAATCCAGAGCCTTTTCATCGGCTTTTGGCAGCCTGCCAGCTCATAGACGCTGCGGAAAATCAGCTCGCCCTCGCGTCCGGCATCGCAAGCGTTTACCACCTCCGTCACATCCGGGGCGTTCATCAGCTTTTTGAGAATATCAAACTGCTTTTTCTTATCCTTTCCCACTACCATCTGCCAATGCTCCGGTAGGATAGGCAGGTCATCATATCGCCACTTGGCGTACTTGGGGTCATAGCTGTCTGCATCTGCAAGACCGGCCAGATGGCCCACGCACCAGCTAACACGCCAGCCACCGCCTTCCAGATACCCGTCCTTACGGGCAGTTGCGCCGATCACCGCAGCCAGACTTTGTGCAACCGATGGTTTTTCAGCGATTACCAATTTATACTGAGCCATGATGGTTCCTCCTCTCATTAAATCATTGGGGTGTTTTACAGCAAAATATATCTATAATGAAGTTCTTTAACTCTGATGCCAGTGGTGAGAGAGTAGTAGAAGTACATCAATCGAGTAGGAGGCGGTGATTAACCGCCGTCCTCTCACAGCACCGTACGTACGGTTCTCGTATACGGCGCTTTCAATAGTTGGTGTGCAGAGACTGATAGACTGCGGCTAAGTCATAAAAGCCCCAGTTTATCAGTCTTTCTTTACTTAATGCCCAGTTGACCGCCTTGTTTCCGGCATTGAACCAGTATCCCTTGCGGTCGTAGGCTATTGTTGCCGCATAATGGCTGTCTACTCCCAGTCCTATGAGTTTCCTCATTCTGGTTTTGGGCAGTTTCCACTGTTTCCAGATACACATCCGTATCCGGCGGTACAACCATCCATTCAGGCTTTCGATGTTTTTCTTCATGTCCGCTATCCCATAGTAGTTCAGCCATCCTCTCATGTAGACTTTTATCTTTTCCATGGTTCGGATGATACTCCCGCACCTGCTCCGGGAAGTAAGCCTGCGCAGTTTCTCCTTGGCTTTCTTCCATGACGTTCCATGGACACGGATATAGGTCCCTGTTCCGTTCTTCCCAAAACAAAAACCAAGGAACTTAAAATTTTGGATTGCGAACACACTGACCGTTCGGCTCTTTTCCCGATTCACTCTCAGTTTCAGCCTTGCCTCCAGATATTTCGTGCTGGATTCCAGCAGTCGTTCTGCCGCCCGTTCGCTCTTTGCCAGCAGTACGATGTCGTCTGCATAGCGGATACACGGTACGCCCCGTCTGTGGAACTCCCAGTCGAACTCATTCAGATACGCGTTTGCTAAGAGTGGGGATAGATTTCCTCCCTGCGGGGAGCCTTCCTTCGTTTCTGTCACAACACCGTTTTCCATCACTCCACTTTTCAGGTACCGCTTCACCATCTGCACCACTCTTTCGTCTTTTACTTGTTTCCTCAACAGGTTCAGCAGTATCGTATGGTTCAGCGTATCAAAGTATTTCGATAAGTCGAGAACTACTGCCCTCGTGTATCCCTGTTCGATATACTCCTTTATCCTGAGAATGGCGTCTTTTGCTCCTCGTCCCGGACGATAGCCGAAGCTGTCTTTCGAGAACAATGGTTCGTAGATTGGCATGAGCTGTTGAAGCATTGCCTGCTGGATGATACGGTCTATTACGGTGGGGATACCAAGCTTTCGTATCCCTCCCTCCGGCTTCGGAATCTCCACACGCCTGACTGGAGATGGGGTATACTTCCCCTTCCTGATTCTCTCTACCAGTTCATAGTTATTCTCCCTCAGCCATGGTAACGCCGCTTCAATGGTCATTCCATCCACTCCCGGCGCTCCCTTGTTTGCCTTCACTCTTTTGTAAGCCCTGTTCAGATTTTCCTTGTTCAGTATCTTACTTAAGATGTCTGGCTCTGCACTGTCTCTTTCCTTCCATATCCGGTTGAATGAGCGGTGCGCTCTCACATACCCTTTGCGTTCCGCGCTCTCTCTTTGCGAGCAGCTTTCTCTGTTTTCTGTACCCATCTGCCCATTCCTCCTTTCCCTGTCGTACTAAAGACTCCTATTGATTCGGTCCTTCACTGAAAACAGCTACTATGACCTCTGCTGACTTCTGTACGCTCAGCATTACCTCTCGGCAATGGTTACTCCTTTCAGAGCATTCCGTACAGACCTCCCTGGGTACCACACGTTTCTTTCCCTCCATCTATCTGCCGCATTTACTGTACACGATTCCGTGTAGCTATCGGGCTTCATCTTGTGTTGCAGACTTACCCTCATGTACAGCCTTCTATACGGTTTCTGTCCGTCAGACCAGAGGTTTGCCCATGGGTTCGTTCCCCACATCCGGCTTCCTTCAGATTTGCAGTCACCTGCAACACCCTTGCCTTCGGCTATATCCTTCCCGCTACCAGGTGGATTCAGGACTTTCACCCGTTAGAAACGTGCGCCGCCAGGCGCACAACAGAGAAGAAGGACGGAAACTTTTTCCGTCCTTCTGTCTGCACATGATTGTTACTTTTCAGTTTCCTCAGTTTCGTCAGCCTCAATATCTTCAACATCAGTATCAAGGACTTCTTCATCCTCGGTTTCCCATTCCTCGGAATCTTCCTCGCCATAATCATAATCGTCCAGACTGTCATTGCCCTTGGTCTTAGGCTTATTCTTAACGAGCTTCAAGTAGGCAAATACGCCACCGCCGCCCAGCAGAGCCAGCAGAAGGATCAGGGCAGCCGGGTTCAGTCCGGCAGGCTTTTCTTTTTCCGGCTCCGGTGTTTCTGCCGGAGGTTCCGGTGCTTTTCCCGTACATTTACTCTTATCAGTTACACAGACCGGGCAGGCCGTATTAACTGCCCCTGCTTCACATTTCTTCGTGCAGCTGCACACAGCTGGCGGCTCCTCTTTGGCATTTCCATCTTCCATCAGTGCCATCAGGTCCGCTTCATCCACCTGGTTCAGAAAGTGAACAGCAGTCTTTTTATCCTCGTTGGCCCTGTCGATCAGGATATAAAAATAGTTGCCTGCCTTGGTGGTAACGGTAATGAGCTGCTTGTTGCCACCAAAATCATCCACCAGAGCGGCGTTGCCATCCGGGGTCAGCGGAGGTGCTTTTTCGGGTTCTTCCACCACCACATTACTGTCATTGGTGGTATCCTCTGCCGGTGGCGGCGCTGCGCCCTGGGCAAAAGCGGGAATAGTAAAGCCCGATGCCAGAACCAGCGTCAGGCAAAGGGCAGAAAGTGTTCGGAGCAATCGTTTATTCCTCATAGCTGTTTTCCTCCTGTTCGTTGTTGTCATCAGCCAAACTGCCGGGAACTGTGCCTCCGGACAGCATGGCGCTCAGCTGAGCCGGGGTCATACGCAGTGCGCGCACCATCTGGACGATCTCCAGGTTTTCAGCCTCGGTTTTCTGTGCCTCCAGCGCCTTGAGCTTTTCCTGAT
>CABIYX010000028.1:13906-18547 GCA_902363045.1 Clostridiales bacterium
ATCACCGGGGGCGATGTTTTCATATCCTCGTGCGCCCCACTGTCCATGAGACTGGAACCACGGAATACCCTGAGACTGACAACCAGCAAAGCGTGGTTCCGTTCGACCGGATTGACCATAGCACCATGATACAAAGCAGGCACACCATTCCACGCGGGAGTTGAAGCCGTACCAGCTCCAATAAGGTTGTCCTCCCACATTGCCCACCTGACTTTTCGCCAGTTCCACCAGCTGCGGATTGCCGGGGCGGGTGCCGTTGATAAATTCAACACCAGTCAAATCTTCAGAAACACCTGTATCGGGAGAACCGCCACCAAACAACAGCGGCTTATTGCCCATAGTCTGTCGGTAGACCTGGTACATCTCCATCTGCTCCGGAGTCAGTAGTTCTGGCGCAAGAGAGGCAATGGAACGGCTTGTTAAAGTTACATGGAGAATACGATATTCATATTCATGCTCATCCCCATCTTCGTCAGTGTAAGTGCGAATCTGAATTTCTTCTCTCAGCGTAAGCTGATACTGTACATCAAACACACGATCCAGCTCTGCCTGTGCACTGTGGCGTGTATAGCCCTGCAAGACAGCAGAGAGAAATGCCGCAAGCTCATGGGGGTCATGACCAATCATATCCAGGTTATACCGATACTCGTCATATCCTGAGTGGCTGCTTTCGATGTTGTCGATTTTCTCCTGCAACTGGGCTTCTCTGGCTGCATAATCTGCCTCCACCGCCAGCATTTCCGGGTCATCCGATGGATAGGTGGTGCCGGAAATTACAGAACCAATACTCTGTGCCATCATAGAGCAAGAGGACATGGTATTCATCAGCATACAGATGAGGAGGAACAGCACACCGGCAACCAGAAAACCTTTCTTGTGGCGTATGACGAATGACCCTGCCTGTTGTGCCTTTTCTTTTACCGTCCTTGCGGCCTTTCCTGTTTTGGACGCAGCCTGGGCGGTATTTCCGGCAGTCTGACCGGCGCGCTTGGCGGCAGCATACTGCTTTTTGATACTCTGTTTTTGCTGCCAGCGGGATAGAGGGTTGCTGGTAAATTGAGGATTTTCCCGTAGGGACTTCTGATACAGGGCATTCACATTGGCCTTCTCCAGCTTCTGCTCGGCCTGGGCTGCCTTGCGGTAGGGCTTCAACTTATGGCTGCGATAGCCCTCCCGCACCAGATAAGCGCCGGTCTCCACCGCCTCCTCGGACTTGTGGGCGCTTTCCACGCCCACATTGTCCTGCTCATTTTCACGGATCTCTTTATGGAGCTTGCCCGCGACCAGATGGACGGGAGCTTCTTTAACCCCTTGAGAAAGTTTGGAGGGTGGTTTTTTCTTGTCCTCGAAGGTCAACTTCGAGGTCTTTTTTCCGGTATCCGGGTCAATGACCATCTGCCTGACCTTTTTCTTCGGGATATTCTCCTGCGCCTTATCTGCTCTGGCCGCAGCTTTCTCCGCCTTGCGGATCGGCTTTTCCAGCACTGGGTCAGACCGTTCCTCATCGGTAAAGCGCAGGCGCGGCTCTTTATTCAAACCAATCACCCATTAGGATAGCATCCATCATGTGGTGCAGCTCCACATAGAGGGCCAAACCTTCCGGATCATATAGCGGATGCACGGTGAGATACGCATGGACTTGCGCCAGAATCCCAGAGAGCATTGTGATAGGTCTGCACCCTACAATGGTTGCTGCACCAGGGGCACACATCATATTTGCCCAAATCGAAAAAAGACGGGCAAGACCAATTTCGCCATCCTCATTCAAGGTTTTGAGTTCTTTGTCAGCGGTACGACACTCAACAACAGCGGAGGCCATTACCGGAAGCAACATGAATTCGTGAGCCTCCAATGCCTCGCGGAAAAAAATCATGGTATCAAGTTCGCAAATATTCTGTTTCATAGTTATTCGTCCTCCTTTTTCAGTTCCTGGGGTTTGGTGGTCATAATGCGGTAAAGCTCAGTATTCTTCGGGAAGTGGTCAACGAAGGGCAGGATGGTGGAGCCATAGAACAGCAGGCCCTCGCCCTCACCGGAGTGGGTCACATAGCTAAGCTGGTGCGTGGAAATGCCCAGCTGCTTGGCGAGAATCTGACGGTCTCCGCCTGCCTGGTTGAGCATATACACGAAGTCCGAGTTTTCAAAGATGTTCTCCACCTCACGGCTGGAAAGCAGGTCTTTGACATTCTGCGTGATACCGGTGGGGATGCCGCCCCATTTTCTGAATCGCTTCCAGATTTCCACCGTATAGGCGGCGGTTTGCTCCTCCTTCAAAAGCAGGTGCATCTCGTCGATGTAATAGCGGGTGGACTTGTGAGCGGCACGGTTGATGGTAACGCGGTTCCACACCTGATCCTGTACCACCAGCATACCGATCTTTTTCAGCTGCTTGCCCAGCTCCTTAATGTCATAGCAGACAATGCGGTTATTGATGTCCACATTGCTCTGGTGGTTGAACACATTGAGGGAGCCGGTTACATAGATTTCAAGGGCCGTGGCGATATACTGGGCTTCCTTTTCCTCCTGTGAACGGAGCAGGTTATATAGGTCCTCCAGTATAGGCATATTCTCCGGGCGCGGGTCATTGAGATAGGTCTGATAGACCAGACGCACACAACGGTCGATGATGGTTTTCTGCACCGGCTGCAATCCGTCCTTACCGCCCACGATCAGCTCACACAAGCTGAGGATAAAGTCAGACTTGAGGGACAGCGGGCTTTCATCATCCGAGTAGTCCAGGTTCAGGTCCATCGGATTGATGTAGTTGGTTGAGGTAGGCGAGATCTTGATGACCTGCCCATGCAGACGCTCAACAAGAGGTGCGTATTCCGCTTCCGGGTCACAGATGATAACATCATCACTTGTAAGCAAAAAGCAGTTGGCGATTTCTCGTTTTGCGCTAAAGGACTTGCCACTTCCAGGTGTCCCAAGTATCAGACCGTTGGGGTTTTTTAGCAGCTTTCTGTCCACCATGATGAGGTTGTTGGACAGAGCATTGATGCCGTAGTACAGGGCTTCTTTGCCGTTCTGGAACAGTTCCTGTGTGGTGAATGGTACAAAGATAGCCGTAGAACTGGTGGTCAGCCCTCGCTGGATCTCGATCTGATTGAGTCCCAGAGGCAGACAGCTCATCAGCCCTTCTTCCTGCTGGAAGTCCAGTCTGGTCAGCTGGCAGTTATACTTCTGGGCAATAGAGCCTGCCTGAAAGATGTTGTTGCCAAGCTGACGGGGATTGTCCGCTGTGTTCAACACCAAAAAGGAGACCAGGAACATTCTCTCGTTTCGGCTCTGCAAATCCTGCAACAGTTTTTTGGCTTCGCTGCCATAGGTGGCAAGGTCAGAGGGAATGATGTCCATGTCGTATCCGGCACGGACTGCTTTTTTCTGTTCCTCGATCTTACTGCGGTCCAGGTCGGTAATCTTGCGCTTTACCGTTTTGATGGCTTTCACCTGATCCACCGACTGAATGTGCATACTCACAATGAGCGAGCTTTCCATATCCAGAAAATCAGCCAGCAGACGGTCATTCAGCTCCGGTGCAAGGATCTGCAAAAAAGAAACAGCCCCGTATTTCTTGCCCATACGGAACTGCTTACCGGTGCGGAACTCAAAGGAGCTTGGTGCGATGAAGTCCTTGGTAGATAGGCCGGAAGGAGCCAGCCAGTCCCATTCAAACTGAAACGGGAGCTGTTCATCCATGTGGAATACCGCATGAAGCTGGGAAAGCCTTTCCTTACCGTCCAGTGTTCTGGCGGCTACGCCAAGACGCTTGAAGTTATTGAGTATATCAGTCTCAATACGCTCCAGACGGGGCTTGGCGGCTTTGATGCTGTCAGCGTCGATACCAAAGGTCAGGTATTTGGTCTTGATGAGACCGTTGTTCCCTCTGGCCAGCTGATTTTGCAGCATCGTGGTGTATTCCTCACGGATACTGTCAAAGGCATCCCCCTGGGGCGGGATGGAAATGGAGTTGGCAAAGGTCTCCTCCGAAGCCGCAAGGTTCAAAAAAGACAGCTGGAAGTGAATCGAGCTGTCGAAATAATTGAGGAAATCACACCAGCCCTCAAAGATCGCGGTCTTATCTTCATTTTGGGAGAGCTGATAGTTGATGTCCTGAAACTGAATGGTCTTTGTGTAGTGGCTGTCCGATACGCGGCAGATCCCGTCCGGCCACATCCGTTCATAAGGGATACTGTCCTGTGCGGATTTTCCTTTTTTGTCCGTGCGGTTGGCGCGGGCAATGGCCGCTTCGATCTGCTTCTTATCGGCGCGGGACAGCTTTTTCTTTGTCTTTACCGGCTGCACGGTCTTTTCTTCCGGTTTTCCCAGCAGACGGCGCAGCCAGCTTTTCATTGCGGTGAACAATGTCATACACCTCCTTATCGAGCATTTCCTGCCGCTTTAATACGGCATAAAAGTTATTGGTCTGGTAGGGACGCTGCTTGGGACGGATCACAGCCACTTTGAGAATGTTGCCGACGATCTTTTCCAGGCCCTGCCCATGCTTTTCATACATTGCCAGCAGGAAGAAGGGCATCATGACCAGCATCATACACATGGCGGCCATGCTGTTTCCCGCAGGCTCACGGAGCAAAAAGAACAGCGGTACGCCTACAAGCGCCCCGGCGGTAAAGCAGACCA
>CABIYX010000028.1:18797-44529 GCA_902363045.1 Clostridiales bacterium
GACGATAAAGATACAGATATACAGCGCCCACATGGTAATGCCGATAAAGAGGGATTGGAACCACAGCCCGAACAGCGGCCCCAGATCCATTTCCATCAGCCTCGGTTCCAAATCGGTCATAACTGAGGAAATGCCAATGGACGCATCCGAACCGATGATCCCTGCCGCCTGTGCCACCACGCTCTGCGCCATATCAAAGACGCCCATCACGATATTCCATGTGTTTGTGACAATGAGGATGGCAGCGGCTGATTTGAACACCCACTTGAAAATCATCCAGGTGTCCACATCATGCAGGTTGTTCTTGTCTGCGATCATCTGGATCAGGTCTACGGTCATCACGATAGCCAGGATCACGCCTGCAATCGGCACCATGATGGAGTTGGACAGATTTTCGATCATGCTGAAAATGCTTCCATTCCATCCCTGTGGGGTCTGGCCGACCTGTACGGATATATCCGCGACCTGTTGGTTTACGCTGTCAAACATCCCCGAAAGGTTGCTCATAATACCGCCCACCAGCATTTCTTTCAGCCAATTTGTCAGGGTTTCAAGTAAGAAATCCATACGGTGTCAACCTCCTTTCCGCCGCCCCCGCAAAACTGCGGGAGCGGCAAGGATTTCATGCAGGGACGCTTAGACAGAGAAAAGCCCGGAGAGCAGAGGTACAAGGACCATGCCGACTACGGCTACACCAGCGCCGGCCATGAGCTGCTTCATGCCCTGTGATTTTACTGATGTGTTATAAAGAAGCAATAGAAGTGTAAAAAATTTTGCCGTTCCTATCCGGCACTTGCGCATTGTGTCGGATAGGTCGGGCATTATTCGTCGGGAAGTTCTACCTTGCCGACAAAGCTGTAATAAATATCAATGTCCTGTCTGCGTGTGCCGTTCTCGTCATAGCTGCACTCATGGACAACGATTTTTTCAATAAACTCCCGCAGCAGGGTATGGGTCAATTCCTCAAAGCTGGTGTACTTGCGGACAACTTTCATAAACTTTTCCGCATTAACCGTGGCTTCCTGTGCCTTTGCCAGTTCCGCTTGCAGTTCGGCGGCACGGCTCTTGACCTGTTTCTGTTCGGCTTCATAGTCTGCGGAAAGTTCCGCAAAGCGTTCATCAGAAATACGCCCGGTCACACTGTCCTCATAAAGCCGCTTGAAGATAGCGGACAGCTCCGCAATCCGCTTTTCGGCTGCGTCCAGTTCCTTTCGCTTGGCAGCGTTGCGGCGTTTGCCGCCGTCCTCGTTCTGCTCGATCAGCAGCTTCATAAACTGCTTTTCATGCTTGGCTGCATAGCTTGTCACTTTCCGCAGATTGGCGGTCACACCCGCAGTCAAAAGGTCGGTGCGGATAAAATGTGCGGTGCAATCGTGGGTACGCTTCTTGTAGTTGCCGCAGATGTAGCAATCCTGTTTTCGGGTTTTGTTCTCGTATCTCTGCTGATAGAGGACGCTCCCACAATCGGCGCAGAACAGCAAGCCGGAGAACAGACCGACTTCATCATAGCGGTTTGGACGCTTGCGCTGCTTGCGTAATTCCTGCACACGCTCCCATGTGGCAAGGTCAATGATTGGCTCATGGGTATTCTCGAAAATGACCTGTTTTTCTTCGGGATTTTCCACGCTTGATTTGACCTTGTAGGACACTTTCTCGGTCTTGAAGTTTACCGTATGCCCCAGATATTCCTTGCGTTCAAGGATATGGACAATCGTGTTGGTCGCCCACTTGTAGGGATAATCGGGGTAGTAACGGCGTGTGCTGCCTGTCCTGCGGTATTCCAATGTACCCGGTGTTGGGATTTGCTGCTCGGTCAATATACGGGCGATTTTGGTCGGACCGTTCCCAGCAAGGCACAAGCTGAAAATCTGCTTGACGACCGGGGCAGCTTCTTCGTCCACGATAAAGCGTCCGTCCTCGCCTTTGAGATAGCCATAGACCGGCTGACTTGTGATAGGCTTGCCACTCATGCCTTTGCTGCGGAAAACTGCCTTGATTTTCTTGCTCGTATCTCTCACCATCCATTCGTTGAAGATATTACGCAGAGGGGCAAAATCATTGTCGCCCTGTGCACTGTCCACTCCATCGTTGATAGCGATAAAGCGAACGCCCCTTTGTGGGAAAATCATGTCCGTATACATTCCCACTTGCAGGTAGTTTCGCCCTAACCTCGACATATCCTTTACGATAACTGTCCCGACTTTTCCGGCTTCAATGTCCGCAAGCATGGCTTGGAAACCGGGTCTTTGAAAGTTCGCACCAGAATAACCGTCGTCCGTGTACCAGCGCAGATTGGAAAAGCCGTTCTGCTTTGCATAGGTTTCAAGGATACGCTTCTGATTGTAAATGGAATTGCTCTCGCCTTGCAGCTCGTCCTCATGGGAAAGTCTTGGGTAAAGGGCGGTAATTGGTTGTTGGTTGGTCTGTCTTAACATAAAATCCTCCGTTTCCGACAGCCAGCCCCACTATTCCGTACCTTGATTGTACCACATGGGGCGGCTGTCTGTATAGCTGGTAAATGTGAATTTGCTTCTTTATCGCCCGTCATTATGACGATTTTTTGGAATTAGGCTTGTCATGCAGTATAACTTGGCTTGTGTGTAGCTGCGGTTTCCGCTTCAAGCACTTTCATCATCTTGTCGGCTGCGGTGGCGGTGGTATCTTTCTTGAAAAAGCCGGACACAACAAGCACGGTGTTACCCATGCGGATCTCCGTCACGCAGTCCGGGCGGCGGTCGGTGCGGTCATTGTTATTCTGTTTGTTTTCTGTCATAGGCAACTCCTTTCACTTCAACAGTTCTTTTAGTCCATTGAGCTTGGTTTGTGCCGTTTCCTTTCGGAAGTTCTCGCCTGTAAAGAGGATAGGCAGACACATTTCAAGCACTCGGTCATAGATACGGGCGTGGGCGGTGTCCTGTGGATTTTGCAGTTCCGTAAGGCTTAGATTGGTGGTGACAATCAGCGGCTTTCGGCTGCGGTATCGGCTGTCAATTACATTGTAGACCTGTTCCAAACCGTACTCTGTGCCACGCTCCATACCAAAATCATCAAGTATCAGCAGAGGGAAACGGCAAAGACGCTCGATATATTCGTTTCGCCCCTCAAAGCTGGCAGTTAAATCATTCAGTATCGCAGAAAAGTTTGTCATGCGGACGGAGATTTCCTGTTCCATAAGGGCATTGGCAATGCATCCGGCAAAATAGCTTTTTCCTGTGCCTACCTTGCCCCACAAGAGCAGACCATAGTTGTTTTCTCTCATCTGCTCCCAATGCTCCACATATAAATGTGCCTTGCTCATCTGCGGGCATTTGCCGTTGTCATGTGCAAAAGTCCATTCCTGCATGGTGAGGTCGGTAAAGCCCCGGCGTTTCAGTTCCATAACGGTGTCAAGGTGTCGTCTGCGTTCCTCGGCGGATTCACATTCCAAACGCTTCTCCCGTTGGCAGTCACATTCTGTCGGGTGCTTGTCATGCCCCAACCATGCGGCGGTTTCTTTGGGAAAGTAGGCTTCTTTCGCCGTGCGGCACTTGCCGCAGTAAAGCAGACCGTCCTCGCCCGTGTAGTCCTCCGGCTCTGCGGTAGTAGTCATCATATTCAAAACGGTATCGGTAAAAAGTTCAGTCATAAACTCTCGCCCTCCTTAAAGGTGTAATCGGGTATGCCTTTTTTCGGCGGTTTCTTGGCTTCGTCCTCCTGCGCCCACTTGTATATCGTGGCTGCATGACTGCGGTATTTCGTTCCTTTGGACGCTATATGAGTAGATAAGCGGTCAATATAATACTCCCATTTGTCGGGCAGTTCCGCTTTCAGCTCGTCCAGTTCCGTATCGGAAAGAAAAACATTGTTGTATCTGCCATAGCTGCGGGCGGGGGCTTGTCCCGTTTCTAACTCTCTCTCTTTTTCTATCTCTATATCTATCTCTTTCTTTATCTCTATCTCTGGTGGACGAATGTCGGACAAATGTCCGCCGTTTGTCCGGGGTGGTGGCAAAGCCTTGTTTGCAAGCCTTGCCGCCCGTTTTCGTTCCGCTTCGGTAGAGGATTGCCCTATCATCAGTTCAATATCGGTCATGTAGAGCAAGCCGCCGTGTAGCTGCTCCACAAGCCCCAACTGCTGAAAAATCCCTAACGCCCGTTCCACCGTGCCTACCTGCTGACGGGTAAGAGTGGCGATCATCTGTGCTGTGTAAGGGATATTCTCGTCAAGCTGCAACTTGCCGCCGTTTTTCAGCGATTTTAAGTACAGCTTCAAGAGAATGTTGGAATAGAGAATACCGTCCGGCATACTCTCCAACAGCACGATAGCGTCATCATCAAAATAGCTTTCTTTCAGTTTGAGGTAGTAATATTTGCGGTTATCTGCCATAGGCGGTGTCCTCCTTTGGTTTCCAACGCTTGGAGTAATACCGGTGGCAGAGGATAATCACGGTTCGGAAACTCTGCTTGCAATCGTGGGTGCAGCCCCGGCAAAGGTCGTTATAGGTAATTCGGTTTCGGTGGTTGAGGAAAAAGCTCCATTCAAGCCGCCGTTTGTTGCTCATGCGTGGCATTGGTACGCTCCTTTCTGCCGTTTCCGTGGGTATCACGGATAGGGCGGGAAAACTGTATCTTCTCGGTATCATTTTCGAGGATTTTTTGCCCTGTACGCCCTGTTTTGAGGTCGGGGAGTATTGCGGATAGGGGTAAGGGCATATCCCTGTTTTTGTTTGGTTTCGGTATCATTTCGGGGCGGTTTTTAACGCTCCTGTTCATGCTTTTTCTGTCGGCTCGGCTCGCCGTGGTGCATTTGGGAAAGATTGCTTTTCATGGTCTGCAACTCCCGGACACGCTCTTTATTTGCCCGGTACTCGTTGTAAAGGGCGTTCTTCTCGGCGGTAAGCTGCTCGATTTCAGCCTGCAACGATTTATAGGTGGGCAGCTTGGTAATGCCTTTTTGCCGAAAATATCTTACGGCTGCGTCTGCTATGATAAAGTCGCTTTCATGCTTTTCCCGGTAGGCTTTGCGTGCCTTATCGGTTTTCTGCTTTTTCAATCCGTCACGCACATCTCTTGTCTTGGCATAGGCAAGCACCTGTTTCTGCAAGTCCTTTTTCTCACGAATAGCCGTTTCAATGGGCTTCAGCTTGGCGGTGCTGCTGTGTAAATCCGCATTGGCAGACACAAGGGCTGCGTCCAGTTCATCCGGGGTAAAGCCGTATTGCTCCATAGCGGCAACGGTAGCCGCCATCTGTTTGAGATTATGGACAGCCGCCCAACGGTCATAGCCGATACCTTTTCCCTCGGCTCGCTTCGCCGCACGGTCAACCATTCTCTGAATGTTGCCTGTCAGGGCGATTTTCTGCGTTTTTCCTCGCTCTGTGCGGTTTGTTTCAGCGGTATGGTATTCGGGTATGGGTGCGGTCTTTTCGGCGGCTCTGTGGGCGTTCTGCTCCAAAAGGGCAAGAACGGCGGCACGGTCAAAATCATCTCCCAGTTTTCGGGCAGTAATGGGTTTCGTCCTGTCCGGGGTAAGGTAGGACAACCGCCCTCGGCTCTCTTTGACGATCACACCCTGCCGCAGAAGTAAAGCGGAAAACTCGTCAAAGGTAGTAGCTTCGCTCATGGCGTTCCGTATGGTCTGCCGTAGCTTCGCCTTGTCGGTTTCAAACTTGGTCTGCTTTACAGGCTGCCCCTCGGCTGCAAGGGTGGCATTTTCCTTGTCAAGTTTGGCTTGTCCTTTCTTCTGCGCCCAATACTCACGCTCGGTAATGCGGTTTTTACTGCCATGGAGCAGGTCGATTTGATAGAGATTTTCCCGGTGGCACATCTCCATGACCTCGGCTTTGAAGTATTCCATAGCAGCGTCCGTGCAGCGATGTTTGCACCCGGCACGGGTATCTGCCGGTCTGTCCATGTAGGGCAGCAAGGGTACTTCCTCAATACGCAGAGAATTGATAACGATATGAACATGGATATTGCCGCTGTGGTTGTGTCCGTCCGGGTGGGTGCAGACAATGGCTTGGTGTCCGGGGAAATGCTCGGCACAAAATTCCTCGCCCAATGCTTGCGCCCGGTCTACGGTCAAGCCGTTGTCCGCTGCGTCCCGTGGGTCAAAGGAAATGATATAGTGGTGGCTTTTCACATCTTCCCGTTTTTGGTTTTTACCGTATCGGAGATTTGTCCGCATACAGGCAACGGCAAAATCTTCCTCGCCGCAGTTCAGCGTAGCTATCCGATAATCCTCCCGGAGTATGAGCCGCCCGGTTTCGTCAAGGGTGGGCTTCATGGTAAACTCGTCATGCTCAAAGGTTAGATACTGCTCGGCTGCACCGTAGTCCGCATTTTTAGAGCTGATATGCTTGAATGTTGCCAACAGCGTCACCTACCTTTCGCAAGACTTCAAACTTCAAGGCGGCAAGGTCGGAAATGGCGGCTCGCACCTCCCCGGCAAGCTGCGGGTATGGGCTGTGCCACTCGTTTAGCGTCCGGGCTATCTGGTTTAAGTTGCCGCCGATCCTGCCGTATTCGGCGGTCAGCTTCCCGACAGCGGCAAGCAGCTCATCATTGACGGGGGAAACGGTTATGATGGGGCGTATGGTTGCCCCGGTTATGGCTTGTCGGATAAACTCGGCTTGGCTCATGTCATAATTCTTTAGCCGTTCCGTGAAGTCGGCATATTCTTCTTTGGTCATGCGTGTCTTGACTACATGGCTTCGGTGGGGCGTATTGTATCGCTTTCCTATGGGTATCAACTCCTTTCACTTACCGCCGTTTTGTGGGCGATTTTTTAAGTATTTTTTGGTGGGATTTTCAAGCGGCACAAGCCGCATAGCAGGGCTTGGGGAAGGCACTCCCCAACAAGATTTACCAAAGGGGCAAAACCGCAGATATGCGGATTTTGGCACCGTGGTAGAATCTTGCTCTAAAAAACTACCGCTTTCCTCGGTGGCTCTGGTTTGCGGATATACTGGCTTGCTCCACCAATATAGCGATTGCGGCGGCGTGTTCTGCCCGCTGTTCACCACTACAACGGTGAAAAGGGGTCGTTTTGGCAAACGCAGCGGAATTTTTTTGTTTTCCCTGTCTGCTCCCTACAACAATCCGGCGGTGTGGTTTGCCAAAGATTTTTGAAAATGGGCGCAAAAAAAGCAGTAAACCTTTTCAAGATTTACTGCTTATCTGCCGCTGTGATGGGCGGCGGTATTAAATTGTCAGCCGTTTTTCAAATGGAATTTATCTGCAATCGCTTTCTTTCCGCTTTCCAATTCCTTTTCTGTAATCTTCCATAATCCTAACGCAATGATCTGCTATCTTTTGCATTCCGAGTTCTTCAAAAAAGGCAATTTGTATTTTCATCAGTTCTTCACAAACAGTCAACTTCTGCTCATCCATATTGCTAATAGCAAGCCATGGGAACGCTTTATATTTCTTAGTGTCCCCAATGAGAAAATTGTACCCTATCAACTCATTTTCACGGAAAACGAAAAAGAATTGTGGGCCTGAACCTGGAACTGACTTTTCCATAATTTGCTGCATTGTTCTCACGCCGCCGTATGCCGGAAAAAAACCTATTCGCTCAAGAGCATTTAATATGTCAATCCTTTTATCTGTGGGTATGTCTCTATAATTGATAATCTGTTCCATTTGCTCTACCCTCATTGAAGTTTAATTTGTCAGGCTCTAATTATACAACTTTTCTGTTTTGCGGTCAAAGCGGAACTTCAACAGGCTTTCTATCAGTTGCCTGACGATATGCTCCTGCATATCCGTGTTAATCTGTCCGTCCATTTTCGCACAAGAGCGGACATATCCCGCATAATGGGATAGGACGGCGGCAACAGCTTCCGGGTCGCCCTCGCTTGCCTTAACGATTGTCTCATAGGGAAGTAGCTGGCTCATAGGACAAGCCCTCCAACTCTGCCCGTAGCCGCCGTAAAATCATCTGAATACGCCGCCCGGTTGTGTTGCCAGCCCGTCCATATCTCCGTCCAATCTCCCTATGCGTCAATCGTTGGAAGTAGTACAAGAAAATGATTTCCTGTTCCATCTGTGATAGTGCGGACAGGGCTGCGGCAAGCTCTGGACTTTCCAAAAGCACCATCTGACCACAGACGAAAAGCGGATAGCTGGTCATGCCGGATTGCTCCACAAAGTATTTATCTGTGGTACTGAATGGATAGTGTTTTTCTTCTATCAGATATTCAAGCGAGATTTCCCGCTTGCGGCGGCTCCGTATGCTCCGGGCTGCGTCTATGGCAGCGTGGCGAATAACAGTCTTGCAAAAGGCATCGTGTGTATGCCGGATATGTTCTTGATACTTTTCGTGTTCGGTCATGGAAAATCGCCCTTTCTGAATAATGGCAGAGGGCGGCAGCATCTTGTGCTGTCGCCCTCTTGATTACCGAACAGCAAAGACGGGCGGGGCTGTCAACGGCGGCGCATTTGCGCCGTTCATCTTGACCGTTGACAGGCTCGGCTGGGTTTGCTATTTATTTCCTCACCATTCCTGTGTCTTGGCTTCCTTCCGGATTTTCATTATCTGTATTTGATATATACTGCCAGGAATTACAGAAACCAACGCAAAAATACCAAAGATTATAGATTGCTTTGTAACTGCGAATAGTGCAAACATGAGCAGTAGAAATAGCCACGGATTGCGTAAGTTGCGATAATATTTTTCTTTATCGTCATAAGAGGTATGGAGTTCAAAAGGCTTTCCATCATTTGCTTTTTCCACAATCAAGATTTCTCGATGAAAAGTTGTTGTGTTTGTCGCAATACGACCGCCCCTTTCTGCCCATGGGCGCCAACGAACTTTTCCAACAGAATAGTTTAGATTGATATTTTTAAAAAACACCTTATATCCCATATCCTCCAAAAAATTAGCATAATCTATTGAACTCTCTTTTGATTTTTCTCCGATAAACTCTACACAATAGGTCACTTCATCGGGCTTACATTTTTCAAATTCGTATAACAGTTTTCCTGTCCGAACAAGTCGATAACCCTTTTCAGACATTTTGTTTAGCCATTTTCCCTGCGTATTTAGCAATCCGCCAAAAAAGCGATAACATTTTTTACTCATACTGCACCTCCAATAATTTCACTTGCAATGCTTACAAGTTCATTTAGTCTTGCAAGCTCTTTTTCTGCAATTTCTTTTCCCTGTGCTGTAATGTGGTATTCTTTTTTTCTTCCCTCACTATCTCCATAAGGTTCAATCCACTTCTTGTCCTGCAAAGAGTTTAATGCTCCATATAAAGTGCCTGCGCCTAACGAAAGCCGCCCGCCCGTTTTTTCTTCAACAAACTGCATAACGGCGTATCCGTGTTTTGGTGTATAAAGAGAGAGTAAAATATAAAAGGTCACTTCTGTAAGTGCGCCACTTTTTGCATTGTCTCTCATAGTTCAGTCTCCTTATTACGGTTACTGTAATAAATATATCACTAACCGTAATATAAGTCAAGCAGATTCAAGGAAATTATTTAAGGGGCATGAAAATGGAGCAGCAACATTTTCGTGTTACTGCTCCACTTTGATACAGAATAGTAGGGTACGCTGTTCTCAATTTGTGTTGTTGCTTCTTTACCGTATATGAGCTTTTGCACCGGGGTTGTCGTTGCCGTAACCTTCGAGCAGGTTGATGACGCCCCAGATACCGAGACCGGCACCAAGCGCGATAACGAGGGTCTGAAGAACGGTGATTGCCTGTTCAAAAAATGCCATATAGTTTGTTAGCCGGAATCTGATTAAAAAATAGGTTTGTCATGTTTCATAGGCATACAAAAGCCGGAACAATCTGCCGCCCGGTTTCCGGGGGCATGATTCCGGTTGTCCTCCTTTTTCATTATTTTTTCTTGCGATTGTCCGCTTTGTACGCCAATGGCCCTTAGAGGGCAGGTGCGGCGAATAGATAAGATCACTCCCTTCAAAAGCGAACAGTGTTAAGCGCCCTTAGTGTCTACTTCATATACATCGCAGACCTCATTGGGCTTGAGTTTCAGCCTTGCGGACAGGAATGCTTCAATGTCAAAAGCATTCTTGTCATCCGCGTCGGCAGTGTACTTGAAATTGGGGTGCTTGGTAATGTCGTACTTATCCGAAAGGAAAGGACGCACGCCACGCAGCTGGAGGATGCACTTGCCGCCGTCCATGACAGCCAGCTCATCCTGGCTCATCAGCTCTTTGCCACAATGTCAAGTGATGAATTCAAAAATGGGCAAAAAATAACCCCTCTCCGTAGAGGAGAAGGGCTATACGCTATCATGATTTAATTTGGATTTACAATAAAAAGGCTGTCAGCTTCTATACCGTCTTTTGTATACAATATAGGCGTATTTGCTTCTTCTGGTGATTCAAGCATCATAACACCTTTGGCTTGGTCAAAGGCTTTTTTTACAGAAAATCCAAATCCCAATGATGAGTAAAATTGAGCTGCAAATGTACAAGCTGCTTTATCACTTATGGAGGTAGTCATGCCAATGGCCGCATCCACATGGTTAATAACCTCCTGTGCTTGTTCATAGGAAAAACACGCATTGAAGAACAACAAATGGATTTTATCAGAAGAAGCCATAATTGTTTGCGTTATAGCTTCTTTTGTAACAATTTTTGCTGAACCGTCCGTATTCTCTAAAACAAGTTCTCCTGTATCAGCACCATGTCCACTAAAATGGACAACATCTGGGTTTATTTCATTAATTGCTTGTAAAATATCTAAAGGTCGAACTGCCCATCGAGTTTCAAAAGAAATTGAATCCCTGTGTTCAGATTTACGAATCATTTCCTGAATAGTTCGGGCTTCCTCATCCAAACGAAGTTGAGAAGTACCTTTGGGATTTGTTGCAAAAAACAGTACTGTTATTTTTTCTGGCACCGCTTTTAACTGATCAATATCCTTCTGCATATCAAATTGCATTCTTTGTTGCATGGAAATTGCTCGATTGATTTCTTTTAGTGTCTTTTCATTGTCTTTTTGCCGCTTCTTATCCTCTTGCTCTTGTTTTTTCCGGATCTTATCCTCCTCAGTACGAACCTTCTTTTCCTCATTTGCAATTTCCGTTTCCTTTTGAGCAATCTTTCTATCTAAATCTGCAATTTTCTTATCAATAGAAGCTATTTCCTTTTCTGCCCTTTCAATTTCTGACCTTTTTGAACGGATAATTGACTGTGAATTTGTCCGATTTATTGAATTGGTTGCAGATATAATTTTCTGTTTCTGTTGTGCTTTCTTGGCACTTTCTTTTGCCCTATCACTGGACAACTTAGACAGTTCTGTACGCTTACGAGAAACATTATTTCTGTAGGTATCAATCATTGGCATAATATCCTATCATCTCCTTGAATCTTTGTGCTCTTGTTACCTGTTTCAATGACCCTTCCCTATTAGAGAAGGGCTATCATGCAATTATTCAATTGTTGCTGGGATTTCCCCCACGAAATTATAAACAATCCTGACTTCCTGCACCTTCTGCCCATCAACCTTCTTGACCTCTCCCACCAGAATTCGGCTGATCAGGCGGTTCAGTACCGTTTCATCCAGCTCCTGAATGGTAGCATACTGCCGAATCTCCCGGATAAAGGTACGGACTTCACTTTCCTGAGCATCGGACTGCTGAAGCATTCGCATCAGTTCCTGCAACCGGCGCTGATTTTCTTCCTGTTCCTGCTCCATAGCGGCGGTCAACTTCATAAAACGCTGCTCAGAGAGCACACCCTTGGCCTTGTCGGTGTAAAGGTTCAGGAACATATCGTCAATTTCCCGGTTTCTTGCTTCCAGGCGTTCACGCTCTTTCTGCATCTCGGAAGCATCCGCCATATACCGGCACTCCATCCGGCTGCTCAACCGCTGATAAAAGGCATCTGCATCTTTGAGCGCCATCGCTGCCAGTTCCTGAATATCCTTCAGAACGAGATTATACAAATCCCTGGCTTCGATTTTATGGCTGGTGCAGGCGTTTTTGCCCAGCCGGTTGTAGGTCTGACAGATATAATACGCCTTATCAATCGGTTCCCGCATCTCGCCGGTAAAGCGGTTTTTGCCAGTTCTGCCGACCTTTTCATACCGCACCTGCATGGATTTCCCACAGGTGGCGCAGTAGATAATGCCGTGGAACAAGTTGTAGAAGGGGCAAGCATTTCCTTGCATAATAGGTGGCCTGCGATCTACGATTGCCTGTACCTGCTCCCATTCCTCCGGTGTCACAATCGCTTCATGACAACCCTCAATGATTTCCCAGTCCTCACGGGGAATAATGTCATAGGTGTTGGAGCGAATCCCTTTCTGGTGTGTCCGGCAAACCAGATGAGCGCCCTTATAAAAGGGGTTACGCAGGATATGGCTGATTCTTGCGCCGCCCCACGCATAGTAGTTGACATCGCAGGCGGTATTTCCTTTTACTCTGGTGATGGGGACCTTGTCCTCCATCAGCTGCTTGGCAATCCGCATACAGCCCCAGCCATCCAGTGCCAGGTCATAGATTTTTCGAATCACTGGAGCAGTTTCCGGGTCAAGGATCAAATGCCCCCGATCCTCCGGGTCACGCATCAGCCCCAGGGGAGGCTGTCCACCGCAGAACTTCCCCTGTCTGGAACGGGTCATACGCCCCGCCAGCACTTTCTTAGAAATATCCCGGCTATACATATCGTTCAGGATATTCTTGAAGGGCGTGATGTCCATTTCCTGACGGGTCAAACTGTCCACGCCATCCGTAATGGCAATATAGCGGACATTGTGTTTAGGGAAGAAGATTTCAATATAACTGCCGGCTTCGATATAATTTCTTCCCAGTCTGGACAGGTCTTTGGTAATGACACAACCGATTTTATCGGCCTCAATATCGGCAATCATCCGCTGAAAAGCCGGACGATTGAAATTGCGGCCTGTGTAACCATCGTCCACATAATACTCATACTGGAACATCCCGTTTTTCTCGGCAAAGTCCCGAAGCATGATTTTTTGATTGCTGATACTCATGCTCTCGTTATCGCCGCCATCGTCCAGAGAAATACGGCAATAGAGGGCTGTGATTTTCTGATTGACTTGCTTTTTCCTGCTCATAGCAATCTCCTTCTATGAACAGGGACACGATATACATATTATACCATGCCCCTGTTTTTTCTTCAACCAAATCCCTCAGCTTGCCTTGCGTTCCAGCCATTCTTCAAAGTGTTCGCAGGTTTGCCGTTCAATGAGCTGTTCAAAGGCTTCCCGCATGGTTTTCTCGCCGGAAAACTCCCGTACCACGATAAACTTTACTTTTTTGCGCTGTTTGCTTTCTTGTTTTTGGGTTTTCTCCATAGGCTACCTCCATAGATCAGAAAAGCCAGACAAAGGGCATCGGCAACGAAGTCCGGCAACGGACTCCAAAAAACCTGTAACCTATCGTCTGGCCATCGTTTCTTACTTTTCAAATTTTCTTGTGAAATCTCGTTGCTTTCGTTGTCAGAGAACAGATACCCACCAAAAAGCCTTGCTTTACGGGCATTTATCGTGTCCATACCCCCATTTTTACGGCAATAAAGTCAGCAACAAGCCGACAACAAACAGAGCAACAAGCCCTGTAAATCAGGCAATCCACTCCTTTGGCAGTTCCAGCTGATGGACATCTTCCTCACTAAGCTCCACAAATCCACTTTCGTTGCCGGGCAGTTCGTTGCCGGAACTCTCCCGTTCCCAGCCACGCTGCCGCCCATATCCAGCAAACATCCGGGGGTTAGAGAAAGGCTTCCAGCCCGTCACCACCGTGTTCATGATCTCGTTGATGTTATGCAGCTGCCACCGCTTCGGCTCCTCAAAGGCGTGTCCCAACGCTTCCTTGAACAGCTGCTTGGAGCAGACTACATTGCCGGTGTAGTGCTCCAGAAAGCCCAGGATTTGCCCGGCCTCGGTATCCTCCGGCATGAAGTCCTTCTGAACCTCCACCAGCTGCTTCTGAATCTCCTTTGAAAACTTCATGGAATACTCTCCGCTGCGGTAAATGGTCATCGCCTCTGCCCATACCTGCAACAGATATTCTCTGGAAGCAGCTTCATCCTCCAGAATGTGAACCTCTGCTTTCTCCGGATAAATCATCACTGGCAGGAACCGGCGATTTCCAGCCCGGTCAAGGGGCAGAAAGTCCAGCGTGTTGGAGGAACCACCGAACACACACTGCCGCAGACGGTCTTTGGGCTGGGTCTCATAGGGGGTACGGTAGGTTTCCTTTTGTCGGCTGATAAAGGAGCGGATCTCCTCGATGCTCTTGGCGTTACTGGTGGCCAGCATCTCCGACATCTCAATGATCCAGTGGCCTTGCAGCTTGGCAAACACCTTGTCATCATCCAGCTTTTTCAGGTCATCGGAGAACCACTCATCCTGTATCGCCAGGAAGCGAAAGAAGGTGGACTTTCCGGCTCCCTGGCCGCCCACCAGACAGAGCAGCTCCTCGTACTTGGAACCTGGATGGAACACCCGGCGGATGGCTCCCAGCAGGAAGTGCTTGAGCATTTCTTCCACATAGTCGCTCTCGTCAGCCCCTAAAAAGTGATGCAGACAGGAGCGTATCCGGGGCTTGCCGTCCCACTCCAGACTGTTCAGCACATCCTGAATGGGGTGATAGCAGTTTTCGTTTGCCACGATGGAGAGTGCCGCCATTAGCTTCTTCTCACTGGTCAGGCCGTAGTTCTGTTCAAAGTAAAGGAGCAGATATTTGACATCGGTATCGGTTAAAGCGCTGGTGCTTCTGCGCCAGCCCAAATCCCGCACAATGTCCACACGGTCAGTCAGCAGATTCAGCCGAATTGCGCCCCGCAAAAGCGGATCTTGGCAAAACACCGTGCGGCAATTTCCAATGGTGTTGGCCGGTTGTCCTTTTTCCGTCGTGGAAAGGCTTTCCCGCACTTCATCAACGGTCGATTCCTCACTTTCGGCCTGCTGGGTTGCAGGCACGAAACTCTGCGATTCGCTGTTCAATGTTTCTCACCTCCTCCAGAAAAAAGCACCTGATTTGTTCGCAAAACCAGATGCCTCAAAGCTCCATATCCTGTTTTTTCTGCTGCTTTTTCCGGTTGGATTCTCTCTGTGCGCTGTCCTGCTTGGCTTTTTTCAGGAAAGCAAGAATAGATTCCTTGGCCTTTTCCTGAATCTGCTGTTTACCAGCCTGCTTGACCTCCGGCTGCATCAGCTTCTTCTGGATTTTTGTCAGGGCAAACTGCATGGCGTTTTTGATCTTTGAAATTACTCCATCCAACCGGGCGGCGGCATACTCACGCTCTTTTTGCGGCGCTTTTCGTTCCGGCGAGAGAACCCAGTTTTTCGTTTCCTCCACCAACCGGATATCCTCCTGATGGGTTTCCTGCCGGACAGTATCGGTGACAACCTCCACCGCCTTGTCGTAGGCAAGTTCCGAAACCTCCTCCACCAGCGTTTCCACATCTTCGATTTTCAGAGTTAGTTCCTCCAGCTTCTGTTCCTGCGCTGCCAGCTGCTCCTTTTGCTTCATCAGAATGTAGTCCTGCTTCTCCAGATATGCCCGCCCACCATAGGATGGCTCCTGCTCCAAATGCACTCCATGTTTGCGGCTGATGTCAAAAAGCAGCGTCCGGCATACTGCATCAAAGGTCTGCTTGCGGTTGTTGTGTTTGCCCTTGGGCTTACTCGGATCAGGCAATTCAAAGCCCAGTTCCTCCAGCGCCTTTTCCTGCTGGGGACACAGCTCCCCATACCGGTTTTTGCAGTCAAACACATGGCGCTCATGGATGTGGGGCGTACCCTCATCCAGATGCAGCGCCCAGTCCAGAATGTGGATATGGGAACCAAAGCGCCGCTCAAACTCCTCATAAAATTCGCTGACAATGAGTGCCAGTGTACCCGGTGGAACGGATTCTTCCATGGTGCCAATCTGGTAGATACTTTCCTCCGGGCAGGTCTTGTTGTTTTTCAAAAGATCTTCCACCGTGCGGTTGCGCTCGGTGTGTCGTGTTTTCTCGTTCCGGGCATTCTGGGCATCCACATGGTCGGAATAATGCTCGTAGTAATACATCCGCTCAATTTCTTCAAAGCTGAAATCCGGCTGTTCCAGATTTTCCCGAAGTTCCGGGGTAGTGAACCCACGGTAGCAGTCCCAGTACACATTTTTCTTGGCTCGCTGGGCATCAATGTGTTCGCTGTTTTCCACATCAAACCGACGGTCATTGTGCCGGGGATTATAGGTGCCATGCTTGCCGGAGCGTCCGTTGTGCCGTGTCAGTTTCAATTTTCATCCCTCCATTCTCCGTTGATTTTTCCCGAAGGGGAGCAGCGGCGAAGCCGCCAAACCTGCGGATTTCTGCGTCAGGTAATACCCAGTACGAATTGACGCAAAGCATCAACTCTCCCTGGGCAAGGCGTTTCACCCTTGACCCGATGGGGCTGGCTGCCCTCAACCCGCCAATGGGCTTTACCCCTTGACCCCAACAGGGCGCTGCGCCCCTGTACCCAGCACAAAGGGACTGCATCCCTCTGTACTCCTGCCCGGAGAAGCTGACTTCCACCGCTTGTGCAGTTTCTGTCAGCTCCTCCGGCTGTGCATGCTCCTTTTGTCGCATTTTCCGGCAGGGGGGTGCAGTGGTATCACGATACCAATTCACCGCAAAAATACCGGGTGCAGACCCGCCATTTTCCCGTGAATTGACCTGATTTCAGGCGCTCTCTTTGTCCGTCCGCAAAACCTGAAATCCGTGCTGTTTGGCGCACTCTCTGGCAGCAGCCAGCCGTTCTTCGCTGTACGGCGGAACCAGCCGGATGGACAGACGGGACTTGTCCATCACATAGGTCACGCCGCCCTCAATGGTGCTGCGCTCCAACCGGCACAGCTGGGGATACTTCCGGCTGAACTCGGCCAGCCTGCGCTTCAGATCGGCGTTGAAGGTGTAGATACTGGCGGTGTCCTCCGCCTCGTTCCAGTTGATGATGGTTTCCTTCTCATACTTAGACAGCTTCGTCATATAGATCCTCCTCATAGTCGGTGTTTTCCTTTACCAAACGCAGGCGGCGCTTGGCACGGTAATACTCGTCCATCTCCGTACGGAGCTGATGATAAAAGCCGGTGTACCAGCTTTCTTCCATCTCCGTTTCCATCTTCCGGGCCAGTTTCAGCATCCGGTGCTTGGCCTGCGGGTCAACGGTCAGGGCGGTCAGCCATTTCAGCCGTGTCACCGTGTTGTGGTGGTTGGGACAGGCAAAGTCGTACAGCACTTTCTTTTCTCGAATACTCAACTTCATAAAATCAACCTCCTAAAAAGAATGATGTTTATTTGTGTTAGTTGCCGGGCTATTCTGGTGTCGTTCCTCTGCCGAATCTCACAGCAGCGTATCGCTCCCGTTGGTACGCTCGTTCCGGTTAGATGCCGGAAGTCTTGGCGCTACATCCCCAGGGAGCATATCCCACGCAGACCGGTCATTCAATTTTCAAGGTTCTGTGTCTCCTGACAAAACTCATTTTACCGAAAAAGCAGGCCCCCTCCCGTATGTCCAAAACGATGGAAAATGGCTTGAAAGCAGCATATTTCCACGCTTATGGAATCATGGTATAATGGTCATAAACGGCAGGATTTTCCTGATGAGAGGGGTGTTTAGATGCACACAAAACTGTCTATCCCGGAACGGTTAAAAGACTTGCGGGTGGTGGACAAGCACCTGACGCTGGAGCAACTGGCCGAGCAGACCGGGCTTTCCAAATCTGCTCTCAGCAAATATGAAAGCGACGATTATAAGGACATCAGCCCCTTTGCCATCGCTACGCTGGCGGAGTTTTATGGGGTGTCCACCGATTACCTGATGGGGTTGTCGGAAAATAAAAATCACCCAAACACAGAGCTTCAGGCCCTGCATTTGAGTGATGATATGGTTACATTATTGAGCAGCGGAAAAATCAACAACCGGCTGCTGTGTGAGATTGCCACACACGAAAACTTCCAGCGGCTGATGACGGATATTGAGATTTTCGTTGACCGGATTGCCGATATGCGGATTGCCCAGATGAATCTGGTGCTGGAGGCCACCCGGCAGGAAGTGATCCGCAGCCATGCGCCGGGAGAGAATGACCTTTATGTCCGCACGTTGGAGCTTGGGCAGGTGCAGGAGAGCGATTTTTTCAGCCACACGATCCATGACGATCTGGACAGCATCGTTCAGGATATTCGTCAGGCCCATGTCACCGACCGCACCACCGCCGATCCACAGCCGACCTTCACAGAGGTCAAGGAAAAATTTGACCGTGCCATGCAGCTGGGCAGTAACGAGGAACGGATAATCCACGAGTTTTGTGACCAGATGCAGATTCCCTTTGACAAGATTGCGTCAGAGGATTTTTCGGCGTTTATGCGGATACTGAGCCTGTCCAAGCTGCTAAAAAATCCCAATAATATGAGGGGGAAGGCTCGGCCACAGACACACCGTGGGACGAAAAAGAAAAAGCGCAGATGAAAAATACCCGTTGCCCAAGAAAGTGCAACGAGTATTTTCAAAAGAGATCATGTTCTAACTGAAGGATATGAACAGGAAGAACTCCTATCGTTCATCTTGCATTGGAATGAAAACGGCAGCGAATTTCTTTATGAAATGGTATGATTCGCCAGTCGCTGTCTGACATATTTCAAGAAAACACCGACAGTAGCTGTTATTTTTAACAATACTATTCTTAGAAAGGCCAATCTTCGATGCTTTCGTCTGGTTCAAAGGTATTTTGGGATGGGGACTTTGAAAGGACTGAAATCAAATCCACAATGCGTTGATAAAGTTCATCGAAAGTTAGTATCAGCACATTGTTTAAACTATTACGGAAATTTTCAAATGCCGCAACTTGCCCTGGGGTTAGCGAAGCCATTTTTCCGATAATTACAACACACTTGGGGGACAAGACTTCAAAAGACTCCGATCCCTGGTGACACAGAGAATAATAGTCCTTTGTAAGCTTATCTCTGTAATTTAGAACTTGATTTACGGCTCCACTCAATTCATAGCTAAAGCTGTATGTACCTCTATACTGGTTTCCGATAAGTTCGGTACATGGCGTTTTAATCTCGATCAACGCCACATTCTGAGACAGACTGTTCTGATAAATGAAGTCGCATAGATTTCCACCGCTGTTGTTAATCCCTTTGCCGCCGACATACGCTTTATCTGCAAATATCGTACAAGGACAAGCAAAGATTTGAGCCAATACCCATTGATTCTCTTTGAAAACAGTGGTCTGCCAAAACTCCTCACTATCATTGTCGAGATTGTCTTCCATGAGCTTTGCAACTCTTTGAAGTTTTTCGATGTTCAAAGAAGTTGTTAGGTGCTGTAGATTTTCATCTTGCAGCTCTGTCAGGCTTCTTTTCAACGATTCCAAAGAACTTGTCTGAGTAATAAGACGGAGCAGTGTTTTTACAAGATCATAGTTTTCTTCATTGCCAATCATCCGAGCCGCAGAAGGATCGTTCTGGATGATTGAAAGGAATTGGCGAAAGCTGCTATCCACTCTGGTGTAGGTAGCTAAACCATATGGGATTTCGCCCATATCTTCATACAGCGCATACAACCGTTTCAACCCCTGGTAAAGCTCATATGTTTCACTTGTGCTTAGATTAAGTTCTATCCAATCTCCAACTTTGACTGAGCCACGAGAAATCTTAACTATTGCCCCGTTGTCATCGCTGGGGAAAGCGGCGTCGTTTTTTCGCTTTTTTTCATATAGAAATTTTCCAGAAACAGATTTATGGGGTTCTTTTTCATTATCTACCAGTGTTGGACAGAACTTGAACCGGATCATTTCCGTCTGGCTCAAGACTACCGGTGACGCATCCGCTGTGACAGCAGAGGTGGATATAACATCAACTGTATCAGTTGTCATATCATGAACTTTCGGTATACGTAGGCCGATTTTCAAATCAATTCCACCTTTCACAGCTTGATAATAGTATTTGTCATCCTCTTCCTAACCGGCGTGTCTGCATCTTTTTCCAGATAGCACGGCATTTACGGCATATCTCAGGATCGATCCCCAGTGTGTCTACAAGTAGTTTTTTGTCAACAACATCCAGCGCAAGTTCAATGTCTTCATCATTGCGCACTATAGCGTCAATATGTGCAAGCAGCTTGTCTCTTAGTGCAGGATCAATCCTTTCCACTTTGGGGATCAGAATATTGCCCATCTCACCGGGTAGGATTTCAAGAACACCTCCGCCATAGCTCCGTCCGCAAATCTCAGTGAAAGCAAAAGATATGCTGTTATAGTAGGCAAGAAGGACATTCTGTGGATCAACACCATCGTTAAATTTCATGCGGTGCATTGTGTCTGTTGACACTGCGTGACATTCATTCAACACGAACTTAGGATAGAAATTATTTCTTCGCAAGAAAAAGGCGTCCGGAATCCACACAGAAGGAACAATATACCATCTATCCCGGATGGAGCATTTATAGCCTTCGTGTTCGCCGTTTGTTTCGCCCAGCAAAATGTACTCTTTGTGCTTAGTTGGATATTCATCATACGGAATCTCAGGGAAGCTGATTAGGCGTGCTCGTTTTCCTGTTGCTTTATTATCCTCCCAATCTGCCGATGTGAAATATATTCCATGAGCATGAGAACTTCTACCAATCAGAGGAAGTGTTACATCGCTCAACTGATATTGTTCGGATGTTTCTTCTGTTATAGAAAAGTAACCATTATTGCCTGTTGTAATTCCGACATTGATAATTCCGTATTCGGAGAATTTGGCAAAACGTTTGTCTGCACGAAGTTCCTGAATGAGTGTCATTTCTTCTGCGTTTATGAAATACTTAGTCCACTTTTCCTTGACATGCTGCATCTTCTGGAATCCATTTTGAGACAGATCCAACTGAGCAAAACCGCTAAGGTCATTCATTTCAATGATGCGAATACCCTTTTCTTCTTCGCCTTTCTCGCCAATAAACACAACGACTTCTTGTTCGATGTCAGGGAACACAAGTTGTTCAAAGGTGATTAGAGTAATTTTCGCAAGATTATTGGCCAAATATAGGCGCAGATCCTCCGCATACGCAACTTGAAGTATCTCAGCTGGAATAACAAACGCTATTTTACCTTTATCGGACAATAGCTGTACACAAGCTACGATAAAAGCAACCCATGCATTTATCAATTTATTCGCTTTCATGCCATGCGAAGTCAAAATTTGAGATTGCATTTCTCGCTGACTTTCTTTCAGGTATTGATAGCGAATATAAGGGGGATTGCCCAAAATCAAATCGTACTGTTCCTTGCCAAGAACACGATTATAGAAGTCGAAAAAGTCTTCGGTGCATACTTCGATATGCTCATAATTAGAATACCTATCACGAACTTTCTCGGCTTCGTCAGGTTCGATTTCAACAGCTGTTAGTTTATCTACCTTGTTCAGAAGATCAAGGTTCTGTAGCGCATCAAGAAATACTCCATCACCGCAACTTGGCTCCAAGACGGTGGAGATATTTTGAGACGCAAAAAGCTCCACCATTGCATCTGCAAGCTGCAATGGCGTATAATACGCTCCTCTTAGTTTCTGCTCTGAACTCTCCTTTTTGAGTCTCATTGTTAATACCTCGCTTAATAATCGAGTCTATATACTCGATCAATCAATCCCTGAATCTCAGAGATAAGTGTTTCTTTCTGTCTCTGTAACAGATTTGCAATGCGCTTTGCGGGACGGCCAGACAGTGCATCATTGATTTCGTAAATTTCTCGGCTTGCTGCTACCACTCTGTCGTGAATGGCTTTTTGTTCTTCTACGGCAAAATCCAACTCGACAAAGGGTAGTGTAGAGAGAACGAATGTACCACGAGCCGTAAATCCGCCTTCAAAATCGCTGCCTACGATCTCCAAGATTCGCTCTGTAATGGGGTTTGACAGCCATGCCTGGATGTATTCAAGTGCGTAGGGACTACCATCTTTTTTGCTAACTGCACAATATCCAGCAGTACCGCCTGACGCAATCAGAATATCATTCGTATCCATCGCATACATGGGTTCTTTGCTCAATACACCAACTATCAATTTGGGCGTGTTAATAAAAGCGGTCAAGGCTTGTGTTCTGCCATACTGGTACCATGTATCTGCGGTGGCGTTTGGAACGTCACGAGTTCCATCACGGGAAACACACTTGGGAACCAAACGATCATAATGCGCTGAGAGATAAGCATATGTTCCCGGATAACTGCTTTGCATCTCGTCTATGCGGATAAGATGTCCATTGTTATCGTAGGGGAAAATGATCTGCTTGTCAGTCGCAAGAATACTATACGAATTCAGACCCTTTTCTGCTTTTTTGGTTGGCTTGAAATAAGGGCGAAGCAAGGCTTTTTCGATGGTGTAATTATTGCCATCCCTGCTGATTTCAACAGTATCAGCATATTCGGCCACAATTTCATCTGAAGAGAACCAATATATGGGAGTTGGCCTTTCTGCACTTGTCTGAATACCGTTAAATATCTCTGCGTGTTTTGTAATGGGGACAGATACTTCATCCAACCTCTGGAGCATTGTCAAAAACGCAAAGTCAGTTGTTAATCTCCATGGCAGCTTGTTCAATACGGACGAACTAAGCTCGATGGAACTCACTTCTTCTCCTGCCCATAGTTTGTTAGCAGAATCAACGCTGCTGTACACGAAGCTCGTCTGCTTAGCCTTGGAAAGTAAAATGATCGAGCTGTAAATGGTTTTATCCTCAAACAGTTGGGCATCACCAAAGTCATCCAGACTGACGAGCATCCGTTCTTTTGCGATCAGATTACGCAACTTCTCGCCAGCGCCAATTTTGAAGAATTTATTAGGTACGATATAGCATACCAAGCCGTTTTCGTTGATCTTATTGATAGCTTGCTCTATAAAAATAAAGTATTTGTCAAATTGCTTGTGCGATGTTTTGTATTTCTTTTTATAGACCTCCACTTCGGCACTTGGCAATAGGGCATGCATCCCCTCGGTATTCACATATGGAGGATTGCCGATAATTACATCAAATCCACATCCGTTGTTAATTGTGCTCCAGTCAAAGGGAGCAATCTCCATCATCTGACGGTTGGCACTGCTAATGCCATTCAATTCAGTTTGGCTGACGAGGGAGTTTCCAAATTGAATGTTATCACCCAGATCAGGAAGAATCGGAACAACTTCTGCCACAGAAGGTGCCGTTTCATCTTCAATTAGCTTAATCAACAAAGAAAACTTGGCAACTTCGACGGCATGTATGTCAATATCTATGCCGTAAATACAGGAGCAAAGAATGTCTTTTTTCTCTTGAAGGGGCAGTTTGTATAAATCGATACCCGTCTCAATTAAGTGATCTGTTTGTCCGTTATTGATATACCATTGCACGCAGTAATCTTGTAAATAGGCAAATGCTTCTTCTAAGAAAATGCCCGAGCCACAGGCAATATCAGCAACACTGATATTCAAAATCTCAGCAGGTTTTTTTCCTTCGCACACTTTGGAAAGTGTTTTATCGACCATATATTTAACAATTTCCGTGGGTGTCGTAACAACAGATCTGTTCTGGCAATCTTTCTTTTTGCCAAGACCAATGGTATTATTTTCGAGTAATACTAACTGTTCGGTTAAGAATATCTCGTAAATCTTTCCAAGTAAATTAGGCTCGATAATGTTAAACAAGTAAGGACTCTGAGGGTAATACAAATCCTCAATCATGCCTTTAATAACTTTCCAGGAAAGATCAAAAATAATGTCTTCACCGGAAAACATTCCAGAGTTGTAACGCCGGTCAGCAGAACGAAACAATTCCTCCAGTTTGGATTGTAGTTGGTCGGTATCTGTAATGGTATCTTTCAACTTGTGATACAGCGGCAGATTCTTATCTTCGCAAATTCTCAGGAAAACAATTTGGTTTATAAACTCCTGCACAACATCGTTTAACACTTCCAACGATGCATATCGACCACCCTGAGCGTATAGTTCGTTGCTAAGAGCCACACGCCATTCATTGATTTGAGAAAGAAACAGTGTATCAACCTGCTGTGTTTGTCCTTCAGTTGAAGGGAAGTTTGCATCCAAATAAGCGTCAAAGTCACCAGAATAAACGGTATCTCTTGCAATCAATCCTACAATTTCTTCGATCTTTTCTACATACTCTGTGTAATGGTACAGTCGGTATCTTGCCACGGCACATGCATCATCTTCGTGAGCAATATGGCAAGTATCGTAGATTGCCAGATATTCAAAATTTGTGAGAACAGCCAGACGATGCTTTGCATTCCAACCGTACTTTCTGGTCTGGATCGCCGGATCTGCATCTCTGGTAATATCTACCGCAGGCTTCTTTGCTTCTACAAAGAACTTAGGCACACCCCTGAGCGTAATGGTATAGTCAGGACGATCAGTTCGAGTGGAATAATTCTCCGCAATAACTTCTCGATATTGAGGTGCCACCCCTTTTTCGTTGGCAACATCCCACCCCAAGAGTTTTAACAGAGGATCAATGTATTCAATTCGGCAAGAATGCTCATTATAAGCATTTCTTGCATCCTTATAGAAGTCGATATTGGCATGAAAACGATCTACAAGGTTTTGTAATTCAGTCAGGTTAGTCATGGCTATACGCTGCCTTCCTTTTATTGTTTGTCGGCTTTTCTGCATTTTCTGGAATGATCCAAATTCGGCTTATGCGTGTAGCGCCATCAATACGGTTTGTTTTGCACAGAATTTGAACTTGTCTGGGAGTAATGCCCCACTTTATAGCAGCTTCCTGGACTGTAATATATCCATTCATAACAAACACCTCGTAAATCATGACACAAAAAACCATAATAATTATATTCGCTTAAACGAAATAAATCAAGTAGTTACATAGAAATAACACGCCGTCCATAGATATTTCCTACAGGCGGCGTGTTGCTCAACTATCTAAATATTCTATTGTTCTTCCATTACTTCCAGCATCATTTTGGCACCCAGCCTAAAACTGCTTTGGAACAGCAGACACTCTGCCATGGTCTGATGTTCTCGAACAGTATCCGTGTACCGGGAAAACAATTCTTTCTGTTCATCCGTCATTGTGGCCAAAAGTTTTTCCTCGTTCCTGGTAATCAAACGGAGTACTTCTTTGTATTCCTTGCAGGCGATTGTATCGTATTCTGTCGGCTCAATATTACCGTACCAGAATTCTTCTAAAATCCTCATACAGCATCCTCCTCGTAGATCAGCTCCCGAAGGATGATTTCCTCTGCACGGCTGCGGATGCTGTTCATAGCTCTGACCCATGACATCTGATCTTGGGCTTTCAGTTCCTCTGTGATTCCCTCGGCTTCTTTCATCTGGCCAATGATACACTCCAGCCGGTTCTGCGCCTGTTCATTCAGATCTGCCAGATATGTCCAGAGTCTTCCACTCAAAATCAGGTCATTATACTGGGCTGGATGGTACTGCTCCAAATACTCTTTGTGCATACGACCCCAAATCCCAATGGGGCGGCTTTCCTCCGGCAGCTGTAAGTCTGGAATGTAGTAATCACCGACCAGCGTATAGCTGATGCCATTTTGACAGGTTTTCTTCGGTAAGTGTTCCATAAGCGACCTCCTGTATTCGATTTTTCTCCGAATCCAGCTGATCGTGTCCCTGTTCATGTCAAATTCAAGGCAGCTGAACTCTTCATCAACAAGTATGGCATATCTTTCCCCAATTTTTGATAGTTGAGAGAGTGGGAGGTTTCCCGGCCACGGCTCTCTCCGGTGTTGTAGTGGAGTAGGGAAGCACCGCCTTGCCATATTGCTATGGTAGGTT
>CABIYX010000029.1 GCA_902363045.1 Clostridiales bacterium
CCGCCGCTCCAATAACTTCCCCATGAGACCGCTCGGTTGGCTTTCTCCTCTGGAGTTCACCGTCCAAGATGTTTGACAAACCTACAGGAAAAAAGCTCCGCCCCCGGAGGACCGGGGGCGGAGCGGGCGTGGGTCAGATCTCGCGGCGGCCCTCCAGGGCGCGCATGAGGGTGGCGTCATCGGCGTACTCCAGGTGGCTGCCCACCGGGATGCCGTAGGCCAGACGGGTGACCTTGACGGAGAAGGGGCGGAGCAGCCGGGAGAGGTACATGGCGGTGGCCTCCCCCTCCGTGTCCGGGTTGGTGGCCATGATGACCTCCTCGATGCCTCCAGCAGCCACCCGCTCCACCAGAGATTTGATGTGCAGGTCGTCAGGCCCCACATGGCTCATGGGGGAGATCACCCCGTGGAGCACATGGTACAGCCCCTGGTACTCCCGGGAGCGCTCCATAGCGGCCACGTCCTTGGGGTCGGCCACCACACAGATGGTGGACTGGTCCCGCTTGGGACTGGCGCAGATGGAGCAGGGGCCGTCTCCGTCCGTCAGGTTTTGACAGACAGGACAGCAGTGGATGGACGTCTTGGCGCTGATGACGGCCTGGGCGAAGGCGTTGGCCTCATCATCCGGCATGGACAGGACATAGAAGGCCAGCCGCTGGGCGGATTTGACGCCCACGCCGGGCAGCTTGGCGAACTGCTCCACCAGATTTTCCAGAGCGGGGGGAAAGTACTGCATGGTTTTGAACCTCCGGGGAAGTTGGGAGTTTGAGAATTAGGAATTAGGAATTAGGAATTAGGAATTAGGAATTAGGAATATCCTGTTCCCGGGCCAGCGTGATGAGCAGACGGCAGCCGAACGCGGCGGGCCAGAGCGAGGTGCTGACTACCTCCCAGCCCGCCTGGGCCATGTCGTTCATCACCTGTTCGGCGTGCTCGGGACTGTCTGCGGGAAGGACATTATACTCCTGCATCGCCGTTATACCCGCAGGGCGGCGATGGCGGCGGGGATGTCCTCTTTGCCGTAGACGGCGGAGCCGGCCACCAGCACGTTGGCTCCCGCCTCCACCACCAGGGGAGCGGTCTTGGGGGCGACGCCGCCGTCCACCTCCAACTCACAGGCGGGGTTGTACCGGTCGATGATGGCCCGCACCTGGCGGATGGTGTCCAGCTGGGACTCCATAAAAGCCTGACCGCCGAAGCCAGGCTCCACCGTCATCACCAGCACCATGTCCAACTCCTCGATATAGGGCAGAATGGCGTTGGCGGAGGTGATGGGCCGCAGAGCCACCGCCTTTTTCACGCCGCACTCCCCCATGATCTTCAGGGCCTCGGCGATCCGGGTGGGGTGGTCGGCCTCCAGATGGACGGACAGCAGATCGGCCCCGGCCTTGGCAAAGTCCTCGATGTAGCGCACTGGCTTGTCGATCATCAGATGGACGTCCAGGAACATATCGGTACACTTGCGGATGGACTTGACCACAGGGATCCCGATGGTCAGGTTGGGCACGAAGCAGCCGTCCATGACATCCACATGGAGGTAGTCGGCGCTGGCGACCTTTTTGATGTCCCGCTCCAGGTTGACGAAGTCAGCGGAGAGGATCGAAGGGGCAATTTTGATCATAATGACGTCCTCGCTTTCCAAGTCTGAATTTGTTAAGTCTGAGGGAAGAGGCCAGCCTCTTCCTGGGAACCCAGGAGGAGGTAGGCGCATAGGATACTGGGCGGAGAGAGCGGAGGGCCGGCCCTCCGCCGTGAGCTTCCGGACCGCAGGGGCGCTCCAGGCCGGACCCACGGCCCTACTGCTGCCTGCGGCAGCCCGAAGCCTGCCGCTTTTGAATAGCCATCCGCCCGCCGGAGCGCGCATCTCCGGCGGACGGAGGCAGTGGGCGTGTCAGTGGTAGAAGTCGGCGGTCATGACCTCCTGGACCGAATAGCCGTTCTGCCGCAGCTCGGCCAGGATCTGTTGCTTGTGGTCCTGGCCGAAGGCCTCCAGGGTGACCTTCAGCTCTACTCCGTTCTGCCGGTTGATGTTGACGAACTGGTTGTGCTCCAGCTTGATGATATTGCCGCTGTTCCGGGCCAGCAGGCCGGACACCCGCATCAGCTCGCCGGGCCGGTCGGGGAGAAGCACGGAGAAGGTGAAGATCCGGCCCCGGTTGATCAGGCCGTGCTGGACCAGAGAGGCCATGGTGATCACATCCATGTTGCCCCCGGAGAGGACGGAGACCACGTTCTTCCCCTCCATATCCAGGTGCTTCAGGGCGGCCACGGTGAGCAGACCGGCGTTTTCCACCACCATCTTGTGCTTTTCCATGACGTCCAGGAAGGCGTCCACCAGTTCCACATCCGGGATAGACAGGACGCGGTCCACATTTTTTTGTACATAGGGGAACACCAGGTCGCCGGGGGTCTTGACCGCCACGCCGTCGGCGATGGTATTGGCGGTGGGGAGGGTGACCACATGGCCGGCCTCCAGGCTGGCCTTCATGGAGGCGGCGCCCTCCGGCTCCACGCCGATGACTATGACGTTGGGGTTGAGCAGCTTGGCCAGGGTGGATACGCCTGCGGCCAGTCCGCCGCCGCCGATGGGGACCAGGATTACATCCACGTCGGGGAGGTCCTGGAAGATCTCATACGCAATGGTGCCCTGGCCGGTGGCCACTCCAAGGTCGTTGAAGGGGTGAACATAGGTCAGCCCCTCCTCCCCGGCCAACTGGGCAGCTTTTTCAGCGGCCTCATCAAAAACTTCGCCATGAAGGATAACCCGGGCGCCATAGTCCTTGGTGTTGTTTACCTTTACCAGAGGGGTGGTAGTGGGCATCACGATGGTGGCGGGCACCCCCGCCGCCTGGGCGGCATAGGCCAGCCCCTGGGCGTGGTTGCCGGCGGAGGCGGTGATGAGGCCCCGGGACTTCTCCTCCTCGCTGAGGGTGCTGATTTTATAATAAGCTCCGCGGATCTTATAGGCGCCGGTGACCTGCATATTTTCCGGCTTGAGATAGACCTGATTCCCACACGCCCTGGACAGGGCGGGGGAGTGGATCAGGCTGGTGGTGCGGATTACGCCCCGCAGTGTAGCGCGGGCGGCTTTGAACTGTTCCAGGGTGAGCATGGCGGACTCCTCTTTTCCATGGCGGGGCCGTCAGGGCGGGCTGGTGTGGCCAGCCTGAGTGCCAAACGCCGATATGTGAAATCATACCGCACCATAGCATGGAAAGTCAATGAAAAGCTGGAAAATAGATAGGGCAGAACGATCCTATGCGTGAAGTCGGGGTTGACAAAGAAGATGGGATGTGTTACTCTGAAGCGAAAGTTAGCAAAGACTAACTAGCGGCTGGAAGCTGCTTTTTGATTGGGCGTTAGTTAGCATACGCTAATTTAAAGGGGAGGTCGGATAAGATGGAAGATACGTTGCGGGATTTTGAGTGTACCCTGGCCTTTCATGGAGCCCCTTCGCTGGCCGGAATTAAACCAGCAGATCTGATTGCCTGGGGCAGTCCCCAGGTGTGCATGGGAACACTGCTGGAGGATTATCGCTGCCAGTTATCCCGATGCGGCATCCAGCTGCGCCTGCTCTGTTCCTGCCGTCCCCGGTGCCTGATCTTGGTTTACCGTCCAGAACGTCTGGCCGCCCAGCTGGCTCATCCCCAGGTGCAGTCACTGCTGGCTCGGGAGGGCTATCCTGTGGACCGAGGGTTGGAAGAGATGCTGGACACACTTCAACTCCGGCTGACCTGCGGCGGCTTTCCCCATGAAATCGGCCTGTTTTTGGGCTATCCTCCGGAGGACGTGGAGGGCTTTCGGCTGCATCAGGGACGAGACTACAAGCTGTGTGGATGCTGGAAGGTATACTCCGATGTGGAAAGGGCGCAGCAGTGCTTCCGCCGGTACGAACGGTGCCGTGCAGCTTTGTGCCGGCGGGTGAAGGAGGGTGAATCTCTGCCCCGACTGTTTCGAGCCGCCTGACCAGGCCATAGTTTGGAAATATCCGCTGGCTAAATGATGTATGTGACCGCCCTCTGGGCGTTTACAGATGGATTTTCATCAAGAGATCCATTTCATATTGATTATATTTTTGAGTTTGGAGGTTCTCACAAATGAGCAGAATTGCAGTGATTTATTGGAGCATGACAGGCAATACCCAAGCCATGGCTGAGGCCATAGCACAGGGGGCGCAAGGGGCTGGTGCCCAGGTTGATGTGTTCTCTGTGGATCAGGTTGGCGTAGATCAGGTCTTGGAGTACGATGGGCTAGCTCTTGGCTGTCCTGCAATGGGGGCAGAGGTTCTGGAAGAGTCCGAGTTTGAACCCTTCTTTTCCCAGCTGGAGGGCCGCCTGAGCGGACGGGATGTGGCTCTCTTCGGCTCCTACGGCTGGGGAGACGGGCAGTGGATGCGGGACTGGGAGGAGCGGACGGACCGCGCTGGCGGCACCGTATGTCAGGGGGAAGGTTTGATCCTCCACGAGACCCCTGATGAGAGCGGTTTGGATCGGTGCCGAACCCTTGGAGCTGACCTCGCCGCCCTCTGAGACTGCTTTGTATGCTTCTGGTTGAATTCCCGCCCCATCCGGCGTGTACGGCGCTGGATGGGGCGGGAATTTTCTTGACACCCCCCTCTGGGAAAGGTACAATGAGCATAAAAGTATGCGGCTGGTCCGCAGATCGTGCCATAGGAGGTAGGAGCGATGGCGAAGCACATCAAGCGTTCCGTGATCCCCATCTATCTGATCGGGGTGGTTTGGCTGGTATTCGCGCTGTTTTTCTCGCTGCGTACCCTGACTGACTACGCGCTGTGTACTGTGGTCTCAGCGGCGGTGTTTGTAGTGGGAAAGGCGGTGTTCCCGGACCGGGTCTATCAGATGCCGGGCGGGCAGGCGGAGGAGCCGGAGAAGAAGGCGGAGCAGCCCCGCCGGGAGGAGCCCAAGCAGAAGGAGGAAAAGCGGGAGAGCACCGGCGACCCGGAGCTGGACAAGCTGATCCAGGAGCGGGACCGGGCGGTGTCGGAGATGCGCCGCCTCAACGACAGCATCGAGGACGAGACCATCTCCGCCCAGATTGACCATCTGGAGGAGGTCACCCGGAAGATCATCGGCGAGGTGGTCAAGCAGCCCAAGAAGCTGCCCCAGATCCGCCGCTTTTTGAACTACTTCCTGCCTACCACCCTAAAGATTCTCAACGCCTATGACCGGATGGACGCCGCCGGGATCGCCGGGGACAACATCAGCGCCACCAAGTCCAAGGTGGAAAATATGATGGGCACCATCGTCCAGGCCTTTGACAAGCAGCTGGACTCCCTCTTTGGGGCGGAGGCCATGGACATCTCCACCGACATTACCGTGATGGAAAATCTGCTGGCCCAGGAGGGGCTGTCCGGGAAGGACAAGACCTCCGCGCCGGACGGCGGGACGACTCTGGAGCTTTGACCGGGCGCGTCTCCCGGCAGAAGGCCGGGACGTTGGAACAACTGAAAATCATACCAAAATCGATATAAGGATCATGAGGAGGAACTGACCATGAGTGACGATTTGAATATGACCCCCCAGCTGACTTTGACTCCGGAGGCTGATGCCGCCCCGGAGGCTCCGGCTCTGACCCTGGACCCGGCCCCCGAGGCTGCCGCCCAGCAGGCCGCCGCGGAGGCAGAGCGGCAGAAAGAGCGGGACGCCAACGCCGTCAAGGTGGACGAGTCCATGCTCAGCGAGGCGGAGCGGAAAATGGTGGACGATTTTGCTCAGAAGATCGATGTCACCGACTCCAATGTGGTGCTCCAGTACGGCTCCGCAGCCCAGAAGAACATTGCCTCCTTCTCAGAGAACGCCCTGAACAGCGTCAAGACCAAGGACCTGGGCGAGGTGGGCGAGGCCCTGTCTGACCTGGTGGTGGAGCTGAAAAACTTCGGCAAGGATGAGGAGAAGAAGGGCGGCCTGTTCGGCTTCTTTCAGAAGAAGCGCAACGAGCTGGAGGCCCTGAAGGCCAGCTATGCCAAGGCAGAGGTCAATGTGGATAAGATCGTCCGGGTGCTGGAGGACCACCAGGTGGTGCTGATGAAGGACATCGCCATGCTGGACCAGATGTATGAGCTGAATACCAAGTACTACAAAGAGCTCACCATGTATATCATTGCCGGCAAGAAGCGGCTGGAGTACCTGCGGACCCACGACCTGGAGCAGCTGCGGCAGAAGGCCGCCGCCAGCGGGGCCCAGGAGGACGCCCAGGCCTATAATGATTTTGCCAACCTGTGTAGCCGGTTTGAGAAGAAGCTCCACGACCTGGAGTTGACCCGGATGATCTCCATTCAGATGGGGCCCCAGACCCGCCTGCTGCAAAATAACGACACCCTGATGCTGGAGAAGATCCAGTCCTCCCTGGTGAATACCATCCCCCTGTGGAAGAGTCAGATGGTGCTGGCCCTGGGTCTGGAGCACTCCCGCCAGGCCACCCAGGCCCAGTCTGCGGTCACCGAGATGACCAACCAGCTGCTGCAAAAGAATGCGGATATGCTGAAGATGGGGACGGTGGAGGCCGCCCGGGAGGCGGAGCGCTCCATTGTGGACGTCAAGACCCTCCAGCATACCAATGAGCAACTGATCTCCACCCTGGACGAGGTGATGAAGATCCAGACAGAGGGCAGCCAGAAGCGCCGCGAGGCCGAAGCAGAGCTTGGGCGGATCGAGGGCGAGCTGAAGCAGAAGCTTCTGGAGTTGAGAGGCTGACCGCCCGGAACGGCCGTATGGTGGAAGTTCCCGGATGCCTGTCCGGGGCAGAACATTGAGGAGAGCCTATGAAACTATTTCAAAAGACATCGGTGGCAGTGGCGCTGACCGTGGTGATGATCGCCGCGGCCATCGGGATCGGCCAGGTGCGGGGGAGCAGCGCTCCGGCGGTCCCTCAGGCTGCTGGGCTTGACAAGTCGCTGTCCACAAGCAGCTACGCCACCTGGATCAGCGACGAGGCCGAGGTGCTCTCTGACCAGGAGGAGCAGCAGATCTGTCTCTATAACGCCAACTGGGTGGCCCGGTATGACAGCCTCATCGCTGTGGCTACTGTGCGGGAGGTGTCCGGCGATATTGCCGACTACGCCTATGCACTGGGAGAGCAGATCCAGCTGGGAGCGGCGGACGGCATCCTGGTGGTGGATACCGGGACCAACAACTGCTATCTGGCAGTGGGGCCCGACTATCCCATGACGGATGAGCAGGTGACCTCCCATTTGGACCGCTACCTGTATGAGAACGCCATGGCCGGACAGTTCGGCACGGGAGTGCTGAGCCTGTTTGACGGGATCAATCAGTTCTATGTAGAAAATTACGGTCTGGGCTATCTGGAGACGAGTCAGAACGCCTATGGCGGCCGGAGCACCGGCGAGGCGGTCATGTCTCTGGTGGTGCTGCTGGTCATCCTGGTGGTCATTGCCAGCGTGGTCGATCATCTGCGGTATACCTCCTACCGGCAGCGGTACTATGGGGTGCCCAATCCTCCCTATCTGTTCCGGCCCATCCTGTTCTGGCACGGGCCCGCCTATGGCTGGTACCGGCGCCGCTGGCGCAGACCGCCTCCCCCGCCCCCCAGACCTCCGAGAGGACCCGGCGGCTTCGGCGGTCCGGGCGGCGGCGGCTTCAATGGCTTCCAGGGGCCCAGAGGAGGCTCCGGTTCCAGACCTGGCGGCTTTTCCGGCGGCACCCGGGGCGGAGGTTTTTCCCGGGGCGGCGGCTTCGGAGGCGGCTTCAGCGGGGGGAGCTGGGGCGGAGGCTTCTCCGGTGGCTCCCGAGGCGGCGGCTTCTCCCGAGGGGGCGGCTTTGGCGGCGGCTCCCGGGGCGGCGGCTTTGGGCGCTGAGCAGATTGGGATCAAAGAAACGGCTACGGCCACGCTTCTTGGGAAGCGTGGCCGTGATATTTTTTATGGAATGAACAGGGGCGGATACGGAAGATCCGCAATCGGGTGCGAACAATCCGCAATCAAGCGATAGACAGCTCCAGGCGGTTTGTGATATGATGTCCACAATGGCAGATTTGAAACAGAAAGGCGAGGAGAACAGGATGCACGATTACAGGAACAGATTTGTGACCCCGGAGGCGGCCGCCCAAGCGGTCCGCTCCGGCGACTGGGTGGACTACGGCTTTGGCGCGGGCTTCCCGGAGCTGATGGACCGGGCGCTTGCCGCCCGGAAGGAGGAGCTGAAGGACGTGAAGATCCGCGGCGGACTGGTGATCCGGCCCCGGATCGAGGTGGTGGAGTGCGACCCGGAGCAGTCCGCCTTCACCTATTACAGCTGGCACATCGGGGACTATGAGCGCAAGCTGCAGAGCAGGGGGCTGGTGAAGTTCCTGCCCATGATGCTCCGGGCCCTGCCGGAGCTGTACCGCAGCTATATCCGGGTGGATGTGGCATTTGTGCCCGTCTCCCGGCCGGACGGGGAGGGGTACTGCGGCCTGGGTATCTCCAACTATGCCTGGCGCACCATTTTTGAGAATGCCCGCACGGTGATCTTTGAGATCAACGAGCATCTGCCCAGGCTCCAGGGGGTGAATGGCTCCCACCGGGTACACCTGTCGGAGGCCGACTACATCGTGGAGGGCGTCCATGAGCCTCTGCCCCTGCGCACCTATAAGGAGCCCTCCCCGGTGGACATCCAGATCGCCCGGAATGTGGTGGCGGAGATCCCGGACGGGGCGGTGCTGGGCCTGGGCGTGGGCGGCGTCCCCTTCACCGTGGCCAAAATGCTGGCGGAGTCGGATCGGAAGGACCTGGGCTGCTGGACGGGCACCATCAGCGACGCCTTTTTGGCGCTCCACAAGGCGGGGAAGCTGACCAACGCCCGGAAGGAGGTGGATACGGGGTATTCCACCTGGAACCTGGCCATGGGCTCTCAGGAGCTGTACGACTGGCTGGAGGATGAGCCGGACCGGTTCTATCCCGGAGATGTGGACCATGTCCACGCCCCGGAGCGTATGGGGCGGCTGAGCAGCTTCATCAGCATCAATGGCGGGGTGCAGCTGGACCTTATGGGACAGGAGAACGCGGAGTCGGTGGGCAGCAGGCAGCTGTCCGGCATCGGCGGGCAGATGGACTTTTTGGAGGGGGCCTTCCGCTCCAAGGGGGGACGGGGGTATATCTGCCTGAATTCCTCCAGACGGGATAAGGAGGGGAATCTGAGGTCCAACATTGTTCCTACCATCCCCGGGGGCAGTACCATTTCCGTTCCTCGCACCATGATCGAGTGTGTGGCGACCGAGTACGGGGTGGCCCATCTGGCAGGCCTCTCTCTGGGGGAGCGCGCCGCCGCCATGGCGTCTATTGCTCATCCGGATTTCCGGGAGGAGCTGGCCCGGTATGCCAGGGACAATTTCCGTTAAAAGCATTTGAACCTGTGAGCTTCGGGCGGAAGAAGCCAAAACGCCGGCCGCGCTTTTGATCAGCGCGGCCGGCGTTGTTCTATCCATCGGGGGAGGGGTCACCACTGGTTATATCCCAGGATCTCCTCCAGGGGCTTGCGGTCCTTCCGCTGGGCGGGGACGTCCTGGGCGGGATAGCCTACGGCGATGGCCAGACGGGCGGTGCGGTCCTCCGGAATGTGGAAGGCCCGGTGCATTTTTTCCTGGCTCATTACGCCGATCATGCAGGTGCCCAGCCCCAGGGCGGTGGCCGCATAGCACAGGCCCATCGCCGCCATGCCGATGTCCATCTGAGAGAAATATTGGCTGCCGTACCGCTCTCCCACGCCGGGCTTAAGGCGGGCCTTCTCCTCACAGATCAGGATGAAGGCGGGGACCTTGTCCCCCCAGGGACAGCCGGTGAGACCGTCGTCTACCAGGGCGTCCACCATTTTGGCCTTGGCCCCGGCCTCGTCCACCACGATGAAGTGCCAGGGCTGGGAGTTGCAGGCGCTGGGGGAGAGGCGGGCGGTGTCCACCAGCCGGGTGAGCAGATCCCGGGGGACCGGCTTGGGCGCGAAGGACCGGCAACTCTTCCGCTGCCGCTGCAACGATTCAAAATCCATAAAAATCGCTCCTTTTCAACCGTTTCTGCGTATTAGGCGTGGGGAAAAACGGGCCTATGCCCAAGACGCAGGCGTTTTTTGAAAAACGCCTGCGTCCTTGTGCATGAATGGATTATTTGACTTCGGGGTGGAACTGCTTGCAGGTGCACTTCTTCCACTTCAGGCCGCTGCCGCAGGGGCAGGGGTCGTTGCGGCCGATCTTGATGACCTTGCGCTGGGGCTGCTTCTGGACGGTGCCGTCGCTGGCGCCAGACTCGCCGGTGACCTTAGCCACCCGCTCCCGGCGTACCTCCTGGTTCTGACGCAGACGGACCAGGAACAGGCGGCGGAGGGTCTCCTCCTGGATGGCGGCGATCATCTGCTCGAACATCTCATAGCCTTCCTTCTTATAGGCGACTACGGGGTCGGTCTGGGCATAGGCCCGCAGCCCGATGCCCTGCTTCAGATCGTTCATGGCGTCGATCTGATCCATCCAGTATTCGTCCACCACCCGGAGCATCAGCACCCGCTCCAGTTCCCGCATCAGCTGCTCGCCGAACTCCTTCTCCCGGGCGGCATAGACCTCCTTGGCCTTGCTCTCCACCAGCTCCACCAGCTGCTCTGCGGTGTACTGCTGAAGCTCCTCGTCGGTGAGGGCAAGCTCGCCGGGGCGGAGGAACATGGTGTGGAACACGGCGGTGGCCTCGCGGAAGTCCTCGGCGCTCATGTGCTTCTGCTCGCCGATGTGCCCCTGAATGGCGTTTTCCACCGTGTTGTGGAGCATGGCCTGAATGGCCTCGTGCAGGTCCTCGCCGTCCAGCACCTTCCGGCGCTCCTCATAGATGACCTTGCGCTGGGTGTTCATCACATCGTCGTACTGGAGGACGTTCTTGCGGGTCTGGAAGTTCCGGGACTCCACCTGGCGCTGGGCATTTTCAATGGCGTTGGTGAGCATCTTCTGCTCGATGGGGGTGTCCTCGTCCACCCCCAGCTTCTCCATCATGCCCATCACCCGCTCAGAGCCGAACAGGCGCATGATGTCGTCCTCCAGGGAGAGATAGAAGCGGCTCTCGCCAGGGTCGCCCTGGCGGCCGGCGCGGCCGCGGAGCTGGTTGTCGATGCGGCGGGACTCGTGGCGCTCGGTGCCCAGGATGAACAGGCCGCCTACCTCACGGACCTTGTCTGCCTCAGCGCGGATCTCGTCCTTGTACTTGGCCTCCGCCTGGGCGTACTGCTGGCGGGCATTCAGGATCTCCTGGTCGTCCGTCTCGGCGTAGCCGGTGGCCTCGGCAATGAGCTCATCGCTCATGCCGGCCTTGCGCAGGTCAGCCTTGGCCAGGTATTCTGCGTTGCCGCCCAACATGATGTCAGTGCCGCGGCCAGCCATGTTGGTGGCCACGGTGACCGCTCCCAGCTTACCGGCCTGGGCGACGATCTCGGCCTCCTTCTCATGGTTCTTGGCGTTGAGCACATTGTGCTTGATGCCCTTGCGCTGGAGCATATCGGACAGCTGCTCCGACTTTTCGATGGAGACGGTGCCCACCAGAACGGGCTGTCCCTTCTCGTGGCACTCCTCGATCTGCCGGACGATGGCCCGGAGCTTGCCCGCCTCATTCTTATACACCACGTCGTGGTGGTCGATGCGCTGGACGGGGCGGTTGGTGGGGATCTCTACGATGTCCAGCTCATAGATGGTGCCGAACTCCTCCTCCTCGGTCATGGCGGTGCCCGTCATGCCGGAGAGCTTGTCGTACAGACGGAAGTAGTTCTGGAAGGTGATGGTGGCCAGGGTCTTGGACTCGTTGGCGACCTCCACGTGCTCCTTGGCCTCGATGGCCTGGTGGAGGCCCTCGTTATAGCGGCGGCCGAACATCAGGCGGCCGGTGAACTCGTCCACGATGATGACCTGGCCCTCTTTGACCACATAGTCGATGTCCCGCTTCATCACGCCGTGGGCCTTGATGGCCTGGTTGATGTGGTGGGAGAGGGTGGTGTTCTCCGGATCGGCCAGGTTTTCGATCTGGAAGGCCTGCTCCGCCTTCTGGATGCCCCGGGCGGTGAGGGTGGCGGTGCGCGCCTTCTCATCGACGATGTAGTCGGCGTCGATGTTGACGTCCTCCTCCTCCTTGGTGTCCACCTTGGCGATGCGCTGGCACTTCAGGCGGGAGACGAACTGGTCCACGATGGTGTACAGCTGGGTGGACTTCTCCCCCTGGCCGGAGATGATCAGAGGGGTGCGGGCCTCGTCGATGAGGATGGAGTCCACCTCGTCCACCACGGCGAAGTTGTGGCCCCGCTGTACCAGCTCGCTGGAGTAGATGGCCATGTTGTCACGGAGGTAGTCAAAGCCGAACTCATTGTTGGTGCCGTAGGTGATGTCGGCCGCGTAGGCGTCCTTCTTGGCCTGTCCCATGACGCCGTGGATCACCAGACCCACGGTGAGGCCCATGAAGCGGTACACCTTGCCCATCCACTCGGAGTCGCGCTTGGCCAGATAGTCGTTGACGGTGATGATGTGGACGCCCTTGCCCGACAGGGCGTTCAGATAGGCAGGGAGGGTGGCCACCAGGGTCTTGCCCTCGCCGGTGCGCATCTCCGCGATACGGCCCTGGTGCAGGATGATGCCGCCGATGAGCTGCACCCGGTAGGGGCGCATCCCAAGCACGCGCCAGGCGGCCTCCCGGCAGGCGGCGAAGGCCTCGGGCAGGATGTCGTCCAGCGTCTCGCCGCCGGCCAGGCGCTGCTTGAATTCGGGGGTCTTGGCCTGGAGCTGGGCGTCCGTCAGCGCCTTGTACTCCTCCTCCAGCCCCTCGATCTTGTCCACCAGGGGGAGGATCGCCTTGACCTCCCGCTGGGAGCTGGTCCCGAAAATCTTTTTGAATACGTTCATAAACACACCTCAATGTTGTAGCGCTTCATCGCAGGATCTATTTCCAGCGCCGGGTCCTCCAAAAAGGAAGGCTGCCTGAGGGCATACCTGGGCGCATTATGTTTTAGTATACCATATTTACACGCCGGAAAAAAGAGCAAATTGTAAACTTCATACCACAATCTGACCAATTTTCCGGAGTCGATTTTTGAATTTCCGCCGCAGGTGTATAAATGTGCGCCTGGGGTTGACATTCCGGGGGCTTTGTGGTAACGTATGCAATACAAGTGAACAGGACAAACGAAGCGTGCAGGAAAAGCGCGGGTTCCCGCCTACCGAAGGAGTAACACTCTCAGGTGTCCGGTCCACTGGGCTGGGATGAGGACTGTACGTGGATGTGACTCTGGAGAAGCTCGACGAACGAGTGCCGAAGGTGCAATGCGGGACCGGCTCAGCCCCCGTAAATCTCTCAGGCAAAAGGACAGAGACGAAGAAAGCGCCCCTGCCGCGCCCATTGGGTCCGGCTGGAGGGTGTTTTTTCCGCAATGTTTTCGGACCGTGGAGCGTGCTCCCCGGTCTGTTTTTTTGTTCAGAAAAGGAGAGGGATCAAATCATGTTAGAGTCTTTGGAAGCGGCACTGTACCCCATTGTAGTCAACATCAATACCTATCTGTCCAGCTATATCCTGGTCTTCCTGCTCATCGGCGTGGGCCTGTTTTACAGCATCCGCACCCGCTTTGTACAGGTGCGCTGCTTCGGCGAGGGGATGCGGAAGGTATTCGGCAACCTGAGCCTCCGGGGCGGGAAGCAGGAGCACGGGATGAGCTCCTTCCAGGCCCTGGCCACCGCCATTGCCGCCCAGGTGGGCACCGGCAATATCGTGGGCGGATCGGGCGCGATCCTGGCCGGCGGTCCCGGCGCCATCTTCTGGATGTGGGTCATCGCCTTCTTTGGCATGGCGACCATTTACGCGGAGGCCACCCTGGCCATTGAGACCCGTCAGAAGGATTCTGACGGCTCCTACCGCGGCGGCCCGGTGTACTATATCACCACTGCCTTCAAGGGCGGCTTCGGGAAGTTCCTGGCTGGATTTTTTGCGGTTGCCATCATCCTGGCGCTGGGCTTCATGGGCTGTATGGTACAGTCCAACTCCATTGGTTCCACCTTTGAGACTGCCTTCGGCGTGCCCTCCTGGATCGTGGGCATCGTGCTGGTGGTGATCTGCGGGTTCATCTTTGTGGGAGGCGTGCAGCGTCTGGCCTCCGTCACCGAGAAGATCGTCCCCATCATGGCAGCCATTTTCCTGGGCGGAGCCCTGGTGGTGCTGGTGATGCGGGCCAAGTACATCCCTGATACCTTTGCTATGATCTTCCAGTATGCCTTCCAGCCCCAGGCCATCATCGGCGGCGGCTTTGGCTATGCGCTGAAGGAGGCCATCAGCCAGGGCGCCAAGCGCGGGCTGTTCTCCAACGAGGCCGGTATGGGCTCCACCCCCCACGCCCACGCCCAGGCGAACGTGACCGATCCCCATGACCAGGCTGTGGTGGCGATGGTCAGCGTGTTCATCGATACCTTCGTGGTGCTCACCCTCAACGCACTGGTGGTCATCTCCACCCTGTATACCGAGGGCGGCCCTCTGGCCAATGGCTATACCGGCGCAGTCACCGAGACGTTGAACAAGACCAATCTGGCCCAGACCGCCTTCGGTGTGGTCTTTGGGACAGAGGCCGGAGCCATGTTTGTGGCGGTCTGCCTGTTCTTCTTTGCCTTCTCCACCGTGCTCAGCTGGAACCTGTTCGGTAAGATCAACGCGGTCTATCTGTTTGGGAAAAAGGCGGTCCCCGTCTACTCCGTCATCGCCCTGGTGTTCATCTTTATGGGCACCCTGATGTCCAACGACCTGGTGTGGGAGCTGACCGATATGTTCAACAACCTGATGGTTATCCCCAATGCCATCGCCCTGTTTGCCCTGTCCAATCTTGTGGTGCGGGTGACCGACCGGAAGAGGGCGGCCGGGAAGAAGGGGTGAGCGGACCGGGCGTTCTGACCGGAATGCTTCCCCTCGATCCGGGCATCTCTTTGTAAAAAATGCTGAAACAGCACTCCGCCTCTTGACAGGGGACGGAGTGCTGTTGTATTCTGAGCGCGGATCATATAACTGACGGAAGTGGTGGAACCACGGGGAGTATGATCGTCGTGTTTGCCGACCGTCTGGGCGCCGAAAAGGGCCCGGAAGGGCGGCTTTTTTGCGCCCTTTTTTGCCCAAATCCACGTTTTCAGAACAGGAGGGAGCTATTTTGACCGGATATATCCATTCCCTGGAGAGCATGGGCCTGGTGGACGGGCCCGGGGTGCGCTGCGTGGTATTTCTCCAGGGCTGCCCCCTCCGGTGTCTCTACTGCCACAATCCGGATACCCAGACGGCGGAGGGGGGCGAGGCGGTGGAGCCGGAGGCACTGGTCCGGCGGCTGCTGCGCTTCCGGCCCTACTTCGACCGCTCCGGCGGCGGGGTGACCTTTTCCGGCGGGGAGCCGCTGCTCCAGCCGGAGTTTCTGGCGGAGTGCCTGGCATGGCTCCACAGGGCCGGGGTCCACACCTGCCTGGATACCTCCGGGGCGGGCCTGGGGGCGTATGAGGACATTCTGAGACATACGGATCTGGTCCTTTATGATGTGAAGCATGAGGACCCGGAGCATTACCAGAGGATAACGGGACGCTCCATGGAGCGGACGCTGGACTTTGTGGAGGCCGTGCGCCAGGCGGGGACGCCCATGTGGGTGCGCCATGTGGTGGTCCCCGGGCTCACCGATCAGGAGGTGCATCTGGCCGCCCTGCGGAGGTATGTGGACACCCTCCCCAATGTGCAGAGGGTAGAACTGCTCCCCTTCCACAAGCTGGGGGCGGAGAAATACCGGGGGCTGGGCCGCACGGATCCCCTGGCGGAGGTTCCCGCCATGGATCCGGAGCGGTGCAGCAAGCTTCAGGAACACTGGTTTTCCGACTTTAACAGGTGAAATCGATATAAAATAAAATTTGGATGATATGTATAGAGGAGGATTTTATCATGGTGATGCAGGATCAGGCGTGGAACGGCTTTGCCGCCGGCGAGTGGCAGCGCTCCATTGACGTGCGTTCCTTTATTCAGAAGAACTGGACCCCGTATCTGGGGGATGACGCCTTTCTGACCGGCCCCACCCGGCGCACGAAGGCGGTGTGGAAGCGGTGCGAGGAGCTGCTGCTTCAGGAACTGAAGAACGGGATCCTGGATGTGGATACCCACCGGGTGTCCGGCATCGACAACTACGCCCCCGGCTATATCGACAAGGAAAATGAGGTTATTGTGGGCCTTCAGACGGATGCTCCCTTGAAGCGCATTGTCAACCTGTATGGCGGCACCCGTATGGCCAAGTCTGCCCTGGAGCAGTACGGCTATCAGCTGGACCCGGAGATCGAGGCCCACTTCACCGAGTATCGCAAGACCCACAATGAGGGCGTCTTTGACGCCTATCCGGAGCGCACCCGGGCCGCCCGCCATGCGGGCCTGCTCACCGGCCTGCCCGACGCCTACGGACGGGGCCGGATCATCGGAGACTACCGCCGGGTGGCTCTGTACGGCGTGGACCGCCTGATCGAGTGGAAGAAGCAGGATCTGGAGGAGCTGGACGGCCCCATGGGAGAGGAACGCATCCGCCTGCGGGAGGAGGTTTCTGAGCAGATCCGCGCCCTGGGGAAGATGAAGGACATGGCCTCCCGCTATGGGGTGGACCTGTCCAAGCCCGCCGCCAACGCCCATGACGCCATCCAGGCCCTGTACATGGCCTATCTGGCGGGCATCAAGGAGAACAATGGGGCCGCCACCTCCCTGGGCCGCACCTCCACCTTTGTGGACATCTATCTCCAGCGGGATCTGGAGAACGGGGTCATCACTGAGGAGGAGGCCCAGGAGCTGGTGGACCAGTTCATCATCAAGCTGCGCCTGGTGCGGCATCTGCGCACCCCGGAGTACAACGAGCTCTTTGGCGGCGACCCCACCTGGGTCACCGAGTCCATCGGCGGCATGAGCATTGGGGGAAAGACCCTGGTCACCCGCACCTCCTTCCGCTATCTCCACACCCTTACCAACCTGGGCAGCGCGCCTGAGCCCAACCTCACTGTTCTCTGGTCCGAGCATCTGCCCGAGGGCTTTAAACGCTACTGCGCCAAAATGTCCATTGCGACTGATTCCATTCAGTATGAAAATGATGATGTGATGCGTCCTGTATATGGCGATGACTACGCAATCGCCTGCTGTGTGTCCGCCATGGCGGTGGGCAAGCAGATGCAGTTCTTCGGGGCCCGGTGCAACATCGCCAAGTGCCTTCTGTACGCCATCAACGGCGGCGTGGATGAGCGGTCCGGCGCCCGGATCGTCCCCGGCATCCAGCCCATCACCGACGAGGTGCTGGACTATGAGAAGGTCCGGGAGAATTACAACAAGGTGCTGGCCTACGCTGCCGAGCTGTACGCCGACACGGTGAACATCATCCACTATATGCACGACAAGTACGCCTATGAGGCCAGCCAGATGGCCCTCCATGACACCAAGGTGGAGCGCCTCACCGCCTTTGGCATCGCCGGACTTTCGGTGGCCGCCGACTCCCTCTCCGCCATCCGGTACGCCAGGGTGCGTCCCATCCGCAATGAGCAGGGGATCGCGGTGGACTTCGTCACCGAGGGCAGTTTCCCCAAGTACGGAAACGACGATGACCGGGCGGATGACGAGGCGGTCTATGTGGTGCGCACCTTCTCTCAGGAACTGAAGAAGCACCCCCTGTACCGGGGGGCCAAGCACACCCTGTCCGCCCTGACCATCACCTCCAACGTGATGTACGGGAAAAAGACCGGCTCCACCCCGGACGGCCGCAAGCTGGGCGAGCCGCTGGCCCCCGGAGCCAACCCCATGCACGGCCGGGATGTGAACGGAGCCCTGGCCAGCCTGAACTCCGTGGCCAAGATCCCCTATCGGGATGTGTGCCAGGATGGCGTCTCCAACACCTTCTCCATCGTCCCCGAGGCCCTGGGCAAGGATGAGGCACAGCGGGAGAGCAACCTGGTCTCCATCCTGGACGGCTACTTCTGCCAGGGGGCCCACCACCTGAACGTAAACGTCCTACGGCGTGAGACCCTCATCGACGCCATGGAGCACCCTGAGCAGTACCCCAGTCTGACCATCCGGGTATCCGGCTACGCGGTGAATTTCAGCCGCCTGTCCCGGGAGCAGCAGCTGGAGGTCATCCAGCGCACCTTCCACAGCGCCATCTGATGGAGCAAGCGTCCCGGATTTTACAGTGTTCCCCGTTCCATACAGGGATGGGAACGCACGAAAAAGCAGCGCGCCCGGCGTCCGGGCGCGCTGCTTTGATTTAGCGCTGATATTCAAATTCCAGGTCGTACAGGGAGACGATGTCCCCATCCTGGATGCCCATGGCCTCCAGCTTGTCGAACAGGCCGGACTCCCGCAGCTTGCGGTCGAACCAGTTGCGGCTCTCATAATCTCCAAAGTTGACGTTGGCCATCAGATGCTGGAGCCAGGGGGCCTCCACCACCCAGGTGTCGTCGTACTTCTCAATGGAGACCTCGCCGGAGGTGTCCACCTCGGGGGGACGCTCCACATAGGTGGGCTCATACACCGCCACAGGGGGCAGCTGGGCCAGCTCCCGGGCGGCCTGTTTGACCAGCTCCCGGGTGCCCTGATGGGCCGCGGCGGAGATCTCGAACAGCTCCAGCCCCAGGCCCTCCACATGGGCGCGGAGCTTGTCCAGCAGGGCTGGGTCCGCCATGATGTCCGTCTTGTTGGCGGCCACGATCATCTTGCGGGAGGCCAGCTCGGGGGAGTACTGCTTCAGCTCGGCGTTGATGGCCTCGAAGTCCTCCACCGGGTCCCGGCCCTCGCTGCCGGAGACGTCCACCACATGGATGAGCAGGCGGCAGCGGTCGATGTGCCGCAGAAAGTCGTGGCCCAGGCCGGCGCCGCCGGCGGCGCCCTCAATGATGCCCGGGATGTCCGCCATGACGAAGGAGACGCCCTCCTCCACATACACCACGCCCAGGTTGGGGAAGAGGGTGGTGAAGTGGTAGTTGGCGATCTTGGGCTGGGCCCGGCTGACCACGCTGAGCAGCGTGGACTTGCCCACGTTGGGGAAGCCCACCAGACCCACATCGGCCAGCAGCTTCAGCTCCAGCACCACCTCGCGGCTCTCGCCGGGGTAGCCCGCCTTGGCAAAGCGGGGGACCTGCCGGGTGGGGGTGGCGAAGTGCTGGTTGCCCCAGCCGCCCCGGCCGCCCTTGCAGAGGATGAAGGGGGCGTCATCCGACATATCGTGGATGATCTCCTGGGTGGCGGCGTCCCGGATGATGGTGCCCCGGGGGACCCGCAGGACCAGGTCCGCGCCGTTTCTGCCGGTGCAACGCTTGCCGCCGCCGTCTGTGCCGTTGGCGGCGGTGTACTTGCGCTTATAGCGGAAGTCCATCAGGGTGGACATATGATCGTCCACCGTGACCACCACGTTGCCGCCCCGGCCGCCGTCGCCGCCGTCCGGGCCGCCGGCGGCCACATATTTCTCCCGGTGGAAGGAGACCACGCCGTTGCCGCCGTTGCCGGAGCGGACGGTGATCTTCGCGGTATCTACAAAGGGTGCTGCCATACAGAACGCCTCCTTACAGTGTGATGTTCAGGTTCAAAATTCCAGCAGATTGAGCCCCACGGTCTCGCTGAACTTCCGGCCCACCTGCCCGTCCCAGACCTGGAGGAAGAGCTCCAGGGTGGCGCTGATGGTGGCGGAGGAGAGATGGCCCGCGTGGACCTCTCCGGTGACCGGGTTCCCGATGGTGATGTGCAGATGGAGATAGGGCGCCCCGTCCTTCCGGGTCACATTGCCCACCAGGGCGGAGATCTCGTAATCCTCCTGATACCGGTGGGAGTAGTATTGCTTCTCCACCGTGTTAAAAATACCAATGGTCACATCATTGGCCGCGCCAAGGGCGGAGACGGAGGCAAGCTGGATGCCTTCCTCCTCCACCAGCCGGGTAAGGGAAGCAACGATCTCCTCGCCGGGGTCCAGACGCAGGACATATCCCTGAGAAAACTTGCGATATTCCATACAAGAAAACCTCTTTCTGGATAAAAAGAGCCGCAAACGGTGATCGTTTGCGGCTTTATGGCTTGATTACTGCGCGATCTCGATGATGGAGACCTGCTTGCGGTCCTTGCCCAGGCGCTCGAACTTCACCTTGCCGGACTTCATGGCGAACAGGGTGTCATCGCTGCCCTTGCCCACGTTCACGCCGGGGTGGATGTGGGTGCCGCGCTGCCGGACCAGAATGTTGCCGGCCAGCACGAACTGACCGTCGCCGCGCTTCACGCCCAGACGCTTGGACTCAGAATCGCGGCCGTTCCGGGTGGAGCCAACGCCCTTTTTATGGGCGAAAAACTGCAGACCGATATTCAGCATAGTGTTACACCTCCAAAACGGTAATATGGTCGGGATATTCCTCCGCAAGCTGGACCAGGTGGACCATGAGGGCGGTCAGGAGGACCTGACAGGTATCCTCATTGGCCGGTCCCAGCTGGGCGGGGAGCTTCAGTGTAATGGACGCGTCCTTCTGCCGCACCTTCACCGGAGCCTCCAGGCCGAGCACGTCGTTGACGGCGCACTCCGCCAGGCGCACGGCGCTGGTCACTGCGGCACAGACGATGTCCTCTCCCTCCGAGGCGTAGCCGCTGTGTCCCTGGACAGTGAAGCCGGTGATGCGGCGGCCTTCGGTGTGGAATGTGGCGGTGGTCATGGATCAGGCCTTGATGGCGCCGATCTGCACCTTGGTATAGGGCTGACGGTGGCCCTGACGCTTCCGGTAGCCCTTCTTGGGGGTGTACTTGAAGACGCGGACCTTCTTGCCCTTGCCGTTCTTCACGACGGTGGCGGCCACGGAAGCGCCCTCCACGGCGGGAGCGCCGAAGGTGGCCTTGTCGCCGTCCAGGATGGCCAGAACCTGATCGAACACGATCTCCTGGCCGGCCTCGGCCTCCAGCTTCTCGATGAACAGAGTGTCGCCCTCCGCCACCTTGTACTGCTTGCCGCCGGTCACAATGATTGCCTGCATGATATTCAACTCCTTCATTACGGGCTCGCTCTTACGGGAGGGAAGCGGACCTTCCACTTTTCACCCCGCTCAAAGCGGCTACAAAATTATATCAGTGGAAAAAATCAATGTCAATAGCTTTTTGAGAATTATTGCAAAAAAACCGGCGGTTCCGGGGCGGAAATGGGACTGTTTTGGATCAGCTCCAGCTTCTGCCACCGGGTGAGCCGCTTGATGGCGCTCTCTCGCCGGAGGGCTGCGGACCGGTCCGCGGCCTGCTCCCAGTAGACCAGGGCGACCGGCCGGCGGCTGCGGGTGTATTTGGTTCCTTTTCCGGCGTTGTGGGCGGCGAGGCGGCGGTCCAGGTTGTTGGTGCAGCCAGTATAGAGGGTGCCATCGGAGCAGCGGAGGAGATAGACAAAGTACATCAGACCGCCTCCTCTTCCGCGGACGCCGGAGCGGTGGGGAGGAGGAAGGAGATCCGGGTGCCCACGCCCTCCCGGGAGACCACCTCGAACCAGCCGCCGTGGCGGTCCACGATCCACTTGGCGATGGACAGCCCCAGGCCGGTGCCCCCTGTTCTGCGGTCCCGGGATTGGTCGGTGCGGTAGAAGCGGTCGAAGATGTGGGGGATGCCCTGGGGGGAGATGCCCATGCCCTCGTCCTGGACGGTGACCCGGGCATACCCCTCCTGTGCGGTGACCCGGAGATAGATCCGCCCGTCCGGCGGGCTGTATTTGACGCTGTTGTCCATGAGGATGCGCATGACCTGCTTGATAAGGCCCTGGTCGGCCCGGACCGGGATGGGGGCCTCGCCCCAGCGGGGGAGGAAGGTCCGGTCTTGGTGGATCATCTCCTCCTCCCGCAGGACCTCGCCGGCCAGGGCGGTGAGGTCGAAGGCCACAGGCTTGACCGGCTGGGTGTCGTTGTCCCCCCGGGCCAGGAAGAGGAGCTGCTCCACCAGCTCCTCCATGGCCTTGGCCTCGGAGCGGATGGCGTGGATGGACTCCTGAAGGGCCTCGGGATCGTCCTTGCCCCAGCGGTCCAGAAGGGCGGCGTAGCCCTGGATGACGGCGATGGGGGTGCGCAGCTCGTGGCTGGCGTCGGAGACGAAGCGCATCTGGGCGCTGTACGCCTTGTTGATCCGGTCCAGCATGGCGTTGATGGCCTGGGCCAGGGCGCGCAGCTCCTTCTGGGTGGCGGGCAGGTCGATGCGGCTGTCCAGGTGCTTGGCGTTGATCTTCTCCAGCTCCCCGGCCAGGGCCTCCAGCTGCTGCCGGGACATGTGGGTCATGGAGTTCAGGCGGGCGGCGGTGGCCGCCAGGTCCTGGATGGGTTTCAGGACCTTGTGGATGGAGCGGTTGTTCCGGAACAGATTGGTCAGCAGGGACAGCCCCTGGCAGATGAGCAGCACCGCCCCGGCCCAGCACAGGGCGCCGGAGACGCCGGTGAGATCCACCGTGACCGCATAGGGCTGCCCGGCGCTTTTCAGCTCCACAGAGTAGTACTGCATCAGGTCGTACTGGTGCAGGGCGTCCGCGGTCTCCCGGCGGATCCGCAGCCAGTCGAAGGGGACCGGGACACCCTGGGGCTCCCGGTCCAGGGGGGTGATGCTGTAATCGCTGGCCTCCATCCAGGGGATGGCGTCTGCGGTGGGCACCCCTCTGACGTCCACCAGGGCCACCACATCGGCGCAGCGGTTCTCTGCCCAAAGGAACAGGCCGGTGGTGGCCATGATGACCAACAGCAGGTCCATCACAAAAAAGATGCCCAGCTGGCGGAAGAAAAAACCGAAATTCAGGCGGAATACCAGGGAGGACCGTGCTCCGTGCAGGGGGTCCTGGGCGGGCGGGGCCTGGAAGCGGTGGCGGCGTTTTGGCATGGCGGGCCTCCTTTCTGGGCGGGGACGTCTGGGGCGCAGGGGTCAGTTCTCCCGGATGACGTAGCCCACGCCCCGCACCGTGTGGATCAGCTTGAAGCCGAAGGCCTCGTCCAGCTTGCTGCGGAGGAAGCGGATATACACATCCACCGAGTTGGTCTCCCCCACGAAGTCAAAGCCCCAGACGCTGTCCAGCAGGGTCTCCCGGGAGAGAACGTGCCCCTTGTTTTCCAGCAGGTGGCGCAGCAGGTCGAACTCCTTCTTGGTCAGCTCCACCGGCTGGTCCTTCATGGTGACCTGGTGCTGGTCCACATTCATGGTCAGGGGGCCGGCGGTGAGCAGGGTCTCCTCCGGGGCGGCGGTCCGCTTCCGCAGGGCGGCCCGGATCCGGGCCAGCAGCTCCTCGATGGCGAAGGGCTTTGTGATATAGTCGTCCGCCCCTGAGTCCAGACCGGAGACCTTATCGATGACGCTGTCCCGGGCGGTGAGCATGATGACGGGGGTGGAGCGCTCCCGCCGCAGGCGGCGGAGCACCTCCATGCCGGACAGCTGGGGCAGCATGATGTCCAGCAGCACCAGGTCGAAGCTGCCGGACAGGGCCCGCTCCAGGCCGGTGCGGCCGTCAAAGGCCTTTTCTACCTCGTAGCCCTCATACCGAAGCTCCAGCTCCACCATGCGGGCCAGCTTTTCCTCGTCCTCCACCAGAAGGATCGTTTCAGCCACAGTACATTCACCTCATTCAAGGGCGGAGCGCAGACTCCGCCGGGATCTCTGCGGGCGGCTCCCGGCCGCGCCGCTCACTTTTTTCGTCCGCCGGATTTCTCGTGCTGGGATCTCAGCTCATCCATCACCTGCCGGCCCACATCGGCGGCGGTGTCCGCCACCGAACCCATGACGCCGTTCAGGGCGTCGTCCTCCAGATCGGGGCCGGTGACCTGATATCGGAAGCCGAAGAACAGCCCCAGAAGCATGAGCGGCAGGGCGATCCAAAAGAAAAAGATCAGAATGACGGTCAGCAGCAGCATGGGGATGGCAGTGATGGGCTGCTCCCTGCGCCAGATCTCCAGCTCATTGTCCAGCAGGATGCTCCGCAGGCGGCGCATCAGCCGGCGCAGCCTGCTCCGGCGGCGCTTCTTCCCGGCGGCGGGCTCCACCGGGAGGGGCAGATCCTGGGTGGGCGGGGGCGGCGGCGCCTCCCCCTTGGTGGAGTAGTAGGCGTCCTCCGGCCGGGGGATCACCCCGCGCTCCTCCAGATAGATCAGGGCGTCCAGCAGATTGCCGCCGCTGTACTCCAGGGCGGCCTTGGCCTGACCATAGGATACGGCGGCCTTTTCCCGCAGGCGCTCCACCTGCTCCAGCGTGATCTCCATGATAACAGCTCCTTTCGTGCCGGGATGGGCGGGACCCTCCGGTCCCGGTCATGCTCAGGATACCATACCGGCCTTGAACCGTACTTTACCATTTCTTAAAATCCCATTAAATGTGCCGCCGCGGGGGGCGGCGGGCGCTTGCCCAACTGATTATACTATGTTATAATCCCGATAGCAACCGGGGCGCGCGGGGTGCCCCGGTCTCTTTTTCGGCAGCCCGGCCCCGGAATGAGCACGGTTTGGAATGGTGATGACATGGAAGGACGCAATATCGCGCTGAAGCTGATGTACAATGGAACGGCCTACCACGGATGGCAGGTGCAGAAAAACGCGGTCACTGTGGCCGAGACTCTGGAGAAGGCCCTGAGCACCGTGGTGTGCCACCCGGTCAAGTGTACCGGGGCGGGGCGGACTGACGCCGGCGTCCATGCGGAGACCTACATCGCCAACTTCCGCACCACCTCCTCCATCCCCTGCGACCGGATCCCGCTGGCGGTGAACACCCGCCTGCCCCGGGACATCGTGGTGGTAAAGGCCACCCAGGTGCCTGACAGCTTCAATGCCATTGGCTCCTGCCTGCGGAAGGAGTACACCTACCGCATCTACAACTCACGCCTGGGCAACCCCTTTTTTGTGGACCGGGCCTGGTTCTATCCCAAGCACCTGGATGAGGCGGTCATGCAGCGGGCGGCGGACCAGTTTGTGGGCACTCACGACTTCCGGGCGGTGCGCTCGGTGGGGACGGAGACCCGGACCACGGTGCGCACGGTGTACTACTTCGATGTATCCCGCACTGGCGACCTGATCGAGTGCCGGGTGTGTGCCAACGGCTTCCTCTATAATATGGTGCGGGCTATGGCGGGGACCATCGTGTACGCGGCAGAGGGGAAGCTGGCGCCGGAGGACATCCCAGCGATCCTGGCCTCCGGGAACCGGACCCTGGCGGGGCCTACAGTTCCGCCAGGTGGGCTGTATATGACCAAGCTGTGGTATGAGGAGGACGTGCTGTGAGGGCGGTCCTTTGGTGCAGGCACAGCGGATGAGGGGCGATACCATGAAGGAAAAAGAAGAGGGGGCGACGCCCCGGCGGCCGGGCCTCCTGGTCCGGCTGACCGCGCTGGCGGTGACGGCGGCCCTGCTGCTGGGGGCGCTGGCGCTGGTGGTCTATCGGGACCGCTTCAATCTGGACGCCCTGCGGCGGTGGTTTGAGTACCGGGAGCTGGAGACCAGCGAGACGGGGGAGGCGGAGCCATTCACCCATGCCGGCGGGGAGCAGGCGTCCTTCGCCTACCTGAAAAACGGCGTGCTCATGGCCTCCGCTGCCGGGGCACGGTACTACTCACTCTCCGGCGAGCTGTATGCGGAGGAGGTCCGGAATCTGGAGCACCCTGTGCTGTCCGCCTCGAAGGAGGCGGGGGTGGTGTACGACGCCGGAGGGGAGGACCTGTTTGTTTTCCGGGGGGTGGAGGAGGCCTTCCACCTGGACCTGGGGAGCGGAGGGGAGCTTTTGTCCGCCCGGCTGAACGACGCGGGCTGGCTGGCGGTCACCTATCAGGGGGGCGGCCACAAGGGGTCGGTCACCGTATATGACGGGACCTATACCAAGGAGATCATAAAAATCAATCTGTCCACATTTATTGTAGACGCCGCGGTCTCTCCCGACTGCCGGACCGTGGCCATCGTCACCATGGGGCAGGAGAACGGCTCCTTCCAGAGCCAGATCCGCTTCTACCCTGTCGATCAGAAGGAGCCCTCCGCCACGGTGCCGCTGGGCAACATGGTGGTGATGGATCTGGACTATGAGGATGGACAGCTCTGGGTGCTGGGAGAGGACCGGGTGACCACGGTGTCGGAGGACGGCTCCGTGACCGGCTCCTACTCCCTGGGCCGGAACTATTTGAAGGGATGCAGCTTCGGCGGAGACGGTTTTGCCGTGCTGCTGCTCAGCCGCTACCGGGCGGGCTCCGCTGGCCAGGCGGTGGTGGTGGGACCGGATGGAACGGAGACCGCGTCTCTGACCCTGCCGGTCAATGTGCTGGATCTGGACGCGGCGGGGCGGTATCTGGCCCTGCTGAGCGGCGAACGGCTGGAGGTGTACACCTCGGACCTGACGCCATACAGCAGTCTGGAGCATACCCAGAACGCGCGCCATCTCTCCCTGTCCGACTCCGGCGCGGCGCTGCTGGCCAATGCCCAGCGGGCCTGGCTGTATCTTCCGTCCTGACGGCCTGGGGGCCGAACGATGTAAAGGAGTGTCCCATGAGTTGGTTGATCTTTGACGCGATCCTGGGGATCGTGCTGGTCCTGGCGGTGGTCCAGGGCTATCGAAAGGGCTTTGTTCTGACGCTGTGCGGCTTTTTGGCTGTATTTGTGGCCTTTTTCGGAGCCGGCGTCCTGTCCAACGCCCTGGCTGGGCCGGTGGCGGACGCCATACGCCCTGTGGTGGAGGAGCGCTTGGAGCAGGCCATGCAGAAGAGCCTGGAGGAGCAGGGGTGGTCTGCCGGAGAGGGGGAGCAGCCGGGGGGCGGCTCCCAGGCCCCGGATCCGGAGGATCAGTTCTCTCTGGAGCAGGTGCTGGAGCTGATCCAGGAGAGCAAGTTCTTTCAGAGCTTCTCCGGGGCCCTGCACAGCGCGGTCAGCCAGGGGCTTTTGGAGGTGACCACAAGCGCGGCCCAGGCGGTGGCGGGCTATCTGGCCCGGGAGATGGCCCGGATGGCCCTCTTCCTGATCTGCTTTGCGCTGGTGCTGGCGGGGTGGACCCTGCTCAGCCGGGTGCTGGACCTGGCCTTCCGCCTGCCGGTCCTGTCCACCCTGAACCACTGGAGCGGCGCGGCGGTGGGGCTGGGGAAGGGCTGTGTCCTGCTGTTCATCGCCTGCTGGCTGTTCCGGGGGCTGTTCCCCCCGGAGGCGGTGGAGCAGTCTGTCCTGCTCCGCTTCTTCTGCGGGGCCGGGCCGCTGGCCCTTCCGGGCGCGTTTTTTTAAAAGATTCATCACCAGTTCATAATTATGGTGTACTCTCGGAACGTACAGGCGCGCTCCCGGCGGGAGCCGCGCCTGGGAATCAAAAGCGTTCTCCTGAAAGGAGTTGGAATATAGTATGCAGCCAACACTGTGCAGCCGCTGCCATAAGAATGTAGCGGTGATCTTTATCAGCAAGCTGGAGGGGGGCGAGACCAAGAATGAGGGCCTCTGCCTCAAGTGTGCCCGGGAACTGGGGATCAAGCCCATCGATGACATGATGAAGAAGATGGGGATCTCAGATGAAGATCTGGATAACCTTACCAATGAGATGATGTCCGCCTTTGGCGGCGCGGAGGGGATGGAGGGCCTGCTGGCCCAGCCGGACGGCGGGGGCGATGAGCAGGATGACGGCCGTACCGCCACCTTCCCCTTCCTGAGCCAGCTGTTCGGCGGCGGCCCCGCCGCCGGGGGGAGCGGTCCGTCGGGAGAGCCTCCCAAGGGGGAGAAGAGCGCCGCCAACGGGAAGGGAGAGCGCCCGCCCAAGCGGAAGTTTTTAGAGAACTACTGCATCTCCCTGACTAAGAAGGCCCAGGCGGGGCAGCTGGACCGGCTCATCGGCCGGGACCGGGAGCTGGAGCGGGTCATTCAGATCCTCAACCGCCGGCAGAAGAACAACCCCTGCCTCATCGGCGAGCCCGGCGTGGGCAAGACGGCCATCGCCGAGGGGCTGGCCATGAAGATCGCCAAGGGGGACGTCCCCTATAAGCTCCAGGACAAGGAGGTCTATTTGCTGGATCTCACCGCCCTGGTGGCAGGCACCCAGTTCCGCGGCCAGTTTGAGAGCCGGATGAAGGGCCTGATCGAGGAGATCCGCAAGCTGGGCAACATCATCCTGGTCATCGACGAGGTGCATAACATTGTGGGCGCCGGCGACGCCGAGGGCTCCATGAACGCCGCCAACATCCTAAAGCCCGCCCTGAGCCGGGGTGAGCTTCAGGTGATCGGCGCCACCACCCTCAACGAGTACCGCAAGCACATCGAAAAGGACACCGCCCTGGAGCGGCGCTTCCAGCCCGTGGTGGTGGAGGAGCCCTCCCTTGAGGACAGTGTGAGGATCATAGAGGGGATCGCCCCTTACTATGAGGCGTACCACCAGGTATCCGTTTCCCCGGAGATGTGCCGGCTGGCGGTGACCATGAGCGAGCGGTACATCACCGACCGCTATCTGCCGGACAAGGCCATTGACCTGCTGGATGAGGCCTGCTCCAATGTGAACCTGAAAAACCGGACCCTGGCCCGGCGGGCGGAGATCGACAAAGAGCTGGCCGACCTGGCCAAGGAGAAGGAGGTCATGATGGCCGCCGACACCGAGGAGGCGTACGCCCGTCTGGCCAACATCCGCAGCCAGGAGCTGCGCCTGGCCGCCGAGCAGCAGCAGCTGGAGGGCCAGTCTGTCCCCGCCCTGACGGCGGAGCATCTGGCCAACGTGATCGAGCTTTGGACCAACATCCCGGCCAGCCAGATCCGGGAGCAGGAGTATCAGCGTCTCTCCCGGCTGGAGGAGCGCTTGAAGGCCCATATCATCGGCCAGGACGAGGCGGTACAGGCGGTGTCTGCCGCCATCCGCCGGGGCCGGGTAGGGATCAGCCCCAAGCGCAAGCCGGTCTCCTTCATCTTTGTGGGCTCCACCGGTGTGGGCAAGACCGAGCTGGTCAAGCAGCTGGCCCAGGATCTGTTCAATGTGCCAGAGGCCCTGATCCGGCTGGATATGTCGGAGTTCATGGAGAAGTATGCGGTCTCCCGGATCATCGGATCCCCTCCCGGCTATGTGGGCTATGACGAGGCGGGCCAGCTGACCGAGAAGATCCGCCGCAAGCCCTATTCCGTGGTCCTCTTCGACGAGATCGAGAAGGCCCACCCCGACGTGCTCAATATCCTCCTTCAGATCCTGGACGACGGACATATCACCGACGCCCACGGACGGAAGGTGAACTTTGAGAATACGGTCATCGTGATGACCTCCAACGCCGGCAGCAACAGCAAGGTAGGCTCTGTGGGCTTCAACCGGACTGCTGACGAGCAGGGGAAGGAGCGGGCCATGAAGGCACTCCAGGAGTTCCTGCGGCCGGAGTTCCTCAACCGTGTAGACGAGGTGGTCTACTTCCACCAGCTGACGGAGGAGAATTTCCGGGCCATCGCCGCCCTGATGCTGGGCGAGCTGCGGGACTCCCTGGCGGAGAAGGGCCTCACCCTCAGCTGGGAGGACAGTCTGCTGGACTATCTGGTGAAAAAGTCCTACTCCGCGGCCTACGGTGCCCGGAATCTGCGCCGCCTGATCCAGAAGGAACTGGAGGATGCCATTGCCGCCCGGATCATCGACAGCTGGGAGCACCCGGTGACCCAGCTGCACGCCTCTGCCAATGGGGAAGAGCTGTGTCTCACCGCCCTGTGAGTCAGTTAGCGTAATGAAAAGTGGAAAAAGGCCGCCTCGGGGCGGCCTTTTTCCGGTTGCGGGCTTGACCCGCTGAGGAGGTTTTCCACATGGTACACTTGTATTGTGGAGAAGGAAAGGGAAAGACCACTGCCGCCATGGGCCTGGCCTTGCGGATGGCGGGCCGGGACAGGGAGGTGGTAGTCGCCCAGTTCCTGAAGGGGTCGGACAGCGGCGAGCGGCTGGCCCTGGCTCAGGTACCGGGGGTGCGGCTGCTGGAGGTGCCAGAGAAAGTCAAGTTTTCCTTCCGGCTTACTCCGGAGGAACGGGAAGCAGAGCGGGTCCGGAACATCCGCCTGCTGGCTCAGGCACGGGAGGCGGCTGCTGCGCCAGCCTGCGGCTTGCTGGTGCTGGATGAGGTGTGCGCCGCGGTGAATACCGGGCTGCTGCCTTTGGAGGATGTGCTGGACTGCCTGGACGTGCTCTCCTGCGAGGTGGTCCTCACCGGCCGGGACCCGGCCCCGGAACTCCGGGACCGGGCGGACTACCTGACTGAGATGCGGAAGGTCCGCCATCCCTTCGACTGGGGCGTCCGCGCCAGGACCGGGGTGGAGCGGTGAGAGGGGAGAGAGGGTCAGGCCGCGCCCTCCAGCTCCTCCCAGGCCTCCCGCTCATTGTCGGCCGAAAAGCAAAAGCGTCCGGCCCCGTCATATACCTCGATGTGTCCCCGTACCCATACCATGCTGTATTCCATGTGCTGACGCCTCCTTCTTTGATGCTGGGTCCAGTATAGCGGAATAAAAGTCCGATAAACCGGACTTTTGCGGGGCGGGTCTGTGTGGAGGGATGAGGACGCACCGGCGGGCCGTCAGGCTCAGATCAGAGGGGGGTGAGAGGAATGGAACCGATTTTTTACACCGTCTGGGAGATCAATGGGGACTATGCGGAACTGGTGAGCGACGGGGGCCAGGAGCACTCCATCACCATGTTTCTGCTGCCGGAGGGGACCACGGTGGGCAGCAGACTGAAGCTGGAGAATTTCCAGTGGGAGCTGCAGGAGGCATGAAAAAGCTGGCAGGTGCATAAGCATCTGCCAGCTTTTTGATACAAACCGTATTTTTTCTGCAAAATTACTTATTGGAGCGTCTCCAGATGTGCATCTTCTCCGCGTCCTGGATCAGCTGCTCCCGGAAGTCGGGGTGGGCGATGCCGATGAGAGCCTCGGCCCGCTCCCAGGTGGACAGGCCCTTCAGGTTGACCATGCCGTACTCCGTGACCACATAGTGGCCGCAGGAGCGGGGATCGGTGCAGATGGAGCCCTGGGTCAGGGTGGGGACGATGCGGCTCTTGACAGTGCCGTCCTTGCCGGTGACGGTGGAGGACATACAGATGAAGCTCTTGCCGCCCTTGGACAGGTAGGCGCCCATGGCGAAGTCCAGCTGGCCGCCGGTGCCGGAGATGTGCTTGATGCCGGCGGACTCGGCGTTGATCTGGCCGAACAGGTCCATGTCGATGGCGTTGTTGATGGAGATGAAGTTGTCGATCTGGGCGATGACCCGGACGTCATTGGTGTAGTCCACAGGAGCGCCCATCACATCGGGATTGCGGTCCACATAGTCGTACAGCTTCTTGGTGCCGGCGGCAAAGGCGAACACCTGGCGGCCCTTGTCCAGGGCCTTGTTCCGGCCGGTGATCTTGCCGGCGGCGGCCATGTCCACGAAGCCGTCCACATACATCTCGGTGTGGACGGACAGGTCCTTCAGATCGGACTGGGCGATCATGGCGCCGATGGTGTTGGGCATCCCGCCAATACCCAGCTGCAGGCAGGCGCCGTTGGGGATCTCAGGCACCACCAGGTTGGCCACGGCGCGGTCCACATCGGTGGGCTCGCCGCCGGCGCCCAGCTGAGCCACGGGGGGATTGTCGCCCTCCACCACGTAGGTCACGTCCTGAATGTTGATCTCGGTGCCGGTCAGGCCGTACACCCAGGGCATATTCTCGTTGACCTCCACGATGATGCACTTGGCGCGGGACATAATATCAGCGATGTGGGAGGCGGCCAGGCCGAAGTTGAAGTTGCCGTGGGCGTCCATGGGGGTGGTCTGGAGCATCACCACATCCACGGGAGAGAGGTTCTCCCGGTAGAAGCGGGGCAGCTCGGAGTAGCGCATGGGGGAGAAATAGCCCATGCCCTTGGTGATGATCTTGCGGTCGATGCCGCTGCAGTGCCAGGAATGCCAGGTGAAGTGGTCCCCGGCGTCCTCCGCCTTGGCGATCTCGGGCATCCACATGGTGACGCCGCCGCGGATCTTCACATCAGTGAGCTCGTCCTTGCGCTCCGCCAGGGCCTTGTCCAGGGCCACGGGGTGGTTGGTACACCAGGTGTAGTCCACCCAGTCGCCGGATTTGACCACCTTGACAGCCTCCTGGGCGGTGGTCAGCTTCTGCTGGTACATAGCTTGATAGTCCATTTTTATACCCTCCGTTTTATAAAATGATATAATTGCTATTAGCTATCTAAATAGTAGGGCTTCATCAGACTGTGCTGCTCGGTGGAGTCCTTGGTCCGGCTGGACTTCATAGGCTCGATGGGGCCGCGGGGCCCACCGCGGGAACGGCGGCGGTCCGGGCGGTGGGAGCCTCCAGGTGCGGGCGCGGCCTTTCGGTCCGGATGGGCGCTGTGGCCGCTTCTGGTTTTCCGAGGGTCTTCGGCCTTGACGGGTGTCTGACGGGAGCCGGCATCCCGGCTGCTGTGCTTACGGCTCCGGGGGGCGGAGCGGCGGCTGCCCTCCCGGTGGCTCTCCTGGGCCGAAACGGGCTTGCGGGGGGCCAACAGACGGGCGGTGGCGTCCATAATATGGTCCCCGGACAGGGGGTCAGGGCGGTCAAATTCTGTGCGGGGCATGGCAGAGCCGGTCTCCATCCGGGCACCGGGACGAGTTAGCTTGCCACGGTGGCCAGGTTCCTGAGTGGGAACCTGAGGCGGCTGGACCGCCTGTACCTCCTGTGAAGCGCTCTTCCCTCTGCGGCGGCGGCGTTTTCGGGCTGGCTTCTCCCCGGCGCTGTCCGGCGCGGCTTGCGCCTCCAGCAGGGCCTGGGCCGCCTGGCGCTTGCGCTCCTCCGCAGCGGCCTTGTTGGCTTCGTCCCGCTGGCGGCGCTGCTCCTTGGCGGCGGCCCGGGCCTCCGCGTCCTCCTCGTTGACGATGCGGCCGCGGGAGTCCCGCTTAGGGGCCTCCAGCACCACCATGGGGAAGGGGTGGTCCTCCACAACTAGGACGGTCCGGCCGATCAGTTTTTCAATGTCCTTCAGCAGGGGCTTCTCCCCGAAGTCACAGAAGGAGACGGCTACGCCCTCCCGGCCTGCGCGGCCGGTGCGGCCAATGCGGTGGACATATGTCTCAGGTACCTCGGGGAGGTTGTAATTGAATACGTGGGAGAGCTCCTCAATGTCCAGGCCGCGGGCGGCGATGTCGGTGGCAACCAGGCAGCGGATCCGTCCGGCCTTGAAATCGGACAGGGCCTGCTGGCGGGCGGTTTGGCTCTTGTTGCCGTGGATGGCGGCAGCGGTGATCCCCTCTTTGCTCAGATCCCGGGCTACTTTGTTGGCTCCGTGCTTGGTGCGGGTAAATACCAGGGCATTTTTCACATCCAGCTGTCCAATCAGAAGGGCCAGCAGTTTGGTCTTATTGCCCTTATCCACAAAATAGACGGACTGTTGGATGGCCTCCACCGGGGAGGACACCGGATCCACCGCCACCCGGGCCGGGTCGTGCAGCAGGGAGTTGACCAGAGCGGCGATCTCTGGGGGCATGGTGGCAGAGAAGAGCATAGTCTGCTTTTTGGCGGGCAGCCACTTCAGGATCTTTTTCACGTCGTGGATAAAGCCCATGTCCAGCATCCGGTCGGCCTCATCCAGAACGAAGATCTCCAGATCCTCCAGCCGGACAAAGCCCTGCTGATACAGGTCCATCAGACGGCCTGGCGTGGCCACCAGAATATCCACACCGCGGCCCAGGGCCTCCACCTGGGGATTCTGGCCCACGCCGCCGAAGATGACGGTGTGGCGCAGGGACAGGTGTGCCCCATAGGCGGCGAAGCTCTCGCCGATCTGGATGGCCAGCTCCCGGGTGGGCGTGAGGATCAGGGCGCGGAGCCGGTGGTCCGGCGTCCGGGCCTCGCTCAGCCGCTGGAGGATGGGGGAGGCAAAGGCACAGGTCTTGCCGGTGCCGGTCTGGGCGCAGCCCAGTACGTCCCGCCCCGCCAGGGCAGGGGGAATGGCCTGCTCCTGGATGGGAGAGGGGGCCTCATAGCCCTGCTCCTTCAGAGCGGCCAAAATGGGGGCGCACAGCCCCAGGGATTGAAATGTCATGTTGTACTTCCTTCTTTTCATTCCGGCCCGTGGGGGATCCCAGGGCGGCCCGCGTTTTCCGGCCAGGAGCTGGAGCCCCGCGGGCTGGGGTCAGGGGAGACCCTTCTCCAGAAGGGCCAGCACATGAGAGACGGTCTGAGCCAGCTCTTGCCCCGGCAGAGCGTCTACTACCCCGTCGGCGTACTGCTCGTACAGGGGGGCGCGGAGGGTGAGGATGTCCTCCAGCGTCTGACCAGGCTCCAGGGCGATCCCCCGGGAGTCCAGGTTGTGGATGCGGGACTTCAGCTCCTCCAGGGGCACCCGGAGATAGATCACGGGCCCCATAGACTTCAAATGATTGATCGCTCCCTCACGGCAGACTACACTGCCCCCAGGGGCAATGACACAGTGGTCACAGCGGACTGAGCGCACCGCCCGCTCCTCCGCGTCCAGAAAATAGGTCACGCCCCGGCGGTCCAGGATGTCCTGGAGCAGGGCGTTCTCCTGCTGCTGGATGACCAGGTCGGTATCAAGAAAGCCGCGGCCCAGCGTCTTGGCCAGCAGGACGCCCACGGTGCTCTTTCCGGAGCCAGGCATCCCAATCAATGTGATATTGCTCACAGTCCCATTCCTCTCATGCTGCTTTGGTAACAGCCACTAGTTTACCATAGTTTTGACGAAAAAGAAAGTGGGAAAAGCGGCGGACAGGGATTTCCGGGGACGAAAAGGCTGGTTGCTGATCCAGTGGAAAATTTTATTGCAATCGGCGGCGGTTCACGCTAAAATAAGCATGATTCCACCTATGACCGGAGCGCTGTCGCTCAGAACAGGCTCCATTTCCAGACTATGCTGCAAAAGAGGAGGTATCCGAGTGGATACGATCTATATTACCGGACACAGGAACCCGGACACGGACTCCATCGTGTCGGCCATGGCCTACGCCGCGCTGAAAAACGCCCTGGGCGACCGGCAGTACCAGGCGGCCCGCCTGGGACAGATCAGCGACGAGACCCAGGCGGTCCTGGACCGCTTCGGCGCGCAGCCCCCCATGCTGATCTCCAACCTGCGTACCCAGGTCCAGGATCTGGACTATGATACGCCCCCGATCCTCTCCCCGGGCGTCACCGTCAGCCGCGCCTGGCAGATGATGCAGACGGACAAGCTCTCTGTCCTCCCCATCGCCAATGAGGACGGGACCCTGTACGGGATGATCTCCGCGGGCGATGTGGCCAACAACGATGTGGCCTCGGTCCGCAACCCCGTGATCCAGGACATCCCGGTGTACAACCTGCTGTCCGTGCTGGAGGGCCATGTGCTCAACCGCTGCGGCGAGGTCAAGGACACCATCTCCGGTGCAGTGTCCATCGCCCTGCCCACGGACCGGGAGAACCTGATGTTTTCCCATCCGGATAGCATTGTCATCTGCGGCAAGCAGCCGGATATGGTCCGCCGGGCCATCGAGATGAATGTCAGCTGCGTCATCGTCTGTCAGGCGGAGGTGGACCAGGAGCTGCTGGAGCAGGAGACGGAGACCTGTGTGATCTCCACCCCGTTTGACGCCTATCAGGTGGTGCGGCTGATCTGCCACGCCATGCCGGTCAGCCATGTCTGCAAAAACCACGACCTGGTCTATTTCCATCTGAGCGACTATATCGACGACGTGCAGAACCGGGTGCTGGAGAGCCGCTTCCGCGCCTACCCCATTCTGGACGAGAATGAGCGGGTGGTGGGGATGCTGTCCCGCTTCCACCTGCTGCGCCCCCGGCGCAAGCGGGTGGTGCTGATGGACCACAATGAGCGGGCCCAGTCTGTGGCGGGCCTGGAGCAGGCAGAGATCCTGGAGATCGTGGATCACCACCGTTTAGCCGACATCGAGACAAAAAATCCCATCTATGTCCGCAACGAGCCGGTGGGCAGCACCTCCACTATCGTGGCCGGGATGTATCAGGAGAAGGGACTGATGCCCTCCACCAAGATGGCGGGTCTGATGGCGGCGGCCATCGTCTCGGACACCGTGATGTTCAAGTCTCCCACCTGTACCCAGCGGGACATCGATCTGGCTAACCGCATGGCCCGCATCGCCAACGTCTCTCTGGATGAGCTGGGGAAGGCTATCTTCTCCGCTACCTGTGGGGACGACAAGACGGTGGAGGCCATGCTGAACACAGATTATAAGGAGTTTCATATCGCGGGACACAATCTGGCGGTCAGCCAGATCACCTGCATGGACTCCGACCGCCTGCTCAAGCGCAGGGACGAGTTTTTGCAGGCCATGCAGGCCATCCGTCAGAAGCAGAAGATGGACACGGTGCTGCTGATGATCACCGACGTGCTGCTGGACGGCACGCAGCTGCTCTATGTGGGGGATGAGAACACCATCCGCCAGGCCTTTGACATCCACAGCGAGGAGGAGAACTGCGCCTTCCTGCCCAAGATCATGTCCCGGAAGAAGCAGATCATTCCCATGCTGTCCGGCCTGTGGGGCTGATCCATCTGCCCCCGAGCATTGGAATACCGAAGGGTGAAGCGACCAGCGGGAGCGAAACCCAAAAAGAAAGACAGTCCATTCATGCCTCCCAACCGGCTATCTGGCCGGCGGCGCTGATGCGCCGTACAAGTGTTTTCGCCTGAGGCGAAAACCTTGGCGGAGGGGCAATTCACTTGCCCCGAGCATTGAAATACCGAAGGGTGAAGCGGCCAGCGGGAGCGAAACCCAAAAAGAAAGACAGTCCATTCATGCTGCCCAACCGGCCATCTGGCCGGCGGCGCTGATGCGCCGTACAAGTGTTTTCGCCTGAGGCGAAAACCTTGGCGGAGGGGCAATTCACTTGCCCCGAGCATTGAAATACCGAAGGGTGAAGCGACCAGCGGGAGCGAAACCCAAAAAGAAAGACATGACCTACGGTCATGTCTTTCTTTTTGGTACGCCTGAAGGGACTCGAACCCACACGCATCGCTGCACGAGAACCTAAATCTCGCATGTCTACCAATTCCATCACAGGCGCGTATTCAATTTTCCCTCTATTTTTACTCGGGGAGGGGATACCCGAGGCGGAGCCTTGCGCTTGACCCGCGTTTATAAAAACAGGACCAGCCTGTTTTTACCAAAGAATGTCCGCAGCGAGGGACGGCACACGGCGGTACCGAAGGCTCGTGTGGCGGCCGGACCATCGCAGGCGTCGTTTGGGCGTTGGGATACCATGCTTCCCGAGCCGTCCCCGAAGCAGAAAGGGGACAAAACACGCCTTTGTGAACGTGTACTATGATACACAAGGGGGAGAAAAAAGTCAATTCCCTGTGAAAAAGAAAATGTGAGTTAGCTATTGACAACCTTGGTTAGCTGTGGTAAACTTTGGGGCGTTCAAGAGAGTTAGCAGAAACAAACTGCTGGAGACGCGGGGGGTCCGCTGGAAAGTAGAAAGGGGAAGGTCGTTATTATGCCGTTATCTCTGTCACCGGCTGGCAGCGAGGTCAGCATTAAAGCCATCAAGGGAAAGGATGAGACACGCCGTTTTTTGGAGAGCCTGGGGTTTGTCGTGGGCGGGAGCGTGCGCGTGATCTCAGAGCTGAACGGGGACCTCATCGTCAACATCAAAGAGAGCCGGGTGGCGATCAGCAGAGGAATGGCCAACCGCATCATGGTTTGACCGCCCCGGAGAGAAACAGGAAGGGAGAGTATCAGAAATGAGCAGAACACTCAAGCAGGTCAAGTGCGGAGAGACAGTCACTGTGCGGAGACTTCAGGGAGAGGGACCAGTGAAGCGCCGGATCATGGATATGGGGATCACCAAGGGGACCCCGGTATATGTGCGCAAGGTGGCCCCTCTGGGAGACCCAGTGGAGGTCACGGTGCGGGGCTATGAGCTCTCTCTGCGCAAGGGAGACGCGGATATGGTCCTGGTGGAGTGACCCGTCCGCTCCGGATCCGGGCAGACCGGGGGAGCGGAGGGTGATGGAACACACAGGCGTTTGCAGTATAGTTAGCGTGCGCTAATAAATAGCCAAGGAGGAGAAGGAGCCATGTCGATCAAAATGGCCCTGGTGGGCAACCCCAACTGCGGTAAGACCACCATGTTTAACGCCATGACGGGCGCGAACCAGTATGTAGGCAACTGGCCCGGCGTGACGGTAGAGAAGAAGGAAGGAAAGCTGAAGGGATATTCTGATGTGGTGGTCACCGACCTGCCCGGGATCTATTCCCTGTCCCCCTATACCCTGGAGGAGGTGGTCAGCCGGGACTATCTGATCCACGAGCGCCCCGACGCCATCCTCAATCTGGTGGACGCCACCAACCTGGAGCGCAATCTGTACCTGACCACACAGGTCCTGGAAATGGGGATTCCGGTAGTGGTAGCCCTGAACATGATGGATCTGGTGCAAAAAAATGGAGATCAGATCAATACAGTGAAGCTGTCGGAGAAACTGGGCTGTCCTGTGGTAGAGGTGTCCGCCCTGAAGGGGACCGGGCTGAAGGAGCTGTACGCCAAGGCGGTGGAACTGGCTGGGGCCAGGAACTGGCAGGGCTGCCGCCACCGGTTCAACAGCCGGGTGGAGGAGGCGCTGGAGCGGATCGGCGGTCTGATCGCCGGAACGGTCCCCCGGGAGCAGCTGCGCTGGTACGAGGTGAAGCTGTTTGAACGGGATAAAAAGGTGCTGGACCAATTGGCGGGCGAAGGTCTGACTGGACCGCTGGAGGAGATCGTGGCCGCTTGTGAGCAGGAGTTGGACGATGACAGCGAATCCATCATCACCAACGAGCGCTATGAGTACATCACCTCCATGCTGAAAGGGGCCTATCAGAAGAGCCGCCGCGGAATGACCCGCTCGGACCGGATCGACCAGGTCGTGACCAACCGGGTCCTGGCCCTGCCCATCTTTGTGGTGGTGATGGGGCTGGTCTATGCCATCGCCATGGGGACCTCTCCCGCCGCCCTGTTTGACGGCAGCGGCGAGCCCTGGGGCATTGGGATCGGGACCTTTGGAACCGACTGGGCCAACGATGTGCTCTTCGGCGAGATCGTTCCCGGCTGGTTCGACGCCGCGCTGGGGGCGCTGAACGTGGTGGAGGGCTCTGTGCTCTACGGCCTGATCCAGGACGGCATCGTGGCCGGCGTGGGCGCTGTGCTGGGCTTTGTGCCCCAGATGCTGGTGCTCTTCCTGCTGCTGTCGGTGCTGGAGGACTGCGGCTATATGGCCCGCATCGCCTTCATTATGGACCGGATCTTCCGCCGTTTCGGCCTGTCCGGCAAGTCCTTTATTCCCATGCTGGTGGCCACCGGCTGCGGTGTGCCCGGCATCATGGCTTCCCGGACCATTGAGCAGGAGCGGGACCGGAAAATGACCATTATGACCACCGGCTTTATCCCCTGCGGCGCTAAAATGCCCATCATCGGCCTGTTTGCGGGCGCCCTGTTCGGGGGATCCGCCTGGGTGGCCACCTCTGCCTATTTCATCGGTGTGGCTGCGGTCATCCTCTCCGGCGTCATGCTGAAAAAGACGAAGCCCTTCGCGGGCGAGCCCGCCCCCTTCGTCATGGAGCTGCCCGCCTACCATGCCCCCACCGCGGGCAACGTGCTCCGGGCCACCTGGGAGCGGGGCTGGTCCTTCATCAAGCGGGCCGGCACGGTCATCCTCCTCTCCGCCATCCTGATGTGGTTCCTCCAGGGCTTCGGCTTCACAGAGGCGGGCTTCGGCTTGGTGGAGGACAGCGACAGCTCCCTGCTGGCCGCCATCGGCAGCGCCGTCGCGGTGATCTTTGTCCCTCTGGGCTTTGGCGATTGGCGCTCCACTGTGGCCACCTTCACCGGCCTGATCGCCAAGGAGAACGTGGTGGCCACCTTTGGAGTCCTCTTTCAATATTCCGGTGAGATCTCAGAGGCGGGGGAGGAGATCTGGCCCCAGATCCACGCGGCCTTTACCCCCATCGCGGCTTACAGCTTTATGATCTTCAACCTGCTGTGCGCCCCCTGCTTTGCCGCCATGGGCGCCATCAAGCGGGAGATGAACAACACCAAATGGACCCTGGCCGCCATCGGCTATATGTGCGGCTTTGCCTATGCGGTCTCGCTGATCGTCTATCAGCTGGGCGGTCTGCTGCTGGGTGAGGTGGCCCCCGGCGCGGGCACTGTGGCCGCCGGGATCGCGCTGGCCGCCCTGGTCTACCTGGCAGTACGCAGAGGCTACCGCCCCGAAGCGGGTGAGCGGCTGAACCTGCGCTCTGTGGCGAACGCGTAAACAGTATGGAGCAGAGGGCCCGCCTCAGCGGGCCAGACAGGAAGGAGTTTTGATATGGGTACTTGGATCGTAGCCTTGTGTGTCGCGGGCGTTGCGGGTCTGGCGGTCCGCTCTCTGTGGAAGGATCACAAGGCGGGCAAGAAGTGTGGCGGCTGCGGCGGAGACTGCGGCAGCTGCCGGGGCTGCGGACACTGATCCAGGCGGTCCCGGGATCATAAAGAGCAGATCAGCGCCCCTCTGGCCAGCCGGAGGGGCGCTCGCATATAAAAATGTGCAGATTGTAGGTTTGTCAAACATCTTGGACGGTGAACTCCAGAGGAGAAAGCCAACCGAGCGGTCTCATGGGGAAGTTATTGGAGCGGCGG
>CABIYX010000030.1 GCA_902363045.1 Clostridiales bacterium
ACCTGCTGGCCGCTTTTGGTATGCCCTTTTTCTCTCCTCAATTTTTCTTTATTTCCCTATTGACTTTTTATTTGCAGACTTTCATTTCTGCATGATGCCCGCCATGAAGTCCGCCAGACGTTCCGGCGTCATGGCCCCCACATGGGCGCCCAGATCTGCCAGGGTCTGGGCGGTGGCGCGGTCGTAGTCGGGCACAGAGTGCTCGTTCAGGGCGGTGAGGGCGATGAGCCGGGCGCCGCTCTCCACAATGTCGTGGCAGGTGCGGTAGAGGCTCTGACGGGAGCCGCCCTCGCACAGATCGCTCACCAGCACCACGATGGTCCGCCGGGGCGCTGTGATGAGCGCTTTGCAGTAGCCCATGGCCTTCGCAATATCTGTACCTCCGCCCAAATGCACGCTCATCAGCGTCTCCACCGGGTCGTCCATCCGGCCGGTGAGATCGACCACGGCGGTGTCAAAGATCACCAGATGGGTGGTGAGCATGGGGAGCTTTGCAAAGATCCCCGCCATCACCGCCGAGTGGATGATGCTGGGCAGCATGGAGCCGCTCTCGTCCACCGCGATGATGACGGACCAGGGGTTATACCGCTGTGCCCGGCCGCTGAAATAGAGCTGCTCCAGGATCAGGCGCTGGTTCTCCCGGTCATAGTGGGCCAGGTTTTTCCGGATGGTCTTCCTGATGTCCAGATTTCGGAGGGTGCGGACCGGACTGCGGCTGGTGCGGTCCAGCTTTCCCAGGGCGGAGCGCCGGATCTCATGGCGCATTTTTTTGGTCAGCTCCTGTACCACCCGGTCCACGATCCGCCGGGCGGCGTCCAGGACCGGCCCCTTCATCATACCCTTCAGGCTGAGGATCATTTCCAGCAGCGCCTCATCCGGCTCCAGCTGTTCCAGCACCTCCTGGTCTGTGAGCAGGGCGGTGAGATGATAGCGGTCCAGCGCATGGCGCTGGAGGATCTCAGCCGTCTCCTGGGGGAAGAGGCCGCGCACCTCGCTGAGCCAGCGGGCCACAGCCAGCTGGCTCTCTCCGTGTCCGCCCTCCGGGTCCCGGCGCACGTCGGGACCGGCCTCACGGCCATAGAGAAAATCCAGCGCGTCGTCCATTCGTACCAGCCGGCCGTCCTCCAGAGGAAGGGGGCCCTCCGCGCTTTTTCCCAGCACCAGCCGCCAACGGTTCAGCGCTGCTCCGTGAGTGCTCATGCCTGTGTGCCTCCTTCCGTGCCCAGGGGAGCGGGCGGCTGTCCCAGCCGCTCCGCCGCCCAGGCGTCAACAGCCTCCCAGAGGGTGTATTCCTCCGGAGTGGCTGCGGCCTCTCCCGGAGCCATGCGCTCCGCTCCGTGGAGCTGTGCCGCCTGGCGTCCGATCCGCGCGGACTCTGTGGGGGTAAAATAGCTGAATGCCAGCCGCAGCTGGGGCAGCAGCAGCATAAAATCCTCGTCACTGAGCCCGCAGAGCAATTCATCAACGGCCTCCAGCTGGATGCCGTCCGTGAGCAGCAGGTCCCGGGCGGTGAGAAACAGCCCCTGCAAAAAGGCTGCGGCCTGAAGCTTCTGGTCCCGGGTGCCCCGGAGGTATCCGGCCGCTGTCCGGACGGCCAGGTTCCTTTTTTCCGGCGCGCCCCCGTAGAGAAGGCCCAGCGCCGTTCCATGGAGGGCGGGATGGATGGGCTGCTGCCGGACCAGTTCCTCCAGCGCCTCTAAAAGCGGGGGGCGCAGGGGGGAGAAGGCGGTCCGGCCGGTGAGCTCATAGAGCAGCTGGCAGCTGTGCTGTATACGCTCCACACCCCGGTCATCCACGGTATTCATAGAGGGCAGCATTTGCAGGATCCGGGAGAAGCAGCGCCGGAGCATGGCGGGGTAATCATAGCTGCCCGCCTCATCGTACTGGCTCTGCCACGCCTCCAGGGAGCTGAGGGCGGCGCAGGCGTCGCAGAGAGAGGAGAAATCCCCGTCTGTGACAAGCAATTCATCAACCTGCCGGGCCATGGAGTCCGCAATATCGCCGATCCCCATCAGAAAGCCCTGGACCAGGAGCGCCGCCCCCTCCGCCGCCTGCGCCGTGCCGGTGAGACGCCTGCGCAGAAGCTGGCCGGCGGCCTCCGCCACAGTGGACCCCAGGATGGAGCGCTCCACCAGGGCGGTCTCCACCCCTGCCGACCACTGGCAGCTCCAATGCTCCCGGATCAGGTTCCGCCCGGTCCCGCGAAGCAGGTCGGGCCCCTTGACCCGCCGGGCGTAGCCGCAGTCCAGGAAAGAGGTCTGATGAAGAAAGCGGCTCTCCGCCCGGTGCCGCCCCTTTGTAAAGAGCTCCAGCGTCACCTCCTGCCGGTCGGCGGAATCCTGTCGGAGCCGGTATTTTTTGCACTGCCGGACAAAATCCTGGACCAGCGGCGGGACGAGATCGCCGCGGCACAGGCTGCCCACCCGGTTCCCAGTGTTGATCTCCCGGAGGAGGCGCAGCGGTTCGCATCCGGCGAGGTTGGCCTCCCCCTTCACAAAGGCGCTCAACACGCTGTCCTGCAGCTCATAGAGGCCGGGGGCCGCCTTGCCGCGCAGAGCGGCAAGGCCCCGGGCCTGCTGTAAGGCACACGTCTCGTCATAGGCGGATATGGTCTCCCCTCCGGCCCGGAGGCGGCGTCCGCAGCGCACGATGGTATCCAGGACCACGCTGTCCCAGGCCCGCTCCGGGCCTGCGTCCTCCTCCGTGTGCAGCTGCTGCCAGAGTTTCCGGTAGAAGGCGGGAGCGGGCATACCGCTGGCGTAGCCTGAAAGGGCGTCTGCCGCGGGCTCAGAGTAGCGCACGGGATAGACGGTCTGGCTGTCATTGGGGATCCCGGGGCGTTCGTCCGGCTCCTTCTTCGGGTGGAGAAGCCCCCAAAGGTGGAAGCCTCCGGCCACCACAAGGAGCCTTCCGCAGGACTGCCCGGCCTCCCGGATCCGGAGGGCCATGTGGGCCTCACGGGCCAGACAGCCATCGGCCAGCAGCTCCTCCAGGGGGGTGTTCTCCCGGGCCAGCAGGCACCAGGCGTTCATCTGCCGGACAAATTCCTCCGTGGACAGGGAGAGGCCGCGGCACTCATAGTATTTCTCCCAAAACTCCTCGAAGCTCCGGGTCCCGGTCTGTTCACACACCCGATCCCATAACAGCTCCGGAGAGAGGCGTCTGTCATCGGTATAGCTGACCGTGTCCGCCTCCGCCCGCAGGCCGGAGCCGGAGCGGGTCGCCGCCAGGATCTCCCCATAGGGCAGGTCCATGAACCGGGCCGGGATGTCCAGCTGCTCCGCCAGGCGCAGCGCGGCCAGCTCCGGCGACTGGTCCAGGAAGGGGTAGTAGCATGAGGCGGTCTCACGCGGTGCATCCCCGCCGGCCGGATCTTCTCCCGTACGGAGCAGGCCGGCGTCATCCCGATAGGAGTAGTACAGCGCCACCGGGGCCCTTGTGTCGGGGGAGGCCAGGATGGGGATCAGGCTGTTGGCGTTCTCCGGCCCCTCGATCAGGATCAACTCGGGCCGGTATTGGCGGATCGCACGCTCCAGATGCCAGGCACAGGAGGGGGAGTGGTGGCGCACCGGGTAATAAAGCACCGGCGCAGACCAGTCGAATGGGATCACTTCAGACGGATCCCGGCCTCGTAAAATCGTTTCCACGCTCCGCCCTCCCGCTCTGCCTTTTGCTGTACGACCGCGGTAAAATACTCCCGGACAGCGGCCAGCTCCTCCCGGGACTCCTTGGCCACCGCCCCCATCAGATTTTCAGCCAGCGCCCGCTCGTCCAGGCGTCGGGCCTGCTCCGGCCCGCCGTAGTACCAGGCGCTCATCAGGGTCTGGTAGTAGACGGAGACGGCCTCGGCGGTGCTCATCACGGCGGCAGGCTTTTTCAGCCGGATCCCCTCGGCGGAGACGCCCTGGCGCAGCTCGTGGTAGGCGGTGGCCAGCAGGGCGGCGGCGTCCTCATCCAGGGGAGCAGAGATCCCGGCGCTCCGGGCCATGGCGCCTGCCTCGTCCAGAATGATCTGCTTTTCAAGGGCTACATCGCCCACCGGCTGTACCGTCTCAAAGCTGAACCGGCGCTTGAGGGCGCTGGACATCTCGTTGACGCCCTTGTCCCGGGTGTTGGCCGTGGCGATCACATTGAAGCCCGGCCGGGCAAAGAGGATGCCTCCGTCTCCCAGCTCTGGAACGTTCATCACCTTGTCGCTGAGGACGCTGATGAGGCAGTCCTGCACCTCGGCCGGGGTGCGGGTGATCTCCTCAAACCGGGTGAGGATGCCCTGCTCCATGCCCACATACAGCGGCGAGGGGACCAGCGCCTCCCGGCTTGGCCCCTTGGCCAGCAGGAGCGCGTAGTTCCAGGAGTATTTGATCATATCCTCCGTGGTTCCGGCGGTGCCCTGGACGGTGTTGGTGCTGTGGCCGCTGATGGCGGCGCTCAACAGCTCGGAGAGCATGGTTTTGGCGGTGCCCGGCTCGCCCACCAGCATCAGCCCCCGGTTGCCGGCCAGGGTGATGATGCACCGCTCTACCAGCGCGTCATTGCCATAGTATTTTTTCCGAATGGATATACGCGCCCCGTCCACCTCCAGGGTCTGTCCTCTTCCGGTTCCGAGAAGAAACAGCCGGACGGCCCGGGGGGAGAGCTGCCAGTTTTCCGGCTTGGGATTTCCAACATCCCAGCGGCGCAGGGCGGCCAGTTCGTCCGCGTAACGCTGTTCCGCTGTGGGGCGCAGGATCGTCTGTTCCATAAAGAGTTCCTCGCTTCCTCCTGCCAAGGCAGGTAAAAGTTTCAGCAGGGGGCTGATTTTGATGCCGGCATATCCGGGGAGCGCTGGGCGCGCGGGCGGAGGCGCGGCAGTGATTTTGTTGTGTATTTTATCATACTTTCAAGAGAAAGAAAATCTAAAAAAAGTTTTTTTGCCGAAACACAGGCGGAGGAACGGCGTCTCCTCCCCGTTCAGAGCAAAACGCGGGATGCTTTTCTGCATCCCGCGTTTGCCTGAGGGCGTCGAAGTGACTCCTTGGACGCGCTCAATTTAATATTAGCCCCTCGTTTCCGCAGGAACCGGTATAGTCCGGAGATGGATCTGGTATAGCCCTGCTGGCGCAGCTTTACCCAGAACACCACGATTCCTGCGTTTGGATTTCGGTGTCTCATATCCAGAATCAGCTTGATCTCTTCCGCTGTATGCTGATTGGGATGGCTGTGAGGACGGTGGGATCGGTCTGCCAGTGACTGGAGCGTACCGTCGTACCGGTTCCGCCAGCGGTAGATATACTGCCGGTTCAAATGGTGGCGGATGGCCGCTGCTGTGACGCCGTGCTTATTGGAATACTCGATCACCGCTTGCCTGAAGCGCATCGTTTGTGTTATCTTATTCATGGCAAATAGGGTGACTCCTGCCTTTCGGTTTTTGTTTCAGCAGCTTAACCTTAACACAGGTCACTCCTATTCGCTTTCTTTTTTTCTATCTGTCACACATCATTGTAACACCTACAAGCAATATCTGGAGGAACGAGAAGTAGGGCTTGACGAATACGGTGAAATTTTATACAATAGACAGGCTATGTCTTTGGGGGGAGGCCAGACGGCCCGCCTCTGAGGACAGGGACGGCGGCGGCCGTCCAGGAGAGCGACCGCGCCGGACCGGCGCGGAGAAATCAAAATACAGAGAAGAGAAGGGAACGAAAATCGTGGAAGACAAGAAATTCCAACCTTATGTTCCTGCCGACAAGGTCATGCCGGAGTTCACAGCAGTATCCATCCTGCTGGGTGCCCTGCTGGCCATCATCTTCGGCGGAGCAAACGCGTATCTGGGGCTGCGCGTCGGCATGACTGTGTCGGCGTCCATTCCCGCGGCAGTCATTTCCATGGGCGTCATCCGCAAGGTCCTGCGGCGTGACTCCATTCTGGAAAACAACATGGTCCAGACCATCGGTTCTGCTGGTGAGTCGGTGGCTGCGGGCGCCATCTTCACCCTGCCCGCCCTGTTCATGTGGGCCAAGGAGGGGCTGTGCGACACTCCCTCCATGATCACCATTGGCCTGATCGCCCTGTGCGGCGGCCTGCTGGGCGTGCTGATGATGATCCCCCTGCGCAGCGCGCTGATTGTCAAGGAGCACGGTGTGCTGGGCTATCCTGAGGGCCAGGCCTGCGCCGAGGTCCTCATCGCCGGTGAAGAGGGCGGCGCCAAGGCGTCCACCGTGTTCTCCGGCCTGGGTATCGCCGCCATCTACAAATTTGTGGCGGACGGCCTGAAAATTTTCCCCAGCGAGATCACCTATGACATCCCCGCCTACCGCGGCTCCGGCGTGGGCATCGACGTGCTGCCCGCCCTGGCCGGCGTGGGCTACATCTGCGGACCCAAGGTGTCCTCCTACCTGTTTGCCGGCGGCATCCTGGGCTGGCTGGTCATCATGCCTCTGATGGTGCTGTTCGGCGGCGAGACCATTATGTTCCCCGTCACCGACATGACCATCAACCAGCTGGTGGACGCAAAGGGCGTCTCCGCCCTGTGGGACAACTATCTGCGCTACATCGGCGCCGGCGCGGTGGCCTGCGGCGGCGTGCTTAGCCTGGTGAAGTCCCTGCCCCTCATCGTCCGGACCTTCAAGGAGGCCATGGGCGACTATGGCAAGGGCCGGGAGGCCGGCACCCTGCGCACGGAGCAGGATCTGCCCTTGAAGCTTGTGCTGCTGGGCGTGCTGATCATTGCGGTGGTCATGTGGCTGCTGCCCGCTATCCCCCTGAACTTCTTCACGGCCCTGATCGTGATCGTGTTCGGCTTCTTCTTTGCCACCGTCTCCTCACGGATGGTGGGCCTGATCGGTTCCTCCAATAACCCGGTGTCCGGCATGGCCATCGCCACCCTGCTGATTTCCACCTTGCTGCTGAAGGCCACCGGAAACGACGGCATCCAGGGCATGATCGCGGCCATTGTCATCGGCGGCATCATCTGCGTCATTGCCGCCATCGCTGGCGACACCTCCCAGGACCTGAAGACCGGCTTCCTGGTGGGCGCCACCCCCAGAAAGCAGCAGATGGGCGAGATGGTCGGTGTTGTGGTGTCCGCCGTGGTCATCGGCGCCATCCTGTACCTGCTGAGCATGGCCTGGGGCGGCTATGGCTCCGATGATCTGCCCGCTCCCCAGGCGATGCTGATGAAGATGATCGTGGAGGGCGTCATGGGCGGCAACCTGCCCTGGAACCTGGTGTTCACCGGCGTGTTCATCGCCATCGTGGTGGAGATCCTGGGTATCCCCGTGCTCCCCTTCGCCATCGGCCTGTACCTGCCCATCTACCTGTCCGTGCCCATGATACTGGGCGGTGCGCTGCGCTGGTATCTGGAGAAGCGCAAGTGCGGCTCTGAGAAGGAAAAGAACGACTCTGTACAGTCCGGCGTGCTCTATTCCTCCGGCCTCATCGCCGGCGAGGGTATCGTGGGCATCCTGCTGGCCGTTCTGGCCATCATCCCCATCGGCCTGGACGCCGCGGGCAAGGAGTTGTACCTCAGCGATAAGATCAACCTCAGCGGTGTGTTCAGCATCGGCAGCACCGGCGGCCTGGTGTGCTTCGCCGGGATCCTGCTGACCATCTACTTCTTCGCGACTAAGGACAGCAAGAAGTCCAACTAAGCATTGCTTTTCTGCCAACCGGGCTGTATACTTGAGTATGCAGCCCGGTTTGGGCCAATATTAGGAGAATTTTTATGGCAAAGAAGAAGGAAAACTACCTGGATTTCATCCCTGTGGTCAACGGGCAGAACACCTGGGACCGGGGAGAAGATGGGGTGGTCACCATCCACATGGTGAACCGGGGTTTTTACAATACCCTGGCCCAGAAGCTATTCCACACACCGCGGGTAAGTCACATCAAGCTGGATGAGTACGGCAGCTTCCTCTGGATGCGGATCGATGGCGTCAAGACTGTGGGCCAGCTGGCCCTGGAGCTGAAGGAGGCCTATGGCGAGAAGGCGGAGCCGCTGTACGACCGGCTGGTGAAGTATATGCAGATCCTGCGAAACAACCGGTTTATCCTGTTTGTGGGAAGGGATCAGGTGAAGGAATGAGCTTTGGACAGATCGTGCTGGGGATCCTCCTGTTTGCCGTGGCCACCGCCGTCCTGTATGTCTGGGGCCTGAAGAAGAGTATGACACAGGAGGCGGATCTGGAGCGGATCCTGTTGAACAAGTGTGCGGGAACTGTGGTCAAGTACCTCCGGAAGCACGGAAGCATCACCCAAAAGGAGATGCCGTCCCTGATCCAGGGGGTCAGGGACGGGATGTTCTGGTCCAAAAACCGTATCCGTGTACAGGAGCCGGCCGCCTTTGTCCCCAAGCTGATCCGCTATATGCTGGAGCAGCAGCTGCTGGAGGACACCGGCGGCCTGCGCTACCGGTTGAAAGGGTAACGATTTTCGGAGAGGAGTTTCAGAATATGAACGTATTGGAGCAGTTGGAGCCCAAGAGCGTGTTCCGCTTTTTTGAGGAGATGTGCGCCATTCCCCACGGCTCCCGGAACACCAAGGCCGTCAGCGACTGGTGTGCGGACTTTGCCCAGGCCCGGGGACTGGAGTACCACCAGGACGGAGACAACAATATTATCATCATTAAGGAGGCTACGCCCGGCTATGAGGCCGCAGCCCCGATGATCCTTCAGGGGCACCTGGATATGGTTTGTGAGCAGACTGCCGACTGTCAGAAGGATATGAGCCGGGAGGGTCTGGACCTGGCGGTGGACGGAGACTTTGTCTATGCCAAGGACACCACGCTTGGAGGAGATGACGGTATCGCTATCGCTATGGCCCTGGCCCTGCTGGATGCAGAGGATCTGCCCCATCCTCGGCTGGAGGCGGTATTTACGGTGGACGAGGAGATCGGTCTGCTGGGGGCTGCCTCCATCGATGTGGCACCGCTGAAGGGGCGGCAGATGCTGAATTTGGATTCGGAGGCGGAGGGCATCTTTACTGTCAGCTGTGCCGGAGGAAATACCAGTGCCTGTCGGCTTCCCCTGACCCGTGCCCCCTTTGATGGGGCGGGTGTGACCATTGCGGTGGGTGGACTGACCGGAGGACACTCCGGGGCGGAGATCCACAAGGGCCGCGCCAACGCCAATGTGCTCATGGGCCGTATCCTCCGGGCGGCGGCCCGGCGGACAGAGCTGCGGCTGCTGCGGGTGGACGGCGGCCTGAAGGACAACGCCATCCCTGTGGCCTGCACGGCCCAGGTCGTGGCGGCGGAGCCCCAGGCGGTGATGGACGCCGTCCGGGAGATGGAGGCCGCGCTGCGCAATGAGTACCGCGTCACCGACCCGGAGCTCTGGATCCGGGCGGAGGCGTCCGCTCCGGCGGAGCGGCCCATGGACGAGCGTTCCACCCGGCAGGTCCTGTGTATGCTCTCCTGCCTGCCCAACGGGGTGCAGGCTATGAGCGCGGAGATCCACGGGCTGGTGCAGACCTCCCTGAACCTGGGGATCCTAGCCACGGCGGAGACCTCCCTGCGGGCCTCCTTCTGCGTGCGCAGTTCGGTGGACTCCCAGCGGGAGATGCTGAAGGACCGCCTGGCCTGCCTGATGGAGGAGCTGGGGGGAACGGTGGAGTTTGCTGGGGACTATACCGGCTGGCAGTACCGGGAGGACTCCCCCCTGAGGGAGCGGATGGCGGAGGTGTTCCGGGAACAGTACGGGAAAGAGCCCAAGATCGAGGCCATCCACGCCGGACTGGAGTGCGGCGTCTTTGCCGGCAAGCTGCCCGGCCTGGACTGCGTCTCCATCGGGCCGGACCTGTTTGAGATCCACACCCCTCGGGAGCGGCTGAGCATCTCCTCGGTGCAGCGGATCTGGAACTTTGTGGTCGAGGTGCTCAAGCGGTCCAAGTGATGCACCGCAGAGCCGGAAACCATACAGAACAAAATGATAGGACGGGGAGCGCTGATGCGCCCCCGTCCTATTTTTCATATTCAGCTGTCAGTTCTTCAGCAGGACGACAGCCACGTCATTTACATTCGTGCCGGTGGGTCCAGTGCGGATCAGGCCATCCACCTTTTCCAGGGCGTGATAGGCGTCGTTGTCCGCCAGGACCTGGTGGATGGTCAGGCCGGCCTGGGCCAGCTTGCCCTGGGTCTGGCCGTCCACGATGCCGCCGGCGGCGTCGGTGGGGCCGTCCGTCCCGTCGGAGCCCAGAGAGAAGATCAGGGCGTTCTCCATACCGGAGATCCCCTCGGCGGCAGACAGGGCCAGCTCCTGATTGCGGCCGCCCAGGCCCTTTCCGGTGAGAAGGACCACCGTTTCGCCTCCCGCCAGAAAGGCCAGGGAGCGCCCCTCCTGCCCGTGGGTGCGGGCGATGGAGGCCAGGAAGGAGCCGGCCTCCCGGGCCTGACAGCAGAGCTGATCGGTGAGGATATGAGTCTCATAGCCCAGCCGCTGGCAGACGGCGGCGGCGGCGGCGCAGAGCTCCCGCACGCTTCCAGTGATGACAGTCTCTACATGGTCCAGCTCCTTGGGGGTCTCCCGGTCCAGCAGGGCGCGGGCCTGCTCAGACAGGGGGAGCTGGTACTTCTCCGCAATGGCCCGGGCCTGGGCGCAGGTGGAGCGGTCCGGATAGGCGGGGCCGGAGGCGATCATATCCAGGGGATCCCCCAGAATGTCGGACAGAACGATGGAATAGACCTGGGCCGGGGCGCACAGCTGGGCGAAGCGGCCCCCTTTGACAGCGGACAGGCGCTTCCGGACGGTGTTCATCTCCACGATGTCCGCTCCGCAGGCCAGCAGGGCGCCGGTGAGCTGGGCCAGCTCCTCCGCCGGGATCAGGGGGCTTTCAAACAGGGCGGAGCCGCCGCCAGAGACCAGCAGGACCACGGTGTCCTGGGGCGTGAGGTCCTGGACCAGCTCCATGGCGGCCCGGGTCCCCCGGAAGGAGCCCTCGTCAGGCACCGGGTGCCCCCCCTCAAAGATCTGGCAGCGGGGGATGTCCCCCTGGCTGTGGCCGTGCTTGGTGACCACCACGCCCCGCTCCAGTCTGGGGCCCAGCAGCTCCGCGGCACAGCGGGCCATCTGCCAGGCGGCCTTTCCAAGGGCGACTAAAAAGACGCGGCCGGAGCCGAACTCCTTTCCCTCCAGGGCACGGCGCACCGCCTGATCGGGCAGGCAGGCCTCCAGCGCGCTGTGGATGATCTCCTGGGCGTCGGTGTAAATGGACATAGCGGCTCCTCCTTAACGATAGTTCTGTGGGTCAGCTGTCCTCCTCACGGGGGGAGGACAGGCAGGCCAGATACAGCAGGACGGATCCCTTGGGGTCCCGGACGCTGTATCCGGTGAGCGCCTGGATCCGCTGCAAGTGATAATGTACAGTGTTTTTGTGGACGTACAGGGTCTCGGCCATCTGCTTGACGTCCCCATGGCACTGAAAGTAGAGCAGAACAGTGCGGCGGATGCTCTCCCGCTCCTCCGGGGTGCAGCCGGAGAAAACCAGGGAGACCAGATCCCGCCGGATGTCCGGGGCGATGCTGTCGGCGAGAAACTCCAGCGAGACCTCGTCATAGCGCAGGATACGCCCTCCGCCGTCCGCGCTGGCCGTCTGGCTGGCGGTCCTGGCCTCCTGATAGCAGCGGCGAATGTCCAGACCCCGCCGGCCCTCCGCGCTCATGCCGCCGCACACCGCCGCCTGATAGGCCCCCTCCAGCTCCCCGCGGATCTGGTTGACGCAGGCCAGGACCTCATACCGGTTCCGGTCGGGGAACAGCAGCAGGATCCGCTGGTTGATCACCGCGCACAGGCTGTTGGGGTGGGCGCTCAGATAGGGGCGGATGTGCTTGAGAAAGAGGGCGTTGCGCATCTCCTGGGGGGAGGCGCCGGCCTGCCCGGGGCTGAGGGGCTCCAGCACCTCCAGGATCACCACGGTCCAGCGGGCGGTGACGTCGATCCCCAGCATATTGCCCCGCAGCTCCAGCTCCGCCTGGTCAGGCTCCTCAGAGAAGAGCCACCGCTCAATGAAGCACTGGCGGGCGCTGTCCAGCAGGTCCTCCTGGGCCTGCCGCCGGGCATCCCGCACCATGATCTCTGTCATGCGCTTGAGGATGGCGCCCAGGGCGTCCACCTCCGCCGGGGCGCCGGTGATGCCGATCACCCCTACCGTCTCCCCGTCCAGCTGGATGGGGAGGTTGACGCCCGGACGGATCCCCCCGGGGCGGCGGTCCTCCTGGACCGTCAGGCGGGGCAGCTTTTGGGACAGGATCTGGCAGGCTCCCTCGTGGCGCTGGCCCACACGGCCCGGGTCTGTGCTGGCAAAGATGGTGCCCGTGCCGTCCATAATGTTGATGTCGTGGCCTGTGATCTCCTTCATCTCTTGGACAATGGAGAGGGCCGCTGCTTCTGAAATAAACATACCGCACCGTCCTTTGGAAAATATACGAAAATAATGATATAAATTTAGATTCTGTACAACAAGAGTTCCGTTATCATGTAGTATAAGCAGAAGCCCCCGGGCTGTAAAGAGGTTTGACAGAAAACCGGCGGTCCTGGGACAAAAAAGCAAGACTGACATGATAAGCATGATAGAAAATGAGGAGGCTGCTGCAATGAAAATCGTAGTGCTGGATGGTTATACGGAAAATCCCGGCGACCTGAGCTGGGATCAGCTGAGCTGTATGGGGGAGCTGACGGTTTATGACCGGACCTCCTATGTGGAGGCCCCCATCATCGCGGAGCGGATCGGCGACGCGGAGGTGGTGGTCACCAATAAGACTCCCATCTCCAAGGAGACTATGGATAAGTGCCCCAACCTGAAGATGATCGCTGTACTGGCCACCGGCTACAATGTGATCAACTATGACTACGCCAAGAAGAAGGGGATCCCGGTGTGCAACGTGCCCACCTATGGCACCGCCTGTGTGGGACAGTACGCCATTGCCCTGCTTCTGGAGGTGTGCCACCACATCGGCCACCACGACAAGACCGTCCACGAGGGCAAGTGGGCCAACCACATCGACTGGTGCTACTGGGACCACCCCCTCATCGAGCTGGACGGCAAGACCGCCGGCATCATCGGCTTCGGCCGCATCGGCCAGACCACCGGCCGCATCGCCAAGGCCCTGGGCATGAAGGTGCTGGCCTATGACCTGTACCCCAACGACTCCGGCAAGGCCATCGCCGAGTATGTGGACCTGGATACCCTGCTGGCCCAGTCCAACGTGGTGTTCCTCCACTGCAACCTCACCGCGGACAATGAGAAGATGATCAACAAAGAAAATATCGCCAAGATGAAGGACGGGGCCATCCTCATCAACAACTCCCGCGGCCAGCTCATTGACGAGCAGGATGTGACCGATGCACTGAAGTCCGGCAAGCTGGCGGCCGCCGGCCTGGATGTGGTGTACACTGAGCCCATCCGCGCGGACAACCCCCTGCTCACTGCCCCCAACTGCATCATTACCCCCCATATGTCCTGGGGCGCCAAGGAGGCCCGCCAGCGCATCATGGACTGCACGGCGGACAACGTCCGCGCCTATCTGGACGGCGCGCCCATCCATGTGGTAAATCCCTGAACGAAGGATCAAAACAGCTGAACATGACCCCCGGCTCCGGATCATTCTCTGATCATGCGGAGCCGGGGGCCGGTTTTTGTCCGGGTCAAGAGGAAGAGACGCCGGGAAGAATACTTGGGGTATATGGACTTGCATAGACGGAATACAGTGGGACAGGAGGTGTCGGTTCATGTTTTCTCCAGTGATCTATCTCATGCTGCACAGTCTGTTTTTCACCCTACGGCTGTCGGGGGGTGGGGGTTCCTTCCCGCGCCCGCTGAAGCCGGAGGAGGAAAAGCTGTATCTGGAGCGGTGCGCGGCGGGCGATCTGGAGGCCCGGAATGTTCTGGTGGAGCACAACCTGCGGCTGGTGGCCCATATTGTGAAGAAGTACTACGCCCAGACCGGAGACCAGGATGACCTGATTTCCATTGGGACCATCGGCCTGATCAAGGGAATTTCTACCTTTAAGGCGGATAAAAATGTGCGCCTGGCGACCTACGCCAGCCGGTGCATCGAAAATGAGATCCTGATGCACTTCCGTTCCCAGCGCAAGCTTCAGGGCGAGGTCTCGCTGACCGAAACGCTGGAGACCGGCGGAGACGGGAGCTCTCTGTCTCTGATGGATGTGCTTGCTGTGGATGATGACCTGTTGGAGGAGCTGGATACACGGGACGCCTGCCGCAGGGTACGCCGCTGTGTCCAGACCTGCCTGACCCCGAGGGAGCGGATGGTCATCACACTGCGGTATGGGCTGGATGACCGCCCGCCGCGCACCCAACGGGAGATCGCGGCACGGTGCGGGATCAGCCGGTCCTATGTATCGCGCATCGAGAAACGGGCGCTGGAGAAACTGGGTGAGGCGATGGAGGGCTGGGAGCCGTAGGCGCACAGCGAATAAAATGCAAGAAGCGCTGCATTAAAAGTGAAGAGAATGCAAAAATCGTTAAAATACTAACGATTTTGCACAATATGCAGGATGTTGTGCAAAACATCTGTTTTTCGGAAAAAGAACCTTGCATTTTTACAGCAAATATACTATAATAATCCTGCAAGTACAGTTCCCCAGCAAATCAAATTTTGAATTGGGAGGAATCAGTAATGATGAAGAAGAAGCTTGCTCTTGTCCTGGCAATGGCCATGACCGCCAGCCTGGCTCTGACCGGCTGCGGCAACGGCAGCGGCTCCGGCTCCGGCTCTGGCGCTGGCTCCAGCACCCCCGCGCCTGCGGGGAAGACCACCCAGGTCCTGGCCACCGGCGGCACCACTGGTACTTACTATGGTGTCGGCTCCGCCATGATGAACGTCCTGAACCCCCTGCTGACCCTGACCGAACTGAACGTCACCTCCACCGGTGCGTCCAAGGACAACGTCGAGGGCATCACCGATGATGAGTATGGCCTGGCCATCCTTCAGTCTGACGTTCTGACCTATGCTCACGAGGGCACCAACGTATTCACCGCTCCTGAGACGGACGCCCTGTGGGTGGCCGGCCTGTACAATGAGACTGTTCAGATCACCGCCAAGGGCGGCATCACCAGCGTGGACCAGCTGAAGGGCAAGGCCGTCTGCGTGGGCGATCAGGGCTCCGGTACGGAGTTCAACGCCTATCAGGTGCTGGAAGCCTACGGCATGACCGCCGATGACATCGAGGTCGTCCACGCCAACTTCGGCGAGGCCTCCGAGATGCTGAAGAACGGCCAGATCGACGCCGCCTTCACCGTGGCCGGCGCCCCCACCACCGCCATCACCGAGCTGGCCACCAGCGGCATGGACTTCTCTCTGGTCAGCCTTGACCAGGAGCACGTTGACGCCCTGCACGAGAAGTACCCCTTCCTGGTTCAGGAGAACCTGCCCGCCGGCACCTATGAGGGTGTTGACACTGAGACCATCTGCGTGGCCGTCGAGGCCGCCTTGGTCGCCTCCACCGACATGAGCGAGGACGCCGTGTATGAGCTGACCAAGACCATGTTCGAGAACCTGGAGGACCTGGGCACTTCCCACGCCAAGTTCCAGCTGGTCAGCGCGGAGAAGGCCGCCGAGAACGGTTCCGTCCCCATGCATCCCGGCGCTGAGAAGTACTACAAGGAGATCGGCCTGCTGTAATTTTTACGGCAGAAACTGATTTGTTTCGGACACATAGAAAGCTGGCCGCCGCAGTGGTAGCACTGGGTGCTATGGCTGCGGCGGCCATTCTCTTTCTGGCATCCAATGCGGGTTGGTATCTTGTCGTATCGGACGGGAAGAGCGGCGAGGAGTTGGCCAGCTATCCTCTGGAGCCGGGAGAGCAATTTGCCGTCGGTTTCATCCATTCTGTCAATCTGCGGCCTCTGATCGACGTTTATGAGGTGTCGGAGGACGGCAGGATGTATGCCGAGGAGACGATCTATTATCAGTTTGGCGCAGGAGTCCAGACGGAAGTGGGTGAGGGAGAGACCATGACCCTGGGCGAGGACGGCGCGATCATTGTAGGCAATATCCATCAAGGCTTTGAGACGTTCACCTGTTCGGTGGGGATGGTGTCGGACCGGACCCTGATGCTGGGAGATATTCACCCGGATTACCCGGCGATCAAGCCGCTCGTGGGAGTGTTTACCGACCAGCTGGAGCAGCAGGTGGGCGATGTGAAGATCATTAGTCTGAGCAATTTGTGTGGAAGAAGGTCAATCGTGTCATTTCGATATGAACATCGGTTGTTTTAAGAAACCTGGAGGAGGAGACTCAATATGGCTGAACATGAGAAGCAGGCCGTAAACACCGCTCCAGCGGATGTAGAGGTTGGTTCTGCGGAAGACGTAGAAGCGGTCATGAAAAAATATGACCGCGAGTCCAATGTCCGGATTTGGACGGGCTTTCCCGCCCAGCTTGTCCGGTATGGGATGGCTCTATTCATGCTGATGATGATTTGGGTCAGTATGTTTTCCACCTGGGAGGGCAGCGTGCGCCGCTGTTTCTTCCTGGGCGTTGTACTGGCGTTTGTCTTCATCATGTACCCCATCAAGAAGAATATGAAGCTCAAGCCCAATCATATTCCTATTTACGACATTGTCCTGCTTGTGGTGGCAGTTGGCGTTTATTTCTATCAGATCATCTTTAAAGAAGAGCTGATCGCCATGGGCCGCCGCATCGGCACCCCCCAGATCATCATTGGCATCATTGCAATCCTGGTGCTGGTGGAGGCCTGCCGGCGGGTCGTCGGTATCCCCATCATCATTGTGGCGGCCGCCTTTGTGGCCTACACGCTGCTGCCCATGGGTGCGGACAAGCCCCTTCAGGGCACCATCTATAACCTGGTCTATACCACCAACGGTATCATCGGTACCCCCATCCAGGTCTGCTCCACGTACATCTTCCTGTTCGTGCTGTTTGGATCCTTCCTGGAGGCCACTGGTATCGCTGCGTTCTTCATTGACTGCGCCAACAGCATCGCCGGCGCGGCCACCGGCGGCCCCGCTAAGGTGGCTGTCATTTCCTCCGCCCTGTGCGGCATGGTGTCCGGCTCCTCCGTGGGCAACACTGTGACCACCGGCGCGGTCACCATCCCTCTGATGAAGCGGACCGGCTATCCCCCCGAGTTTGCCGGCGCTGTTGAGGCGGCTGCCTCGACCGGCGGTCAGATCATGCCCCCCATCATGGGCGCCGCGGCCTTCCTGATGGCCGAGATGACGGATACGGAGTACGCCGACATCCTGGTGCGCGCCATCCTGCCTGCCGCCCTGTATTTCACCGGCATCTTCCTGATGGTCCACTTTAAGGCCAAGTCCATCGGCCTGAAGGGCCTGGACAAGGATTCCCTGCCCAAGGGCAAGGACATCTTCCCCAAGCTTTATCTGCTGCTGCCCCTGATCGTTCTGGTGTTTATGGTCATCCAGAGCGGTACCTTCACCATGGCGTACAGCGCCGTTGTCGCCTGCCTGGTGGCCATCGTGGCCGGTATGGCCGACCGGGAGACTGGCTCCAAGAAGTTTGTGATGATGGTCCCGGCGATCCCTCTGCTGGTCTATGCCCTGGGCAAGGTCTATTTGCCCGACCTGGTTCCCGGCTTCTCTGATTCCCTGGAGATGCAGGATACCTTCACGATGGTCTGCTTCGGCATCTTCTTCGTGCTGGTTGTGGCCTGCCACCTGATCAGTAAGCCCAACATGAAGAATGTGGGCACATATATCAACGCCCTTGAGAGCGGCACCAAGAGCACCCTGTCCGTGGGCGTGGCCTGCGGCATGGCCGGCATCATCGCCGGCGTGGTGACCTACACCGGCCTGGGTCAGATCCTGATCAACGCTATCGTGGGCATTGCGGGCGGCCACCTGATCATTGCTCTGGTCCTGACCATGGTCTGCTGCGTGATCCTGGGCATGGGCGTCCCCACCACCGCAAACTACATCATTATGGCTACCACCTGTGCTCCCATTCTGATCCAGATGGGTCTGCCGGTCCTGGCCGCTCACTTCTTCGTGTTCTACTTCGGCATCGTGGCCGACATCACGCCTCCTGTGGCTCTGGCCGCCTATGCCGGCTCTGCCATCGCAAAGGCGCCTCCCATGAAGACTGCGCTCAATGCCACCCGTCTGGCTATCGCCGCCTTCATCATTCCCTACATCTTTGCGTACAGCCCCATCATGCTGTTCATTGGCGATGATGTGAACGCGATCAACGTGATCCGCGTGGTCATCACCTCCTTCGGCGGTATGTTCCTCATCGCCGCCGGCCTGATCGGCTTTATGCTCCAGAAGCTGAACATTGTGCTCCGTCTGGTCAGTGTGGCCGCCGGTCTGATGATGATCCATCCCGGCGCCGTGACCGACCTGATCGGCATCGCGATCCTGATCGCGATCCTGGCCTATCAGGTCATCTCTGAGAAGCGCCACGCGGCGACAGCATAACGTCCGGTTGCCTGTATGCGTCCAACGCACCCCTTTTCTAAGGAGAAGGGGTGCGTTTTTATGCGGTGATGCGGAAGTGTGGCACATAGCTGGAAGGATCTGGGGAGAAATAAGGAGGACCGGTGCGAAAACTGGCTCGAATGATGTTGCGATTTTGTTGCAAGTAACATAAAACAAGTTAAAAACTTGTGAACAATATCAATGGAAGCAAGAAGAAAGGAGCGGTATAATGAAAGCATCCTGACGGAGAAATGAGCGGCTTCGGAGGGGAAAATGATCTTAAAGGAGAGACAGATATGAGTGAAGGCACAAAAAATGTCGTCGCCACAGAGGAGGGCGCGCTGAGCGTCAAGAAGCTCACATTTTGGGAAGCGGCTATGATCATTGTCGGCGCCAACATCGGCGCCGGGATCCTGGGTCTGGCCTATTCCACCCGGAAGGCCGGCTGGCCCATCCTGCTGATGTGGCTGATCGTGGCCGGCGTATGTACGACCATCTCCATGCTGTATGTGGCGGAGACCACCCTCCGCACGAAGAAGCCCATGCAACTGCCCGGTCTGGCGGAGCGCTATGTTGGAAAGCTGGGCGCTGTTCTGGTCTTTATCTCGGTGTGCGCCAACTCCATCGGCTGTATGATCTCTTACACCTCCGGCAGCGGCAACATTTTGTGTGAGCTGCTGGGCCTGCCCCCTGCGGTGGGCAGCCTGCTGTTTACCATCCCCGCGGTCCTGGTCGTCTGGTTTGGTCTGAAGGCCACTGGTCTGGCAGAGAAATTCCTCAGCTCCGGCATGATCGTTTTGCTGGCCGTTATCATCGGCGTCTCCTTTTTCTCCGGCAAGGCGGATGTGAGCCGGGCGATCTACACCAACTGGACCTATGCTGTCCCCGTATTCAACGTTTCGATCTTCTGCTACATCGCTCAGTACGCGGTCCCGGAGCTGGCCCGCGGCCTGCGTCACAACGCCCCCGCGCTGCCCAAGGCGGTCACCATCGGAATGCTGATCACCGGGGTCCTGCTCGCGCTGGTCCCCCTTGCGGTGATCTCCCTCACTGGTCCGGAGCATGTCACGGAAGTGGCCACTCTGGCCTGGGGCCAGGCGCTTGGCACCTGGGCCCTGTACACGGCGAACATTTTCGCGCTGTGTGCGATGATGAGCTCCTATTGGGCGGTAGGCGGCTCCATGCTGACCAACATCGTCGATATGTTTAAGTTCAAGAGCGAGGACCACGTTCCGACCCGCCTCATCTCGCTGGTCTGCGTGGCGCTGCCTCCCTTTGTGCTGGCATACAGCGGCCTGGTGAGCTTCGTGGACGCCATCTATCTGGCCGGTACCTTTGGCGGTGTGATCATGTCCATCCTGCCCGCGATGATGGTGAACAGCGCCCGAAAGAACGGCGATATGGAGCCGGCCTGGAAGTGCGGCTGGTACGCTGCCCGCTGGGTCCAGGCCATCATTATCGTGCTGTTCTGCGCCGCCGCCCTGTACGCTATTTTCGATCTGATGGGCGTGCTGCCCTCTGCCTGGTAAGGAGGGAAAACCATGCGTGTGATTCCCAAGGATAAGGTGATCTTCAGCTTTAACGCGGAGCACCCCTGCCAGTATACAGTTCAGGATGGAGAGACCTTCTGGGTCGAGACAGATGACTGTTACAGCGGTCAGATCACGGACCCGTCCATCAAGCGGCCGGACATCGACATCTCCATTATGGATTGCTCGGTGGGGCCCATTGCGGTCCAGGGAGCCATGCCGGGGGACACCCTGTGCGTGGAGATCCTGGCCATCGAATTCGGGCCGCAGGGGGTCATGGTGACCTCAAAGGGCCTGGGGGTCCTGGGCGACCGGATCACCGAGCCGGATACCAAGATCATTCCCATCCGGGATGGATTTGCCCACTTCTCCGATACCATCCGCCTGCCCCTGACTCCCATGGTGGGGGTGTGCGGGGTGGCGCCTAAGCCGGGTCTGGATGTACACTGTGCGGTGCCGGGCGACCATGGCGCCAACCTGGATACCAAAATGATCAAGGTGGGCTCCCGGGTCTATCTGCCGGTCGCGGTCCCGGGGGCCGGTCTGGCGGTGGGCGACCTCCACGCGTGTATGGGCGACGGGGAGCTGAGCGGTACGGGGATCGAGACCCCCGGCCGGATCTGCATCAAAACGACGGTGTACCGGGACCGGCCAGTGGAACGCCCTGTCATCGAAACGCCGGATGCCCTGTATTTCGTGGCCTCCGCGGAGACTTTGGAGGAGTCGATCCGCCTGGCGGTATCCGATACGGCGGCCTTTTTGGAGAAGAAGCTGGGGCTGGATTTTCCGGACGCCTACCGCCTGCTCAGCGCCACCTGTGACATCCAGATCAGCCAGGTGGTAAACGACTGGAAGACTGTGCGGGTGCGCTGCCCCAAGCTGGATACCAAGATCGAGACTTTGTGAGGCTGAAACAACTGAAGGAAGGAACAGAGCGGGACTGTCAGCTGGTACAGTCCCGCTTTTTTGCGCAGGACACGGGCTGCCGTTGCTTGAAAGCGGAGAGGATACATGATACACTATACAAAACAGGAGAGGGTGGAAGTGGTGCGCAGAAAGCTGAAGAAGCTGTGCCCTGTCTGCTGGCAGGATACTGTGATCCTTGTAGTGGTGATGACTGTCGCGCTGGATATGGGCCTGCTGCTCCAGCCTGTGGGGGCGGATGACAGTCACGCCGCGCTGATCTTTGTGGCGGGAGTGCTCCTGGTCGCCCGGTACACCAGCGGCTATCTCTATGGGATCGCTGCCAGTCTGACGGCGGCAATCGTGGTCAACTATGCGTTTTTATCGCCCTACTATCAATTTGAACTCCAGGGGCCGGGCTATCTCCTGACCTTTGCCACACTTTTTCTGGTCTCAATCGTGACCAGTGCCCTGACCACTCATATCAAGGAGCAGGAGGAGATCCGGATCGAGGCGGAGCGGGAGCGGCTGCGGGCAAATCTTTTGCGGGCCGTGGGACATGACCTGCGGACTCCGCTGACGTCCATCATCGGCGCCGCGGAGGCGATGCTGGATCCAACCAACCACTTTACGCCGGAGGAGGAGCATACCCTGCTGGACAATGTGCGCAGGGAAGGGGAGTGGCTGATCCGGATGGTGGAGAACCTGCTGTCCATTACCCGGATGGGGAGGAGCGCCTGTCATCTCCAAAAAAGCATGGAGGCTCCGGAGGAGGTCATCGGGGAGGTCGTGGAAAAATTCCAGAAGCATTTTCCGCACATTGAAGTGGAGGTGGAGCTGCCCCAGGCGTGGCTGGAGGTCCCGATGGACGCGATGCTCGTGGAGCAGGTCCTCTATAATCTGATGGAAAATGCCGTGATCCATGGGGCGGCCAATACGGTGGTCCTCCAGGTATCCCGGGAAAAGGGCTGGGCCCGTTTTTCTGTCCGGGATGATGGGGCCGGGATCCCGCCGGAGCGGCTGGCGCTGCTGTGGGGGGACTATATGGAGTTGGCGGAGCGCGGTGGAGGAGACAAAAAGCAGAACATGGGCCTGGGATTAGCGCTGTGCCGGGACATCGTAACGGTCCATGGCGGAGCGATGGAGGCACGGAATCTGAGAGAGGGTGGCACGGAATTTTGCTTTACTCTCCCATTAAAGGAGGAGCGGCAGCATGGCGCTCATAAAGGATAAAATATTGGTGATCGAGGATGAGAAGAGCATCAGCTACCTTCTTGGGACCGTGCTCACGGCCAATGGTTATGACGTGATCAAGGCCTATACGGGAACAGAGGCCTGTGAGATGCTGGACGCCTATTGTCCGGATCTGATCCTGCTGGACCTGGGGCTTCCGGATATGGATGGGGTGGACATCATCCGCCGCGTTCGGAGCCGGGGCACAGCGCCTATTGTGGTGGTCTCCGCCCGGACCCGGGAGCGGGACAAGATCGAGGCCCTCGATCTGGGGGCAGATGACTACATCACAAAGCCGTTTGGAGGCGGAGAACTTTTGGCGCGGATCCGTGCCGCGCTGCGGCACACCAGGAACCAGGCGGCGGGGCCAAGCTATGCCCAGACCGGAGTATACCGCGCCGGAGCGCTGCGCATCGACTTTGACCGGCATTTGGTGCAGCTGGAGGGGCAGGACGTCCACCTGACCCAGAGCGAGTATAAGATCGTCTCGCTGCTGACCCGGTACGCGGGCAAGGTACTGACCTATGACTTCATCATCCGGGAGATCTGGGGGGAGAAGGCCACCGGCGATACCCAGAATCTGCGGGCCAATATGGCCAAGATCCGCCGGAAGCTGGAGAAAAATCCGGGAAAACCGCAGTACATTTTCACAGAGGTGGGAGTGGGCTACCGGATGGCGGAGGGAGAATAGGGCCCTCTGCTTCGAAATGCGGCCTGACCGGGACCGCGTGAGCGGGAAAGTGACTTTTTCGTTCGGCTGTTCTTTACTTTTTCTCCGGCTTCGGATATAATAATTGGGCTGAATTTGGAATTTCAACAACTGAAATGGAATGAGAGTGAGGACCATTATGCTTCAATTCGACGAATATAAGGTCAAGCTGAATAATTTGGCTCCCACCCTGGAGGAGCTGGGCCGGGCCCTGGATCTGGAGGGAGCGGAGCGGGAGCTGGATATGCTCCAGGCGGAGTCTGCCGCCGATGGCTTCTGGAACAACCTGGAGAAGGCACAGAAGGTGCAGCAGCGCATCAAGAACCTCCAGAACAAGGTGGACAAGCAGCACAAGCGCCGCCAGGAGTGGGACGATCTGATGGCTCTGTGCGAGATGGGAAATGAGTTTGAGGACGAGTCTCTGGTGCCGGAGCTGGAGGAGGGCTTTGCCCAGCTGGAGCGGGACATGGAGGAGGCGCGCCTTCAGACGCTGCTCACCGGCGAGTACGACAGCTCCAATGTCATCCTGACCATCCACCCAGGTGCTGGTGGAACAGAGGCCCAGGATTGGGCCCAGATGCTCTACCGGATGTACACCCGCTGGACAGAGCGTCACGGTTTTACCTATCAGATCATGGACTATCAGGACGGCGACGAGGCGGGGATCAAGTCGGCCACCATTATGATCGAGGGGGAGAACGCCTATGGCTACCTCCGGGGAGAGCACGGCGTTCACCGCCTGGTGCGGGTGTCCCCCTTTGACGCCAACGCCCGGCGGCAGACCTCCTTCGCCTCGGTGGAGGTTATGCCAGACCTGCCGGAGGATGTAGAGGTGGAGATCCGGCCGGAGGACATCGAGATGCAGGTCTACCGCGCCTCCGGCGCCGGCGGCCAGCACGTCAACAAGACCTCCTCCGCCGTCCGTCTGATCCACAAGCCCACCGGTGTGGTGGTGGCCAGCCAGCAGGAGCGCAGCCAGTTCCAGAATAAGGACAACTGTATGAAGATGCTGCGGGCCAAGCTGGTGGAGCTCCAGATGCAGGAGAAGGCGGAGAAGATCTCCGACCTGAAGGGCGTTCAGCTGAAGATTGAGTGGGGCAGCCAGATCCGTTCCTATGTGTTTATGCCCTATCAGCTGGTGAAGGACAACCGCACGGCCTATGAGACCAGCGCCATCAGCAGCGTGATGGACGGCGACCTGGACGGCTTCATCAACGCCTATCTGACGGCGGAGGCCACCGGGAATTGGGCCACCAAGTAAAACCGGGAGGGGGGCTGAAGTGTCCCCGAATCCCATCCACGCATCCTCAAAGGGCGGCCGCCTTCGGCCGCCCTTTTTGCATAGCCCGAAAAGGGAGCTCCGCGGGGTGGAGGCCCATCCCGCGCCGGCTGGCAGAAAAATGCACAAATCTGCGGGGATTCTCAAAAAGTTCATATTTCCACAGGGAAAAGGACTTGACGGGGGGCGCATTTCCGTGTATAGTTGCGTTTGTAACCAATTTGTAATCTTTTCTTCTCCGGTCTGTCATTTTTCGGGCCGGAGAAGCGCGCGCATGAGATATAGATGGAGAATGTAATGAAACAGTCAAATACGGAACAGCCCCGCCAAGCGGCGAGCCAGGCGGCGCGGGAGCGCTGGGAGTGCGTCAAACGGGACGCTCCGATCTATTGGAAAGCGTTTCGGGAGTGGAGCCGGATCCATGGGCGCCGTGTGGCCCACCAGATCCACAATGTGGTGGCCGGCAACCGGGCGGCAGGCCCGGTGTCCTTTCTGGTCTGCTCTGCCGCCCTTGCGGTGGCGCTGACGCTGACCACGCTGTACGCCCCCAGCTATGCGGTGACGCTGGACGGAGAGCCGGTGGGTGTGGTGACCGATGAGGGCATGGTACAGAAGGCTATCCAAAGCGTGGAGGAGACCGGCAGCCAGCTGCTGGGCTATGACTACCGGGTGGAGGGCGACCTGGAGTATGAGTTTGCACTGAGCCTGCGCTCTGAGCTGACCACCCCGGAGGAGCTTCAAAACTATTTCTATCATCAGCTGGACGCGGTCAGCGGCGAGCTGCGGAAGTATCAGGTCCTTGTGGATGGCCAGGCGGTGGGAGTGGTCAAGGATGAGAACTCCCTGAACCAGCTGCTGGACGGTATGAAGGATCGGTACACCACAGAAAATACGGTGTCCGTCCGGTTCCTGGATACGGTGGCCACTGAGCCGGTCTATGAGGTGAACGACCTGATGACCATTCGTGAGATGGAGCAGGCGTTCCAGGCCAGTGGAAACGGGTCCACCACCTACACCGTGGTGGCGGGAGACACCTTTAACGCCATTGCCTATGCCAACGATATGTCGGTGAGCGACCTGAAGGCGCTGAATCCCTCGGTGGACATCAACCGCCTGATGGTGGGAGATGTGCTCAATGTCAAGGAGCTCACCCCTCTGCTCTCGGTGGAGACGGTGGACGATGTGACCTATGTGGAGTCCATCCCATGCCCGGTGGAGGAGATCAAGGACTCCTCTTTGTACAAAGGGAGCAGCAAGATCATTACCCAGGGGGTGGAGGGCGAGGCCCAGGTGGACGCCACCATCACCTACGTCAACGGCCAGGAGACCGGGCGGGTCATCAACAGCACGACCACCCTGCGGGAGCCCACCAAGACGGTCAAGGCGGTGGGGACCAAGGAAAAGCCCAAGACGGCCTCCTCCGGCAGCTACCAGTGGCCTATCCGGGGGCGGATCACCTCCTACTTCGGCGGCCGATATATTTTCGGCAGTTACAGCTATCACTCCGGGATTGATATTTCCGCCTCCTACGGTGCGGCCATCCGGGCTGCCGACGGCGGAACGGTCACTTACGCGGGCTATAAGGGCAGCTATGGCAAGCTGGTCATCATTACCCATGACAATGGGACTCAGACCTATTATGGCCATAACTCCTCTCTGCTGGTCTCCGCGGGACAGAAGGTGTACAAGGGCCAGCAGATCGCCAAGGCGGGCAGCACCGGGCGCTCCACCGGCGTCCACTGCCACTTTGAGGTCCGGGTGCGCGGTTCCTCGGTCAATCCGTTGTCTTATCTGCCCTGACCGGACGGGAGCGCAGATGAGGGAGCAAGCCTGAGCCGGATGCCCTGAACAGGCCGTCCGGCTCAGCCGGTTTCCTGTGGAATTTTTCCAGTCTGAGGACGGCCGAAAAAAAGAATTGACAAACAAAAATTTTTAGGTTAAGATGTGAGAAACTCCAAATTGCACAGGCATTTGGAAGCGTGACCATGGCAATGACCGGGCAGTAGGCGGGTCTGGACGTACAGAGAGGGAGCGGTTGGTGTAAGCTCTCCGAAAGGACCCAGAGGCTGAAGCTCTCCCGCGAGCCGCTTCTCTGAACGGGGATCTTCCCTGAGTAGGAGAGGACGGATCCCCACCGTTATCGGGGCATGAGCGCACAGGCAGACCGCCTGTGAAGTTAGGTGGTACCACGGAGCAATACGGCTTCGTCCTATCGGAAACGATAGGACGGGGCTGTTTTTTCTATCTCAAGCGGAGGTGACAGAAGCATGACTGGAGCGGAAGCGCTGATCGAAAGCTTGCTGCAAGAGCAGGTGGAGCACATTTTCGGATATGCCGGGGCAACGATCTGCCCGGCGGTGGACGCCTTGAAGGCCCACCCGGAGATCGGCTATACCCTGGTCCGGACGGAACAGAACGCGGGACACGCGGCATCCGGCTATGCCCGTGTCAGCGGCAGACCTGGGGTGTGCATGGTGACCTCTGGCCCGGGAGCCACCAACCTGATCACCGGCATTGCCACCGCCTATCTGGATTCCATCCCCATGGTGGCCATCACGGGCCAGGTCCCCAGCTATCTGCTGGGCCGGGACATCTTCCAGGAGGTGGACATCACCGGCGCGGTGGCCCCCTTCTCCAAGCACAGCTATCTGGTCAAGGACGCCAACGACATCCCCCGGGTGGTCAAGGAGGCCTTCCACATCGCCTCCACCGGCCGGCCCGGCCCGGTGCTCATCGACATCCCCATTGACGTGCAGGAGCAGAGCCTCAAGCACTTCTCCTATCCTGACAGGGTAAATATCCGGGGCTATAAGCCCAGCGTCCGGGGCAACGACCTTCAGATCAAGCGGGTGGTGGACGCCATCGCCCAGTCCAAGCAGCCCCTGATCTGCGCCGGCGGCGGCGTGTGGCTGGCCGACGCCCGGGAGGAGCTGCTGGAGCTGGCGGAGAGCACTGAGATCCCAGTGGTCAAGACCATGATGGGCCTCTCACTGCTGCCCACCGACCACCCTTTGAACATGGGGATGATCGGCACCCACGGCAACCACTGCGCCAACCAGGCTCTGGCCAAGGCCGACCTGCTCATTATGGTGGGCACTCGGGCGGCGGACCGCGCGGTGGTGGACCCCCGGGAGATCCAGCGCCGCATGGCCACCATCCACATCGATGTGGACCCGGCGGAGATCGGCAAGAATATGCAGGCCGCCATCCCCCTGGTGGGCAATGTGAAGGTCATCCTCCGGCAGATCCTGGACCGGGGCGCGCCGGTGACCAACTCCGCCGCCTGGCTGGAGCAGCTGACCGACTACCGCCGCGCGGAGCTGAACCGCCGCTTCCCCCGGCGGGAGGGCTATGTCTTCCCCGGGACCGTCCTGCGGAAGCTGGGCACCCGGCTGGACGACGATGCGGTGGTGTGTGTGGATGTGGGTCAGAACCAGATCTTTACCTGCAAGTACCTGCCCCAGAAGAACGGGCGCCTGCTCACCAGCGGCGGCCTGGGTACCATGGGCTACGCCCTCCCCGCCGCCGTGGGGGCCAAGGTGGCCTGTCCCGAACGGCAGACCATTGTGGTGTGCGGCGACGGCTCCTTCCAGATGGCCATGAATGAGCTGGCCGCCGTCCGGGCTGGTGGTCTGGATCTGAAGATCGTCCTGTTCCGCAACCATACCCTGGGTCTGGTCCACCAGATCCAGTGCTCCGCCCCCTATCACGGCCCCTTCGGCGTGGCCTTGGACGGCTCCCCGGATTTTGAGACCATCGCCCAGGCCTATGGTATCCCAAGCCTCGCCGTCCGGGACGAGGACCGGCTGGACGGCGTCCTGGACCAGTTCCTGGCCGCGCCGGGCTGCGGCCTGCTGATCTGCGAGGTCCACCCCGATGTGGGCACCAACGACTGAGAGAGGGAGGAGACGCCATGAAACAGACCATTTCCGTCCTGGTGGAAAACCAGGCCGGCGCACTGAACCGGATCACCGGCCTGTTCTCCCGCCGGGCCTTCAACATTGAGTCCCTGGCCGTGGGCGTGACCGACGACCCCACCATTTCCCGCATCACCATCATTGTGGACAGCGGAAACAGCGTGGTGGAGCAGGTGGAAAAGCAGCTCAACAAGCTCATTGAGGTCATCAAGGTCCGCACCCTGGAGGAAAACGCCCTCATCGGCCGGGAGCTGATGCTTCTGAAGGTCAATGCCAACAACAAGACCCGCCAGGATATTATGACCATCTGCGAGATCATGGGGGCCAAGGTGACGGACATCTCTCCTACCTCCCTCACCCTGGAGCTGTCCGACACTCCCGAACGGCTGGACACCTTCCAGTCCATGATGCGCCCCTTCTCCATTCTGGAGGTGGCCCGCACCGGCATGGTCGCTGTGCAGAAAGGCGCGGGGAAAATCTAATTAGGAATTAGAAGTTAGGAATTAGAAATTAAGAAAGCAATACGGCTGATGCCACAATTCCTCATTCCTCATTCCGAATTCCTAATTCTACATAAGGAGGCAGCAGTTTGAAAGTAAGAGCCACCCAGGCCATCATGGAGTGTCTGCTGGAGCAGGAGGTGGACACCGTCTTTGGCTATCCCGGCGGGACCATCCTGAATCTCTATGACGAGCTGTATCATTATCAAGATAAAATACATCATGTATTGACTGCCCATGAGCAGGGCGCTGCCCACGCCGCGGACGGCTATGCCCGCTCCACCGGCAAGGTGGGGGTGTGCTTCGCCACCTCCGGCCCCGGGGCGACCAATCTGACCACTGGCATCGCCACCGCCTATATGGACTCCTCCCCCGTGGTATTCATCACCTGCAACGTCAGCGAGGGGCTGCTGGGTAAGGACTCCTTCCAGGAGGTGGACATTACCGGCATCGCCATGCCCATCACCAAGGCCACCTATCTGGTCCGGGATCCTCAGACCATCCCGGACGTGATGCGCCAGGCCTTCGCCGTGGCGGCCACTGGCCGGCCGGGCCCGGTGCTCATCGACTTTTTGAAAAATGTCACCTTCCTCAACACCATGATCGACTATGAGTTCATCCCCTGGGACCAGAACCGGGGGACGGACAGCATCCGCCAGCTGGCGGTGAGCCACGGCCTGAAGGCCCCCGAGCCCGACCTGGGGGACATCGACACTCTGGTGGAGATGATCGCCCAATCGGAGCGCCCCCTGCTGATCTGCGGCGGCGGCGTGGTCCGGGGCCGGGCGGACCGGCAGTTCCGCGCCTTTGCCGAGAAGCTGGACGCCCCGGTGGCCATCACCGTCATGGGCGGCGGCGGCTTCCCCGGCGCCCACCCCCTGACCACAGGGATGATCGGGATGCACGGCTCCCAGGCCAGCAACGTGGCCTGCAACGAGTGCGACCTGCTCATCGCGGTGGGCTGCCGCTTCTCTGACCGGGTGGCCCTCCAGCCGGACACCTTCGCCAGTCAGGCCAAGATCGTACACATCGACATCGACCGATCTGAGATCGATAAGAACGTGCTTACCGACCACCACATCGTGGGTTCTGCCAAGCGGGTGCTGGAGCTGCTCAACCAACGTCTCCCCCAGTATCAGCATACCGGGTGGAAGGAGCACATCCTCCCCCTGCGGGAGAAGCAGCCGGTGGAGGACGGCGCGGACCGTCTGACCCCGGGGCAGATCCTGGACGCCATCCAGCAGGCTGTCCCCAAGGGCTCCATCGTGGCCACCGACGTGGGACAGCATCAGATGTGGTCCATCCAGCACTTCCACTTTGACTACCCCGGCCAGCTGCTCACCTCCGGCGGCTTCGGCACCATGGGCTTCGGCCTGGGGGCGGCCATCGGGGCCAAGGTGGGCAACCCGGACAAGGTGGTCATCCATACCACCGGGGACGGCTGCTTCCGAATGAACTGCCATGAGCTGACCACTGTGGAGCACTACCACCTGCCCATCATCACCGTGGTGTTCAACAACGGCACCCTGGGCATGGTCCGCCAGTGGCAGCACCTGATCTATCAGGAGCACTACTCCGAGACCACCCTGGACCGCGGCCCCGACTTCGTAAAGCTGGCCGAGGCCTACGGTCTGAAGGGCAGACGGGTCACCAACCGCGCTGAGATGGAGCAGGCCCTTCAGGAGGCCCTGTCCTGCGGCTGCGGCTACGTCATCGACTGCCAGGTAGACATGGACGAGATGGTTCGGCCCATGGTGGCTGGCGGCGCCCATATCACTGATTTTCTGCTGAAGTAAGGGGGCGGCACGGATGAACAAGACCTTTGATCCAGAAAAGAAGCTCTATACCCTCTCCCTGCTGGTCCAGGACATCCCCGGCGTCCTCAGCCAGGTCGCCCGGCTGTTCTCCCGAAAGGGATATAACATCGAGTCCATCGTCTCCGGCGAGACCAGCCAGCCCGGCCTGACCCGCATCACCATCGTGATCCTGGGGGACGAGCTGATGGTCAATCAGATCGCCGCCCAGTGCCGGAAGCTGATCCCGGTGCAGGTGGTGAAGATCCTGGACGAGGAGACCTCCATCCAGCGGGAGTTCGCCATGATAAAGGTTCGGGCGGAGGACCGGGCCGCCCGGGATGAGGTGATCCAGATGGCCAATATCTTCCGGGCCAACATCATCGATGTGAGCCGGGAGACCCTTACCGTGGCCATCTTCGGGGATAAGAGCAAGACCTCCGCCCTCATCCGCCTGCTGTCCGACTTCGGCATCCTGGAGATGGCCAAGACGGGCACTCTGGCCATCGAGCGGGGCCTCAGCTCCATCTATGATGACAGCAAGCTCCGCACCGAGTACAATTACGGCAAAAACGTGCTGTGATCCCAGCGTCAATCCATCGGCCGGCCGGGGCCCCCGTCCACGCCGCTTTGAATTGTAGTTTAACAACGTCATACCAAAAGGAGTGCATTACAATGGCAAAGATGTATTACGCAAAGGACTGTGACATCAACTATCTCAACGGGAAGAAGATCGCCATCATCGGCTACGGCTCCCAGGGCCATGCCCACGCCCTGAACCTGAAGGATTCCGGCTGTGACGTATGTGTCGGCCTGCGCGCCGGCTCCAAGAGCTGGGCTGTGGCGGAGAAGGACGGCCTGAAGGTCATGACCGTGCCTGAGGCCGCCAAGTGGGGCGACATCGTGATGATGCTCATCAACGACGAAGTCCAGGCCGATGTGTACAAGAGAGACATCGCCCCCAATCTGGAGGACGGCAACGCCCTGGCCTTTGCCCACGGCTTCAACATCCGCTATCAGCAGATCGTCCCACCAAAGGGTGTCGATGTGTTCATGGCTGCCCCCAAGGGCCCCGGCCACACCGTCCGCTCCACCTATGTGGCCGGTAAGGGCGTGCCCTGCCTGGTGGCTGTGGAGCAGAACGCCACCGGCGACGCCATGAAGATCGCCCTGGCCTATATCGCCGGCATCGGCGGCGCCCGCGCCGGCATCATGGAGACCACCTTCCACGACGAGACCGAGACCGACCTGTTCGGCGAGCAGGCTGTTCTGTGCGGCGGCGTGGTCGATCTGATGAAGTGCGGCTTCGAGACCCTGGTGGAGGCCGGCTATGCCCCCGAAAACGCCTATTTCGAGTGTATCCACGAGATGAAACTCATCATCGACCTGATCAACAAGGGCGGCGTGGCTGCCATGAACTACTCCATCTCCGACACCGCGGAGTTCGGCGAGTATGTCTCCGGCCCCCGTGTTCTGCCCTATGAGGAGACCAAGAAGAACATGAAGGCGGTTCTGAACGACATCCAGGACGGCACCTTCGCCGGCCGCTGGATCGCTGAGAACAAGAGCTTTGGCCGCACCTTCTTCAACTCCAAGCGGGCTCAGCTGGCTCAGCACCAGATGGAGATCGTGGGCGCCGAGCTGCGCAAGAATATGCTCTGGGGCGACGACACCGATCTGGACACCGCCTCCAACTGATCTGTATGACTGAACACAGGGGCCCCGGCTATGCTGCGGGCCCCTGTTTGTCCGTGAAAAAATCCGGCTGATGCCGGATTTTTTCATCGCCGGAGGAATCGAAAAAGCACCGGGGGCGGCTTTTGCCGCCCCTGGTGCGTCTCAGTACGGAGTATCCGGGCCGGATCATTCCGGGGCCTGTTCGGACTTGCTGTGCCGGGGCTTCCGCTGGGCGGTCATGGCCTCGTGCTCTAGGCGCAGCTCAGTCCAAAGCTGCTGGGAGTTCCAGCTTTTGTTGGTGGGGGTGAGCATCGCCTTCAGGGCGATCCTGGGCAGCCCGGTGCGGTTCATCGTGGTCAGGATCTGATCCAGACGGCCCTGGGCCAGGCCGCAGAACACCAGCATGGGCTCCAGGAAGGACTCCTCCACTGGGCGGGTCTCCTCACTGTGGGACAACAGCTCTTCCAGCGTCAGGCCATACTGCTCCGGCGCGACCTGCCGGATCCGCACCCGAAGCATAAGAAAGATCTGGCGGAGCTTGGCCCACTCCGGGCCGGAGCAGTTGTACATAAGAACGGTCTCACCTGTCATTGGGATCCCTCCTGTTGAAGCTTGGACAGGGGCGGAGCGGCTTGCTCCGCCCCTGTGCTTGAGATACGGTCACACGCAGACTGGGGCAATGGCGTCAGACCCCGGCCAGGGCCTGCTCCAGGTCCGCAATGATGTCCTTCACATCCTCAATGCCCGCCCATCCGGCCCTGCTGGCCGGAGGGGGCCCGTTGAGATAGGACCGCGGAGCCGGAACTCAATTCCGTCTCCGCGCAAGATTTTGCGCGGCAAAATGCTTGCACGCGCCAAAGGCGCGTCCCCGCGCTGCGGGGCCCCCTCTGTGGGCATGAGAGAGTCGGCGTCAGACCCTGGCCAGAGCCTGCTCCAGGTCCGCAATGATGTCCTTCACATCCTCAATGCCCGCCCATCCGGCCTGACCGGCCGGATAGGGGCCCGTTGAGATTGGACTGCGGAGCCGGAACTCAATTCCGTCTCCGCGCAAGATTTTGCGCGGCAAAATGCTTGCACGCGCCAAAGGCGCGTCCCCGCGCTGCGGGGCCCCCTCTGTGGGCATGAGAGAGTCGGCGTCAGACCCCGGCCAGAGCCTGCTCCAGGTCCGCGATGATGTCCTTCACATCTTCAATGCCCACAGAGAAGCGCACCAGATCGGGGGCGACCCCGGCGGCGGCCAGCTCCGCGTCGTTCATCTGGCGGTGGGTGGAGGAGGCGGGGTGCAGCACACAGGTCTTGGCGTCCGCCACGTGGGTGGCGATGGAGGCCAGCTTCAGCCCGGCCATGAATTTCTCTGCCGCGGTCCGGCCGCCCTTCACGCCGAAGATGACCACGCCGCAGGTCCCGTTGGGCAGGTACTTCTGCGCCCGCTGGTGGTACTTGTCCCCGGGCAGCCCGGCGTACTGGACCCAGGCGATCTTGTCGTGGCCCTGGAGATACTCGGCCACCGCCTGGGCGTTCTCACAGTGCTTCTTCATCCGCAGGGGAAGGGTCTCCAGCCCGATGTTCAGCAGGAAGCAGTTGTTGGGGGAGGGAATGGAGCCCAGGTCCCGCATGAGCTGGACGGTGGCCTTGGTGATGTAGGCCCCCTCCAGACCGAAGCGCTGGGTGTAGGTGACTCCGTGATAGCTCTCATCCGGGGTGGTCAGGCCGGGGAACTTGTCGGCGTGGGCGTTCCAGTCGAACTTGCCGCTGTCCACGATGGCGCCGCCTACGGTGAGGGCGTGGCCGTCCATATACTTGGTGGTGGAGTGGGTGACGATGTCACAGCCCCACTGGAAGGGGCGGCAGTTCACCGGGGTAGCGAAGGTATTGTCCATGATAAGGGGAACTCCGTGGGCATGGGCCGCCTTGGCAAACTTTTCGATGTCCAGCACGGTGAGGGCGGGGTTGGCGATGGTCTCTCCAAAGACCGCCTTGGTGTTGGGACGGAAGGCGGCGTTCAGTTCCTCCTCAGAGCACTCGGGATCCACGAAGGTGAACTCGATGCCCATGCGCTTCATGGTGACGGAAAACAGGTTGAAGGTCCCACCGTAGATGGAGGTGGAGGAGATGATGTGGTCTCCGCAGCCCGCGATGTTGAAGATAGCATAGAAGTTGGCCGCCTGTCCGGAGGACAGCAGCATGGCGGCGGAGCCCCCCTCCAGGGCGCAGATCTTGGCCGCTACCGTGTCGTTGGTGGGGTTTTGCAGTCTGGTATAGAAGTAGCCGCTGGCCTCCAGATCGAACAGCTTGCCCATCTCCTCGCTGGTCTCATAGCGGAAGGTGGTGGACTGGACGATGGGGAAATTGCGGGGTTCGCCGTTGCCGGGCCGGTAGCCGGCGTGGAGGCAGTCGGTGGAGATCTGATAATCGCTCATGGAGATTCCCTCTTTCTGAATCAAGATAAGATACCGATACTAAGAGTAATAAGATTTTGGGGGCTTGTCAAGAAAAAAGTAAGTGGCTCAGTTTCCGGAGACGGTCAGGACCTCCTGATCCAGAAGGGCCTCCTCCGCCTGCATGGTCTGGTGGCTGCGGGAGTGGTAGGTGTGTCCGGCGGACTGGATCTGGACGGCGTCCACCCCGTCCACCTGGCTCAGGGTGAGGACCAGGCAGTAGTCCGCCAGAGTGAGGGACACATCGGCCAGTCCGCCGTACTGCTCCGACAGGCTGAGGGTGAGCAGGCCGTCCTCCAGGGACCAGCCCTGGAGGGAGAGGCCCTCGGGGAAGGGGGAGGTCAGGCCGCCCTGGGTGGGGCCGGAGAACAGGGCGTCCACCAGCTCCTCCACGCCGGGCCCCTCCGGCCCTTGGTAGGGCTGGGAGAGGATGGCCGGGCCGTGGGGCGTCCCCTTGGCTGGATCGGCACAGAAGTAAAGCTGGACGCCGGAGCTGTTTCCGGCGCCTCCGCAGCTGGAAAGGGAGAGTGTCAGGGCCAGCACGGCCAGCAAAGCAGCGGGTCTCACAGAGGCTCACCTCCTACCTCGGGGGTCTCACAGGGGAATCCGGCGGTGAATACGCTGCCCTCCGGCTGGCGGCGCTGGGCGGTGATCCAGCCCCCGTGGCGGCGCACAGTGTCCCGGACGATGGACAGCCCCAGACCGGTGCCTCCCGCCGCCCGGGAGCGGGCTTTGTCCACCCGGTAGAAGCGGTTGAACACCTTGGGTAGCTCCTCCTCCGGGATGCCGATGCCGGTGTCGGCCACCTCCAGCAGCACCTGGTCCCCGTCCCGGCAGACGGAGACGAATACCTTCCCGCCGGGCAGGTTGTACTTGATGGCGTTTTCCATCAGATTGAAGCAGATCTGGTACAGGTCGTCCTCCGTACACCGCAGGGTACAGCCGGAGCGCAGGCTGGTCTCCACCGTGACCTGGGCGGCGTCCGCCACCGGGGCCAGCATGGACAGGGCGCGCCGGGCCACGGCGGCAAGATCCACGACCTGGGTGGCCCCCACCGGAAGGCTGTCCAGCCGGGTGAGGGAGAGCAGATGCTCGGTGATGCGGGTGAGACGGTCGGCCTCCTCCCCAATGTCCGAGACGAAGTCCCGCAGGGTTTCCTGGTCCATCTCCTCGCTCTGGAGGATGGAGTCGGCCAGCAGGCGGATGGAGGCCAGAGGGGTCTTGAGTTCATGGGAGGCGTCGGAGACAAAACGGCGGCGGACCTCCTCTGTGGTCTGAAGGCGGTCGGTGAGTTGATTGAACTCCTCAGCCAGGTGGGCCAGTTCGTCCTTTCCCGCCGGCTGGAGGCGGTGGCCATACTCCCCCTCGCCCACCACCCGGATGGCGCCCAGCAGGGCCCCGATCCGGGCGGTGAGCACCTTGGAAAAGAGGGCGCTCACCGACAGGGCAATTACCGCCAGCACCAGGGAGATGGTGCGCAGGTTCTGCTGGAGATTCATCAGAAGAGTGCCCTGAGTCTCGTCCCGGTCACGCACATAGATAGCGCCAATGGTCATATCACGGTACACAATGGGCGCGGCGGCAGTGGAGAGGAGGGTGCCCTCTTTATAGGCGGAGTAAAAGACATCATTGCCCTGGAGGGCCAGTACCACCTCCTGAAAGAGGGCGTACTGGTATTGGGGGGAGGATGGCTGCTCCGCCGGATCCCTGTCCTCCTCCTTATCCTGCTGGGTCAGACTGTCGTACAACAGCAGACCGGAGGGATCGGTGACCAGAATGCGCTCCAGCCCCATGCTGTCCAGCCGGTTCATTACCCGGGCGACCTGGTCGGCGGAGAGGGACTCCAGTTCCATGAGGGCGGAGGACATGACGGCCGCCTGACTGCGCAGGGAGTCCTTCTTGGAGGAGACCAGCAGGTCCTGGGCGGCCAGGAGCGGGTAGGTGTTCAGCAGCACCAGCACCAGGGCCAAAATGGCCAGATAGCTCATGGCATATTTGACCTGGAGGCGGGCGAAAAATGGGATCTTCTGTTGTTCCTTCTCTGTGCTCAAGGGACTTCCCCTTTCTGGCGGGCTGCGTTCATTTGGATGGGGCGGCGGAGACAGGCCGGCTGCTGAGGTAGTAGCCCACCCCCCACTTGGTGCGGATATACTCGGGGTTGGCGGGGTCCAGCTCCAGCTTCTCCCGCAGGCGGCGGACATGGACGTCCACCGTGCGGTAGTCCCCAATGTACTCATAGCCCCACACCACATTGAGCAGGTTTTCCCGGCTGTACACCCGTCCGGGGTTGCGCATGAGCAGTTCCATCAGATCGAACTCCTTGGCGGTGAGGTCCACCGGGACCCCGTCCTTCCAGGCGGAGCGCCCGTTGGGGTCCAGGCGGATGTGGCCCACGGTGAGGGGGCTTTTGGACGCCTGCTTCTGCACCGCCGCGCCGGAGCGGCGCAGCAGGGCGCGGACCCGGGCTTTCAGCTCCAGGATATTGAAGGGCTTGGTGATGTAGTCATCCGCTCCGCACTCGAAGCCCATGATCTTGTCCGCGTCCTCCCCCTTGGCGGTGAGCATGATAACTGGGACGTTGGAGAACTCCCGGATGCGCATACAGGCCTGGAGCCCGTCGATCTTGGGCATCATCAGGTCCAGAATAATCAGATCGAAATTCCCCTCCCGGGCCAGCTCCACGGCTTCCTCCCCATCATAGCCGGTCTCCACCTGATAGCCCTCATTTTTCAGGTTAAAGGTGATCCCCTTTACCAGGACGCGCTCGTCGTCCACGACCAATATTTTTGCCATAGCTTGAAACTCCTTTTGTTCTGAAAACGGTAAGCGGCTGGATCAGCCCGGAGCGGACGCGGTGATGTACGGACGCAGGGTCTCCAGGGTGGCCTCTCCGATCCCGGACACCTCCGTCAGCTGGTCCACCGACTGAAAGGGGCCGTGCTCCGCCCGGTAGGCGGCGATGGCCTCCGCCTTGGCCGGGCCGATGCCCGGCAGACGCTCCAGGTCCTCTGGGGCGGCGGTATTCAGATCGATGACCTCGCCCTCCAGCAGACTGTCCGGGCGGCTCCCGTCCATGCTCCCGCTGGCGGCGGGCTGGAGGGAAGCGCTGCTGCCGGGATGGGCGGCGGTGATGGTATACGGCTCCGGACTGCTGTGTCCCGCCAGGAACCAGCCGCCTGTAAACAGGATGAAGCCGGCGGTGAGCAGCAGGGCCCACTTTTCATATCGGGGCAGATCCGCCATATTTTTCTCCCTCCTGACGCTTGCGGAGCGGTGGGGCGTTTGCTATAATAAAGTTTACATATTGCTGGAACGCCCGACCCGCCGGTTCCAATTTGTCTTCTATTATACCATATATACGGAGAATTGCCCAATGAAAAAAACACGTTTTCTGTCGCTGGTCCTGACGTTGTCGGTGCTGGCGGCCCTGTTCCTGCCGGTGTCCGCCTCGGCCCTGGAGGAGCCGGCGCTGAACTGCGCCCACGCCGTTCTGCTGGACGCAAATTACAACGAGGTCCTGTATGAGAAGAACGCCTATGAGAAGGCGTACCCCGCCAGCATCACCAAGGTGATGACCGCCCTGCTGGTGCTGGAGGCCATCCAGGAGGGAAAGCTTGCCCCGGAGACCCCCATCACGGCCTCGGCCGCCGCGGCCCAGATCCCGGAGGGGAGCTCTACCGCCAATATCAAGGCGGGTGAGGTCCTGACGGTGGAACAGCTGCTGTACTGCCTGCTGCTCCCCTCGGCCAACGAGGCGGCTCAGATCCTGGCGGAGGCGGTGGATGGGGACCAGGCGGCTTTCGTGGAGCACATGAACCAGCGAGCCAAGGAGCTGGGCTGCCAAGGAACCCACTTTGTCAATGTCCACGGCTTCCACGACCCCAACCACTATACTACCGCCTATGACATTGCCCTGATGATGCAGGCGGCCATGGAATATGAGCTGTTTCAGACCATCATCACCAGTCCCAACCATGTGATCCCCGCCACCAACCTGTCGGAGGAGCGGACCGTCCGCAACACAAACGCCCTCACCTCCAACTGGACCTATACCGGCTATCTCTACCGCCGGGGGACCGGGGGCAAGACGGGCTCCACCGATGAGGCGGGCAAGTGCCTGGTGGAGACGGCAAAGGACGGGGACACCTATCTGATCTCCGTCATTCTGGGCTCGGGACCGGTAACGGACGCCAACGGCGAGGAGCGCCAGGGCCAGTTCTATGAGACCATCCGCCTGCTGGACTGGGGCTTTGACAACTTCCGCCGGGTCACCCTGGCCCCGGAGGGCACCCTGGTGGCCAAGGTCAAGGTCAACTTGTCCACCCAGGCGGACGAGGTGAACGTCAAGCCCCAGGGCGAGGTCACCCGCACGCTTCCCAAGGACGTGGACCTGGACCGGGTAGAGATGGTCCCCCGGCTGTTCAGCGAGAGCGTGGACGCGCCTGTGGAGGCGGGACAGGTGCTGGGTACCATGGTGCTCAGCTATGAGGGGACGGAGTACGGAACTCTGGACCTGGTGGCGGATACCTCGGTGGAGCGGTCCCAGCTGCTGTACTATAAGTCTCAGGTGGAGCACTTTTTCCAGAACTCCGGGGTCAAGCTCATCCTGGCAGTGGCGCTGATCGTCGGGGCGGTGGTCCTGCTGCGGCTGCTGGTGTTCCGCCGGTCCCGACGCTACCGCGCGGGCGCGGGCGCGGGCAGACGGGGCCATTACAGCGGACGCCGCCGCCGCTGAGGTCCTTCCAACAGGGGCACAGGGAACAGCCGCGTCAAGAGCCGATCCCCATACAGGCTGAGGGGCCGTCCAGACGTCCAAAAGCATCTGCCGCAAGAGCATCCTGCGGAGGCGGTGGAAGGATCAAGCCGATAAACAGTGAGCGTGAACTGCTGTTTTGACAGTGCATCTGTCAAGTAAAAGTAGACACAAAAAAGCGCAGCTAACAGAAGCCCAGTTCGGTCCTGTACTGAACTGGGCTTCTATA
>CABIYX010000031.1 GCA_902363045.1 Clostridiales bacterium
ACGCCGTATTTCTCTGCGTATTTCATCAGGGATTGCCGATATGCCATGTCTTGTGTTATACTCTTGTTCATGAAGGATTTGGTCTCCTCTCGTGCGGTTGTTGCTCGCAACTTCAACTATAACCGATGAGACCTTATCCTTCATCCTTTTTTATTCAACTGTCCAATATGTATTGTAGTCCTACAAAGAAATATCCGCCTAATTTTCGGAAATCACTTGCATCTTTACTCTGCCTGTGCTATACTACCAGGGCATTATGCCTGGGAACGCTGATTTTCCGCCCAGTGCCGGGAGGTTTTTTCCGGTTGGCGGGGGATATGAAGCGCCCGGAAAGATCAAACTGAATTTTAGGAGGAAACAATCATGGCAGTCGTATCTATGAAGCAGCTGCTGGAGGCCGGCGTGCACTTCGGCCACCAGACCCGTCGGTGGAACCCCAAGATGGCCACCTACATTTACACCGAGCGCAACGGGATCTATATCATCGACCTGCAGAAGACCGTGAAGAAGCTGGAGGAGGCCTATAACTTCGTCCGTTCCCTGGGCGAGAAGGGCGAGACCATCCTCTTCGTCGGTACCAAGAAGCAGGCTCAGGAGGCCATCAAGGAAGAGGCTTCCCGCGTTGGTATGTACTATGTGAACGCCCGCTGGCTGGGCGGTATGCTCACCAACTTCAAGACCATGCGCGGCCGTGTGGACCGTCTGAACCAGCTCAAGCGTATGCAGGAGGACGGCACCTTTGATATGCTTCCCAAGAAGGAAGTCATGAAGCACATGGGCGAGATCGCCAAGCTGGAGAAGTACCTGGGCGGCGTCACCGAGATGAAGAAGCTCCCCGGCGCTCTGTTCGTGGTGGATCCCCGCAAGGAGCGCAACGCCATCAACGAGGCCCGCAAGCTGCACATCCCCATCGTCGCCATCGTGGACACCAACTGTGATCCCGACGAGATCGACTACGTCATCCCCGGCAACGACGACGCCATCCGCGCCATCAAGCTGATCTCCGGTGTCATGGCCAACGCCATCCAGGAGGGCAAGCAGGGCCAGGATGAGGCGCCCGCCGCCGAGACTGAGGCTGCTGCTCAGTAAAATTCGACCCGCTTTCTAAAAGCGCCCGCCGAAGGGCGGGCGCTTTTTGAAAAATTGGATTCTGGCCCCGCTCTGTGCGGGCGTCATTGACTATGATTATTATGGAGGTAATGCACCATGGCGATTACTGCTAAGGACGTACAGAAGCTGCGCGAGATGACCGGCGTTGGCATGATGGACTGCAAGAAGGCTCTCACCGAGGCCGAGGGCGATTTCGACAAGGCCATTGAGTGGCTGCGTGAGAAGGGCCTGGCCGCCCAGACCAAGAAGGCCGGCAAGGTGGCCGCCGAGGGCGTGTCCTATGCCATCGTGGCCGACAACGGCGTGGGCGTGGTCATCGAGGTCAACTCCCAGACTGACTTCGTCGCCAAGAACGAGGTGTTCCAGGACTTTGTCAAGACTCTGGCCAGCATCGTGGCCAACGAGAACCCCGCCGATGTGGAGGCCCTGAAGGCCTGCACCTATCCCGGCACTGACCGCACCGTGGCTGACGTCACCGCCGACAAGGTGCTGGCCATCGGCGAGAACATCCAGATCCGCCGCTTTGTCCGCTATGCCGAGGGCGTGAATGTCCCCTATATCCACATGGGCGGCAAGATCGGCGTGCTGGTCAACCTGGCCGTCGAGGGCATCGAGGCCGGCAAGGTCATCGAGCTGGGCAAGGACGTGGCCATGCAGATCGCGGCCATGAACCCCGCTTTCCTGGACAAGTCCGACGTCTCCCAGGAGACCCTGGACAAGGAGAAGGAGATCCAGCTGGCTATGATGGCCAACGATCCCAAGATGGCCGCCAAGCCTGAGAAGGTCAAGGAAGGCATCGTGATGGGCAAGCTGGGCAAGTACTATGAGGAGAACTGCCTGCTGCAGCAGGCCTTCGTCAAGGAGAACAAGATCTCCGTGGAGAAGCACGTGGCCGCTGTCGCCAAGGAGCTGGGCGGTCAGATCACCGTCAAGGCCTTCACCCGCTTCGCCACCGGCGAGGGCATCGAGAAGAAGGAGGACGACTTCGCCGCCGAGGTCGCCAGCATGATCCACTGATCTCTCCCCGCTTATTACAAACGCATTTCAAACAGGTCCGGTAAAATGGACTCTGTCAAAGCACCCCCTGGTCCAGAAAGCTGTCCGGGCCAGGGGGTGTTGCCATACTGTAATGGGCTTCGCGGACCCGGGCGCCGGGCACAGGGCTGGAACAGATCCTTTTGACCGGACCATGGAAACAGAGACGGTCGAAACGTTTTTTTGACAAGATGAAAGCTGCTGAGGACATCCCCAGCAGCTTTTGATTTCGGGGGATCGGGAGAACGCTCCACGGCAGAAGCTATGGGGCGCACGAGATCGTTTTGCCGGTCTCAAGGATGGTATCGCAGGCGTCGGAAATGGAAAACGCCTGAAAATAACGGTCCTCCAGCGGGATCCAGAGAGTCCGGAAGCGTTCCAGCCCCTCCGGACCACACCGCTCCAGCAGACGGGCCTCACGGACCGGCCAGGGAGCGCTGAGGAAGCATTTAACCTGATACAGAGGTTGAAATTCCGGGCGCAGGGAGTAAACCCCCTCCACCACGGCCAGGGGGGCGGGTGGGATCGTGCGGGCCGCAGCCAGAGCTCCGGAATGACAGCGGTAGGGCTGATAGAGGACAGGCTCTCCGCGGGAGAGGGGGGCGAGGACCTGGGCAAAGAAGCGCTCATAGTCTACGTTCCCTCCCGGCTGAGCCAGGCGCTCCGGCGTTTTGCGCTCCGGTGGGAGGAAAAAGTCGTCTGTATGGAACAGGGGACACCCGTAGATCTGGGACAGCCGGGCGCCCAGGGTGGATTTCCCGGTGGCGCAGGGGCCGTCGATGGCGGCCAGCGTCCGTGGATGCTCCCGGCGGCTGCGGTCGATGGCAGTCAAAAGGGGGAGCAGGGCGGCGTCCGACTGGAGGACCACCCGGTAGGAGGGGGAGAACGCCCGGCGGTAGGCCGCGCTGTGCCCCACCATAGTCATCCCGGCGGCACGGTACTGCCGGATGGCCGCCCCGACCTCCTCTGAGGGAAAGGGAAGGAGGTACAGAAGCTCCAGGCTCCGGTCCAGCCGCTCCGGCTGCCGGGAAAATTCCTCTGTTCCCCGGAGGAACAGGGCGAGAACAGTAGATGGAGCGAGTCCCAGCCCCTTGCAGGCGGCCAGGGAGAGACGGCACAGGCCGCCTCCCAGGGGCTCTGTGGGTGGGAGCGCCGGGTTGCCATCCGTCCGGTCCCACTCCTCCTCCAGACGGGCCAGAGCCCCGCGGGGATCGGCGATCAGGTGGCCGCCCCCCATGGAGCTCTGGTATAGGAATTTGATGGCGTCCCGGAGCTCCATGCCCGGGTGGTTACAAAAGTGCTCCTGCAGGAGCTTCGCCAGATATTCCATGGGTCAGCCTTCCTGAGGGAGAGGCTGGCGGATATGCTGGACCGCCATCACCAGGGCGGGGACGGCCGCCAGCTGGAGAATGATGCCGGGGATGGCGTTGGCCACTGCGCCGGCCCAGAAGGCTGCCAGCGTAAAGGCGCTCCTACTGCCCATTGTCAGGAGAAACATGGTCGCGCCCCAGACCAGGCGGCCGGCGACCATGGCGGAGATCAGGGCGGTGTAGATGCCGCCCAGGCTTTTGGGCAGACGGTGGTAGAGCAGTCCGGAGACCAGGCCATAGACGGCCATCTCCACAGCCATCGCCGCGGCGGTGGGGAAGGGAGGGGGCATCCCCAGAATGGCGGAGCGCATCAGAGGGGCCAGGAAGCCCACCACAGCTCCCCAGGGGCCGCCGCAGAGAAAGCCGCACAGGAGGGTGGGCAGGTGCATGGGCAGCAGCATAGAGCCGATCTGCGGGATATTTCCGGTGAAAAAGGGCAGCACATAGGCCAGGGCCAGCATCAGAGCGGCTACCACCAGGTTTTGAACGGAACGGTTGGTTCGGGTCACGAGTGATCTCTCCTTTTAATTGACATAATGACATAAAAATGCCGCGAAGGCGGCACGCCCTGCTGGGCGGAACATACCTTCGCGGTATTGGCTGCATCTGGAAAGGGAACGAAGTGCCGGCTTCAGCCAGCGGTTACTACATAAGATACCACAGAACCGGGAGGTGGTCAAGAGGGCTCAGTCGTTTCCGCGTCCCTCGTTCCAGGTCCAGTTCCGGACCTCAGGCAGATCCTGGCCGTGGGTGGTGATATACTGGTGGTGCTCCACCAGCTTGTCCTGCATCTCCTGGATGAGGTAGGAGGCGGTGTTGCCCAGCTGGGGCAGTCGCTTGACCGTGTCGATGACCAGATCGAAGCGGTCGATGTTGTTCTGTACCCGCATATCGAAGGGGGTGGTGATGGTCCCCTCCTCCTTGTACCCCCGGACGTGGAGATTTTTGTTGTGCCGGCGGTAGGTCAGCTCGTGGACCAGGGTGGGATAGCCGTGGAAGGCGAAGATGATGGGCTTGTCCTTGGTGAACAGGGAGTCATAGTCCTCGTCAGTCAGGCCGTGGGGATGCTCCCCGTGGGGCTGGAGCTTCATCAGGTCCACCACATTGACCACACGGATCTTCAGCTCCGGGAGGTGGTGGTGGAGGATGGTGACGGCGGCCAGGGTCTCCAGGGTGGGAGTGTCGCCGCAGCAGGCCATGACCACGTCGGGCTCCACGCCCCGGTCGTTGGAGGCCCACTGCCAGATGCCGATGCCCTGGGTGCAGTGCTTCACCGCCTGGTCCATGGTGAGCCACTGGGGCCGGGGGTGCTTGGAGGTGATCAGGACATTGATGTAGTCCCGGCTCTTGACGCAGTGGTCAAAGCAGCTGAGCAGGCAGTTGGCGTCCGGGGGCAGGTAGAGCCGCACCACATCCGCCTTTTTATTGGCCACATGGTCCAGGAAACCGGGGTCCTGGTGGGTGAAGCCGTTGTGGTCCTGCTGCCAGACGTTGGAGGAAAGGATGTAGTTGAGGGAGGCGATCTTCTGCCGCCAGGGCAGCTGACGGCAGACTTTTAGCCATTTGGCGTGCTGGGAGACCATGGAGTCCACGATGCGGATGAAGGCCTCATAGCTGTTGAACAGCCCGTGCCGCCCGGTGAGGAGGTAGCCCTCCAGCCAGCCTTGGCACAGATGCTCGGACAGCATGGCGTCCATCACCCGGCCGTCCGGTTCCAGATCCGCGTCCCGGACGGGATCGATGGGGTCCATCCAGCGCCGGCCGCTGGCCTCGAACACGGCGGAGAGGGCGTTGGAGGCGGTCTCGTCCGGGCCGAAGACCCGGAAGTTCCGGGACTCCCGGTTGAGGGTGATGAGGTCCCGCACATAGTTCCCCAGCACGCCGGTGTCCTGGGCCTCCACCGCGCCGGGCTGGGGCACCTCCACCTGGTACTCCCGGAAGTCGGGGGTGCGCAGGTCCCGGAGCAGCAGCCCGCCGTTGGCGTGGGGGTTGGCGCCCATGCGCCGCTCTCCCTTGGGGGCCAGCTCTCGCAGGGCGGGGATCAGGGTCCCGTTTTCATCGAACAGCTCCTCCGGATGGTAGCTGCGCAGCCAGCGTTCCAGCTCCTGGAGGCGGCCGGGCTTGCCGTCGTGGACGGGAATGGGGATCTGGTGGGAACGCCAGCTGCCCTCCACAGGCTGTCCGTCCACCTCCTTGGGGCCGGTCCAGCCCTTGGGGGAGCGGAACACGATCATAGGCCAGCGGGGCCGGGCGGCGTCGCCGGAGGTGCGGGCATACTCCTGGATCCGCTGGATCTCACGCACCGCCCAGTCCAGAGCGGCGGCCATCTTCTGGTGCATCTGCTGGGGCTCGTCCCCCTCTACAAAGCGGGGCTCCCAGCCGCAGCCCTTGAAGAACATCTCGGTCTCCTCGTGGGAGATGCGGGAGAAGAGGGTGGGGTTGGAGAGCTTGAAGCCGTTGAGATGGAGGATGGGCAGTACCGCACCGTCTGTGATGGGGTTGAGGAACTTATTGGAGTGCCAGGCGGCGGCCAGGGGGGCGGTCTCCGCCTCGCCGTCTCCCACCACGCAGGCGGCGATCAGGCCGGGGTTGTCCATGACCGCCCCGAAGGCGTGGGCCAGGGAATAGCCCAACTCGCCCCCCTCGTTGATGGAGCCGGGGGTGTTGGGGGCGGTCTGGCTGGAGATCCCTCCGGGGAAGGAGAATTGCCGGAACAGCCGCTTCATGCCGGCGGCATCCTGGCTGATGTTGGGATAGACCTCGCTGTACGAGCCGTCCAGATAGTCCTGGGCCACCACGGCGTTTCCGCCGTGTCCGGGGCCGGAGAGATAGATCATATCCAGGTCATATTTGACGATGGCCCGGTTGAGATGGGTATAGATGAAGTTTTGGCCTGGGCAGGTGCCCCAGTGCCCCACGATGGTGCGCTTCAGGTGCTCTTCCTTCAGCGGCTCCCGCAGCAGGGGATTGTCCAGCAGATAGAGCTGGCAGGCGGACAGATAGTTGGCGGCACGCCAATAGGCGTCGATGGTCTTAACCTGTTCCCGGGTCAGGGGGTCCTTTTTGGACATCCGGGCCGGCGCCTTGGGGGAAGGCTTGACAGGTTCGGCGGCTTTGGGCATGGGGTGATACCTCCTTGGCAGACATTGTTCAGTGATGCATTTAAGTATAGCGTAAAGATGAAAAAAGTCAATCCGGTTCCGAACTGTTTCCGAAGCAAAGCGAAAAAAATCAGCTATGCCGGAGGTAAACGCGGATCAGAGACGGAAAGGGCCGGAGAAGAGAGGGGAGAGCGTGCTGGAACGGGAGCCTAACAGGGAGAAGACGCAAAAGCGCCGCGCCGGAGCCCTGAGAGGACCCGGCGCGGCAGATGGGAGAGACAGTCACTTCCGCTTGGCGCGGTTGATGGCGGAAAGGATGGCCCGCAGGGGAGCCAGATTGATGTTGTGGGACAGGCCCACGCCCCAGTACTCCTTGCCGTCCCGCTGGTCCCGAAGGAGGATATAGGCCACGCCCTGGGAGTCGGAGCCGTCGGTGATGGCGTGGGAGGTGTAGTCCAGGAAGGAGAAGCGGGCCATTTTCTCCCCCTTGATGGCGTTGAAGAAGGCGTCGATGGGGCCGTTTCCTTCGCCGGAGACGTTGAAGATGGTGTCGGTGTGCTGAAGGGTACCCCGGAAGGTGACGTGGGAGTGGCCGCTGGCGTCCACACGCTCCTGGAAGGCGTGCTTGAGCAGCTTGTAGGGCTCCTTGACGTCCACATACTCCTGGTGGAAGAGCTCGTTGATCCGCTCCGGGGTGATCTCGGTGCCCACGGCGTCGGTCTCCCGCTGGACGATGGCGCCGAACTCCGGGTGCATCTCCTTGGGCAGGTCGAAGCCGAAGCTGTGGTCCATGATATAGGCCGCGCCTCCCTTGCCCGACTGGGAGTTGATGCGGATGATGGGCTCGTACTCCCGGCCCACGTCGGCGGGGTCGATGGGCAGATAGGGGATCTCCCAGAAATCGGAGTTGGACTCCTTCATATACTGGGTGCCCTTGTTGATGGCGTCCTGATGGCTGCCGGAGAAGGCGGTGAACACCAGCTTGCCGGCGTAGGGCTGCCGGTCGTCCACGGGCATCTTGGTGCACCGCTCAAACATCTCGCGGATCTTGTTGATGTTGGAGAAGTCCAGCTGGGGGTCCACGCCCTGGGTGTACATATTCATAGCCAGGGTCACGATGTCCACGTTTCCGGTGCGCTCACCGTTGCCGAACAGGGTGGCCTCCACCCGGTCCGCGCCGGCCAGCAGGCCCATCTCGGCGGTGGCCACGCCGCAGCCCCGGTCATTGTGGGGGTGCAGGGAGATGATCGCGCTGTCCCGGCCGGGGATCTTTTTGCAAAAATACTCCAGCATATCGGCGAACTGGTTGGGCATACAGTTTTCCACTGTGGTGGGCAGGTTCAGAATGACCTTGTGCTCCGGGTCGGCGTGGAGGTGCTCCAGCACCGCCTGGCAGATCTCCACCGCGTAGTCCATCTCGGTGCCCATGAAGGACTCGGGGGAGTACTCAAAGCGCAGGTTCATCCCCTCCTGAATGAGAGGCTGGGACATCTCATAGATCAGGTCGGCGGCGTCGGTGGCGATCTTGGTGATGCCGTCGGTGTCCATGTGGAACACCACCTTACGCTGGAGGGTGGAGGTGGAGTTGTAGAAGTGGAGGATGACGTTCTTGGCGCCCCGGATGGCCTCGAAGGTCTTTTTGATGAGATGCTCCCGGGCCTGGACCAGCACCTGGATGGTCACATCGTCAGGGATGTGTCCCCCCTCGATCAGCTCCCGGCAGATCTCGTACTCCGTCTCGCTGGCGGAGGGGAAGCCGATCTCAATCTCCTTGACGCCTACATCCACCAGAGTGTGGAAGTATTCCAGCTTCTCCTGAAGGTTCATGGGGTCCACCAGGGCCTGGTTGCCGTCCCGCAGGTCCACCGAGCACCACACAGGGGCCTTGGAGATGACCTTGTCGGGCCAGGTGCGGCCCACGATCTTCTGGGGTTGGAAGGGGATGTATTTTTTGTAGCCTGGGTTCATGGTCGTTGTCCTCCTAAAATGACTTGCTCCGCCGGGGTTGGCGGCGGGCCGGATCGAATCAGGGGAATAGAAAAACGCCCCTGACTTTCTCAAGTCAGGGGCGTGAAGCGTTCACGCGGTACCACCCTGGTTCGGCCGCCGGTCACCCGGACAGCCCTCATAGCCTCCAACAAGGCCGCGACCGGTAACGGGGCCAGACGTCCTGACCTACTGTTTGCCTTCGGCCAGGCAGCTCGGGGACCAGTTATCCACAGGGAGGCCGCACGCCGGTTCGCACCAACCACCGGCTCTCTGAGAGGGACTCAGCCTGTCTTTTTTCCCGTCGTCGCTTTTGTTGGTTGCTATTGTAGCGGAGAAGCCCGGGTTTGTCAAGCGGAAATTTGCCTGGGGCTCCGGTTCAGTTCTGTGGGGAGCGGGGGATCAGGTGAACGTCCAGCTGGCTGTACGGCATCTCCACACCGTGGCGGGCGAAGGCGGGGCGGATGGCCTCCAGCAGGCGGTAGTACACGTCCCAGTAGTCCCCGGAGGAGGTCCAGGCCCGCAGGAGGTAGTCGATGCCGCTTGCGCCATAGCCCGACAGGCGGATCTCCGGCGCGGGGTCGGGGAGGATCTGGGGAAACTGGGCGACGGCCTCGCTCAGGGCGGCCTTGACCGCCTCCGTGGGGGCGTCATAGGAGGCGGAGACCGTGATCTCCATCCTCCGGCGGCCCAGCCGGGTGTAGTTGATGATGGTGGCGGAGGAGAGCTGGCTGTTGGGGATGTAGATCTCCTTGTTTTCCACGGTGACCAGCGTGGTATAGGCCAGTCCCACCAGGGATACCGTTCCGGATACGGAGCCGATCTCCACATAGTCCCCCACAGTGAAGGGCTTGGAGGCCAGCAGAGTGATCCCGCCCGCTAGGTTGGACAGGGTGTTCTGAAGGGCCAGGGAGACGGCCAGACCGGCCACGCTGAGCAGGGCGATGATGGAGGTCATCTCCACGCCCACAGAGCCCAGCACCACCAGGATGAGCACCAGCCAGAGCAGCACCGACAGGGCGGAGCGGAGATAGCGCTGGATGGGGGCCAGAGAGGCGCTGCGCAGCAGCAGGCGGTCCACCGTCCGCAGCAGCAGCTTATTGAAAATGATCCCGGCCAGCAGGATGAGCATGGCCCGGAGCAGGATCTCCCAGGACAGGGAGCTCCAGTTCAGGCCGCCGGTGACCTGGGACAAAATGGCGTCGATGGACATGGGGGATCTCCTTTCTTGTCACAACAGATGGGCAGAAGAAGGGCGGGGCCGCTGAGACGGCTCCGCCCGCAGTGGGCGCGGACGCCGGAACAGGCGGCCGTGCCGTGGCTATGTGTCCATTTGAATGGCGTGGCGCTTGAGACAGGCGAAGGTTTCAGCGCTCATATCGTGCTCCATACGGCAGGCGTCCGCGGCGGCGACCTCAGGGGAGACGCCCAGCCGGATCAGCCAGTCGGTGAGCAGCTGGTGGCGCTCATAGACCCGCTGGGCGTTTTTCTCGCCCTCCGGGGTCAGCTCCAGCCGGCCGTCCTTCTCCATGGTGAGGTAGCCGCTGGCCTTCAAAATAGAGACCGCGCGGCTGACCGAGGGCTTGGAGAAGCCCAGATACTGGGCCACGTCGATGGAACGGACGATCCCATGCTCCTGCCGGAGCACCAGGATCGCCTCCAGATAGTCCTCGCCGGATTCGTGGAGGGCCATTCTGTCACGCTCCTTTTCCTAAGTAATAGCAGTCCCATTGTAGCATACCGGAGCGGGACTTTCAACCGGAAGCGCGGAGCCGGCTCAGGGACGGGGAGAGGCGCTCCGGCGGAGAAAGGCAAACTTCGTCTCAGAGCACAGCACCGCAATGAAGATCAGCCCGAAGCCCGCCAGCAGCCGGGGGGTGACGGGGTCGCCATAGAACAGCACGGAGAATAGCACCCCGAATACTGACTCCAGGGACAGGATCACCGAGGCGGAGGAGGGGTCGGACCACACCTGGCCCACGTTCTGGCAGAGCAGAGCGACAGTGGTGGACACCACACACAGGTAAGCCAGGGGCCAGAACACGCCGGGCTGGGAGAGGGCCTGGGCGGGGAAGGGCTGGAGGAGCAGGCCGCCAATGACCGCCAGCAGGGCTGTGAAGGCGAACTGGAGGGTGGTCAGCAGATAGATGTCCCGCTGGTCGGAGAGCTTGTTGACCGCCACGATGTGCAGGGCGTAGAACAGGGCGCTGCCCAGGCTGAGCAGGTCGCCCCAGGTGATGGTGAGAGAGCCGCTGAGGGAGACTAGGCCCACGCCGGTGATGCACAGAAAGGCGGCCAGCAGATGGAAGCGGTCGGGCCGCTGGCGGGAGACCGCCCAGTGGAGAAAGGGGACCAGCACGCAGTAGGTGGCGGTGAGAAAGGCGTTTTTGGAGGGGGTGGTCCCCACCAGGCCGAAGGTCTGCACCGCATAGGCGGCAAAGAGCAGGGAGCCCAGCACCGCCCCCCGCCACACATAGTCGGGGGTGAAACGGGTGCGCCACTTCCTGCCGCAGAGCAGGCCCACCAGGACGGCGCCGGTGGTGAAGCGGAAGGTGAGCAGCCACAGCACCGGGACCGCGTCTAGGGTGTTCTTCATAATGAAGAAGGAGGTGCCCCAAATAAAGGCGGCCGAAAACAGAAGCGGCTTGGCCAGCCGGCGCATCAAGACAGGATCCATGGTTGTTCAGCTCCTATGTTCGATCAAGGGCCGCCCTCCGGCGGCGTACCCGGCCGCGCGGATTGCGCCGGGAGGGAATGTGCGGTATGATACCGGTGGCTCCGGTCCGGCCGAGCCCGGGGGAGAGGAGCACACGATCAGAGAGGGGGGGAGGGGCCATGCGGCCGCTGCCCAGAAGCTTTTATGACCGGGATACCCTGACGGTGGCCCGGGACCTGTTGGGACAGTACCTGGTCCGGGAGACCGGACAGGGGAGGCTGGTGTGCCGCATCACGGAGACGGAGGCGTACATTGGCCGGATGGACAAGGCGTGCCACGCCTATCAGTACAAGCGGACCGCCCGGACGGAGACTCTGTTCGCCCGCCCCGGGACCGCTTATCTCTATTTGATCTATGGGATGTACCACTGCCTCAATGTGGTCACTGAGGCGGAGGGGGAGCCCTGCGCGGTGTTGATCCGGGGGGCGGTCCCTGTGGAAAACAGGGATATTATAGCAGAAAACCGCTTTGGCCGCAAGGAGAAAGAACTGACCGCCGCCCAGCGCCGGAATTTTCTCAACGGGCCGGGCAAGTTGTGCCGGGGGCTGGCCCTCACCCGGGCGGAGAACGGTCTGGATCTGCTGGAGCCGCCTCTCTGCATCTGCCCAGGACCGGGACCCGCGCCGGAGCGGATCCATACCGGGCCCAGGATCGGGATCGACTATGCCCAGGAGGCGGCGGAGTTTCCATGGCGCTTCTGGTTCCAGCCGGAGGAGGGGGAGGACCATGCTGTTTTTTGATCTGGACGGGACCCTGCTGGACTCCAACGGGATCTGGCTGGACATCGACGCTGCGTTTCTGGGGGAGCACGGGATCGCCCCGGTGCCGGAGGACTATACGGAGTATGTGACCCACCACAGTCCGCTGGACGCGGCCCGGTACACCCGGACGCGCTTCCACCTTTCAGAGACGGCGGAGGAGATCCGTCAGGCGTGGCTCCGGATGGCCAAGGCCGCCTACGCCGGGCAGCTGGAGCTGAAGCCTGGGGCGCGGGCCCTGCTGGAGCGCTGCCGGAGGCGGGGGTGGAGGATGGCGGTGCTCACCTCCTGTATGCCGGAGCTGTGCCGGGCGGCGCTGGAGCACCACGGGATCGCGGACTGGTTCCAGGGGGTGGTCACCACCCAGGAGACAGGGCTGGAGAAGCGGGACCCGGCGCTGTACCGTCAGGCGGCGGCGCGGTGGGGCGTCCCGCCGGAGGACTGCGTCCTGTTTGAGGATTCGCCCGGTTACTGCGCCGCGGCGGGGGAGGCGGGCTTCTATGTGGCGGGAGTGCGGGACCCCCTGTATGCCGGACGGGAGGAGGAACTGCGCCGCCTGTGCGGCAGCTGGGTGGACAGTCTGGAGCAGCTTCCGCCGGAGCTGGAGGCGCGCTTGTTTTCCGGGAGGTAAAAGGGCCGGGGAGGGAAGCTCAAATGAGCTTCCCTCCCCGGCTCAGTCCGTTGAAAAAAGGGTAAAATACGTCCAAACGCTTCGCCTACGATGTGCTTTGCGTGTCAGAGGAGAGATCGATCAGGCCGTGGACGAAGCCGTCCATACGCGGAGAGAGGACCTCGCCGCCCACCACAGTGGTCCGGTAGAGCATCAGATTGGCCTGTACGCCGGACTCTCCGGTGGGGTAGTTGGTGACCTCATAGGTATAGCGCCGGATCCGCCGGCCGGCATACCGCTCCAAATCAAAGCCCTGGGCGGCCTGGAGCGCCAGATAGCGGCGGTAGCTCTCATCCATCTCCTCCGGGATGCGGATCTCCTCCACAGCCAGCGGCTCCTCTGTGACCTGCCAGCCGCAGCCGTTGAGATAGGCGACCCGGTCCGCGTTGGTTCGGATCCCCTTGGAGCTGGGAATATCGGCGGGGGCCGCCGCCGCCCGGCAGCCGGCGGGGACCAGGTTCAGCACCAGGGCGGCGCAGCACAGCAGCGCGGCGGCGGCCGCGCCGAAGGCCAGCTTCCGCCTGGGCAGCTTGGCAGTGACGATCAACACAGGGCATTTCTCCTTCCCATCCTGGCTGTTCCATCTCTATGCGGGCTGGGACAGGGATATACCTGGGGGAAACAGGCGGCGGGAAAGGAGAAAAGTGCGGCACAAAAAAGTGTTGAACTTGCCCGGAGTTTTTGGTACAATAAAAAAATGTGCGAAAAAGCCGGGTGAAGATTGGAAGCGCCCGGAGGAGAGGAGCTGAGCGGGGTGGCCCTGGAACGTCTTGATAAGCTGCTGGCCTCCACGGGGCGCTGGTCCCGGAAGGAGGTCAAGGACCTGATCCGGCAGGGCAGGGTCCTGTCCGGCGGCCATCCCGCGCTCCGTCCGGAGGAGAAGTGGGACCCGGAGGAGGCCGAGCTGACGGTGGACGGCCAGCGGGTGGACTGCGCCCCCTTCGTCTACCTCATGCTCCACAAGCCGGCGGGCCTGCTGTCCGCCACGGAGGACCGGGACCAACGGACGGTGCTGGACCTGCTTCCGGAGCATCTGCGCCGCCGGGGCCTGTTCCCTGTGGGGCGTTTGGACAAGGACACCGAGGGGCTGCTCCTCCTCACGGACAACGGCCCGCTGGGGCACGCGCTGCTCTCGCCCAAGCGCCATGTGGATAAGGTATATCTGGCCCATGTGGACGGCGTGGTGGATCAGAGCGACATAGAGGCCCTGGCCCGGGGCATGGTGCTGGGAGACGGACTGCACTGTCTGCCCGCCGGGCTGGAGCCTCTGGGGGACGGACGGGCCTGTCTGGTCACTCTGCGGGAGGGAAAATACCATCAGGTGAAGCGGATGATGGCTGCCCGGGGAAAGCCGGTGACCTATCTCAAACGGCTCTCCATGGGTCCGCTGCGGCTGGACGAGGGGCTCGCTCCGGGAGAGTGGCGTCCCCTTACCCGTGAGGAAGTGATGGCTCTGAGCAGGTTTGGGTAAGAAATGGCTCTGGATTTGGGCGTTTTCCACAAAAAAATTCAAAAACCCTCTTGCCAAACCGGAGGGAGACCCGTTATAATGTCAATAGCGTATTGCGTGCCGCCGGACGGACGCGCCTGAATGGGACCGTTCGGGAGAGAAGCATGAGAGACCGGGGCGGCGCCCTGCACGATAAGCAGAAACCGTGGATTTAAGAAGTGAGAAATAACTTGGGAGGGATCAAACTTGTCCAGCAGGATGTTTCAGGGAGTCGTACTCCAAATGAAGGACAGTATCGACCGTACAGTAGGAGTGATCGACGCGGACGGGATCGTGGTGGCGTGCAGTGAGCTGACGTGCATCGGCGAGCACTGGTCCGGGGCTGTCACCGCTGTCAATTCTGCGGATCATGCCGCCGCTCATTTTGAGGATAAGACCTTCCGGCCCCTGGCGGGCTGGGGCGCCCAGTTCGATTACGCCGCCTTCGTTCAGGGCGAGGATGAGACTGCCGCCGCCCTGTGTTCTATGGCGGTGGTGGCCTTCAACGGCGCCAAGGCCTATTATGAAGAGAAGCACGATAAGGCTACCTTTGTAAAGAATATCATTTCGGACAACATCCTGCTGGGGGACATCTATACCCAGGCCAAGGAGCTGCACTTCCTCTCTGAGGCGCCCCGGGCCGCCTTCCTGGTGCGGCAGCTGGGCCCCGCCGATGTGAGTACCATCGACGTGATTCAGAACCTCTTCCCGGACAAGCAGATGGACTTTGTCATCTCCATCAATGAGACCGATGTGGCCCTCATCAAGCAGCTGTCCGATGGCGCGGACGTCAAGGAGCTTCAGCGCATTGCCAAGCAGATCGCCACCGCCGTCACCCAGGAGCTGGGGATCAAGGTGGTCATCGGCATCGGCACGGTGGTCAACCACATCCGGGATCTGGCCCGGGCCTATAAGGAGGCCGGGGTGGCCATCGATGTGGGCAAGGTATTTGACACGGAGAAGACGGTCATCAACTATGAAAATCTGGGCATTGGCCGCCTGATCTATCAGCTGCCCACCATCCTGTGCCAGATGTTCCTTCAGGAGGTCTTCAAGAAGAACCCCATCGACGCCCTGGACCAAGAGACGCTGCTCACCATCAACAAGTTCTTTGAAAACAATCTGAACGTTTCCGAGACGGCGCGCAAGCTGTTTGTCCACCGGAACACCCTGGTCTACCGGCTGGAGAAGATCAAAAAGCTTACCGGACTGGACCTGCGGGAGTTTGACGACGCGATCACCTTCAAGGTGGCGCTGATGGTCAAAAAGTACCTGATCTCCCGGGGGATCGAATCCTGATCGGATGAGATGCGGGCCTCCGTCTGCCGAAAGGCGGACGGAGGCCCTTTTTCTGTCCTGTGCCGGCTTTTTTCACTGCCGGCGGCCTCCGAGCCGGCCGTGAAAAAAGGTGACATAAAACCGCAAATTTCCATTGACAAGGATGAGTGACGGGTGTAGCCTAATACTAAACATATTTCCGGGGAAATCCTGCCGGGAGCGGCAGTACTTCCCATACGTCTCAGGAAGAAAGAAACGGATGAGGATATACATACATGATACGATTTATCGATGTTTATAAAGAGTATGACAACGGGACCAAGGCCCTGAAGGGGATCGATCTGCGTATCGACGATGGGGAGTTTGTCTTTCTGGTGGGCCCGTCCGGCTCCGGAAAGTCCACCATCATCAAGCTGATCACCGGCGAGATCGCCCTGACTCAGGGCAAGCTGATGGTCAACGGGTACAGCCTGAACAACATCAGCCCCCGCCAGGTGCCCCTGATGCGCCGGACTTTGGGGATCATTTTTCAGGATTTCCGCCTGATCGACAAGAAAACTGTGTATGAAAATCTGGCCTTCGCCATGCGGGCCATCGGGGCCTCCAGCCGGGACCTGAAGCGGCGCATCCCCTATGTCCTCCAGCTGGTAGGACTGGATCAGAAGGCGGACCGCTATCCCGGCCAGCTCTCCGGCGGGGAGCAGCAGCGCGTGGCCATTGCCCGGGCGCTGGTGAATAACCCCAATATGATCATCGCCGACGAGCCCACCGGGAACCTGGACCCCAGCCGCTCCCTGGAGATCATGATGCTGCTGGAGCGGATCAACGAGCTGGGCACCACGGTGCTGGTGGTGACCCACGAAAAAAATCTGGTCAACCGGTTTGCCAAGCGGGTGGTGGCCATCGAGGACGGACGTATCATCAGCGACGAGACAGGCGGGTATTACAATGGCGAAAAAATTTGATGTACAATACTATTTCAGTGAAGGTTTTCACTCTATTTTTACACACGGCTTTATGTCCTTTGCCGCCGTGTGCATGATCGTGGCCTGTCTGCTCATCATGGGCTCCTTTACCCTGGTCGCGGTGAACCTGGACGATATGCTGGGGGATCTGGAGGCGGAGAACGAGTTCCTGGCCTATGTGGATGAGAGCTACACAGAGGAGCAGGCCAAGGCCATCCAGAGCCAGATCGAGGGCATCCCCAATGTCTCGCAGGTGACTTTTGTCACCCGGGCGGAGGCGATGGATGACTTCCGGGCGGGCCGGGAGAACAACGAGCTGCTGGCCGACCTGCCCGATGAGGTGCTCCGGGACCGCTTCCGCATCCATGTACGGGACATCGAGCAGCTGAAGGCGACCTCGGAGCAGGTAGAGAAGGTCGCCGGGGTGGCCGATGTGAACGCCGCCTATGACATCGCCCAGGGCTTTGTGCTGGTGCGCAACATCGCCACCGGCGTGGCGGTGGTGCTGGTGGCCATGCTGGCCGTGGTGTCCCTGTTCATCATCGCCAACACCATCAAGCTGGCCTTCTTCTACCGCAGGGAGGAGATCGCCATTATGAAGATGTGCGGGGCCACCAATTCCTTCATCCGCTGGCCCTTCATCGTGGAGGGGATGCTGCTGGGCCTGACCGGGGCGCTGGTGGCCTTCCTGCTCCAGTGGGCGGTGTATGAGCTGGTGGGACGGGCTGTGATCCAGTCCAACGGGCTGTCCCTGCTGACCATCCTGCCCTTCCAGAGCATGATTGCCCACATCCTGCCGGTATTTATCGGCGCGGGCCTGTTTATCGGCGTGGTGGGCTCGGTGCTGGCCATTCGGAAGTTTTTACAGGTATAAGCGGGAAAGGAGCTTATGATGGGACCCAAGAGACGGAAAAAGCTGATGGCCCTGATGGCGGGGATCATGGCGGCGCTGATGATCCTGCCCATGATCGCCAACATCTTTGTGCGCTGAGGTGGCGGCCATGGAAAAACGAGAGAAGGGGCGGGTCCGGCGCTGGCTCATCCGGCTGTGCTCCGCGGCCCTGGTGGCGCTGATGGTGCTGCCTGTCCTGCCTGACGCGGTGGTCCTTCCGGCCTCCGCCGTGACCCAGGCGGAGATCAACCAGATGAAGGAGGACGCCGCCGCCCTGAAGAAGCAGCGGGCGGAGCTGCAAAAGCAGCTGAAGGCCATCCAGGCGGACAAGAGCAAGGCCCTGGACCAGAAGGCCCTGCTGGAGCAGCAGATCAACGCCACCCAGGCGGAGATCAACAATATCGCGGCACAGATCACCCAGTATGACCAGCTCATCGCCCAGAAGGAGACGGAGCTGGCGGCGACGGAGGAAAAGGAACGGGCCCAGTACGAGCTGTTCTGCAAGCGGGTGCGGGAGATGGAGGAGCAGGGAGAGGTCTCCTACTGGTCCATCCTGTTCAGCTCCGATGATTTTTCCGACCTGCTGGACAACGCCATGATGGTGGAAGAGATCATGGACTATGACAACCAGGTGATGAACGAGCTCATCGCCATCCGGGAGCAGATCGAGGCGGATAAAACAGCCCTGGAGACCGCCCGCCAGGAGCAGAAGGACGCCAAAGCGGAGCAGGAGGCGGCCAAGGCGGAGCTGAAATCCCAGCAGGCCCAGGTGGACGCCCTGATCGCTGAGATCAGCGGCCAGGAGAGCCAGGTGAAGGCGGCGGAGGCCAAGCTCCAGGCGGCGGCCAACGCCGCGGACGCGGAGATCCGGGCGGCGGAGAAGGAGCTGGCCAGCCAGATCGCCAACGTGCCCAGCGAATCTGGCTTCCTGTGGCCTCTGCCCGGCCGGTACAACCTGTCCTCCCTGTACGGGAGCCGGAAGCACCCGGTGACCGGAAAGGCCAACAACCACACCGGCATCGACGTCCCCGCGCCCTCCGGGACCCCCATCCAGGCCTGCAAGAGCGGCGTGGTCACCACCTCCACCTACAACAACTCCTATGGCAACTATGTGGTGGTCAGCCACAGCGACGGCACCTCCACCCTGTATGCCCACATGAGCCGCCGCAATGCCTCCAAGGGACAGACTGTTTCTCAGGGACAGGTCATCGGCTATGTGGGGACCACGGGCTCCTCCACCGGCAACCACCTCCACCTGGAGATCCGGGTGAACGGAAGCCGCCGGGATCCCATCAACTACTTCCAGAGCCTGCCCCTCACCATCTCCGGGGTGCGGATCAAGTGAACAAAACGACCGCGGGAGCGGCCGCCCTGCGGGCGGCCGCTCCTGTACGTTCCGCCTCTGACAGGCAGATAAAGTGCGGATACCGGAGAGGGTCCCGGCATATTCTGCCAGAAGAGGGGGGAGAAGATGCTTGGAGAACTGGTATACTGTTCGGATAGAGATGGAAAACTTCGGAGACAGGAACGGTATGGTCTGACGGTGCTGCGCGCGGAGGTGCGCCCCGGCGGCTGGGGAGAGGCCGGCCGGCTGAAGCGGACGGCCAGGCGTTTGGCCCGCCTGGGGGTGCGCCGGGTGCTGGTCCCGGAGGGGTTCTGCCGCTGGGAGCTGCTGTCCCTGTGGGGGCTGGAGCCGGTGGATCCGGCGCCTTTCCTCCGGGCCTGTGCCGGCGGGCTGGCCTTGGCCGCCCTCCGCCGGGAGGGGATCATGCCCCAGCAGGGAACGGTGGCTCTCCGGGGCCGGCGGGTGGACCGGGACATGGTCCGGGCGGCAGAGTTCCTGTGTCCCCGGGTGCGGGATGTGGCTGTCACCGCACCGGTGGGAGGCGGGGAACTGGCCGCATGGCTGCGGCGGGAGTTCGGCGCGCCCATCCGGCCGGACAGGGGAGACATCCCAGCGGCGGTGTGCTTTGACGGGACGGGCACGCTGGATGGGCGGCGGGTGCTGTCCCTGTTCGGGCCGGAGCCCGGGCTGGCCGGGATCCGCCTGCGGGCCTCCGCTTTGGAGCCGGAGGACAGGGAAAAGCTCCCTTTGATGGCCGCGCTCTGGGAGTCGGGTCGGGGGGAGCGGCTGGGCCTAGAATTTACTTGACAGCCGGAAATAAAGTCTCTATAATAACACATACTGCGTGATAGCGCCCATTTTTATATTATAAGGTATATCATCGGGACCGGGGGCGCGGGCTCCCGGCCTCCCTTTGGAAAGGTGTGCAAGGCTTTATGGCGAAAGAATATAAACTGACCCTGGAGCGTCTGAAGGAGCTTCAGGATGAACTGACCTACCTCAAGACGGTCCGGGAGAAGGAGGTCGCCGAGCTGATCAAGGAGGCGCGCTCCTTCGGCGATCTGAGCGAGAACAGCGAGTACGACGAGGCCAAGACCGAGCAGGGCAAGCTCTACTCCCGCATCGCCGAGGTGGAGGAGATTTTGGGCAACTGCGTGGTCATCGAGGACAGCGACGACGGCGGCGAGTATGTCCGAATCGGCTCCACGGTCACTGTGCTGGACAAGGAGTTCGATGAGACTGAGGTGTATAAGATCGTGGGCTCCCAGGAGGCCGACCCCATGAACGGCGTGATCTCAGAGGACTCCCCCTTTGGAAAGGCCCTGCTGGGCAAGAACGCCGGGGACGAGGTGACGGTGGACGCCCCCGCCGGCCCTGTGGAGTACAAGATCCTCAAGGTGGAGCGCTGAACCGCCAGCAGCAACGATCAAAGCCGGCCGTCGCCGGAAGAAAGATAGGAGTGGAAGCAATGGCCGATAAGAAGAATCAGGAGGTCCCCCAGGAGGAGAACCTGTCTCAGCTGCTCCAGATCCGACGGGATAAGCTGAAGGAACTTCAGGAGAGTGGGAACGACCCCTTCCAGATCACCCGGTATGAGGTGGACAACGACAGCGCCAATATCAAGGCGAATTTTGACGCCTTGGAGGGGCAGGCTGTGTCCGTGGCCGGGCGGCTCATGTCCAAGCGGGGCATGGGCAAGGTGTCCTTCTGCGATCTGCAGGACAAGTCCGGGCGCATCCAGCTGTATGCCCGCCGGGACGAGATGGATGAGGCGGAGTATGCCCGCTTCAAGAAGTTTGACATTGGCGACATCGTGGGCGTCAAGGGCGTGGTGTTCCGCACCCAGCGGGGCGAGATGTCCGTCCGGGTGGAGCGGGTGACCCTACTGAGCAAGTCCCTGCTGCCCCTGCCGGAGAAGTTCCACGGCCTGACCAATACGGAACTGCGCTACCGCCAGCGGTATGTGGACCTGATCGTCAATCCCGAGGTGAAGCGGAACTTCGTGATCCGCTCTCAGTTCATTAAGCACGTCCGGGAGTTCATGGACAACCGGGGCTTTATGGAGGTGGAGACCCCCGTTCTCAACACCATCTCCGGCGGCGCCACGGCCCGCCCCTTCATCACCCACCACAACACCCTGGACATCGATATGTATATGCGCATCGCCACTGAGCTGCCCCTGAAGCGGCTCATCGTGGGCGGCATGGACCGGGTGTATGAGATCGGCCGCATCTTCCGCAACGAGGGCATGGACCCCAAGCACAACCCGGAGTTCACCACCATCGAGTTGTATCAGGCCTACGCCGATTTCAACGATATGATGGACCTGTTTGAGGATCTGCTCACCTCCGCCGCCCAGAAGCTGCTGGGCACCTATCAGCTGGAGTGGCAGGGCGAGAAGCTGGATCTGACCCCCGGCTGGCCCCGTCTGCCCATGCACGAGGCAGTGAAGCGGTACTGCGGCATCGACTTTATGGCCATCACCTCTGACGAGGAGGCTGTGGCTGCCGCCAAGTCCATCGGCGTAGAGCTGCCCGAGACGGCAGAAAAGACCTGGGGCAACGCCCTGTACGAGTGCTTCGACCAGAAGGTGGAGGAGAAGCTGATCCAGCCCACCTTCATCACCATGCACCCGGTGGACGTGTCCCCCCTGGCCAAGCGCTCCCCCAAGGACCCCCGCCTCACCGAGCGGTTCGAGCTGTTCATCTGCCACAGCGAGATGGGCAACGCCTTCTCTGAGCTCAACGACCCCATCGACCAGAGAGAGCGCTTCCAGAAGCAGGTGGAGCTGCGGGACAAGGGCGATGACGAGGCCGGCATGATGGACGATGACTTTATCACCGCCCTGGAGTACGGTCTGCCCCCCACGGGCGGCCTGGGCATCGGCATCGACCGGTGTGTGATGATGCTGACCAACTCGGACAGCATCCGGGAGGTTATCCTCTTCCCGACCATGAAGCCCACGGACGTCCCCGCCAAGGCCAAGGCCCCCGCTGCCCAGGAGGAGAAGCAGGAGGCGGCCATCGATTTCTCCAAGGTGAAGATCGAGCCTCTGTTTGAGGAAGAGGTGGATTTTGACACCTTCTCCAAGTCTGATTTCCGGGCGGTGAAGATCAAGGAGTGCTCCGCCGTGCCCAAGAGCAAGAAGCTTTTGAAGTTCGTGCTGGACGACGGCTCCGGAAAGGACCGCGTGATCCTCAGCGGGATCCACGAGTATTATGAGCCCGAGGAGCTGGTGGGCAAGACGGCCATCGCCATTGTCAACCTGCCGCCCCGCAAGATGATGGGTATCGCCTCTGAGGGAATGCTGATCTCCGCTGTGCATGAGGAGGATGGCCGTGAGGGCCTGAATCTGCTGATGGTGGATGACCGGATCCCCGCCGGCGCCAAGCTGTACTGAGCCTGGACGGATCCGGAGACGGAGTAGATTTGAACGCAACGAAACGGGAGATCTCCAACATGAGACCCTTGAACTGACGAATTCGGAAAGGCATACCGATGGAAATTGTTCCCATTGGTATGCTTTTCTGCGCAGGAGTTGAAGCCGGGCGGACAGCCGCGTCGGCGCGGCGGTTGGGCTCCCACAGGAAAGGCGGGACTTGCGGTTTATGATGGAGCGGATCACCAGCAGGAAGAATCCACTTTTAATGAAGATTAGAAAGCTGTCCTCCGGCAGCGCCAGGGCCCGCCGGGAGGCGGGGGAGTACCTGGGGGACGGCGTCAAGCTGCTGGAGGAGGCGCTGCGCTGGAAGGCCCCTCTGACCACGGTCGTGGTGACGGAGGGAGAGGCGCTCCCGGAGCTGCCCCAGGGTGTCCGGGCCATCCAGGTGCCCCGGGACGTGATGGAGACCATCTCCCCCATGAATACACCCCAGGGCGCCCTGTTCCTGGCGCGCCTGCCGGAGACCGCTCCGCCGGAGCGGCTGGAGGGCCGCCGGTATCTGGTGCTGGACGGTGTGCAGGACCCAGGAAATGTGGGGACCATCTGGCGCACCGCCGACGCCCTCGGAGCGGACGGCCTTCTGCTGGTGAACGGCTGCGCCGACCCCTATGGGCCCAAGACGGTGCGGGCCTCCATGGGGGCCTGCTTCCGGCTCCCGGTGTGGGAGACCGGGCAGGAGGAGTTGTGCGCCCTGCTGGAGCGGTCCGGCCTGTCGCTGTACGCCACCGCTCTGCGGGAAGATACCGTCTCCCTGGAGCGGGCCAATCTGGGCCGGTGCGCGGTGATCATCGGCAGCGAGGGCCGGGGGGTCTCCCAGGGCCTGCTGGAATGCAGCGGCCAGACCATCCGCATCCCCATGCGGAGCCGCTGTGAATCTCTCAACGCGGCCGCGGCGGCATCCATCGTCCTGTGGGAGATGGTTCGCCAGGGCGGGCTGGAGGAATAAAAACAGCGCGCCCTGGCTCTGGGAGCCGGACGCGCCGAGCGTTCAGTGCTGGGGTCTGCCGCCCGCCCCGGTCCGCCGGTAGACGGTCTGGATGAGCAGCATGGAGACCAGCAGGAAGAGCAAAAACAGCCCATAGGCGGGGACGTAGCTGCCGCCGAAGCGGTCGGCCAGCAGGCCGGGGACCGGCCCCGTGACCAGAGAGCCCAGCATATAGGTGGAGGACAGCCACTTGACCAGCCGGTCATAGTCCTCCGGCGCGCTCAGATCCCCCGCCCACACGGAGAGGGTGACCGAGGAGAGGGGCATCCCCAGCCCAGTGAGGGTGATGGCGGCGGCGGCCAGCGGGAGGCTTTGGGTGGGGGCCAGGCAGCACAGGGCGAAGCCGGCCAGGGCGACGCCGAAGATCAGGCTGTTGGCCATCCGGCTGCCCAGCCGGTCGCTGAGCCATCCATAGAGCACCTTGGCAACGATGAGAACAAGCCCCAGGTAGGACATGAGCAGGGCCGCCGTGCCGCTGGAAAAGCCGGCGGAGGTGTACAGCACCGTGAGGTGGGAGAAGCCCGGCCCGCAGGGACCGCCGGTGAGAAAGGCGGACAGGAGCACCATCCACAGGAGGGGGCGGCTCAGTCCAACGCCACGGGCCCCGGGAAGGGAGTCCTCGGAGTCCGGAAACTCCGGGCTGCCGGGGGAGTCCCGCACAAGGAGGTATACCAGCAGGGTGAGCAGCACTCCGGCGGCCGCCTCCCAGAGAAAGGCGGCGGAAAGCCCCAGGGCCTGGATGGCCCCGGTGATCAGAGGCGGGGCAAAGATGGTGGAGATCCCGCTGCCCGCTGCGGCCATCCCCAGGGCGAAGCCCCGTCCAGTGGGGAACCAGCGGGAGATAACCAGGGTGAGGGGGATCATCCCCCCGTAGCCATAGGCCAGACCGGACAGGACCGCCCCGCCGCAGTAGGCGGAGAAGCTGTGGGCGAAGCCGAAGAGGAGATAAGAGCCCACGAAGCAGCCCATCCCCAGGACCATGGTGTTCCGCAGTCCCAGCCGGCGGCACAGCTGGTCCACAGTGAGCATGGACAGCAGGGCGAACAGGCTCCGGACCGTGGTGATCCAGGAGCCCTGGGCGTTGGTGAAGCCGTGGACGAGGAGCAGGTGGGGCTGATAGACCGTAAAGACGTTGACGCCCAGACCCATCACGGTAAACAGGGAAAGCCCGCAGCCCAGGCAGACCACCCAGGGCCGGAGGCTGGCGCTTCGGGACGGCGCATGACCGGCAATTTTCACAGAGATCCCCCCAATTCGTGCCCTAAGCGTACCACAGAACGACGGCAGTTGTAAAGACATTCTATGAGAGGAGGGCGCTCCATGCTTCAGGACTGGATTTGGCTGACCACAAGGAAGGCGCTGGGACCCCGGGGCGTGCTCCGGGTGCTGGAGTACTTCGGCACGCCGGAGCGGGCCTTTTACGCCGAACCGGAGCAGTACGATCAGATCCCGGAGCTGCCCGCCGCGGCCCGGGCGTCCCTCCGGGAGAAGGGGATGGACGAGGCCGACCGGATCCTGGGGGAGTGCGACCGGCTGGGACTGCGGGTGATGACCCTTCAGGACGGCGACTACCCCGGCCGCCTGCGGGAGATCTCCGCGCCGCCTGCGGTGCTGTACATTCGGGGCAGGGTGTTCCGCTTTGACGAGGAGGCGGCCATCGGCGTGGTGGGCAGCCGGGAGCCCTCTCCCTATGGGGAGCGGGTGGCCGCCCAGCTGGGTCTGGAGCTGGCCCGGGGCGGGGCACTGCTGATCTCCGGCATCGCCCAGGGGATCGACTCCACTGCCCTGAAGGGGGCGCTCAAGGGCGGCGGGCCCGTGGTCTCTGTGCTGGCAGGCGGGGTGGACGTGCCCTATCCCAGCCAGAACCGCTTCCTGTATGAGGATGTGGCGGCGGCCGGAGCCCTCATCAGCGAGTACCCGCCCGGCACGCGCCACAAGGCGGAGCACTTCCCGGTGCGCAACCGCCTCATCAGCGGGCTGTCCCTGGGCGTGGTGGCGGTGGAGTGCGCCCGGTTCAGCGGGACTATGAAGACCATCGAGCACGCTATGGACCAGGACCGGGATATTTTCGCGGTGCCGGGGAACATCGATGCCCCCAGGAGCGAGGGCCCCAACTGGCTCCTCCGGCAGGGGGCACGCCCGGTGACCTGCGCCCAGGACATCCTGGAGGAGTATTGGCTCCGCTTTCCCCAGAAGCTGGCCCGATCCGCACCGCTGCCGCCGGAGGCGGCCCAGCAGCGGCTGGAGCAGCTGAGGAGCCGGAAAGGCCCGGAGGAGACCGGACCGGAGGAGGAGCGGGAGGAGGCTCCCGCGTCTGCCTCACCCCGGGAGGACGGGGCTTCGGACCTGGAGCGTGTTCCCCAGGGGGAGCAGCGCTCCCGCTTTACAGACGACCAGCTGACTCTGCTCCGGGCCATGGCGGGACGGAGGAAGCCGAGCACCGCGGACGAGCTGGTGGAGGAGACTCAGATCCCGGCCCGCCGGGTGCTCTCCGCCCTCACCATGCTCCAGGTGGACGGAGCCGTCCGGGAGCACCCCGGGAAGCGCTTCTCCCCTCTGGTGGAGCTGGAGGGGTGAGAGGAGGGCGGAGTTCTGTCCCAGTATGATTTCTTTCGCGCGGCAGCGCCGCGTTTCATATTTCAAATTCGGAGGTCATTGCAGAATGGCATCAAAAACTGATCTGGTGATCGTAGAGTCCCCGTCCAAGGCAAAGACCATCGGGAAGTACCTTGGTCCGGGCTATGAAGTGAAGGCGTCCATGGGGCACGTCCGGGATCTGCCCAAGAGCAAGATGAGCGTGGACATCGAGGGCGGGTTCATCCCCAACTATCAGCCCATCAAAGGGAAGGAGGATGTGATCAGCGACCTGAAGAAGGCGGCCAAAAAGAGCGAGCGGGTCTATCTGGCCACCGACCCCGACCGGGAGGGGGAGGCCATCTCCTGGCATTTGAAGGAGCTGCTGGGCATCCCGGATGACAAGACCTATCGGGTGACTTTCAATGAGATCACCAAAAAGGTGGTCAACGAGTCCATCGCCAGTCCCCGGGCCATCGACCAGAACCTGGTGGACGCCCAGCAGGCCCGGCGCATCCTGGACCGGATCGTGGGCTATGAGCTCTCCCCCCTGCTGTGGAAGAAGATCCGGCGGGGGCTGTCCGCCGGCCGGGTGCAGTCAGTTGCCACCCGCCTGGTGGTGGAGCGGGAGGAGGAGATCCGTGCCTTCCAGCCCCAGGAGTACTGGTCCATCCAGGCGGACCTGGGCCGGGTGCGTCCCAATTTAGGCGGGTTCCAGGCTATGTTCCATGGCCGGGAGAAAAAGATGGAGCTGCACAGCGAGGCGGAGGCGGACGCCGTGATCCAGGCGGTGTCGGGCCAGCCCTTCACCGTCTCCAAGGTGAAGCGGCAGGACAAGCTGCGCAACCCCGCGCCCCCCTTTACAACCTCCACCCTCCAGCAGGAGGCCTCCCGCAAGCTGAACATGACCCCCGCCCGCACCATGTCCATCGCCCAGCAGCTCTATGAGGGCGTGGACATCACCGGCGAGGGCACAGTGGGTCTGATCACCTATATGCGTACCGACTCCCTCCGCCTGTCGGAGGAGGCCATCGCCGCGGCCAAGGGTTTTATTGAGCACCGCTACGGCCGGGAGTACTACCCTCCCCAGGCCCGGCACTACAAGTCCAAGGGCAACGCTCAGGATGCCCACGAGGCTATCCGACCCTCCGACGTGAACCTGGTGCCGGAGGACATCAAGAAGGACTTGACCAGCGAGCAGTTCCGCCTCTATAAGCTGATCTGGAGCCGCTTCCTGGCCTGCCAGATGGCCAGCGCGGTGTATGACAGCGTCTCCATCGAGGCGCAGTCCGCCGGCTATACCTTCCGGGCCAGCCACTCGGAGCTGAAGTTCTCCGGCTTCACCGCCGTCTATGAGGAGGGCCGGGACGATGAGGAGGAGGCCCCCCAGTCCCCCCTGCCCGACCTGCGGGAGGGGGAGCCTCTGGAGCTGAAGGAGACCCGGAAGGAGCAGCACTTCACCCAGCCCCCCGCCCGGTACTCCGAGGCCACCCTGATCCGGGCCTTGGAGGAGAAGGGCATCGGACGCCCCTCCACCTACGCCCCCACCATCTCCACCATCCTCAACCGGGAGTATGTGGTGAAGGAGGGACGGGCTCTCCGGCCCACGCCCCTGGGAGAGGTGGTCACCGGCCTGATGAAGGATAAGTTCCAGGACATCGTGGACCCCGCCTTCACCGCACAGATGGAGGAGGAGCTGGACAAGGTGGAGGAGGGCAGCGTGGACTGGAAGCGGGTGCTGTCCGAATTTTATGAGGACTTTGAGGCGGAGCTCCACAAGGCGGAGCAGGAGCTGGACGGGGAGCGCATCAAGGTGCCGGACGAGGTTTCGGAGGAGATCTGTCCCCAATGCGGACGGAATCTGGTCATCAAGTCCGGACGGTTTGGACGGTTCCTGGCCTGTCCCGGCTGGCCGGAGTGCGACTTCACCATGCCCCTGGTGGTGGAGATGCCGGGCAAGTGCCCCAAGTGCGGCGGCCGCCTGCTCAAGCGCACGGGAAAGAGCAAAAAGACCAATAAGCAGTACACCTACTACTGCTGTGAGCATCTCAACAGCAAGGACGAGACCAGAAGGTGCGACTTTATGACCTGGGATGTGCCGGTGAAGGACAACTGCCCGGAGTGCGGCTGGACCATGTTCAAGAAGTCCGGACGGGGCTTTAAGAAGCCCTTCTGCATCCACGAGGGCTGCCCCAACTTCACCCCGGAGGAGAAGCGGGGCGGCTGGAAGAAAAAGACGGCGGACGCCGCCGGGGAGGCGGAAGGCGGGGCCGGGACCGTTCCGGAGGAGAAGCAGCCCGAGGCCAAGAAGGCCGCCGGAAAAAAGACCGCCGCCAAAAAGACGGCAGCCTCCAAGACAGGTGCCAAAAAGACGACCACCGCAAAAAAGACCGCATCCAAGACGGAGACCAAAAAGACCTCCACGAAAAAGACCACCGCCAAGAAAACCACTGTCAAGAAGGCGTTGGAGGAGTAAGCGGTGGAGAGCCCCCCTCAGTCGGCTGCGCCGACAGCTCCCCCGCAAAGGGGGAGCCAAGTGTATGATGAGATGTGTATGGGACATACAGATTCAGAGATGATCAAGCGTGCGCGTGATCTGCGAAAGAATATGACACGTCAGGAACGCAGGCTATGGTATGATTTTTTATCCAAACATCCTGCACGTTTTCGGCGGCAACAGCCCATTGGCCCATATATTGTGGACTTTTTTTGTCCATCTGCCCGCCTTGTGATCGAATTGGACGGGGGTGGGCATTATGAGTGGGCGCAGTATGAATATGACCGGAAGCGGGATTTTTATTTGCAGCGACAGAATATGCGCGTACTGCGTTTTACGAATCTGGATGTAGACCGAAATTTCTCCGGTGTTTGTACAGCGATTGAACGATCGATCGTTTCTACGGATTGACCAGGTCAAGAAAAAGCCTCCCCCCTTGTGGGGGAGGTGGCCCAAAGGGCCGGAGGGGGGAAAGCCCCTCTGTCGCGCCGGCAGCCCCAGATGGGAGGCCGGATCGTATGGTTGAGACCCAAAAGATAAAAGATAGGAGGGACCCATGGAACCTGTAATTGTGATCGGAGCGGGCCTGGCGGGCAGCGAGGCCGCTTGGCAGCTGGCCCGGCGGGGGATCCCCGTGACGCTTCGGGAGATGAAACCCCAAAAGATGACCCCGGCCCACCACAGCCCGTCCTTCGGCGAGCTGGTGTGCTCCAACTCCCTGCGCTCCGACCAGCTGGAGAACGCGGTGGGGCTGCTGAAGGAGGAACTGCGCCGCTGCGGCTCCCTCATCATGGCCTGCGCGGACGCCCACCGGGTGGAGGCGGGCGGCGCGCTGGCAGTGGACCGCCATGCCTTCTCCGAAGCCATTACGGAGAAGATCCGGAGCCACCCCAAGATCACTGTGGTGGAGGGGGAGGTCACAGACCTTCCGGCGGAGGGACAGGTCATCGTGGCCAGCGGGCCGCTGACCTCCGACCCACTGGCGGAGGCCATCGCCCGGCGCTATCCTCAGAACGGCTATCTGCACTTCTTTGACGCGGCGGCCCCGCTGGTCACCTTTGACAGCGTGGACATGGAGAGCGCCTGGTTTGCCTCCCGGTATGACCGGGGGACGCCGGACTACATCAACTGCCCCATGACGGAGGAGGAGTACCAGAGTTTCTGGGAGGCCCTGACCACCGCCCAGGAGGCGGAGGTCCACGGCTTTGAGGATGCCGGGGTCTTCGAGGGCTGTATGCCTGTGGAGGTGATGGCCCGCCGGGGGCGGGATACCCTGTGCTACGGACCGCTGAAGCCGGTGGGGCTGAAGGATCCCAAGACGGGGCGGGAGCCCTTTGCCGTGGTGCAGCTGCGCAAGGACAACGCCCAGGGGACCATCTACAACATTGTGGGCTTCCAGACCCACCTGAAATGGCCGGAGCAGAAGCGGGTGTTCTCCATGATCCCCGCTCTGCGGAACGCGGAGTATGTGCGCTATGGGGTGATGCACCGGAATACCTTCCTGGATTCCCCCCGGCTGCTGGACCGCTATTTCCGGGTGCGGACAGAGCCGCGCGTCCGCTTTGCCGGGCAGATCACCGGGGTGGAGGGCTATGTGGAGTCCACGGCCTCGGGCTGCCTGGCGGCCCTGGAGCTGGCCCGGGAGCTGGAGGGAAAGAGCCCCATCGACTTCCCCCGGGAGACCGCTATGGGGGCCATGGCCCTTTACATCAGCGACCCGAGTGTGGTAAACTTTCAACCGATGAACGTGAACTTTGGTTTGATCCCCCCGCTGGGCTATCGGGTCAAAGGCAAGCGGAACAAAAATGCGGAGCTGTCCAAGCGGGCTTTGGAAGCCCTGGGACAGCTGGATCTGGAGTGAATGGGCGGCTCCGCTTGCCTTTGGGCGCGTGAGCGCCCCGCCATAGAGTATTCTCGTTTGTCGTTGAGGCATCTTGCCCTGCGGTGCGATTTTTCTCTGTGATGCGGGGAAGTTTCGCCGCCCTGGCGGCGAGTTTCTTTCCCAGCGATGGGAAAGAAACCAAAGGATCGCCGGGGACGCGGCCGATGGACTACGGCTCCGCTCTGCTCCGCCTAGGTCCATAGGACCGCTTTCCCCGGACCCCGTTATGGAGGACGCGTATTTGTCAGATTTTATAGTGCTTCCGGCGCGCAAAATCTGAGTGGCGGTCAGCGGTTCCTCCCGGCCCACTGGGGCCTGGTTTTCCCAAAATTGCGGCCGGTGCGGGTTCCCTTCCGCGCCTGGCTTTGCCGGGCTGACGCTCCCGGTGCGAATTCTGGAGAGATCCCTAGGAGTTTCCCTCCCTGAGCATGGGAGGAGTTATTGCGGTCCGTAGGAGAGGGGCTTGCCCCTCCCGCCGTTCCAGAGCCTGCCCAGGCCGCTCATGGGCGGCCCCCGTAAAATGGGATCTGGGGAAAGGCGACTATGAGTTCTTTCGTGCTCATCGAAGCCGTCCCCGGCGGCGAGATCTCCGCGGGAAAACACGCTCACCTCCACAGGGCCCATCGAGCCAGCGAGAGACCAAGGCGAAAGCCGTGGGCAAAGGAGATCTGGTTCGCAGTATCCAGCAGGGAAAAGAGGGCGGGGGAGAGTTCAGCGGTCCCCAATTCGGCCAGCGCCCGGGCCATGTTCTTCTGATAGACCGGGTCAGCGTCGAAGTCCAGGCGGGCGTGGTCGATTTCGTAGTAATAGAGGGTTTGGACTTCTGGGATCATATTGACACCACCATTATATTTGAATTAGCGATATTATATCGCAAAAACAAATATCAGTCAAGAGGAGGCCCCATGTATCACAAGGACATTTTCTGTATGCGGGTCAAAAAACTGCGAAAAAATGCAAAAGAACAGCAGAAGGATTTAGCTGAGGCGATTGGAGTATCACAGGCGGCAATCAGCGATATTGAAAATGGCCGTCGGACGACTTCGTTTGAAAACTTGGCTTCGATATGTACTCATTACAACGTCTCAGCGGACTACCTTCTGGGTTTGATCGACGAGCCCAGGACTTTGATACCACCGAAGAAAGAAGGAACTTGACATGAAAATCATCGTGGATGCCATGGGCGGGGACAACGCCCCCCAGGCGCCGGTCATGGGCGCCATTCAGGCGAATAAGGAGTACGGGGTAGGCATCACTCTGGTGGGCCGGGGCGAGGACATCCTGAAGGTTCTGGAGGAAAACGGTATCCGGGAACTGCCCGCCGGGGTGGAGATCGCCCACGCCTCTGAGGTGGTGGAGATATGCGACAATCCGGCCACGGCCTTCCGGGAGAAGAAGGACTCCTCCCTGACGGTGGGGCTGAACCTGCTCAAGGCGGGGGAGGGGGACGCCTTTGTGTCCGCCGGCTCCACCGGGGCCCTGCTGGGCGCGGCCACTTTGCTGATCAAGCGGATCCGGGGGATCCGCCGGGCCGCTCTGGCTCCGGTGGTGCCCACCGGGAACGGCGGCGCGGTGCTGATCGACGCGGGGGCCAACGTGAAATGCCCGCCGGAGTACCTGATCCAGTTTGCCTATATGGGGTCCTACTACGCCGAGCACGTTCTGGGCCGCCCACAGCCCAAGGTGGGCCTGCTGAACATCGGGGTGGAGCCATCCAAGGGCACGGAGCTCCAGACCACAGTGTACCCCCTGCTGAAAAAGGCGGGTGAGGAGGGCCGCATCTGCTTCGTGGGCAACATCGAGGCCCGGGAGGCGGTGGAGGGCGCGGTGGACGTCATCGTGGCCGACGGCTACTCGGGAAATATTTTCCTAAAAACCATGGAGGGGACCGGACTCTTCCTGGCCAGGGAGATCAAGGGCATTTTTATGAAAAACCTGATGACCAAGCTGGCTGCGGTCCTGGTCTCCGGTGGACTGAAGAAGTTCAAAAAGCTGATGAGCTCCAGCGAGGTGGGCGGCACCGCCCTGCTGGGCATCTCCAAGCCGGTGATCAAGGCCCATGGCTCCTCTGACGCCTATGCCATCAAAAACGCCATCCGCCAGGCCAACCAGTTCGCCTCCTCCGGGATCATCGGAAGCATCTCGGATAACATTGACCTGATGCGGCTGGACGTCCCGGAGGCGGAATGATAATTTTCCGGTGAATACACAGAAATTCCTGATTACCTATTGACAGGCAGGTAGTTTCTGCATATAGTAGGAAAAGAAACTATGCTGGAGCACAGCAAAAGGAGCAGTCAGCTATGATTTTTGAAAAGGTATGCGCACTGATCGCGGAGCAGTTCAATGTGGATGCGGATTCCATTACCATGGATACCTCCTTTGAAGATGATCTGAACGCGGATTCCGTGGACATCGTGGATCTGTCCATGGCATTGGAGGAGGAATTTGACATTGACGAACTGACCGAGGAGGAAGCGTCCTCCATCAAGTCGGTGGGCGATCTGGTCCGGTTCCTCCAGAACAAGATCGACTGATTCAAACGACATACATCGCAAAACTCCGCCAACCGGCGGAGTTTTGCTTGCCTGTCGAACCAAAGAACGAGGAGTGGTTCTGATGACCACATTGGAAGAAAAGCTGGGTTATGAATTCCGGGATCCGGCCCTGCTGGAAAACGCACTGACCCACAGCTCCTGCGCCAATGAGAGCCGGGGCAGACTCCAGAGCAATGAGCGTCTGGAGTTCCTGGGCGACTCGATTTTGGGCATGGTGGTGGCCGACCACCTGTACCGCAACCACCCGGACCTGCCCGAGGGGGAGCTGACCCGGACCCGGGCGGCCCTGGTGTGCGAGGACAGTCTGGTAGAGGTGGCGGAGGCCCTGCGGCTGGGCGAGTATCTGCACCTGGGCAAGGGCGAGGAGGCCGGCGGCGGACGGAAGCGTCCCTCCATCCAGGCGGACGCCGTGGAGGCGGTGCTGGCCGCGGTCTATCTGGACGGCGGGATTGGCTCAGCCCGGAAGATTGTACAGCAGTATATCCTCTGCCGGGAGGTGGAGGGACTGACCAGCCCCCGGGACTATAAGACCGCCCTTCAGGAGCTGGTCCAGCGGGAGAGCGGCCAGGTTTTGAAGTACCGCCTGACTGGCGAGGAGGGCCCCGACCACGACAAACGCTTCTTTGTGGAAGTGGACCTGAACGGGGAGGTGGCCGGCCGTGGCAAGGGCCACAGTAAAAAAGAGGCCGAGCAGATGGCTGCCAAGGCCGCAATTGCCAAGTTAAAGGGATAAGGCGGAGGGCTGCTCCGTCTGTCCCCGGCCTCTTTTGCGAGCGGAAGCGAGCCGCGCCGGAAGGCGCGTCCAAACAAAATTCCCGGCTTTATCCGGGAATTTTTTTGCCGGAGGGCGGATCTACTCCGCCCGAGGATTGGAAGGAAACGGGGTCCCCGGAAAGCGGAGCTTTTTGGGGCGGCCGAGCAGATGGCTGCCAAGGCCGCAATCGCCAAGTTAAAGGGATAAGGCGGGGGGCTGTTCCGTCTGTCCCCGGCCTTTTCTGCGCCCTGCTTGAAAATCGAGGATATAGGGATGAGAGGACCTCCGGCTGTGCCGGGGGTTCTTTTCTGAAATGGAATTAGAACAGGAACATAACGCTGCTGTAATCGGCAGAAAGCCGATAAAATCAGAGGAATTTCAGCAGGATTTACCCATTTTGCCCCTTGAAGTTCTTCCTCGAAATGGTATCATAATTTGTCGGCTCCCACGGCGCACAGCCAGGTGGGAGCCGGAAGTTTGAATCAGATGAGAAGGGAGAGCGGACATGAGCCAGACGGCGGCGGGTGACCGCTATTTTCAGACGGAGCGTGTGTGGAAGATCCTGCTGCGCATCGCCCCACCGGTGATGCTGGCCCAGCTGATCCAGGCCCTCTACAATATTGTGGACAGCTACTTTGTGGGGCAGTACTCCAACAGCGGCCTGACGGCCCTGTCGGTGATCTTTCCGGTCCAGCTGATCATCACTGCCATCGCGGTGGGCACCGGCGTGGGCGTGAATACCTATATGGCCCGGATGTACGCCTTTGGGAAAACGCGGGCGGCTGACAGCACCGCCGGTACGGGGACTGTGCTGGCAGTTGTCAGTTGGGCGGTGTTCGCGGTGGCGATGCTCCTGCTGATGGAACCCTATGTGCGCACCTCGGCCACCTCTTTGGACGCGGTGTCCGACGCGGTGCTCTATGGAAATATTGTATGTGTGGGCAGCATCGGGATCTTTCTGGAGAGCATTTGGACCAAGGTCCTCCAAGCGGGGGGGAATATGCGCCTGCCCATGCTGGCGCAGATCGCCGGGGCGCTGACCAACATCGTGCTGGACCCCATCCTGATCTTTGGTCTGGGTCCCGTGCCCCGTATGGGGATCGCCGGTGCGGCAGCGGCAACTGTGGCGGGCCAGTGTGTGGCGGCTGTCCTGACCGGGGCTGCCGCGTTCCGCCGTCCGCCTAAGGCGCGGGTCATGTGGAAGTATGTCCGGCAGATCTACCGCCTGGGCTATCCCTCCATTTTTATGCAGATGCTGTACACCGTGTATATCATGGCGCTGAACATGATCCTGGCGGGCTTTTCGGATGACGCAGTGACGGTGCTGGGCCTGTATTATAAGCTCCAGTCCTTCTTCTTTATTCCGCTCAACGGCCTTCAGACCTGTATCGTGCCCATCCTCAGCTATAACTTCGCCTGTCTGGCCTATGACCGTTGCAAGCGGATCCTGTACGACTCCTGTGGGATCTCTCTGGTATTCATGCTGGTGGGGGTGGTCAGCTTTGAGTGTATCCCGGACCGCCTGATCGGCCTCTTTTCCCAGGAGCCGGCGGTGCTGGCCATCGGGGTGCCCGCCTTCCGTGTCATCGGACTGAGCTTTATTCCGGCCGTGCTCTCCCTGATGCCGCCGGTATTTTTTCAGGCCATCGGAGCGGCGGGGCCCAGCCTGCTGCTGTCCGTGGTGCGGCAGATCTGCTGTCTGATCCCTCTGTTCTGGCTGTTTTCCAAGATCAGCCTGGGGGCGACCTGGTTTGCCTATCCCCTCTCAGAGGTCATCACAGGCAGCCTGGGCGTTGCCTTTTATCTCCGGCAGCTCCAGCGCTGGAAGCGGGAGGCTCCGGTGGCGGGACCCACGGTTCGATAAGCGGGGGAGCCCCGCCAGCTGGTTCCGATATTCCGAAGGTGGCCGCCAAATGGCGGCCATCCTGCGTTTCAGAGGAAAAGAACCGTTATTTTGCAGTTTTACTTGCTTTTTTCTTTGCCATCCCGTATGATAGGGATTGTGTATAAAGAGACCGTTAAGAATATGCGGTCTGCGGGGAGAGCGCCACAGCTGCGGTCTGCCCGGAGGAGAAAAAGGAGAGAGAGAACGTGGAAAAACTGCGTCCGCAGCTGCTACGCTCCCTGGCGGACTACTCCAGGGAAAAGCTGATGAAGGACCTGATTGCCGGCGTCATTGTGGCAATCATCGCATTACCCCTATCCATTGCGCTGGCCCTGGCCTCGGGGGTGTCCCCGGAGCAGGGCCTGTACACCGCCATTGTGGCGGGCTTTCTGGTGTCCGCCCTGGGCGGGAGCAAGGTACAGATCGCAGGCCCCACAGCGGCCTTCGCCGCCATTGTGGCGGGGATCGTGGCCCGGAACGGGATGGACGGCCTGGCGGTGGCCACCATTTTGGCGGGTATTTTGCTGGTGCTCATGGGGCTGCTCCGCATGGGCAGCATGATCAAGTTCATCCCCTACACCATCACCACCGGATTTACCTCCGGCATTGCGGTGACCATTGTGGTGGGACAGCTGAAGGATTTCTTCGGGGTTACCTTCCAAAACGCCCCCATTGAGACGGTGGAGAAGCTGGAGGAATTTATCTCCTGCTTCGATACAGTCAACCTGTGGGCTGTGGCGGTGGGCTGTATCGCCCTGGCCATCCAGATCGTCTGGCCCCGCTTTTTCAAGCGGGTGCCCGCCTCCCTGGTGGCGGTGGTGGTCACGGCGGCTATGGTGCGTCTTCTGAAGCTGCCGGTGAACACCATCGGGGACCTGTATACGATTTCTGGCGGTTTACCCCACGTTGCTTTGCCTGCCTTGTCTTATGAAACGGTAGCGGCGGTCCTGCCGGACGCGTTCACCATCGCGATCCTGGCGGCCATCGAGTCCCTGCTGTCCTGTGTGGTGGCCGATGAGATGATCGGTGGGCGGCACAACTCCAACATGGAGCTGGTGGCCCAGGGCATCGGCAATACCGCCTCGGCCCTGTTCGGCGGGATCCCCGCCACCGGGGCCATCGCCCGGACGGCGGCCAACATCAAAAACGGCGGAAATTCTCCCGTGGCCGGTATGGTACACGCGGTGGTGGTCCTGGTGACCCTGGTGTTCCTTATGCCCCTGGCGGCCCTGATCCCCATGCCCTGCATCGCCGCCATCCTGCTGATGGTGGCCTATAATATGAGCGGCTGGAGGACCTTCCTTCAGGTGGTGTGCCGCTCCCCCAAGAGCGACGCGGCGGTGCTGCTGCTTACCTTCTTCCTCACAGTGGTTTTCGACCTGGTGGTGGCCATCGGCGTGGGCCTGTCCCTGGCCTGCCTGCTGTTTATGACACGGATGGCCAATGTGGCGGTGATCAAGGAGTGGGAGTATGTGGAGGACCAGGAGGATGCGCAGGGCCGCTTCCGTCATGTGCCGGAGCACGTGATGGTCTATGAGATCGACGGTCCCATGTTCTTCGGCGCGGCGGACCAGATCCCTCACATCGACCCCAAAGAGACCCGCCGAGTGATGATCCTGCGGATGCGCAGCGTCCCTGCCCTGGACATCACCGCGCTCAACAGCCTGGCCCGGCTGTGGAAGGAGTGTCAGCGGCACAGGGTGCAGCTGATCCTCTCCCATGTGAACGAGCAGCCCTTGTCCGTCATGCGCAAGTCGGGCTTCTATGACGCGGTGGGGGAGGAGTGGTTCTGCCCCAATATCGACGCCGCGCTGGAACTGGCCTCCAAGCTCTGAGCATTGGAGCGGAGTACGCCCAAAAGCGGAAGATGCGTCCGCCGCACGGCCCTGCGGATCCGAACAGAGGAAAAAATCCCGCCTGTAGGTTTGTCAAACATCTTGGACGGTGAACTCCAGAGGAGAAAGCCAACCGAGCGGTCTCATGGGGAAGTTATTGGAGCGGCGG
>CABIYX010000032.1 GCA_902363045.1 Clostridiales bacterium
GCGGTGGCCGTGGCGTTGTGCTCCTCCACCGGGTCCGTGTCCCACACGCCGCAGTCGATGTCCTGGACCAGCTTTCCGTTTTCGTCCAGGGTGGCCAGTCCAGGAAACGCTTGCCCGATTTGGGATGCTGCCTGCTGGGCGGCATTGACCTGCTGCATCAGATAGTTGTAGCCGTGCTGGTCACTCAGCCCCACATCTACCCCTTCCGGGGCCACAACCTGGTTTTCCGCCCAGTCCACTGGCAGGTCCGCTGGGAGGCTGACTGTGATTGGATTATCCGCCACTCTGTACCACTCCTTCCGCAATCGGGATCGTGTGTTTCATCACAATGGTGTCGCCCACCGGAACGTAGACCACGGAACTGGTCAGCGCGTTTCCCTCTGTATCCAGCAGCTCCACGGATGTGATCTCCGCAGCCTGGCTACTGGATACGGTGTATGTCACAGTCAAGACGTTGTTCTCCACGCTCTTGCTCAGGTTTGTAATACTGATGGCCTCGTTGATTCTGGCCGAGGCCACGTCACCGCTGACAAAGTTTGCAACGCCTGTCAGGAGGGCATTTTGGATGGATGGAGTTTCCGGCAACTTGATCACCTCGTTATCCTGGTCCGCGGCAAAGGGCAGTCGGCCCAGCGCCCACAGACCCAGCTTATAGTTGTATACCCGGTTCAGCCGCTCGATCTGCTCACTCAGGAGGATCCCCGTCTGGATTAACGGCGTGTTCACATAGACAATGTGCGCCGGCTTGATCCGATTGATGGTAAAGGCCACCTCTGTGGCGTAGTTCTGATTTTGGGCGGAGCTTTCGATATAGAGGGTGTAGTTGGGATGATCCACCGTGACCTTCCAGAGGCCGGGGCCGATGATTTCGTCCAGCTTCCGGTACAAAAAGCCCAGCGTGTACGGCGGTTTTGTGGTGATCCGGTTCAGCACCCGGTACCGCCGGAACTCCAGGTCCTCTGTCTGTGGGTTTGGGATGATTCCGAAAATCTGCTCCCACATCTCCACGCCAGACAGCCCCATTGTCTGAAAGAAAAAGTTCTCCGCCACGCCGGTGATCTCCTGGGCCAGGGCTTCAAACTGTGCCGTCTCCGTCTGACAGATCTGCTGATAGTCCAGGATCTCCCGGTACCAGGGCGGGAGCTGCCGGCAGAGCTGTGTGTCTAATTCAATGGGATTCATGCGCTCCCCTCCGTCAGTGTTACCGTGCCGATCACCGGCACCTGCTGGGTGGTCCCGTTCTCCGTCAGCACCAGGTCTGCCGTCCCGCCGTTGAGCTGTACATTGGTGGCGTTGACCACTCCGGCCACACCCACGATGGCAGCAGTGATGCGGGCCAGGTACACATCCGCCGCGTAGGCCACGCCGGTGGTGCTGGTGTTGGTGTCCCACTCCTTCCGGACGGTCAGCAGATAGGCCTCGATCGCTTCTTCAATGGGCTGCTGCACCTGCCCGATCTGATAGCCCGATTGCAGGGTCAGCGCGGCGGACACATTGACGGTCAGTTCCGTGGGGGCGACGGCCGTCACCTGCGCCCCGATGGGAGCCATGCCAAGCCCAAGCCCCTGATTGGGAGGGGGGTCCACGGCATTCTGGACGTTCTCCACCAGCTCCGAGGAGGCCAGGAGCCAGTCGGCCCCCAGTACAGACAGCTTCACGGTCCCCCCGCCGTTCCAGGTGGGGTACACCTGCACGGCCCCGACTCCGTCCAGCCCCAGCACATACTGCCGGTAGCTGGCGATGTTCCCGCCGAAGGGCCGCTCATTCAGGGCTTCAATGATCCGCTCCCGGAACTCCCCATCCGTCTCCGTATCGTCTCCAGGGACGAGAATGTCCGTGATTTGGGCGGAGGTGAGCCCCGGGATGGTGGAGATAGGGAGGATGGGCCCGGCGTACTCATTTCCGATGGCCCCCGCCGTCTCCGCCTTCATCTGGTAGTAGAAGACCCCTTCCACCGGTTCGGATACCGCGGCTGCAGCGGCGGAGATGAAGTTGATGCTGTTCTCCCCGTTGACGGTAGAAAATCGGGCCCCGAGTCCAATATCGGAGTTGAAGATACCCAGCCGGACGGCCTCCGAGGCCGGGTACCGGGTCAGCCCGGCAATGACCGCCAGATAGTCCAGCGACTCTCCGGAGGCGGTCTGTACGAACGCCTGCCGCTGGACCTGATTCAGGCTCAGGTAAAATCCCTCCAGCGCCCAGGCCGCCGGACCCAGGGCCGTGGGGATAGGGCTGGTGTCCCGCTTGTCGTAGGTGCCCGGGACCCGGTCCAGCATGGCCTTTAAAATGTTCGGATAATTCTGTTGGTTGAAGTCGATCAATTCAGGTTCACCTCCACGCCGGTTTCCATCTCTCCAAACACCGTGTTCACCGTAAGGGAGGCGCTCAGTTTGTCTCCCTCCACGGTGTAAGAGAAATTGGAAATGCCCCGCACCCGGTCGTCCATGGTCAGGGCCTCCGTGATGCGCCGCTGGAGCTCAGAGGCCACATACCCCGGGTCCTGGCCGATGAGCCCGTCCCACTGCATGCCGGAGTAGGGCCGGTAGATCTGCCACCGGAACCGCTCCACGTTCAGGATGATCTCCACCGCCTGCCGGACGGACAGCCAGTCGCTGCACTCCCCCCGGATCCGGTTGGAGGCTTTGTCGATGTACCAGGTGCGCCCCGGCTGCTGCTGAAAGGTCACCTCCGGGAGGTTCCCGGTTGGTAATACTGCCATATTGCCTCCTATTCAAACACACGGGACAGGACAATGAACCTCTGTCCGTTCTGCACTCTCAGCATGATCACGTTGTCTCCCACCTCCAGGGCCCGGTTGAGCACGATGTACCCGTCCCGGATGGGGAGGGGGTTCCCATGCTCATAGCACACCACGTTTTGGCTCTGGTCCCCGTCCGCCCCCTCAGAGGCCAGGGAATACAGCGTGGGATAGCTGTCCGTCAGATTGGTGCTGGTCCCACCATCCGGGCAGCTGTGGCTGTGCCCTAATGTGTTGATGTGGTGTCGGTGTTGGAGCACAGGGATCTTCTTTTCCACCACCGCCTCTGTCAGGATCAGGACCGGACTTCTCAACGGCGCCGCCTGGTTGTTCTGGGCGATCTCCAGAGGGGCTGTCTTGGTCACCGTGCCGAAGGCCAGGTCGGCGGGGTGGCCCGCTCGTTGGTTGCTCTCATTGATGAGGCACAGGGTATGCAGCAAGCTCACGCCATCCCCTCCTTTAAATGGGTGCTGTAGTAAAGTTCATGGTGTGCTTGTCGTTCTCCCAGGTGTGGGAGACCTTGTCCAACAGTACGTACTGGTCTAAGTTGATGTCCCCCAGCCCCGGGACCTTCATCATGACCATCTGTCCGGCCCGGAGCCCCGGCACACCCAGGGCCGACACCTGCACGGTCCGCATGCGCCGGTTGTAATACTGGAGGCTTGCCTGCCCGCGGGCCTGCATTTGGGCCGTGTTCAGATTCTCGTCTACCTTCTGGTAGAGCTGCAAAAGCCCCCACTGCCCGATGTTGGCGGAGTCCTCTACCACGACCACATCCGCCCGGCCGGTCTCCTCGTTGGGCCGGGCGAGCTTGATGGAGTTGTACGTCTGCTCGTCAATGTCCGTCTTATAGGTATAGTCCAATAAATAGGACTTCTCTCCGATCATCACGTTGGAGATCATGTCCTCCGGCCGGGAGAGCGCTGCCCCGTTCCCATCATCGTAAAACACATAGATGTCTCCGGTGTTGAGCAGGGTCTTCTGCACCGCCTCCCCGATCAGGTCCAGGCACGTCCCATCCTCCCAGACATAGGAGGGGAACTTATACCCGGTGTCCGCCACATTCCCCACATCCACCTGCAGGTCGGCGGCGATCTGCTTTATCATATCGCTGACCGACTGGTCATAGAAGGTGTACGGCTGTTCTGCCTTGAAGTAGCGCAGCCGGTCGTAGCAGGTCACATCGATGATGCCGTAGCGGTCTTTCTGCTTGGTGAACACCCAGCCGTAGAATTGCAGCTGCCCGTCTACTGAGAACCGCACCACGTCGCCCTCCACAAATCCGATCCCGCCGTTGGCGTTGAGGGTAAAGGTGAACTTCCCGGGGGAACCGGTCCGCTCCGTCTCCCAGGAACAGGTCTGCACGCAGTTGGAGATCTCCCAGATCTGGCCAGACGCTTTGTTTTGCAGAAGCAGTTGTGTTTTCACCGGCTCACCACCTGCAGCTTGTCTTTGGAGATCCAGCCAAGCGGGTTCCCGGATTCATCCGTGATATGGACGCAGTCCGGCCGGGAGCCGTCCACGATCCGGGACACCTTCACCGTCCGCCCGTTGCTGTTTCCGTGGGGCTCGTCTCCATAAGAGGTGTAAAAATAGGGGCCGTTTGCAACGCAGGTCGCCCCAACCGTGATCTCTCCTGCCGGAATGTCCCGGGATGGTTCTGTTGTCACCACCGCGGGTGTGGTTGTGGTCGCCTGCTGCTGGACCTGTACAGTTTGCGGGGCATAGTCCCGCCACTCTGTGATCTCCAAGTCGTAGTAAAAATCTCCGGTCTCGCCTCCCCGTTCCTCTGTATGGAATGAGGTGACGAGACATTGAAAGCCCGGGTCCCCGGTGAAGAACGGCTCCCCATTCTCATAGTATCGAACCGGTGTGTACAAGATCGTGGCTCTGTCGTTCATCGCCGATTCAAAGAACTGGATATAAAATTCCGGGGGGCGGAATCCGCCGGAGGTCGGCACGCCGGAGAACTCCCGCCCCGGGAAGAAGGAGGAGATCGTCACGACCCGGAGTTTTGGGATGCGCGCCTGCATGATGGGCCCGATCCCCAACACATTGAATTCTCCGTTGTCGTGGTCCCGGGCCACCGGCAGTTTCTCCGGATTGACAGGGAGGCGGACCACCTGTCCGTCCCGGGTGAAGAAAAGCCCAAAATTGTTGACGCTCAAGTGTTCCGCCTCCTGTTACGCATATTGTGTGCTTCTAACAGACCCGCTGGCCCACTGCTCCAAAAGGATCTGCTCGATCGCGTCCGCCAGCGCCCTCCGGTCCTGAGCAGTGCGGCCGGTGTTCGCCCCGTTGACGTTGATCACCGGGGTCTGGCTGGTCAGGTTGATGTTGTTCACATACCGCCGCTCCGCCACATCCACCAGGGCCTTGATGTCCTCATCCGACATGGAGACGGATTTGTCGATGTTCTTCACGCTGCCGGAGATGTCGCCCAGCGTTCCCGCGATCTCGTCATAGGGAGAGATCCCGGCGGTGTACTGGGAGAGATCGCCGGTGGCGGAGGCTCCGCCAAAGGGATTGAAGTTTTCGCCCGCGCTGTACCCGGTCTGAAATGCCACTGCCAGGTCGATATACTCCTGGGGCTTGAAGTATTCCACCCAGCCGGCTGCGCTTTTGGCCTGGGCCGCCGCCCCCTGCACCCGGTTGTAAAGACCGTCGATCCCGCTGGTGATGCTGATTTCAACTCCGGGAATGGCGTTGATCAGGTCCTCGATACCGTGTGCTACGTTGGAGATATACCCCAAAATGGTGGTGGCCATGTCCAGAAACAGGATCTTTACCGCTGCCACGGGGTCATGGAACACATTGCCCACAAAGTTTCCGAAAGCGGCGAAGGTGTTGATGCCAAGAATGGCCCCGTTCGCGATCAAAGCGAACAGAGTCAGAAACGCCCCGGCAATGATTCCGGTGGCCGAAACGCTGGAGCCGGTGAAGTAATTCACCGCCGCGACCAGAGCATAGACTGCCGCGATGATGAGGATAATGGCGATGAGGGGAGGCCCCCAAGTGGTGGCCATAACCGCACTCAATGCTGTTTGGGCAGCAGTCAGCCCAGTGGTCGCTGCCGTGCATATTTTGGTCCAGTTGGCTGCCAGCAGGAACACCCCGAAGGCCGCACCCAGTCCTAAGACGATCGGCCCGATGATCTCGATGTGATTTGCCAGGAAGTTGATTCCGCCCAGCACCGGGTCCAGAGCCCGGATGGCTATATTCTGCATCTGGGTCCACACCTGCGCCCAGGTCATGGGCATCTGTTTGAAGGCTGCGTCGGTCTCCTCTGCCGCCCCCAGGATGGCGTTTTTCACCACGTCCGCGGTCACCGCCCCTTCCGAGGCCAGCTCCCGCATCTGCCCGGTGGTCACTCCCATGTAGTCCGCGATGGTCTTCGCGATCATGGGGGTCTGTTCCAGCACGGAGTTTAATTCCTCCCCCCGCAGCACTCCGGAGGCCAGGCCCTGAGTCAGCTGCGTCATGGCCGCCGCCGCAGAGGCCCCCGACGCGCCGGAAATGGCCATCTGTTTTTGGATCTGTTCCGCAAAGGCCACCAGCTCCCCGGTATCACCGAACGCACCCCCGGCCGTTATGCCCAGCTGGGAGACCAGGTCCGCCATATCGGCGTAAGCCCCTCGGGAGCGCAGGGCCGCCTGGTAGATTTGCTCATTGGCCTCTGCCGCCGCCTCGGCACTCCCGGTCATCATCTGAAGCCGGGCGTTGATCTGGGCCAGCTGGTCGGAGGTGCCCACCAGCCACCGGACCGACTGCATGCCCAGGAAGGCCCCTGCCAGGTTTCGCACCGTGGTCAGCATGAAGTTTCCCTGCGTGGTGGTCTGGGACATCCGGCTTGCCATGTCCTGCATGGACTGAGCAGTGGCAGCGGTAGCCGTTTCCACATTCATGGTGGAGTAGCGCACGTCGTCCAGCACATTGGCCATGCGCTGGGCCATCTGGATACACTGGGTCATGGCGCTGCTCATCCGGTCCTCCAGTGTGAGGCGTTCCACAATATCCGCCATGCTCTCACCTCCGTTTCGCTTCATCCATTGCCTTCTTGTTGGCCTCCATGTACTTCAGGGCCATCGCCTTTGTCAGTTCCCGCTCCCGCAGGGGGAGGCTTTCATACTGAGAGAGGGGCCACCCGAACGTGACCAGCAGGAAATAGGCGGCCAGCAGGTCCTCGTCCCAGGCCCCTCCGATCAGTTTTTTACCTCGTCCTCCAGGCCGTTCTCGGCGCCGGACAGGGCCATGATCTCCCGCCCCAGCTTGGCGTATTCCCCGGAAAACAGCATCTTTCCGGGGACCAGCAGGGGGTCCAGCACACCGTAGGCGTCGCACATCTCCTTTGCCCGGAAGTCCGGCTCCACCGTGGCCGCCACGATGACCCGCCGGGTGTAGTCGGTGCTGTCCAGCCTTTCCAGCGGCTGTCCGTTCACCTTGATCTGCCGGGTGGCCTGCTTGGTGATCTGATCATTCTCCTCCTGGGTCAGGGCCCGGATCTTGAAGGGGACAGGCTGCCCCTGTTCGTCCAGGAAGCGGTCGGAAATGACCACCTCCTTTTCTGTATGCGTGGCCGCGGGGTGCAGAAATGCGGAAAGTTTACTCATCAGTCAGTCCTCCTTAATTGCCCAACTCCGCCGGCTCGTGGAAGCTCTGGAGCTTCTGCACGCGGGTATAGGCAAAGTTGAAGTCAAAGTTCATCATGGTCTCCTCGCTGTTCAGGATGGACAGGGGGATCTCTCCGGTCAGATGGCACCCGTAGTAGGCCATCACCTGGCTCCCGAGCGTGGCAGAGGCCTTGTCGCTGTTGGTGATCTGGAGGTCGAACTCCTCCAAAACGCCGTTGTTGATGTAGTTGAGCACCATGTCCCGGAACAGGTCGAACCCATAGTAGATATTGCCCTTCCCGGTCAGCTCCACGCCGTTGGGCTTGTCTTGGATGGTCCGGGTGCCGATGACCCTCATCTTCTCGGACTGGATATTGCCGGTGGGCCGGATGTTCCGCATCCCGGCGATCACATAGTTGCGCCCGTTTCTGGTGATCACGACGGAGCCTTCCGCGCCGTTTACCGTATCTTTTGCCAGCAGGTAAGACATCGTTCCACCTCCTCAGTTCACTTCCAGGGTGACGTAGATCTTGTTCACGCTTCCCACCGGCTGAATGGCCAGGTTCACCACGATCGCGTCCACCGCCTCGCCGGCCAGTACCTCCACGTCGTCCGCCTCAAAGTTCTGGATGCCGTTGTTGGCCTGAATCGTCAGGAGGTAGCCCACAATGGCACTCTTGAACATCATGCGGCCCTGTTCGTTGTTGTTCACGGCCCCGATATAGCCGTCCGAGAACTGCTGGTAGATATCGTTTGCAATGGTGTTTACCAGGCGCATGGTGCGGTTGTAGTGGTACACATCGGTGATGTCCGGGGTATACGTCACCAGGGAGTTGATGTCATACTCCACCTTTACCGCACCGTCGTCGGCAAACAGCACGAACTGTCCGTCCTGGATGGCCTGTTCATAGCCGGAGTTGGTCAGCTTGGCCGTCACATCCACCGCGCCGGGATAGGCGGCGTAGGTCAGATCCTCGTTGTACCGGGCCCCGGCGGTCGCGCCGCCCGCCCACCAGGTCACCTGCTGGGGGGTGAGTTCGGTCCCGTCGGAGAGCACCACTCCGCTGTTTATGTTGATCACATACCGGCTGTCCGGGTTGGTCAGCCCGGCGGCTGCCAGCTGGGTATAGGCGCCCTCCTCCTCGCTCAGCCGCTTCACAAATGCAACCATCGCGTCCCGCACGGTGCTGTCGCTGCCGTCGTAGATGAGAACATCGAATTTGTAGGGTTCAATGGCAGCGAGGAAATCGGTGTAGTCACTGGAGGCTGGGGTCCCGTCCGCGCCGCCGGAGAGGGCCTGTCCCGCCGAGGCGGCCAGGGCGCCGGTGCCGCTCCAGGTCACCCAGTCGTTGGCATTCAGCTCCTCCACCGTCTTGGCCGTCTGCTGGTCCACGATCTCCCCATCCACCACAGTGGAGACCGTAAAAGTGTCCTCCGGGGTGGTCAGCTCGGTGATGACGATGGAGATATCGTTGCCTCTGGCGCCGGGATATTTGGCCGTGGCGGTCAGAGGAGCTGCGGTCGTGGTCGCCTGCTCCTGCCCGGACGCCCCCAGGCGGTAGAGAAGGACCTTATTGGGGGCCGCCGTTCGGTTGGTGCCCTTGAAGATCTCATTGAGGAATCGGTTGTTGGGATTCGTAATGTCATACCCGGTATACGGGGTCATATCCGCCCCGGCTTCGATAGTCTGCACCGTCTCTACCGGCCCCCAGGACAGGGCCTTGGGGATCGCAACGGTGCCCCGGTCGCTGACCGTGAGCCCTAAGCCGCGGGAGGAGGTAAACCGAATATAGACGCCGGGTCGGATCTTGTTCTGGTTGGTCCAGGTGCCTCCGGCCATATCAATCACGCTCCTTGTCTTTGAAGAATGCCTTGACCGCTTTCACGGCCTCGGCAATGGTGTATTCAGGCTTGCTCAGGACGACCCCGAGAAAGTCCTTTTGATACTGGGAAAAGCGAGGGTCTTTTAAGAGCACCTCGCGTTTGAATTTCTTGGCGCTCAATTGGTAACCTCCTCGTTGTAGTCCATGGTCTGCATTTTCACGGCTTCCCGCGGGATACTCACCCGCTCGCGCAGTTCAAACCGATAATGCAGCTCGTCAAGGTCAATGTTCCACTCTCGATCATAGGTCCGCAGCAGGACAGTCCCCTCTGTGATCCCGTCACTGTATGGAAATGTCTCCATCACCAGGTCCAGCTGCTCCCCGGCGGCCTGATAGAGCTGCTGAAGGTTAGGCAGGCCGTACTCCAGCAGATAGACCAGATCTACGCCCAGGATCCTTCGCCAGTATCCGCCCGTCTCCAGTTCCAGCCGGTTGGTCCGGGTCTGCAAAAACATCATGGGCGGCCTGCTGTCCTGTTGGTTGGGATCCTCATAGAAGGTCACGCCGGGGAAGAACGGGGCCAGGTAGTCCGACAGACTCTTTGAAATGGTAGAAACCGTGAAATTCATTCGAAAGCCTTTCTGATCTCCTTGTCCAGCTCGGTCAGGCATGCCTTTTCATAGGCTTCTCTGGCTTTATCCACCATGAACTTCCCCTTGACGTACTTGGTCTTGGTGCCCACCACCAGACCTGTATCGCGTTCGGGGTCATAGTTGAGCTGTCCGTTTTTGTCGATGTACAGCCCCGGCACAAAGTGCCGGTCCATCCGGTGCCCCTGGTCCACGTAGGAGGCATGCTCCATGCTGTTTTTCAGGAAGGTGGTAAAGGATGACCCGCCGGACAGCGCCCCGCCCATTGGCTCTATGATGCTGTCCGTGGCCCAGTGCTGCTTCAGCGCCCCGGTGCGGGTGTGGGTCCCCTTCAGGCTGCCGGTGCCTTTTTGGGGCGGCGTGGCGTCCATGGCGGCCTCCACCGCCCGCATCGTGGCTCCCTTTGCCGTCTTGTACAGGATCTCCGGGAGGTTGGCCTGGGCTTTTTTCAGCTGCTGGATACGCTGCTGAAGGGTCACGGTATGGCTCATTTCACACGCTCCTGCTGCATCAAGCGGATCTCCTGGTGGGCCAGGCCGGGGATGATGGCCCCGAATGGCTCATAATAGAGGTTCGGGGCCGCCGCGAAGGCACGAATGGTCGGGCCGGGCTTCCCCAGCCTTCCGCCCCGGGTAATACGCAGCTCGTCCCCGTGGCGCACGTCTACAGAGATGTCGCAGGCCAGGTGGTCCGACTCCTGAATGCTGGCTGCCGTCTGGGTCATGTTGATGGGCTTGTTGTCGCTCTGGTAGATGCGGCAGGGGACTGCGGCGGCCGCCCGCACCCGCTCATGCCGGGTCAGGTTCCCATCCTTCACCTCGACCACCCGCCAGATGTCCAGCAGGTCGGTGTACCAATCGCCCCAGTTCATAGCGCTAGTGTCCCTCCCATCCCGATCAGCTTGGCCCGGTTGGCCAGAATTTGCCCGTAGGTGGTGGAGTTCAGGTCGCCCCAGTCCTCGGTGCCCGCCGTGATGGCGGCGGTGTCATAGGTGACGGACGCGTCGCCCAGGGTGGCGCTCTTGACCATCCCAACCAGCGCGCCAGAGGCGGCGGCCTGCTGGGGTGTCTCATTGCTGGCCGCATAGCCGCGGAGGGACAGGGTAGCGTAGTGGGCCGCATACAGCCCCACGGCGTACCGCCAGGAGTCCAGCCACTTGTCTGGCTGGATGGAGACGTTGGCCATACGGATGATCTCCTCCAGCATAGGGAGAGATCCCAGGAAATTCCCCGCGGGATTGAAAAACTGCGGATAGTCTTCCAGGAACTGTTCCGTGGTGTAATCGCCCGCACTATGTCCAATGTTGGCTGCCGCCGCTTTTACCCCAAAGAATTGAGGCTTGTCCCAGCAGTACATTTCCGCAGTCCTCCTTTACTCCGCTGTGACTTCTTTTCCCCGGCGCACACGGACAGGCTTCTCCGCCGCCGCCTGGGTCTCCGAATCGCTCATCCCGGCGGGCACGATCTTTCCATCTGCCACCAGCGCTTTGAAGTAGGCTGTCTCTGCCGCCCAATCCGGAATGGCGCACATGCCGTCCCGCGCCAGCCGGACGGACACAGAGCCGTCCGGGCTGGGCAGGATGATGTTTCGTTTGCTCAGTACAAACATCTCAGCCCCTCCCATCAGATGCCATCGGCGTACAGGATGGAGGTGGGGTAGAGGATCTGCACCTCGGAGAGGTTGGCCATGTAGGCGGTGTCATAGCACACATTGGCCACATTGGGGGCGCTCATGATCCGGGACATGGGGACCAGCTCATCCACCTTGACAAACCGCTCGTGGTTCACATAGACCACCATGCGATCCTTGCTGCCGGTCCCAGCGCCCTTGCACCACCGGGTGGCGCCGATAAACAGGCTGCCGCCGTTCTTGGCCGCGATGTTGTTCTTCAACACAAAGTCCAGGATCGTCTCAGTGGCCAGGTCGGTGACCATGGTGTTGAGGATGTAGGTATACTGCTCATAGGGCAGCAGGATGTGGTTGGGGATAGCGGTCTCATCGTACTCGTTGGCCGCCCAAACAGCGGTCAGAGCGGTGTTGATGTCCGCCAGGATCTGCTGCGGGGTCTTTTTGCTCCACTCGGTCCCGGAGCCGGTCCCGGTGGCTGCCACGGTGGTCTCGGTCACGTTGGGGCTGTTGACCAGGCCGGTGGTGCCATACTCATCCATGCCTACATAGGTGTTGGCGTCCATGTGCTTGTCATAGGCCATACGCACACCGTCCTGGAGCAGATTGTCCAGGCTGCGGCCGATATAGTTGGCCCGCTGCATATCCTGGAACATCACCCGCAGAGCGGCGGCAAACACATGGGCCTTGTACGCGCCCTTGTCCACGTTGGCCTGCACAACGGGGATGCCGTTAGAGCCGCCGGTAGTTACGGGGCTGTTCGTGCCGCCGCCGGTGATGCCATAGGCCACGGACATGGCAGTCACATAGTCCACCCAGCCGCCGCCCGTCTGGATCACAATATCCCGGGGATAGGTAAAGCTGGTCAGGGGCTTACGGATCATAGGATCCCGCTTCTCCAGCTCACTGACCAGGAAAGCGCCGCCGGTGGCAATGCCGTCCGCGTCCATCACGGGAACAGCGCCGGCCGGAGCGCCGCCGGGGGTCTTCGCGGTAAAAACACCCGCATTATGGGTCCCAACATTGGTAAAGCTCATGATTTACTCTCCCTCCTTTAAGCGCTCACGCGGGTCAGGATGATCAACTCCGCGATTCCATTGCTGTCGGCGGGCCCGCCCCACTGGCAGTTATCCAGCAGCTGGGTCTTGCCGCTGTCGGCTTCCGCCTCAAATCCGCCCACCACACAGCCGGGGTAGGAGTCGTTAACGGCGGTGCGCACATACACAGCGCTGCCCAGGCTTGGGGTAGAGCGCTGGCACTTGACGTTGATAGAGCCACGCATAAACACGCTCACGGGCTCTCCCTGCGCATACTGGCCGTTCTGAGTGGGCCAAGTGACTGTGCTCTTGATCTCTGTGCCGGCCACGCCGATAAACTTGTTGTCGGTGGCACGCCCAAAGACCACCACGGCCTTGCTTTTATCATAGGTCAGAGCCGCACCAAAGGGGATCTCTTCGCCAGCGGGCCGGGTGTTGACGATCATGTCAGGCTGGCGGGCATAAGATCCGGCAAAGCCATGAGGCATTTCCTTGCCGATTACCTGAGGATTCAAAGCCATATCAGTTGTCCTCCTTTACGGTCTTATGGGGGTTGCGCGCGGCATAGGCGCTCTCAGCCTCCGCGCACATCTGTTCATATGTGGTTTTCTTGGACTGCCTGGCCGCGGCGGCCGCACTGTCCGCGGCAGCCAGGGCGATGGCGGTCATGTTGTCCTGGCTGCGGATGGCGGACAGCAAAGCGTCGGTCACCTTCGCCCGGACAGCTCTGTCCTGGATGGAGGCCACAGCAGGTCGAACCTTCTTCAGCAACTCCACTGCCGCATCCTTGGCAGGGCCGGTCATACCATCGGTCTCCTCCACAGGGATGGTAAGAGACCTTTTCTCGCCCTCGCCTCCGGACAGTCTGGCAATCATCTCGTCCAGGTCACCCTCGTCGCTCATGTGGGGCTCCTCCTTCTTGGGGAGAAGCTGGCCCAGCATCGCCTCGATGGCGTCCAAGCGGCTGTCCAGAGCGTTCGCCGCCGGGCCGGCCGTGGGTGCGGGTTCTGTGTCCTTTACGGGTTCCGCCTCCGGCACCTTTGCGGCGGGTTCGGCGTCCAGCGCGGTAGGGACGGCGTCCAGCGCACTCGCGGTGGTTTCGATCAGCCCGTCCAGTTCCTCGGGTTTGGCGTCCTTCGCCGCCGCTCCAAAGGCGGTCAGGATGCCGTGCACAAGCTTATTCATACAGTGATTCCTGCCTTTCTCCGCCTGCTCGGCGGCGTCTTTTATTGCAACCGTGGAGCCCGCCCTGCCTTTCGGAACGACGGCCACGTGATTGCCAATGATGTGGGTCTGCTTATAGCCATCCTGATACGGCTCAAAGTTGCAGTTGTAGCCGCAGGACACCTCTCGCAGCACGCCGTTTTCTACGTCGGATACCAGAGACGGGTCCTTGATGACCAGGTCGGCCACCGTGTTCTCGCCTTCCCGGCGCACGTTCTCCAGATGGCCTTTGGAGTATCCCGCCTGGTTCTCTGCGTTCAGCATTTCGGGAGGGTGGCCGCGGGTAACGTCCTTCCCTTCAAAGCTGGCCAGGGCGGCAGGTGAGAAGACGTCCTCCTCCAGGCGGTACACCGTGACGGGGCGGTCTGGATCTCCGCCCAGTCCCAGTTCTCCCGCTCCATACGCCTGGGGCCCAGTGCGGTTGATGGGGACGGCGTAGCAGATGAGGTACCCCTCCGGCGTTTTCACCAGGTGCTCCGAGAGGTGGGAGCCGTAGTATATGACCGCCATTATTCCACCCCCGGGACTCGTCCTCGCAAAGTTCGCTCCGCCTCGCCCCAGCCTGCGGCCAGGTCTCGCACCGCTCCCTTGCTCGTCCTCTCCCCGCCGGACCCGCTGCGCTGGGCTCCGGCGGGGGCCCCGACCAATTCTTCCTGGTCGGCGCTCTGGCCGGCTACCGACTCCAGGAGCAGGTCTGCTATGCTGGCCTGATGATCTGTTTCGTCCGCCTGGATCTCCAGCAGCCGGGGGATATGCTCTGGGGGCGCAACAGCCATACAGGCCAGATAGAGCCGCACCGTCTCCGTCTCCCCAGCCAGGGAGCGCTTGAGCAGATCGATGTATTCCGCGTAGTCATCCATGCGTGTCACCTCTTTTTGGCAAATAAAAAGGAGCCAACCACCGAGAATTTCTCGGTAGCTGACCCCAATGGCCCTTCCCCGGCCCCAATCAGCCGGGGGAACGGTATATGATTTTCTTTACGACCTCCAGAACGATGTATCCTTCCCCCTTTTTACGGATCTCCACATCGTTTCCACGGCCAGCGGCCTTTTCAATGGCCTTTTGTGCATCAGGCGGTAGATTCACGGTTTGCCTCCCTGTACAGCTTCTGCCACTTCATATATTTCTCATCGTCCGCCGCCTTGTGCTTCTGCCAAGAGGCGAAGGTCTTTGGGATGGGATCGCCCACAGTCATCCGGTATCGTTCCCAGGCCCGGTACGATTCAAGCCAGCGCCGTCGGGCGGCCTCCTTGGCTCGATACGCCTTGATCTGCTTCTCCGTCCGTGGGTCTCGGGTAAAGGGGTTCTTCTTTGGGTCGGAAAAGTCCTTGATTTTTTGGATCTCCTCCTCCGTGCGGCCCGCTTCGCTGTAAGGATAGATCGCATGAAGGCAATTGGGGTGGAGATTCAGCCAGGTGTTGGCCAGCGTGTCTGGCCCCGCAGGATCTTGCTTTCCAAACGCCGCCGCCAGGGGAGGGTAGTCTGGGTTGGTGCCGCTCTTGGAGTACACCCGGCCCTCAAAGGGGGCACAGATGGCGCATGTGGTCCCGTGGCTGCTGATGCGGTAAAGATCCTGCTCTGGGTCCGCCGTCAGCACAGCCAGTACCTCCGCCTGTCGGCTGGTGGTGCGGGACACCATAGAACAGTAAGTGTGTAAGGACCAGTTCCGCCCAGCCTTATCCACAAAGGCCGTCACGCCCTCCCGGCGCAGCGCCCGGACGAATTCCGGCAGGATTTTGTATGCCCCCCGCCCCGTGGCCTGCTGCAGAGCCACCTGCTCCAGGCCCACACGACGGTATACGTCCGGCTCCACCCGGCCAATGAGGGCGCTCTGAACATTCGCCAGGGCGGTGATCGATGCGTCTGTGATCTCCCCCATCAGGGAGGACACCAGCTGGTCCACAATGGCGTGCTGCTCACCGGATAAAACCGACGCGTTCAGATAGCCCATCCGGTGCTTCTCCGCCGTCTCCGGGAAGGCAAGGGACTTCCGGGCCTCCGGGTGGCTAACATAGAATTGCTTCTCGATCATAGGTCTTGAATAAGTCCAAGCGGCATTTTCCATCTGCCGGAGGATGGCTTGTACCCGCTCCAGCGCCGCTACGACTCCATAATCTATCAGCCCCTGACTTCTTAGCCGCCCGATCTCGTTGATGATGTCGGTCTCCGCCTTCAGGAAGATGGAGATGAGCTTTTGCAGCTCCTTCTCGTTGGGGGCGCGGTTCAGGGTGGGCATTTAGTCCTCCAGTTCAGCATCATCTACAACCTCGAGCTCCTCCTCTTGAGGCAGAAACTGTCCGAGTTCCAAAATGGATGTATTTGGATTGTGCTCAATGAACGCCAGGAGATCATCCTCGATGCCATAGAACTGCGCCCCAACTCCGAGCAGCACTAAAATATTTTCCTCTTCTTTTGTTTTTGCTTTTGGCCAGAATCGTTCGATCAACAGCTTTTGCACATCGCTCATAAGATCACCCCGCCGCGCTTGCTTAGCCAATCAATATATTCTTGATTGCCTTCAAGCGGAATTTTTCGAATAAAAGAATAACTTCCAGAGCTATCGACACGAAACTGATAAAAATGATTCCGATTGGCATAATTATAGATTTCAGGCCCTGGCTTCAGATTAGGAAAATCCGTGAAGATTTGGTGAGAGAGCCGTGTGGCCTCCTTCTTCCCGATCTTTTTCTCTATTCTACTCTTTTTCCCTTTTGCTGTCGAGTTTTTCTTTGGCCCATTGGTATAGCGCCCAGTTTTTAGGTCCCGATAGGGATTATAGTCAAAGACCACTGTGTCTTGGGCAGTTCCCTCAAAAGAACCGATTTCCTCCCTGCTCAGACCCCCAAGGCCATACCCGAGTAGCGGGTCATGCAAACTTGTTACATCAGCATACGTCTTTCCGGAGTTGGCCGCGATCTCCTCATCGGTGATACTGCCGAACATACCGGTCTCGCCCTCCAGCTTCCGCAGCTCCTTCTGGGCGGTGCCCACGTTCATAAGGCCGTTCGTATAGGCCGCGGTGATAGCCTCGCTCTTGCCCTTGGCGATCTCCGCCACCTCCTTGGCCGTGGGGGTCCAGAGCGGCGGGAAGGTGAAGTCCAGATCGTCTGGTACAAAGCCCCAAGCACTCATGCACAGCACCGGGAGGAGTTTTTGCAGGGCCGGTCGGAACTTCGCCTCCCGCTGGCTGTCTACGTAGTCGTAGTAGTTCTTCAGGTCGCTTTCACCTGTGGCGTTCATCCCGGCGGGGGAGCGGCCGAACAGCTTGGTCATGGGGTAGTGGGAAGCTCCGCACAGGTTCAGGCACATGGACTCATAGACCTCTTTCAGGCCGTTGAAGTGGTACTGGGTATTGGTCAGCTTTGTGCCCTGCTCCACCAGCTGAGTCCCGAAGTTGGAGCGGAGCACGCTCTGAGCCTGCATGACGTTCCAGAAGCGCTGCTGCGCCTGGCCGGACCCAATGGAAAAGAGCTGCTCCAGCCCCTTGATCTCCATGGTGTTCACATTGGCCTGGAAGGTCAGAGCGGCCATGTTGGCGCTCACATTGTCGTGGGCCACCACTTCCTTGTACAGGGCTTCCACCTCGGACTCGCCCCAGTAGAGCTCTGCCTGCCGCTCGATGCGGGGAAGATCCCGCCCGGTGAATCGCACCACCCGGGAATTGTGGACCGTGGCGACCGTACGACCCTGTCCGTCCGTGATGGAGTAGCTCTCCGGGACCTCCTCGCCGCCCTCGAACACAAGAGACAGGTTTGGGGTTATGCCCTGCCAGCGGTCCAGGATGTACAGGCCCTCAAAGCTCCCTGGGAACACCAGGTCCAGATCCAGCGGTTTGGACAGGTCCTCCTGCCCCTTGACCATGATCAGTCCGGCTGCGCCCCCATACAGGCGCCCCCAGCGCAGGCCCTCGTTGATGCGAGACCGGAGCCGGGTTTGCCGCTCCAGACGCTCCAGTTCACCCTGCATCTCGGGCGTGATATTTCCCTTGGGCTTGTACCACTCCCGAAGTATGTCATCCACCATCAGGCCAACCACGTTCTGCACCACCCAGTTATCCCGATACAGCGAGTTCAGCAGCGCATAGTTGTCGGTCATCCGGGTCAGTGGGTACTCCGTGGCCTCCAGGGGGGACTGGCTACCCCAGCCCAGGCGGAACAGGGAATTGGAAAACGCGTCCAGGACGCTGGCCGCTTCAATATTCGATTGTTCTGCCGCTGGGCGGCTTTTATGTCGTCTGGACACCTTCAAACCTCCAGTCAGGGAGATCATTCACAAAATAGCGCAGCGCGTCCGGCCCGTGGTCCTGCTGCTTGACCGGCTTCTCCTCACCGCGCTGGGCAGCCTTATCGTCCCACATATAGGAGCCCAGCTCGCCGATCAGCCCCATGCAGTTGATCTCGCTGATCAGCAGGACACGCTGGGCAAATAAAGCCCCGGTGCGCCGGATCCCATCCAACACCGTGTTGTCCGCCTCCCGGACATATACGCCGCGCTGCCGCAGGGCTGTGATGAATGAGGCGGCGGAGGGGTCCACCAGCACCGTGCACCAGTCATCCCCCATGAATGTCATAAAGTCATCGGCGTATTCCTGGTCGGTCTTCTGCCGGCGCTCCTTGCGGCTGTCCCATCGGTACTCCCGCTCCACCCGAATGTGCTCGCCGTCATCATAGACATCCAGGAATACACATGGGTTTGTGGTCCCGTAGTCACAGGCAATGAACCGCTGCGCGTTGTGCTTCACGGCAGCCGGCATCTCCCGGTAAGTATTCTGAGTCTGGTCGAACATATCGTAAATGAGTCCTTCGCCCATGACCCACTGGCCCAGGATATAGCGCTGATAAAATACGCCGGAAAACATGGATCTGTACTGGGCTTTTTTATCCTCGCTCAGACTTGGGTTATCGTCCATCAGAAAATGGAGGTGGAGCGCATTCCGCTCAGGGGCCTTCAGGATCCACTCCTGCCGGAACCAGTGCAGCGGGTTATCGGGGTTGCAGTTAAACCAGAGCTTTGATCCCTCCACACTACACCGGGCCATCGCCTGATTGACGAAGGATCGGGGCATCAGGGCTACCTCGTCGAACAGCACGCCCGCCAAGGTTATGCCCTGGATCAGTGTATACGAGCTCTCGTCCTTACCGCCGAACAGGTAGAACCGGTTTTCCCTGGGACCGCGCCGTACGATGATCATGTGGCCGCCCCGGTTGTAGCGAATATCAAAGTTCTGCCGCAGATATGCGATGGATAGCAGCGGTGTCACAATGTTCCGCTCCACTGCGCCTACGGACTTCCCGCAGAGTGCAAAAGACCGGTCGCGAAAGTTCCCCATAGCCCAGAGAAGGAAAGACAAAGACATGATGGAGGTCTTTCCAGACCGGACCGCACCATCGCAGATCAGCGCGTCGTAGCCCATGTACGGAAAGTCCATGATCCGGTTTTGCTTTTCAGACAGTCCGTCCATAGTTCTCCTTCAGCGCCTTGGTGATGGGATCGTCCTCAGCGCCAGCCCCGCCAGCCACCTGTTCAGGCGGTTTATCCCTCCACTTTGCGGGGACCCGATTTTTCAGCCAGAAGATCTGCGCCGTGGTATCCGGAAGCACTGTCTTAACGGTCTGGATGACCTTTCGCCCGTCTTTTTCACTAACCTCGATACGCTCCTCTGTGTACTCATAGCCCAGAGCCCGCTTTAGGAGAGCGTTTTCCACCTGGATGTCTACGACCTCTTTGCCCTTTTTTAGGGCCTCCGAAATCTCCGAATACTTTGCTTTCCAGTCATACAGCGTGGATGTGGAGACCCCTATCTTTTCTGCAAGCTGTTCATCGGTCAGCCCGTCTCGGGCCCAGCCCTCCAAGAGCAGGAGCCCCTCCGGTTCCAGCCATTCCTGGTACTTGCCTTTCGCCACAATGGACTCACCACCTTTGGCATAAATCTGGTGTCGCCGCCGCCCTCACGCGGACAGGAGCGACGTATATACCCCTTGCGGGGTATGCTCCGGGTTTGGCCAGGCTTTCCGGGGGCCTGTTTGGGACGCCGCATGGAGGGCGCGACCCTCCGGCCCGTATCTTGGGCTGGTTCTCACCTGCGGCATATCTGCCGCCCCTTGTGCGGATCGGGGCGGCATTGGTCAGGAGGGCCCGTTTTTCGCCACGGAGCCGGATATTGCCTACGGTTCCGCTTCCCCCCACGCATAAGCTGGCGCTTTGCGGAACAAAAAAAGCCGATTTACCCCATCCGCGCGCATAAGATCCCCTTATGCGTGAATGGAATAAATCGGCTCGGGCCCAACGCGTCTCTGGACGGTACAGGGCGCCTTACGTAGTACCATCAGCATAACTGAATCCACAGCTTTTGTCAAGTTTTCATTTTTTGCACGTGCCGGATCCTACATCATTTTTTGCACGTGCCGGATCCTGGCCTTCAGCGCCTGCATCAGCGCCTCCTGGCAGTCCCCCTTGTCATGCAGCGCCGCCACCACGGCCTCGTCCATGCCGCCCTGGACCACCAGGTGGTGGGCGATGACCGGGTACTGCTGCCCCTGCCGGTGCAGGCGCTTATTGGCCTGCTGGTAGATCTCCAGCGCCCAGTTGGGATACCCGTACCAGATGATGTGGTGTCCCCCGGCCTGAAGGTTCAGCCCGTACCCGCAGGACGCCGGGTGGGCCAGCAGCAGATCCACCTCTCCCGCGTTCCATACCTGCTCATCGGCGGCCCCCTGGTACACCCGCACCCGTAGGCCGGACTTCTCCAACGCGGCCAGCAGGCGGTCACGCTCATGCTGGAACCAGTAAAACACCAGTGCGTGCTCCCCATGCAGCTGCTCCACGACCTCCAGAAAGGCTTCGATCTTGCAGTTATGCACCTCGGCCGCTACGCCGTTTCCGTCATAGACAGCGCCGCTGCACAGCTGCAGCAGCTTCCCGTTCAGCACAGCCGCGGTCCCGGCAGTGACCGTTTGATCATCCACCTGCAGCAGCATATCCCGCTCCAGCTCCTGGTAGGCCTTTTTGGCCTTGTCGTCCAGGGACACCGGAACGATGTCCTCGATGTAGTCCGGCAGCGTCAGATAGTCCTCGGCCTTCATGCTGACGCAGATGTCGGAAATGGCCTCGCGGATCCTGCCGTCCGCCCCCGCCTGTGGGCTGTATGTGCGGTATTGCTGTCCTGGATAGGCCCGATCCTCGGTAAAAAAGGCCTCCCGGTAGCTGGAGACTGTCCGCCCAAGCCGGGCCCCGCCATCCAGCAGATAGATCTGCGCCCACAGATCCTCCAGGCCGTTGGGCGCCGGCGTGCCGGTCAGCTCCACCAGGCGGCTGATCCGCGGCCGCACCAGCTTCAGGGCTTTGAAGCGCTTAGACTGCGAATTCTTAAAGCTGGAGGACTCATCCAGCACCACCATGTCAAAGGGCCAGGCGTTGCGGTAATAGTCCACCAGCCAGGGGATATTCTCCCGGTTGATCACCCAAATGTCCCCCGGCGTGTTCAGGGCCCGCAGCCGCTTCGCGGCGCTGCCCAGTACCGGGACGATCCGCAGGTGCTGCAGGTGCTCCCACTTGGCCGCCTCCGCCGCCCAGGTGGCTTCGGCCACCTTCTTCGGCGCCACCACCAGGCACCGGACCACCGCCCAGCGGTGGTATCGCAGCTCGTTGATGGCCGTCAGGGTGATCACCGTCTTTCCAAGCCCCATATCCAGGAAGAGGCCCAGGTATGGGTCAGAAACGATCCGGTCAATGGCATATCGCTGATAGTTATGCGGTTCAAAAATCACGGAATATCCGCCTCTCTCATGTACTCCTGGCACAGCAGAAGGAAACTCTGCACCCCCGCTTCGCCTCTCACTTCCTGCACCACTGCCCCCAGCCGGCGCAGCTGGGAGATCTGGTACCGCTGCATCTTGCTCAGCCAGCCAGTGTCGGCCTTCAGCTCGGCGAAGATGATCCGCCCACCGGGCAGGATCACCAGGCGGTCCGGCACACCGGCATTGCCGGGGCTGACGAATTTATACGCCCGGCCGCCCAGCCGGCTCACTCCTCGAACGAGGCGGAGTTCCAGCTCTGACTCTTTCATGCGTCGTCCTCCGGCAGCGACCATGTTGTAACTGAACCGGGAATAACACCCAATTGCGCTCGGGCTACTTGCAACTCCCTCTTTGTGAATCCAGCCTTGAGTGCGGCATCACGCACTTCCTCACAGGGTAGGGTTTTCCCTGCTAAATATTCTCTCAGCCAAGTCCTGCAGTCTTCCACTTTTGTGTCCTCCCTTTTGAGCGGTAACATTTCTCGCGCGCGTAGCATTATGTGTGATTAGGCGTGTTAGGTGTTACGCATACTCTCTATTTCTCTAATTTTTAATCTAATATAGAATAAATGTCCCCTTGTTTCTGAAATCCGGGAAACGACTGCGCCGCAACGATTATCAGCCCTGGGACATTGTGGAACATTCTAAAAAAGTCCTGTCCCGTTGTTCCGGGACATTCCTCCAAAAATTTCTCAAAAATCGCCATGTCCCGGTCTAAATGTCCCGGATTTTCAGCCATCCCCGCTGCTTCCCACAGTACCCAAACTGCACCGGATTTTTGGATTTCTCCCACCCCGCTGTCACTTCGATAACTCCGTTGATCTCCTGGGTGTCACTGTACCGCATATCCTTCTTTTGGGCATCGAAAAGTTCACACCAGATCTCCAGGGCGCACACCCGCTCCCTGGGTACCAGCTCTACTTTCCCAGTTATATTGCCGCCCCAGAACATCCGCCGGCGGTTCAAATCCCAGGCAGACCAGTCTTTGGGCACCGGCCGCTCCAGAAACTCCAGGATCATCCCTTCCCGGGCGCTGATCTCCCGGTGCTCCTCCTGCTGCTCCTTGGCCACCTCGGCCAGCTCCCCGGACAAATACAGGGGCTCCCCAAGGCGCCAGCGCGCCACTGCCTCGGCCCAGATCTGATCCAGCTCTTGCCCCAGGTCGTTCCACACGCTTTTCGTGGCCGGGTGTTTCCCTACATCTACCGGCCAAAAGCGACGGTTCCCGGTCTTGTCCTGGAGGTAGTCCCCGGTGTTGGTGGTTCCGAAAAAAACGCAGCTCCGGGGCATCTCCTTGACATGGCGGCCATAGGCGGCCCGAAACCGATCCACGCGCAGACTGAGAAACTGCTTGATCCGGGAAACATCCGTCCGGCGAAAGGCATCCAGCTCGGAGATCTCCACCAGCCACACCCCCTGCAGCAGCTCGCTGGCCTCCTTGCCTTCAAAGGTTCGGATGGAGTCGTTGAACCAGCCCTTGGACATCTTATCCAGCAGGGTGCTCTTGCCGATCCCCTGCGGCCCGGAGAGAATGGTCATATTATCAAATTTGGCGCCTGGCTCCATGGCTCTTGCCACGGCCGCGGTAAACGCCTTTCGGGTCACGGCTCGGATGTACGGAGTATCCTCGGCCCCCAGGTAGTCGATGAACAGCGTGTCTAGGCGGGGCGTCCCATCCCACTGAAGCCCTCCAAGATAGGCAGTGACCTCGTTGAATGCGTGCTTCTCACTGTGCAGAGAGAGCGCCCCATCGATCTTGCTGGCGCCGGTGATTTGGTAGAACTTCTCCAGATACCAATAGAGGCCCTGGTTGTCATTGTCGCCCCACAGACGGCGCTCTGTGCGCTCAGTCCATGGAAGGGGACCCAGCACTTCCCCCCGGCCGGCGAATTGGTTGAGAGCAAACTTGCCCTTCAGCCGGGGGTCGTGCTCCAGGATGATCCAGACATTGTCCATGGTGGCCAGGGGTACCCCGGTCTTACTGTGTACCTTCAGCAGGTTCAGCCAGCTGGTGTCCTCTGCCGGGGCCGCCCCATCAGTCGCCGCAGCGGTGAAACCCGCCGTGGCCTCCTGCCATCGCTCCTGCAAAAGCAAGCCGGAGACCCGCTGATCCTGGGCAGCCAGCTCGCACATGGCCGCGTAGCTGGGCAGCCGGTTAGTGGGGGTACCGGGCTGGGCCTCGTCATCCTTATCCCCAAAGCGGTGGAGCCGCACCAGGTCAAAGGAGTTGACCAGCTTCCCGCCGCAGGGATCTGTGGCGTGGTGGCTGAATAGGAATTTGCCGTTGTCGTAGAGCACCGCGCCGCCGGTGGTGGATCCGCCGGTATAGGTGTAGCGGCCCGGTATGTCCGCCGGCTCATAGATGCCGGGGAGGAAGTTGTCCATAGCGCCCTCGATGTCATAGGTGCGGCAGAACGCCCCCACAATGCCATGTTTGGTCAGGGGGTCCCCCTGCTTGGCCGCCAGCTTGGCGGGGCTCACAGCCCCTGGTACAGCCGGCCAGGAGGCAGTATCGCGCCAGTCGGCGTACTCCCCCAGCAGACGGTCTGCGGACAACAGCGGCTTATCGTCCCAGTAGTATACATACTGCCCATCCGCGCAGCAGCTGGGCCAGTACATCAGCCGGCTGGGTTCAAAAGTTGTCGGGTCAAACAGCGCCATGGCCGGGTCGATGTACCAGGCCACTCTGCGCGCGATGGGCTCATACTCGTCGGCGGTGCAGGTGCGGTCCAGGGGGAGCAGCACACGCAGCCTGGGGGCGTCCGGGCGGTGCTTACGGGTGGAGTAGATACAGTATCCATACCCCAGCGCCGCCACCCTGGCGCACACGGCCTCTGTATCCCCTGTCGGGATGTTGTCCAGATCCAGAGTCAGCACATCCCGCCCAGTGACCGCGCTGGCCTTGCGGCGGGGGCCGTTCAGGGTGCCGGCTACAAAGCCGCCTACATCCTTCAGATCGTCCTGCTGGCCCTTGGAGAGCGCCAGGTACTGGGCCATGGTCTCTGTGCTCCGGGCCGGCAGGCGCAGCTTCTCATACAGCTCTGAGATGAGCATGGTCTGCTGGCGCCACTGGGTGGCCCGGCGATTGGCTCCTACAGTAATAGTGATCAGTCTGTCATTTATCATAGTTGTTGTGCCTCCTAAGCGGCAGCATTCTGGCCCTGGGCGGCCTCACGCGACCGCTGATGGGCATATGGGCCGTAGGCCCGCCGGGATAGGGATAAGCGCCAATCCCGGCAGGCTGTACGGCGGTGATTCATTATAGTCAAAGCCTCTCTGCTTCACCGACGCAGTGAACAACGCCCAAACCGTGCAGCAGCATACCCATAGCCGCTGGGCCTAGGTCGGTAAATTCCTCTCCTGCTACGCCGACCACCAGGATCGGCCCTACAAAATCGACGTCCAAGAAGCGGCAGTTGTACGGGAGCCCCAGGAGCCGTCCCTCCTCGTTGCAGATGATGGCCGCGTCTGCGGCCAGGGTGACTGTCTCAATATATCCGCCCACAGTGGCCTGCAGCTCCTCCAGGGTGTTGGGGATGTCCCGCGGCTCCGGCGGACACTCAGGCGCTTTATAGATCACATGCATGGAATTTGTCCTCCTCCGGCAGGCCCCGGTAATAGATCTCCGAAGCAAAGTAGCTGTGTGTGCAGTTCAGCGCCGGAATGCGCATATCAATGGCCATTTTTCCTCCAGCCCGGTGGATCCGCTGCACTGTCCCTGTCTGGACCAACAACCGCGGGCGGCCATCATTCCGGAGGAGGGCAAATCGGAAGGTCTCACCAAGGTTGGCCGTGTAGTTCGCACAGCGCACGGTTCTGATTTTATGCATTTCTTCATTCCCTCCCTTACAGTCCAAGATTCAGCACCTTCACCAGCGCGCAGCTGTCACAGTGCTGCCCCTCCAGTTCTGTCTCATTGGCACACTCCCGCGGCCAGCGGCAGTAGTCGTCGCAGAAGGTCTGGATGGCCTTTCCTGCTGCTGTCTCCCAGCAGGCGGAGTGGAAGACATTGGCGCACCGGACAGGCTTGCCGCAGATCTTACAGTTCGCCATCGTCATCATCCTCCTCGGTCTCCTGCTCGTATACCTCACGGGTGATATACCCCACCTGCTCTGGAGATACACCGCAAAAATCCGCCATCTCTGCCCTGATTTTGTCTGCGTAGGGGCCAGTCAGATCCTCCAGCTTGGTGGTGCCAGATGGATTTACATACATAGAATACTCCGCATAACCTTCCGATCCGGGTCCTCCATGCAGGGCCGAATCATGGATGCGGAAGTAGAGGGAAACTTTCACTTCAAACTGTGGGGCAAACATAAGCAATTACCTTCTTTCATAGTGGTTGGTGGTTTTATTCTGCCAATTCAATCAGAAAAGCCGCGTTACAGGCCAGGTGCCAGAGGTGCGGCAGGCCGCTTTCTTCGTCCACTCCCTCAGGATCATCCAGATAGGCCAGCAGGTGCCGGTATAGGGCATCGCGGTATCGCTGCGGGTCTACTTTTCGCCAGTTCTCCGGATCGTGATATTTATAGCAGCCATATTCCCGGACAGTGGCCACCGCCCGGATCAGGCTGGTCGGCACCAGAGTCGGCCGAAGTTTTCCCGCGTCGGCCTTGGCGCTTTGGCTCTCCGGTTCTACTGCACGGGTCGGCTCCGATCCAGCTGGAGCACCGTCCGGATCGTGTTCCTGCTGATCTGCGCTGGGCGCCGGCTCGGTGTCTGTCTTCTTGGCGGCTTTCAAATTTTGGCGGCGCATCCAGGACCGGAGCGTGTTTACGGATACCCCAACGGCGCCGGCCACCGCGACCGCGTCCCGCCCCTCATCCAGGAGCTGGCGCGCCCGTACGGTATCCCATTTCGTTCTCTTCACTGCAAAACTCCTTCTTTCGTCCGTTCTCTGTTCAACGGTTTCTCTCACTGTGCAGTCCGCCCCCGCCGGACATGGGCGCCGATGGTGGGTATGGAGAATGTAGAGGCAGACGGTGCGGCCGTCAGCGTGGCCAGAATAAATACAGTCCTGGCAGCAAGTTGTACAGGTGATCACACTGCTTTTTTTGGGGGGGCGGTCATTTGGTATCACCTCTCCTTCGCCATCGCGATCAGTCTTTCTTGAAAAAGGGATTCACCCACCCGTCAGCGGTAAGCGGTAGGCCATCGGCCCAGGCGGGCACCTGGCTCATGATCTCGACCACCCGCTCCAGATCCTGCTCCGTGCCGCCCAGAGCCTCAACGACCACTTCATCGTGGATGTGGAACACCACGCGGTATCCGGCTGCCTCCAGGCGTTCGATCGCCTCGGCCAGCACATCCCGCGCTACGGCCTGGGTGATATTTTCGGCCAGCTTACCTCCGTAGGTCTCCAGGGACTTCCACTTCTTTGTGGTCTGATCCTGGCCGTAGTAGCATAGGGCCGCCTGGCCGAAGCGGTTGGTGCCCATGTGCGGATGCGTATAGTAGAGCTTCCGGCCGCTGGGGAGCTGGATGGTCAAAGCGTCCAGGCCGTTGGCAGGATCGCACTCTCTGGCAAAGGCCAGGCGGCCGCCGTGGATCTCGATGCGCCGGCCGCTGTTGACCGCTTCCTTGGCAGCGGCCTCCACAGTGTACCAGAACTGGACAATGGCGGGGTTGGCACTGCGCCACCGGGAAACGATGTCGGGGAGTTCCTCCTCTGTCAGCCCATTGTCCAGAGCGCCCATGCTGATCAGAGAACCGGAGCCACCCTGGTAACCCAGGGCCAGTGTGGCCACCTTGCCTTTCTGGCGGTAGCTGTATTCAGGACTGCCCTTCTTGATCCGCTCCAGTGGGATCCCGAACATCTGGGAGGCCGTGGCCTCGTAGATCTTCCCGTGGGTACGGAATACCTCCAGCACCCACTCCTCGCCGGCCAGCCAGGCGATCACGCGGGCCTCGATGGCGCTGAAATCAGCGTCCACCAAGGTACAGCCAGGCGCGGCGACAAAAGCGGTGCGGATCAGTTGGGACAGGGTATCCGGCACGGATCCGAACACAACTTTCAAAGCATCCATCTGCCGCCCCTTGACCAGATCGCGGGCCAGGGGCAGCAGCGCCCCATCAATATAGGTACGAGGCAGATTCTGGGGCTGAACGATCCGTCCGGCCCAGCGTCCAGTCCGGGAAGCCCCATAGAATTGGAGCAGTCCCCGTACCCGGCCGTCCGCGCAGACGGCGGTCCGCAGGGCAGCATACTTTTTGTTGCTGGTCTTGCCCAGTTCCTGGCGGATCTCCAGCATACGCCGGGCGGAATCGCTGGGCAGATCCTTGGCCAGCAGATTGCTGACCGTGGCTTTCCTCAGGTCATGGATCTCCTCGCCCGTCTCCTTCTGCAGCCAGTGGGTCAGCTGGGCCACGCTGTTGGGGTTGTCCAGCCCGGAGAGCTCCACCGCCTCCTGAAGGTACTGGGAGCGGGCGGCGGCATCCAGCTCCAGGGCCCCTTCCACCAGCCGCAGGTCTACTGCCACCCCCCGGAGGTTGATGGCTTGATCTGTGACCCATTGGGCCTGTACCTGGTCAGGCACCCGAAAATTGGAGAGCCGGCGCTCCACCTCCATCTCCGTCACCACGTCCTGGGCGTTGTAGGTCTTGAACAGCTCCCACTTGGCGGGGTCGTGATGGGGAAGGTTGTAGGTACGCCCGCCGTTGGTCTTGGTGGGCGTGCAGGGCGCGCAGAAGTATCGGATCAGCGCCCGGCCGGTAGAAAGCTTCTGGCGCTCCTCCGGGAGGCCCAGTGCCTTGCCGATGGCCTCCAGCCCGGCTGGGTATCCGGCATACATCCCATGGAGCATGGTGCACCGCCACTGTGGGAGCCATGCTTCCGGCGGATAACTGCGGTTCTCTTGAAGCCGAAAATGGCGGCTCAGGCAGTACCACTCAAAGCTGGCGTTGTAGGCGTGTTTGATCGTGGCGGGGTCAAACAGCCGCACCATAACTGGCTGTGGGATCCGCTCTCCCTGCGCCAGGTCTACCACCTGGACAGGGCTGTCATCGAGACTGTATGCGAATAGGAGGATGGAAAAGGCCGGGCTCTGGGCATACGCATAGAGCCCGGCCTTACCCAGGTCCACATCGCTGTAGGTCTCAATGTCGATGGACAGGTGCCGTACAGCGTCCATGGATCGCACCTCTTACCAGGGCTGCCCGGTGATGGGGTTGACCGCGGGGTAACCAGGATAAACGTGGGCAGTGGGCGCCGCCGGAGCTGCGGGGTAGCTGGGCGCGGCGGCAGCGGGAGCCACCGCCTGGAAAGCGTCCTGGGCGGTGATGTGGCTGCTCAGCGGCTCTCCGTCGGCGGTCTTCTGGACGCCGTTCAGTCCGCAGCCGATGCCTTTCTTGCCCGCGCTGTTATAGGCGAAGAAGTTGACATTGGCATTGCCCCACATACCGCTGTAGACCTGGGTGGGGTCGATGATGGGCTGCACCTGGGCGTCCACCACAAAGGGAGCCTGCTTGCTGGAAGCGGTGAACACCCAGCAGCCCCGGCACTCCTCACCGAAGGCGGAGCCGTCGCTGGGCCGGGGGCCATCGCCATCGTGGACGCAGATAGCTGGCTGGGGCGGACGTACACCGCCCCACTTGGTGGGGACGCCCGCCTCGATGGCCTGGGCCACCGCCTGGTCGATAGCGGCCTTGGCGGCCGTGTTGCTCTTGGGAACCAGGACGGTGCAGCTGAACTTGGGCTCTCCGTTCGGATTATTGAACGGGGGGCGGGGCTGGAACAAATTGCAGTAGGAAAAACGAACTCCAGTGATCGTGATCGGCATAATGATATGGCCTCCTTCTCATAATTCGGATTCAATTTGCTTCTTGAGCAGACGGATGCGCTTGGCGGCGTCTGCCCTGCAGAGCACTTTGTCGCTGTCGAACTTTTTGGCGATGGCCTCCAGTTCGCCTGCCCAATCCTGGGCCATGCGGTGCCAATGGTCGAGATCCCGCTCATAGCTGAGGAGATCTGTTTCAACATCGGCCTCGGCGCGGGCATTTTGCCCGGCGAGTTCCTCGACCAGCCTGGCAGCATCTTCGCCCGCATACTCACGGACGATCTCTCCGATGGTGCAGCTTCCCAGCAGGGTATGCAGCTTTCCATCCAGAGTGTATACGGTTTCAGCCATCCGGTGTCACCGCCTCAAAAGCCGCCTCTGCGGGCGTATAGGGCTTGCGGGGGTCGCTCTCCGGGACGAGGGCGGGCTTACCCGGCTGCTTGATGACCAGGTCTCCGGCGGTGTCCGCGAATTCCTTTTTGCCCATGGATTTCTCCAGGGCGGCCACGGACACCGGCTTGCGCTCGTACAGCATCGCCTCGGCAACTCCGCGGCTCTGCAGCTGAGCGAAGGCAGCGTCAGCGCCGCCGGCCCAGTCCCTGGAGCCCCGGCCCTCCACCACCTTATAGCCGCCGATCTGCCGTCCGGAGAGGGCGGCGGACAGGGCATAGGTCTCCACATCCTTGATCCAGGCCGCCAGGGCCCGGCCGCGGGTGAGAATGCCGCCCAGCTGCTCGTCAGTATAGAGCGCGCCATCAAAGGGCTGTCCGGCTACGGGGGCCTCGCTCAGCTCCAGCATCTGCCTGGCGCGGGCGCTGCACTGGGCGCGAGCCCTGCAGAAGCGGCACCAGTCTCCGGGGGCGAAGTCCCCCTTGCCCTCCCAGGCCAGGGCCGCCGCCGGCTTCACCACCGTCTCGCCCCACTTCCGCAGGGCCTCCACTGTGGTGTTCCACTCCCGGATCCCACCGGCGTTGGGCTGAACGATGGATAGGTGGATCTCCTGGATGGAGTCCCCGTAGATGGGGTAATAGGTCTTGAGCGCCCCCAGAGCGTAGAGCATCATCTGGGCGTTGTTCTCCGCCTCCACCAGCACGCCGGCGCCGTTTTTGTAGTCCACTACGCACATCCTGGGAGGTGCGGCCACAATACAGTCGGCGGTGCCAAAGCCTTCCGGTACATAGTCGCTGAAGTCCACCTTCGTCTCCGGCACAATGAAGGGCTGGACGGCGCCGTAGGACATGGCCAGAGCCTTGATGTGCTCCAGGTAGGCGTCGGTGGCGGCGTCCATCCCCTTGTCGTAGTGCTCGTCCGCCTTCAGCTTCTTCATCTGGCTGTTATACGACCGGGTGCTCATGGGTTCGATATACTTGCGCACCTTCAGCTCAGCGATTGCGTGGGCCAGGGTGCCAGCGGCGGCGTAGCCGCTGGGCGTATCCGGGAGCCCCTCCCCCAGCCGTGCAGAGGGCGGACAGTTCAGCCAGCGTTTGGAGCTACTGGCTCCAAGCAGGGCGTGATCACTGGGGGGCATGGCCGTCACCTCCCCTCGGGGCCGCCACGAAGTCCGGACAGCTCTGCCTGACCCCGCCCGGCACGAGACCGGGCGGGCAGTAGACATCGGGGTGGCGGACGCAGCAGCCGGCAGGTTCCACCGCTGCCCTGGCGCACCGGACGCAGACGCAGCCTTTTTGTGCCGCGTCCAGGCAGTAAGTAACACGGGCATCCATCAGATCCGGGCCCCCAATCCTCTCAAAGCGGTCGCAAAAGCGCCGTACTGAGCCGGGGGCAGCTGCGTGATGGCCTGCACACCGTACTGGGCCAGCAGGGACCGCAGCTCACCCATTTTGGCGGGGTCTGAGGCGGTCAGATCCACGCCGGCCTTGGACAGCTGCTCCAGGGTGTACGAGGGGGCCGGCGCGGCAGCGGTGGGCATACTACCAGGGGCCGCAGTCGGGCCAGGAACTGCCGGGGCAACGGGGACAGGGGCAGGAGCTGGGGCAGCTGGAGCGGCCGGGGCAGTCGGTACGGTGAGGGGAATGGGTGTCGCGGGGGGCGGGGCCGGCACCGGCGCAGGAACCGCAGGAGGTACCATAGGGGCAGCGGGGGCGGCAGGGGCAGACGGGTACTTGGACGCATTGGGCGCGGCAGCCTCCGCGCTCCCTCCTCCGGACGCCAGCAGCTGGCGGGCAGCGGTGTCGAGCAAGGGGTCCGCCTGGCAGTGCAGGCCAAACGCGGCCAGAGAGGTCAGCGCTTCCGTGGGCGTAGCGCCGGTGATCTTGATTTCAACCATAGTGAACAACTCCTTTCAGCGTTAAGAGAGTATCCTACCCTCTGCTGGACGCTCCGCGGTTGGTTGGGGATAAATAGTCGGAAGCCGGTGTGTGTAATGGGGTGCTTCCGCAGAGCGCCCAGCAGGGAATAGGTTGTGCCTCGTTGTCCAGGTGCGGTATATCTCATCGGGGCGGTGATCTCCCCTGAAGCCGGCGGGTTCCCGCGACGCCCCGGCTATGGAGCGTTTCGGCCAGTCCCCAGCTGGCCATCATCAGGCGGGTGTGTTCGGGGATCAACCGACCATCAGGGCCAGGCAGAGCGCCGCGGCCATCAGGCCGGCAGCGGTGCTCAGGCACCGCAGCACCAGGCGATCCAGGCGGCGGTCCCGCGCGGCCCAGCGGCGCTCACAGCGCCAGTGGTACAGGGTCGGGTCTGATATTTTGGTGGGATTCTCCCACCTGGCAGCGTTATCCATAGCGCAGATCTCCTTATCGATGTAGTGGTTGGTGGGCGGGGTGTTCAGCAACGGCCTGATGCGGTCAAATCGCCTTGAGCCGCCGGATTCCGCCTATGGTCTCCGGCTCCTCCTCTGGCCGCTGCGTCCCCTGTTGGAGCAAATCGATCACATCGTCCAGATTGACCAAGGCTTTGTGGCCAGCCCATACAACGGGCACGGCGCCCTCGCGGATCAGCTGGCGGATGTAGTATTCCGTGACCTCGCAGCCGGGATCCATAGCCCTAAGTTCGGCCACAATCTTGGCCGCAGTCCTCATGCGCGGGATAAGCTTGTCTGACATAGTGATACCTCCTATCGAAAAAATATGGCCAAACTTGTCCATATCTCCGCCCCGTGATACACTGGACACAAAAAGGGGGGTGAGTCTATGGAATTCACAATTTTGGAAGAAGCAGTTTTGTATAGTGCACTTGAAAAATACTGCGTTTACTGCGAAAACTGCCTCAAGAATCCGGATAACGCCGCACAATTTACGTTCATCCGGGGCGACCTCGATCTTTCCAAGGCGCTTATGAAAAAGATCAAAGAAGACTATGCGTCCAAAGGAGGTCAGCCCGAACGGCTCTGAACCGCCTCCATCGCAGCTTTACGATCCGCCAGATAACGAAGTATATCCGGATCGACCGCTCGCCGTTCTTGCACCGCTAATGCAAGGGCGGCGATTTCTTCTGCGCTCCCGCTTGCAATGATTGCTTGCATCCCCTCCCTCACCCCCTTTCTTGAATAGTCCGGTTTATCGGGCTTCTGCTCTGGTATCTTGATTGTAATTCTGGATCTCTAAAATATCGCAGATAGCCTGGACAATCTTGGGGGCATTACGCTTCCCCTTCAGAATTTTGTCCATGTACCCACTGTCTGCAAAAAGCCCCGTTCGGTTTGTGATTTCCGACTCCAACCACTTCTGTGTCTTTCCACGCTTTAGCAGCTCCGTCTTTACGCACAAACCAAACGACGTGAATTTGCATGAATCCACGAAAATACCTCCTTCCTTATATTCATTGTTGACAAGTACGTCTTAATGTACTATCATGAAAGCGTCACCAAACAAGATAAGTACGTTGGACGGGTCGTCTATGTGAGTATTCTAGTACATTCTCACGTACAAGTCAAGCTATATTTATGTTCTAACGTACTTTCATCCGCTTGCACAAATGGAGGTACGTGTAAATGTACAATTTGTACGAAAACATTTATGCACTTTGTAACGAACAAAAAATTACGCCCGGAGCTCTGTGTGGAGAGCTTGGATTCCGGCGCAGCGTTCTTTCCGACTTGAAAAATGGAAGAAAAAAATCGCTCGATACAACTACGCTTATGAAAATTGCAGAGTACTTTAATGTTTCCGTTGATTACCTTTTAACCGGGGAAGAAACAAAAAAAGCGCCCGACCTTACAGAGAAGGACGAGCGCGACATTGAACGCCGGTTGTCGGCCATGATTGCCGATCTGAATGGACCGACGGACGGGCTTATGTTTGACGGGGAGCCAATCGATGATGAAACCAGACAGCTCCTTGAAGTGAGCCTTAGAAACCAGCTGGAAATCAGTAAGAGGATTGCAAAGCAGAAGTTTACTCCTAAAAAGTATCGTAAAGAAGGAGAATAACGTGGATATTAAGGGTCTGGCAGAGAATATCTGCAAGAAATACAATTCAAGAGACCCGTTTGAGATTGCGGAGCGGCGGAACATTATTGTTGTATATGAACCTCTCGGGAGTATTCGTGGGTATTACAGTAAGAGTTTGCGTCAAAAGTTTATCCACATCAATCAGGATTTAGCGCGGCAACAAGCGTTGTTTACCTGCGGACACGAATTAGCACACTCCATACTCCACCCGGACACAAATACACCGTTTCTTCGGGCCTCGACCTTCTTTTCGGTGAACAAATTAGAGGTACAGGCCAACCAATTTTCGGTCTGTATGGTCTACTCAGACGAAGAATTAAAGCCGTTTCTGGATAGGTCAATCTATGACGTAGCGCTTTACATGGGTGTTCCCACAAACCTAGCAGAATATCGCATGAGAAATATAATGTTGAATTAGTGCCCAACCGCCGGAGGGCGGAATAAATAAAAGGGGGAAATGAGAAATGAAAAAGCATGCTCTGGCATTATCATTGTGCGTAGCGTCATGTTTGGCCCTATCTTCGTGCGGCGGAGGGACCCCATATGCCACTATCGACCGTCAGCAGGCCACTGAAGAACACTATCAATCTATTGTGGAGTACATGGATACTTACTTAGAGAACTTAGGATATTTCCCTGTTGGATATAGCGTTGAGTGGATTGGATACTATAAATATGAGGATATGTATGATGTAGAAGAATATGAGACTATGGAGTTAGGCGGATACTACTCTTATACAGGACAACTTGCAACCGGAGAGACAGCTAATGCAGACATTAGTACATATTGGGGAGAGGGTGAAGATCCGGTTATTTTAAATCTGAATATCGAGACACTGGATTCTGAAAACCCAATTATTCCATTCGATAATGATTCCATCGTGTCTTGCTGGAATACTTACTATCAGAAGGCAAACGCATCCTAAAATAAAAACTCCCCCGCCCGGTACTCGCGATACCGGACGAGGGAATCAGGGCAGAATATGTAACCATTGGGCAGCCCCCCCCCCCCTTTCGTGAGATCGGAGGGCAAAGAAGCTGCCCTCCGTCAAGAAGGGCTGACCGCTACTGTCCAGCAGCGCCACCGACAGCATACCACACCATTCGCCCAATTTCAATCCACAACTCTATATAGAGCTGACTTTACTCTTTCATTCTGCCACGACGGGGCAGTATTGGCAAGCGAAAGGAGCAAAATACCCATGGCGACCATTCAAAAACAGGGGAAGGGCTATAAGATCACCGTTTCCCAGGGCTATGACTATACCGGCAAGCGCATCCGGCAGTACATGACCTGGGTTCCGGAACCAGGCATGACAGAGCGGCAGATCAAAAAGGAGTTGGAGCGGCGGGCCGTGCTGTTCGAGGAGCAGGTCAAGACCGGGGCCTCCGCCAACGCCAATATCCGCTTCGCTGACTTCTCGGCCAAGTACATGGCCGAGTACGCCCAGCTCTACCTGAAGCCCAAGACCGTCCGCACCTACACCGAGAACCTGGTTCGGATCAACCAGGCCATGGGCCACATCCGGCTCTGTGATCTCCGCACAGCTCATGTCAACAGCTTTTACCGCAACCTCCAGGAGAGCGGCGTCCGGAACCGCGTCACCGCCGTCTGCAAGCTGGACCTTCGGGCCCGGATCGGTACCCAGCGCGGCGCCCTGTCCGCCTTCTCCCGCAAGGCCGGTGTCAGCCGGGCCACCATCAACCAGGCCATAGAGGGGAAGCCAGTAAATAAAAACTCCGCCGACGCCATCGCGGCCGTTCTGGATATATCTCTCAACAAAGCATTCACCGTGACAACGCACGGGGAGCCGATAGCCCCGGCCAGTGTGATCTCCTATCACCGTACTCTATCCTCCATCCTCTCGCGGGCGGTCAAATGGGGATATATTCAGAGCAATCCAGCGGATGCCGCAGAGAAGCCCGCCCTAGGCCGCCGGGAGGCTGCCTATCTGGAGGAGGCCGACGCCCGGCGGCTCCTGGAGCTGCTGCAGGAGGAGCCCATCCGCTGGCGGGCGGTCATCACCTTTGACTTGCTCTCCGGGCTGCGCCGGGCGGAGCTGCTGGGGCTCCGATGGCAGGATGTGGATCTGGACGCCCACACTATCACCATCCGGCAGACATCCAACTACTTACCGGGGATGGGAGTCTATGTAGGCGCTCCAAAAACGGACTCCTCCGCCCGGCCGCTGCCTATCTCCACTGCGGCGGTGATGATACTGCTGGAGTATAAACGCTGGCAGGATGCCCAGCGGGAGAAGCTGGGGGATGCCTGGGAGGATCAGGACGGCCGGGTGTTCACCACTGATATGGGGGCGCCCATCTTTCCGGACAGCGTGACGCAGTGGTTCAGCGCCTTCGTGGCCCGCAACGGGCTCCCAAAAGTGACTGTCCATAGTCTGCGGCACACCTACGCCTCACTGATGATCGCCGACGGCACCCCACTGGTGGTGGTATCCCGCCAGCTCGGCCACGCTCAGACCTCCACCACGGCCAACATCTATGCTCACGCTATCGCCTCTGCCCAGGCCAGGGCCATGCAGACTTTTGATCGGTTCAACGACATTGTAGCAGGTCAGGCAACCGCCGATCCGGCGGAATTAGAGAACAAGAAAAAAGCGGCCAGAGAATAGATCTCCGTGCATCTGTCAAGTAAAAGTAGACACAAAAAAGCGCAGCTAACAGAAGCCCAGTTCGGTCCTGTACTGAACTGGGCTTCTAT
>CABIYX010000033.1 GCA_902363045.1 Clostridiales bacterium
GGGCTATAGAAGCCCAGTTCAGTACAGGACCGAACTGGGCTTCTGTTAGCTGCGCTTTTTTGTGTCTACTTTTACTTGACAGATGCACGGCCCGAGGGGCCGGCTCCGTTTTTGTACCGATGTCGATGATGGGGGGTTAAGGCTCGCTGCCCGCCGCAGAACTCTCTTCATAGCGGGAGAGGAACTGCCGGGTGCGCTCCTCCCGGGGGCGCTCGATGACCTGGCGGGCGTCGCCCTGCTCCACGATGACGCCGCCGCCCATGAAGATGACCTGGTCGGCCACGTCCCGGGCAAAGGCCATCTCGTGGGTGACGATGATCATGGTGGTCTTCTGCTCCGCCAGACCCCGGATGACCTTGAGCACCTCGCCGGTGAGCTCCGGGTCCAGGGCGGAGGTAGGCTCATCAAAGCAGAGGATGTCCGGGGACAGGGCCAGGGCCCGGGCGATGGCTACCCGCTGCTGCTGGCCGCCGGATAGCTGGTGAGGATAGTGTCCCGCCCGCTCCGCCAGCCCCATTTTGGACAGCAGCGCACGCCCCTCCGCCTCGATCTCCTCCAGGATCGCCCGCTTGTTCTGCTTGAAATCGGGCCGCTCCTGGGCCAGAAGCTCCTTGGCCAGGGTGACATTTTTCAGCGCCGTGTACTGGGGAAACAGGTTGAAGGACTGGAACACCATGCCGAAGTGGAGCCGCTTTTTGCGGATCTCGCTCTCCCGCTGGGTGGCGGGGTCGCCCGCGTCGAAGAGGACCTTGTCCCGGACCAGGATCCGTCCCCGGTCGGGGGTCTCCAAAAAGTTCAGGCAGCGCAGCAGCGTTGTCTTACCGCTGCCGGAGGAGCCGATGATGGCCAGGGCCTGGCCCTGCTCCAGCTCGAAGCTGATGTCCTCCAGCACCCGGGTGTCGCCGAAATGCTTCTCAATGTGTTGGACCTGTAAAATAGACATTTCGCCGCCTCCTTATTTGAAGTAGCTCAGCTTGCGCTCGAACCACCCCAGGGCCAGGGTGAGTGCGCCGCTGAACAGTAAGTAGAACACCATGCAGTAGAAGAGGGGCCAGATCATGCCCTTTTTGATGAAGGACTCGCCCACCCAGATGATCTCATACACAGAGATGACCCGGACCAGGGAGGTGTCCTTCACCAGGGTGATGAACTCGTTGCCCATGGGGGGGACGATGCGCTTGACCACCTGGAGCAGGGTGACCTTGAAGAAGATCTGGCTCTTGGTCATGCCCAGCACCTGGCCGGCCTCCTGCTGGCCCTTGGGCACGCCCTGGATGCCGCCCCGGTAGATCTCGGAGAAGTAGCAGGCGTAATTGATGACAAAGGTCACCAGGGCCGCGGTGAAGCGGGGCAGGGCCTTCCAGCCGAACAGCAGGCCGGGGCCGTAAAACACGATGAGGATCTGGAGCATCAGCGGGGAACCCCGGATGATCCACACAAAGGTCTTGGTCAGCCACCGGAGGGGGGAGAAGCGGCTCATAGACCCGAAGGAGATGATCAGGCCCAGAGGCAGAGCGAAGAGCAGCGTCAGAACGAACATCTGCAGCGTGGTCACCGAGCCCTCCAGCATGGCGACATTTACGTCCCAGAATGAATACATCGCAGGTTCACCTCAACGGAATTTTTGGTCAGCGCAGGGCAGAGAGCGCTTCCGCCCTCTGCCCTGTCAGAAATAAATTGGGATGCGGCGCGGGGATCACTTCTCGATCATGACATCCTGGATGCCGTATTTCTCGGCGATCTCCATCACAGTACCGGCGTCATAGGCCTCCTTCCAGAAGCTGCTGAAGGCCTCTGCCAGGTCGGAGCCCTTGCGGAAGCCCACGCCGTACTCATCACTGCTGAGCTGCACCGTGTAGGTCAGGTCGGGGTAGCTGGTGCCCTCGCCGACCATGGCGACCGCCATGAGCAGATCGATGATGGCGGCGTCAGAGGTGCCGGAGGCGACCTCCATCAGGGCCTTGGCCTGGGTGTCCATGGCTACATAGTCCAGACCGGCGGCCTCGGCCTGCTCCATGCCGGCGGAGCCGTTCTCCACCGCGAAGCTCAGCCCGGACAGGCTCTCCGCGGTCTGATACTGGTCGGCCACATCGGCGGACAGGACCACCACCTGGCCGTTCAGGCAGTAGGGATCAGAGGTGGCCATCAGAGCCTTGACATCGTCGGTAAGGGTCATACCGTTCCAAACGGCGTCTACACCTTTGTTTTCCAGTTCCAGGGCTTTGTTGTCCCAGTTGATCTCCAGAAATTCAACTTCTACGCCCAAACTTTCAGCAAAGGCCTTCGCCATGTCGGCGTCAAAGCCGATCCACTCGTCGCTGCCCTCAGCCTTGTAGTCCATGGGGGCGAAGTCGGTGATGCCGACGATCAGGGTGCCCTTTTCCTTCACATAGTCCACGTCGCTGGCGGCCGTCTGGCTGCCGGAGGCGGAAGAGGCGGAAGTCCCGGCGGAAGAGCCGGAAGTGCTGGCGCTGCTCTTGGGGCCGCAGGCGGCCAGAGACAGGCACATGGAGAGGGCAAGCATGGTTGCAAACATCTTTTTCATCATTCAGTTACCTCCATTCCGGCGGCGCGGCCATCCAAACCGTACCCCCTGGTACTTTCGTATTTTAGCACGCTAATGTAATATTGTAAAGAATTATTTTTTGTCATCGGGTACTTTTCTATTTTCACCAAATGAGACGGCCTCTATTTGTAGAAATAGCTGAAAAAGGCGGGGCACCTTCCCACGGTGGGGACAATACAGCTGGTGGAAAAACCGTTTCGACCGGCCCAATAGTTCCTATTTTAACAGAAAGAGCCGGGTATTGCCACCCCCTGAGGAAGGAAAACTGTCACGGGCGCCGGAGTCTGCTCCGGCTCCAACTGACAGCGCTCCCTCCCGTGGGGGATGGAATACCCGGCTGGCGGTTACCTACTCAAAAAAAGGCTCAGTGCGTTGGGACAGATTACTTCAGGCCGTTCTCGTAGGACTCGATCATCTTCTTGACCATCTGGCCGCCCACAGAGCCGGCCTGCTTGCTGGTCAGGTCGCCATTATAGCCCTGCTTCAGGTTGACGCCCACCTCGTTGGCGGCCTCCATCTTGAACTTGTTCATGGCCTCGCGGGCGCTGGGCACGACCAGCTTGTTGCTGCTGTTGCTGTTACTGGACATTTTGTTGTCTCTCCTTTTTGTTTTGTTTTTTTCTGTTTGCTTTGGATGATCTTCTTGGATGGAACATCCGCAGCTATCTTGCGTCCCGGCGGAGCCTTCTATACCCGAGGTGGATTTCCTGTTTCCGTCATTTTTCCATGCAATTCCTCTGACACCGCCCAGGCGGGGAGACAAAATCGGGGTTGCAATTTGGGCGGATCTGAGTATAATAGGAGTTGGACAACTGAATGAACGGTCTTCAGGGCGGGGTGTGATTCCCCACTGGCGGTATAGTCCGCGACCGGGCGCGATTTCAGTAAACTGATGTTGCGCCCGCTGACCCGGTGAAACTCCGGGACCAACGGTAATAGTCCGGATGGAAGAAGATGTGTGAAAACAATGGAACGGCTGCAGGACCCGCAGGCGTTCAGCGCACCTCCTTATTGTTTTGCACCTGGAAGACTTGTGCTTTCTGGTGTACCAAAACAAAAGGAGTGTTTTTTATGTCTATGTCAAATTCCTCTGCCGTCCGTCCCAAGGTCCGCAGCGCCTGGGACACCAAGACCCTGGTCAGCATGGCCATGCTCACCGGGATCGCCTATATCGTGATGCTGGTGTCCAAGCTGATGCCCAGCGTGATGTTCCTGGACTTCGATTTCAAGGATGTGGTGATCTGCATCGGCGGCTTTACCTTCGGGCCTCTGGCCGCCGCGGTCATCTCTATTCTGGTGGCGTTTATCGAGATGATCACCATCAGCACCACCGGGCCCATCGGCTTCATTATGAACGCCCTGGCCACCTGCGCTTTCTGCTGCACCGCCTCCTACCTTTACAAAAAGATGCACACCAAGAAAGGCGCGGTGCTGGGCCTGGCCTGCGGCACGGTGTGCCTGGTGGCGGTGATGCTGCTGTGGAACTACCTCATCACCCCCCTGTATATGACCAACTTCTCCCGGGCGGATGTGGCCGCCCTTCTGCCCACCCTGTTCCTCCCCTTCAACCTGGCCAAGGGCGGGATGAACATGGCGGCCACCCTGCTGCTCTACCCCCCGGTGGTGGGTGCGCTGCGCCGGGCGGGGGTGGTGCCTCCCTCTAAGAGCAGGCAGGGCAAGACCCTCAACGCCGGGTTCCTGCTGTTTGCCCTGGCGCTGCTGGCCACCTTTGTGGCCTTCGCGCTGGTGCTGGCCGGGGTCATCTGAATTGAAGCGATAGAATAGTGAAAGAAACAGATAGCCGCCGGCTCAGCCGGCGGCTATCTGTTTTCATTCAGAGTTTTTGCGTCGATCCAAACAATATCTTGGGGTGGGAGCTCCAGGCCGCAGGCGGCCCCCACCCAGCCATCGCCGAAGTAGAAGCGGAGGAACCGCCCCTGGGAGAGGTAGACCTCCTCTGGGTTGAAGGGGGCGCCCGGCAGGGGCAGAGGGACGGCCAGCCGGGAGGGAGGGTAGGGCAGTCCGCCCCCGCTCTGCTTGCCCAGGGACTCCTTGGCGGCCCACAGGGCGGTGAAATCCTCCGGGCGGTCCTGACGGGAGCGAAGCCAGGCCCGCTCACCGGGGGTGCAGGACCGGTCTATCAGACTGTCCCGCCAGACGGGGCGGACCATCTGGATGTCCACTCCAACAGGGCGGTCTGAGAGGGCGCACAGGGCCAGCGTACCACTGTGGGACAGATTAAATTGACAGCGGGGGAGATGGGGAAAATAGGGCTTGCCCCGCTGCCACTGGGCCAGCTCCGGCAGGGAAATAAACCCCCAGTGCCGCCGGACTGACCAGGCCAGCAGCTGCCGGGCCTGCTCCCGGCGGATGAGCCCCCGGAGACCGAACAGGACCATGGACATCCTCCTCTCTGATCACTGTCTCCAGTATAGCAGAGGAGGGACGGGAAGGGAAGAGGTCAAAGGGGATGAGAGATCCAGGTCCGGAGGCCGGACAGGTCCCAAAAGAGAGGGGCATCCGGGGGATACAGGGTGAACACCGCCAGCAGGAGTCCCAGAACTGCGGCGGCCGCCAGGGGGATTTGCCACCGCAGGCCCCGGAACGGCCCGGAGAAGCGCAGAGGCAGTCCAAAGGCCAGCAGCAGGGCTAGCAGGTAGAGGGCCAGATCAAAGGTCAGGTGCTCGCCCCCCAGAGCGATGTGGTAGATATAGCCCAGGGCGAGCAGCAGTCCGCACATCAGCAGAAGGGCCAGCAGCCAGGGGCGCAGAGCGGTGGGGCGGCCCCGGCAGATCCAAAGTGCGGCAGCCAGATAGGGCCAAAAAAGGAGCTTTATGTGCTCCCACAGGCTCTCCCGCACGGGAGAGAACAGTGCCGTGACTGCGTTGGGCCAGAGCCTGTACAGGGCGTGCAGGCCCATCCCAGCCAGCAGCGTCAGGCAGAAAACCGGGATCAGCTGCTTTTTTTCATATATCATTCCATATCCACACCTTTCCGGCTGGGCCGGAGGTCTGTCCAGCCTGTTCCACTGTATGCCTGGTCTGTACGGGTCATGCGGGCGCATGATTTTTTCGGAATGGGGCATACTGGAGAGCATCACTCCGCCTGAGGCGGGAATGGGGGAAACGGAGATGGATCTGAGCAATCAGGAGTATGACGCGCTGGTGCGCGGCAAGGCGCAGCCCTCTCCCCTGTGGAAGGACCTGGCGTGGGCCTTCTGTGTGGGAGGCGGGATCTGCGCCGTGGGGCAGGGGCTGCTGGAGTGGTACCAGAGCCTGGGGCTGGAGCGGGAGCAGGCGGGGACCGCCGTCTCGGTGACGCTGATCCTGGCGGCGGCGCTGCTCACCGGGCTGGGCCTGTTCGACAAGATCGCCAAGCGGGCGGGGGCGGGTACTCTGGTGCCCATCACCGGCTTTGCCAACGCCATGGTCTCCCCGGCGCTGGAATTCAAAAGCGAGGGGCTCATCACCGGAACGGCGGCCAAGCTGTTCGTGGTGGCCGGGCCGGTGCTGGTGTTCGGCATCAGCGCCAGCGTGGTCTATGGCCTGATCCTGCTCCTTCTGGGACAGGGCTGAGGGCCAGACGCCTCACGGCGGCGGGAGACGGAGGGAGAGGGAGCGCGGCGCGCCCCCTCTTTCTCATGTCCGTGTACACAAAATTTCAGCGTGAGAGCCCGGGCGGCGCCGGCGTGTGATGCGCGGCGGTGGGAGCTGATGAGGCTCAAGGCGGCCGGACGGTGGAAAATTTAAGAAAAACTTAACATTGCCCTGCCAGGCCCTGTGCTATACTACAAAAAAGCTGCCGCGCCCGCCGGAGAGGCGCGGCAGGAAAAAATGAAATACGGCTCTGGCGTAAACAGAAAGAAATACAGCGAAATAATAGTTGAAAACCGCCGCACGAGCCGTTATAATGAAGAATAGCAGTGATATAACAAGGGACCAGTCCGGAAGCACCGGGCCGGGAATGAAATAGATAAGGTGGAAGGCTATGTTTAATTTGTTCAGTAAGGACATCGGGATCGATCTGGGTACCGCTTCCGTTCTGGTATACATCAAGGGCAAGGGTGTGGTCCTGCGGGAGCCCTCGGTGGTGGCCATGGATAAGAACACGGGCAAACTGCTGAAGGTGGGCACTGATGCCCAGGCGATGCTGGGCCGCACCCCAGGGAACATTGTGGCCATGCGGCCCCTGCGGGAGGGCGTGATCTCCGACTATGACATGACGGAGCGGATGCTGAAGGAGTTTATCAAGAAGGTGACCACCTTCTCCCTGTTCAAGCCCCGGCTGCTCATCTGTGTGCCCTCTGGCATCACCGAGGTCGAGGAGCGCGCTGTGGTGGACGCCGGGATCCAGGCGGGCGCCCGCCGGGCCTATCTGATCGAGGAGCCCGTGGCCGCCGCCATCGGCGCCGGCATCGACATCACCAAGCCGGACGGACACATGGTGGTGGACATCGGCGGCGGCACCGCCGACATCGCGGTGATCTCCCTGGGCGGCGTGGTGGAGTCCGCCTCCATCAAGATCGCCGGCGACAAGTTTGACGAGGCTGTGGTCAAATATATCCGCAAAAAACATAACGTCCTCATCGGCGACCGCACCGCCGAGGAGCTGAAGATGTCCATCGGCTGCGTGTTCCCCCGGCCGGAGGAGGTCACCATGGAGATCAAGGGCCGCTGCCTGATGACCGGCCTGCCCCGTGTGTTCTCCGTCTCCTCCAGCGAGATGATCGAGGCCTTTGAAGAGGTCTCCAGCCGCATCCTGGAGGCCATCCACGGGGTGCTGGAGCGCACGCCCCCGGAACTGGTGGCCGACATCTCCACCAACGGCATCGTGATGACGGGCGGCGGCTCTCTGCTGTGGGGCTTTGATAAGCTGATCGAGTCCCACACCGGCATCGAGACCCATGTGGCGGAGGACGCCATCTCCTGCGTGGCCGAGGGCACCGGCAAGAGCCTGGACAGCCTGGACCAGATGCAGGACGGGACCATGAACCTGTCCCGGCGCAAGCAGATGAATTACTGATCCAACCCGGGCTCCGGCGCGCCGCCGGAGCCCATTTTGACAGGAGGAGACAAATATGCTGTTGATCTGCTACCCCAAATGCACCACCTGCCAGAGGGCCAGAAAGTGGCTGGACCAGCGGGGGGCGTCCTATACGCCGCGGGACATCAAGGAGGACCGCCCCACCCGGGAGGAGCTGAACGCGTGGTGGAAGGCCAGCGGGCTGCCGCTGAAAAAGTTTTTCAATACCTCCGGGCAGTTGTACAAAGCCCTGGGCCTCAAGGACCGCCTGAAGGACATGACGGAGGAGGAACAGCTGACCCTGCTGGCCACAGATGGGATGCTGGTCAAGCGGCCGATCCTGGTGGACGGGGAGCGTGTGCTGGTGGGCTTCCATCCGGAGGAGTGGGAGAAGCAATAAAAAAACTGCCCGGCTCCCGGACAAGAAAACTGGATAATGTGAATAAAACGGGCGCGGTTCCTGCAAAAGCAGGACCGCGCCCGTTGGGCTTCGTAAGAGAGAAAATGTTTTCTGGACCACAAAACGGAGGCTCCGGGCTGCGGGCGGTCAGGTTTGGGGGAGTAGGCCCGGCGGCGGTGAGGCGGCGGGCTGGACCAGGAGGAGGGCCCAGGACGGAAGGGGGAGGCAGCTTGAGGGCGGCGGAGCACAAAAATGAATAATTATACTAAAATTATAAATAATATTGCGGTAAAATTTTTTGCAATTTCCCCTTTCTTTTTCTGCAATTTTATGGTATGATTGGCTAAACGAAACAAAGAAGCGGGAGAGCGAGTTGGTTAGTTTTGACAGGATGCTCAAATACCGGCGCTGGTTTCTCCTTGATTTGGAAGATTTTTCTTGACCCACTGTTTGGCGTGTTCAACGAATAAGCGTGTAATAGTGGAGGGCGGAACGTCTCTCTTGACTGCGATCCCGATGTCCCGCACCTGCGGGATGTCGAACTTTTTGGGACAGATGTGATAGCGGTTTGGGTGGAGCATCAGCTCGTGGACCACGCTGATTCCCAGTCCGCACTCCACCATGGACAGGATGGCATAGTCGTTGCTGACCTCATACCGAATGTTGGGTTTCTGCTGAAGATGGTCCAGGAATTTGGTGATCTCATAGTCCTGCTCCTCCTTCAGGTTGATGAAGTCCTCGCTGGACAGCCGCTCAATGGGATAGACCGGGGCGCCGGCCAGCGGGTGGTCCTCCGGCAGGATGGCCACCAGGGTGTCCTGAAGCAGGAAGGAGGCGTCCAGGTCGTTGGCGGCCGGCAGGCTGACAAAGCCGCAGTCCACCAGACCCCGCCTCAGCCAGTTGGTGATCTGGTTGTACTCCCCGTTGATCAGCTGAAAGTCGATGTGGGGGTACTGCTCGTGAAAGTCCTTAATCATCTGGGGCAGCCGGCCGCTGGAGATGCTGGAGAAGGCCCCCACCCGGATGGAGCCGGAGCTGAGGCCGTGGAGCTCTGAGATGGCGTAGTTGAGATCCTCATAGTCCTTGCAGATGGCCTGGAGCTTGGGGAGAAGGGTGAGGCCCTCAGAGCTGATCTCGATCCCGGAGCGGTTTCTGGTCAGCAGCGTGACCCCCCAGGAGTCCTCCAGATCGGCAATCATCCGGCTGATGGCGGACTGGGTGTAGCCCAGCTGTGAGGCGGCGTGGGTGATGCTTCCGGTCTCAATGGTTTTGAGATAGGCGATGTATTTTCGTATGCTCATAGTGACAACAAATCTCCTTGTGTGATAGGATGGGCAGGAATGGAACATTCCGGAATGGAATGAGAAGCAGAAAAAAGAATTTCTTGTACAATCTGCCTATTGATTATATAATATGACTCAAGAAAATTCAACAGAATCCATACCGGATATTCAAAAAAGTTTTAGAATTCCGATGTAGATTGCTGGAATGGAATCTCGCGCAAGTAGTATAGGCCAATAACAAAAAGGAGGAATCGTGTCATGATCCGTTTTTCCATCTGTGGTGCCGCCAGCTATGCCTGTGGTGAACTGCTCCGCCTTATGGTGAACCATCCCGAGACCCAGGTCGCCCACCTGGCCGACAGCTTCGCCGCCGGCCGCAGGATCCAGGATGAGCATCCCGCGCTGATGGGCTTCTACGATCAGGAGATCCTGCCCCTCAACGATGAGACCATCGCCCAGATCGTGGAGGACAGCGACGTAGTCTTTACCGCCGTGGATGCCGGCACCGTGTGCGGCATTGCGGAGAAGGTCCTGGCCGGCGGCAAGAAGTTCATCGACTTCGGCGCTGACATCCGTTTCCGTGACGCGAAGGTGTGGGAGAAGTGGTACCACCTGGACCACCCCAACTATGAGATGACCAAGAAGGCCGTCTACTGCATCCCCGAGATCCAGCGCGATCTGGCCAAGGGCAAGAGCCTGATCTCCAACCCCGGCTGCTATCCCACCGCCACCACTCTGGGCCTGTACCCCGCCCTGAAGGAGGGCCTGGTGGTAGAGAACACCATCGTCGTGGACGCCAAGAGCGGCTACACCGGCGCCGGCCGCCGTCCCGCCCCCAACAAGCTCCTGGCTGAGGCCAGCAACAGCTTCTGTGCCTATGCTCTGGGCGGCAGCCACCGCCATACTCCTGAGATCGAGCAGAACATCGCTTACCTCACCGGCAAGGATCTGATGAAGCCTGAGACCTGGCAGTTCATCAACTTCCAGCCCCACCTGACTCCTCAGATCCGCGGCATCGAGGTCACCATCTATGCCACCCTGAACAAGGACGTCACCAACGATGAGCTGTATGAGCTGTATCAGCGTTACTACAAGGACGAGTACTTTGTCCGCGTGTTCCCCGCCAACAAGCCTGTCCAGACCAAGTGGACCGCCGGCACCAACCTGTGCTGCATGACGCCTACCTATGACGCCCGCACCAAGCGCCTGCTGGTCAGCTCCGTCATCGATAACATCGGCAAGGGCGCCGCCGGCCAGGCCATCCAGAACATGAACATCATCTTCGGCCTGGATGAGACCACCGGCCTGAAGATCGCCCCCATGTATCCCTGATCGCTCCGGGAGGCTTTCAGACATCCTGTGAGAACAGCCCGTCCGGTCTGGACGGAAGAAAGGAAGGACATTTATGGCATATAAACTGATCGAGGGCGGCGGCGTTACCACTCCCCAGGGCTTTCTGGCGGGCGCCTGCTATGTGGGCGTGAAGAGCCGGAAGAGCGAGAAGCCCGACGTGGCCATCATCTATTCTGAGCAGCCCGCTTCCTGCGCGGCCATGTTCACCACCAATAAATTCTGCGCCGCTCCGGTCATTCTGGACCGTGAGATCCTGAAGAAGGGCAAGGCCCGCGCTGTGGTCATCAACAGCGGAAACGCCAACGCCGCCACCGGCACCCAGGGCATCGAGGACGCCAAGCGGGTGGAGACCGAGGCGGAGAAGCTGCTGAACCTGGGCGAGGACGAGGTCTTTGTCTGCTCCACCGGCGTCATCGGCCAGAAGCTCCCTGTGGAGAAGGTCCTGGACGGCGTGCGCCGCATCGTCCCGGAGCTGAGCAAGGACAAGGGCACGGACGCCGCGTGGGCCATCATGACCACCGACACGGTCCGCAAGGAAGTGGCCTATGAGATGGAGCTGTCCGGCGGCACCGTCCGCATCGGCGCCATGGCCAAGGGCTCCGGCATGATCCATCCCAACATGGCTACCATGCTGGCTTACATCACCACCGACGCCAAGGTGGAGGCCTCTGTGCTCCAGGGGATGCTGAAGAAGAGCACGGACAAGAGCTTCAATATGATGACCGTGGACGGCGATACCAGCACCAACGACTCCCTGTTCCTGCTGGCCAACGGCGCCTCCGGCGTGGCTGTGGAGACGGAGGAGGACAAGGCTGCCTTTGCCGCTCTGCTGGACGACATCTGCATGGATATGGCCCGCCGCATCGCCTCTGACGGCGAGGGCGCTACCCATCTGATGGTGGTAGAGGCATACGGCCTGCCCACCGAGAAGGACGCCAAGCTGGTGGCCCGCTCCATCGCCGGGTCCACCCTGTTCAAGGCCGCCCTGTTCGGCAAGGACGCCAACTGGGGCCGCATCATGGCCGCCGCCGGCTACTCTGGAGCCGACGTGGATCCCACCAAGGCCGACTGTATCCTGAAGAGCGCCGCCGGCGAGGTGGTGGTGATGGAGAACGGCTTCGGCACTGACTTCAGTGAGGAGTTGGCCAAGAAGGTGCTCACCGAGCACGACGTGACGGTCATCGTGAACTTCCACAGCGGCGACGGCGAGGCCAAGGCGTTTGGCTGCGACCTGACCTATGACTATGTGAAGATCAACGGCGACTACCGTTCTTAAAAAGGAGGGCGTGCTGTGAACGACGTAGCGAATAAGGTCGCCACGCTGATGGAGGCCATGCCCTATCTGAAAAAGTATGCCGGCAAGGTGATCGTGATCAAGTACGGCGGCAACGCCATGATCAACGAGGAGCTGAAGGCCGCCGTCCTCCAGGACGTGGTCATGCTCAAGCTGCTGGGCATGAAGCCCGTCCTCAGCCACGGCGGCGGACCTGGCATCAACAAAATGCTGGAGAAGCTGGAGATCCCCGTGCAGTTCATCAACGGCCTGCGCTACACCTCCGAGGACATCATGCGGGTGGTGGAGGCGGTGCTCATCGGCCAGGTGAACAGCGAGCTGGTGGGCCGCATCAACGCCATCGGCGGCGAGGCCGTGGGCCTGTCCGGCATCAGCGCCAACATCTACAAGTGCGTGCAGCGCAGCGAGGAGCTGGGTTTCGTGGGCGACGTGGTGGAAGTGAACGCCGCGCCCGTCCAGGCCATGCTGGACGCCGGGTACATCCCCGTGGTGGCCCCTGTGGGCACCGACGGGAAGGGCAATAGCTTCAACATCAACGGCGACACCGCCGCCGGTAAGCTGGCCAGCGCCTTGGGCGCGGAGAAGCTGATGCTCCTCACCGACATTGAGGGCCTGTGTAACGACATCAAGCTGCGGGATGTGATCAGCTATCTGAACATCGCCGACGTGCAGGGCCTGAAGGATCAGGGCACCATCGCCGGCGGCATGATCCCCAAGGTAGACTGCTGTGTGCAGGCCATCGAGGAGGGCGTCACCAACGTCCACATCATCGACGGCAGAAAGCCCCACAGCATCCTCTATGAGGCCTTTACCGACGAGGGCATCGGGACCACCGTGGGTAAGGATGTACCCAGCGTGGGCATCAAGTGGAAGTAAGCCTGAAAGGGCATCAACGAACTAAAATATGAGGAGGAAATCCCTATGATCGAGAAGTTCAAGAGCAATGCCGAAGCCATCGCCACTGCGGATAAATATCTGTATGGCAACCACGCCAGAATGCCCATCGTGATGGACCGCGGCGAGGGCTGCTGGGTCTGGGATCTGGACAACAACAAGTATCTGGACTTCGTGGGCGGCATCGCCGTCAACGGCCTGGGCCACCACCATCCCGCCATCGTGGAGGCGCTGGACCGCGCCAAGGACATGATGCACTGCTCCAACTACTACTACAATGAGCCCGCCATTCAGGTCTGCAAGCTGATCTGCGAGAACAGCTGCTTTGAGAAGGTCCTCTTCGCCAACTCCGGCGCCGAGGCCAACGAGGGTCAGATCAAGCTGGCCCGTAAGTACGCGGTGGACCACGGCCATCCCGAGCGCTATGTGGTCATCTCCATGCTGAAGTCCTTCCACGGCCGTACTCTGGCCACCGCCACCGCCACCGGCCAGGAGATCGTCCACAACCCCAAGTGGTTCTCCCCCCTGCCCGAGGGCTTCCGCTATGCTGAGTTCAACAACCTGGAGTCCGTGAAGGAGCAGATGGGCGACGACGTTTGCGCCATCCTCACCGAGCCCGTCCAGGGCGAGGGCGGCGTCCGCCCCGCCAGCAAGGAGTTCCTCCAGGGCCTGCGCGACCTGTGCGACGAGAAGGGCATCCTGCTGATGTTTGACGAGGTCCAGGTCGGCTCCGGCCGTACCGGCAAGCTGTTTGCCCATCAGAACTACGGTGTGGAGCCCGATACCTGCTCCATGGCCAAGGCTCTGGGCTCCGGCGTGCCCATCGGCGCGGTCTGCGCCCGCGGCGACGCTGCCAAGACCCTGACCCCCGGCACCCACGGCTCCACCTTCGCCGGCGGCCCTCTGGCCTGCGGCCTGGCGGAAGCCACCCTGGACACCATGATCAACGGCGGCGTGATGGAGAACGCCGTCAAGGTGGGCGAGTACTTCCGTGCCGAGCTGCGTAAGCTCCAGGAGAAGCACTCCATCATCACTGAGGTCCGCGGCATGGGCATGATCAACGGCGCCGAGCTGGCCAACAACGAGATCGGCCCCCAGATCGTGAACAAGTGCTTCGAAAAGAAGGTTCTCATCAACTGCACCGCCGGCAACGTCCTGCGCTTCATCCCCCCGCTGATCGCCACTGAGGCGGAGATCGATGTGGTGGTGAAGGCCTTGGACGAGGCCATGACCGAGCTGGGCGTCTGATCGCTGCGCCCCTGAGCTGTGACACGTTTTCAGTGAGCTCCCGTGTCCCGGGGTGTGCTCTCACACCCCGGGCGCACCGGAGCAGCACTGAGTGTGTGTAGCATGTAAAAGGAGAGAGAGGAGGAATGGACCTCACAGAGGTCAAGGTAAAAACCGGGAATCCAACGCTGAATCAGAAACGCAATTATTGCAAAGTAATGAAAGAAAGGTTGGTAAAAATCCATGAGTGAGGCGAATAAATCCAATAGAGAGCCCAGAATGCCGAAGGTATGGGAGTCCTGTATCACCCTTGGCGCATTGATTGGTGTATTGGCGATCGGCATTGTGATCTTTAAGGCCAGCGTCCATGTCCCCATGTTCCTGGGCGTCTGTGTGGCAGCTGTTATGGCCCTGTACCTGGGCCACAAGTGGGACAGCATTGAGAAGATGATGATGGACGGCATCTATAAGGCCCTCCAGTCTGTTTGTATCCTGATCATCGTGGGTATTCTGGTCGGTGTGTGGATCAATGCCGGCGTCGTTCCCACCATGATCTACTACGGCCTGAAGATCATGCATCCCGCCATCTTCTTCATCGCCTGCGTCCTGATCTGCTCCATCACCTCTCTGGCTACTGGCTCCTCCTGGGGTACCATGGGCACCATGGGCGTGGCCCTGATGGGCATTGGCTTTGGCCTTGGCATGAATCCCGGTATGACCGCCGGCGCCATCCTGTCCGGCGCATACTTCGGCGATAAGATGTCCCCCCTGTCTGATACCACCAACCTGGCCCCCGCCATGGCTGGTACCGAAGTTATGGCCCATGTAAAGGCCATGATGATCCCCACTGCGATCACCTACGCCATTACCTTGGTTGCTTTTGGTGTGCTCGGCGCCATGCAGTACCATGGCGGCAGTGCCGATATGAGCCGCGTGACCGAGTTCGCCGCCGCCCTGAATGCGGCGGAGGGCGGTGTGTTCAACATCAACCCCGTCCTGCTTCTGCCTCCCGTGATCGTCATCGTGGCAGTGGCCATGAAGATGCCCGCCATTCCCGGCATCACCTTGGGCATCTTTGCCGGCGCCATCCTGGGTCTGGTGTTCCAGTCTGGCTCCTGCGACCTGGGTACTCTGTTCAACTTTGGTCTGGAGGGCTTCACCTTCAGCGATGAGATGCACGTGATGCTCCAGGGCGCTTTGACTGAGGATACCTACAACACCATGATCGAGCTGCTGGAAAAGGGCGGCATTATGAACATGATGAACTCCGTGGCCATGACCATCATCGCGATGATGTTCGGCGGCATCATGGAGGGCACCCACCAGCTGGAGGTCGTTGTCAACAAACTCAAGAAGCTGGCCAAGGGTCCTGCCGGCCTGGTCACCCTCACCGAGATCACCTGCGTCATCTCTAACATGACCATGCCCGAGCAGTACATCTCCATCGTGGTCCCCGGCCGTATGTATGCCGAGGAGTACCGCAAGATGGGCCTGCATCCCGCTGTCCTGTCCTCCGCTCTTGAGGGCGCCGGCACTGTGACCTCTCCCCTGGTTCCTTGGAACACCTGCGGTGTGTACATCTCCGACACCCTGGATATTGGCGTGGCCCAGTACGGGATCTATGCCATCTTCAACTGGCTGATGCCCGTTGTCAACGCCCTGTGCGCCTATGTCGGCATCACCCTGAAGGATATGGACAACAAGCCCTACAAGAAGCAGGCTGCTGCCAAGTAAGGAAACGGTCTGTCTCTCAGCAGAGCTGCGCTCCATGCGTGGACGAGGGCTCTTACCAGTGAAAAAGCCGGCAGCGCTCCTGTGGCGCTGCCGGCTTTCTGTTTACGAGAAAGGAATATCTATGGAATACAAGGAATGGCACTACCCTCAGCTGGAGATCGATCTGGACAAGCTGGAGGACAACCTCCGGGCGCTGAAAAGCCGGATGGACGCCAGTGGGATCCGGTTGGCCGGTGTGGTCAAGGGCTTCAACGGTCTGCCTTGGGCGGCCCGGATCTATGAGAGGGTGGGATACTCCAGCATCGCCTCCTCCCGTCTGGAACAACTGCATCACCTGCGGATGAACGGCATCGCCGTCCCCCTGATGCTGATCCGGATCCCCATGATGTCCGAGGTGGAGGAGACAGCCCGCTGGACGGATATCAGCCTCCACAGCGAGCCGGAGGTCCTCCGGGCCATGGAGCGGGCGGTGAAGGCCGCCGCGGGCAAGCGCCGCCACAAGGTGATCCTGATGGTGGACCTGGGCGACCTGCGGGAGGGCTTCTGGGACCAGGACGAGCTGGTGCAGACCGCCCTGGAGGTGGAGCGGGAGATGCCCCACCTGGAACTGGCCGGAGTGGGCACCAATCTGGGCTGCTACGGCACGGTCCAGGCCACCCCGGAGAAGATGAATCAGCTGGTGGCTGTGGCCGAGCGGGTGGAGGCCGCCATTGGCCGCAAGCTGGACATCATCTCCGGCGGCGCGTCCTCCTCCATTCGTATGGTGCTGGACGGCACGATGCCTCCGCGGATCAACCATCTGCGCGTCGGGGAGGGGATCCTCTTCGGCCGGATCTGGGGCTGTGACATGGACTTCATGCACAAGCACATTTTCACCCTGCGGGCGGAGGTGATCGAGAGTAAGGTAAAGCCCTCCTATCCGGTGGGCGAGCTGTCGGTGGACGCCTTTGGACGCACCCGTACCTATGTGGACCGGGGCCGCCGCCGCCGGGCCCTTCTGGCCATGGGCCGGGTGGACTACGGCGAGTGCGAGGACCTGATCCCCCGGGAGCCGGGGGTGAAGATCCTGGGGGCCTCCTCCGATCACACCATTGTGGACGTGCAGAACACGGCCCGACCCGTACAGGTGGGGGACATCCTGGAGTTTGACTTGTGCTATGCCACTATGGTATACTTGACCAGCAGCAGAAGCGTCTCTGTAACCTTTAAAACGGAACGCGGCTGAAAACAGGACTGGGCGGCGCCATCGCGCCGCCCAGCTTTTGAGAGGAAGTCAAAAGACCATGCACAACGAATTGACGGAACAGGACCTGCGGATGATGCGGGAGGAGCTGGACCACCGTAGGATCGTCCTGCGGCCCCAGCTGCTGGAGGCGGTGAAGGAGGCCCGGGCCTTCGGGGACCTGAGCGAAAATTTTGAGTACAAGGCCGCCAAGCAGGAGAAGAACCGCAACGAGAGCCGCATCCGCTTTCTGGAGAACATGATCAAGACCGCCGTGATCATCTCCGACCGCTCCGGAGCGGACCAGGTGGGCCTCTATGACCGGGTGACGGTGTACATGGAGGACGACGACGAGACGGAGGTCTATCAGATCGTCACTACGATGAGACAGGACGTGCTCAAGGGCCTCATCAGCAAGGAGTCTCCGGTGGGGCGGCGGCTGCTGGGCCGGAGAGTGGGCGACCGGGTCCATATTCAGGTCAATGAGAGCTATGGCTATGACGTGGTCATCCGGGCCATCGAGAAGGGGACGGATGACGGAGAGATCCCGCTGAACAAATACTGAGTGAAAAAGAGAGGCTCCCCCGGAGCGGCAGATCTGATTTCCCTGCCGCTCCGGGGGAGCCTTTTGTGTCCTCTATGCGCTTATTCTGTCTTGGGGGCTCCGCCCCACAGCCGGTACAGCACGGTGACCAGCTGGTTGCGGGTCACCGGAGCCTCCCAGCGGGGCGCGCCGTGCTCATCACCGGCGATGAGTCCCCGCTCCAGGGCCCAGGCCCGGGCCTCCGCGCCCCAGGCGGGGTCGGGCTCCCGGCGGCCCAGCTGCTCCAGATATGCCCCGGCCAGGCGCTGAAATTCCTCCTGTGTCATGGGTTCCTCCTCCCTCTGAAACGGTCTGGCGTCCACCCACCAGTAATACTTCACCTGACTGCGGAAAAGGGCCGGGTCGCCGTTCATTCGCTCATATCGGGTGGAGGCCGGGTCGAGGATCCGGATCAGGCCGTCCTCCCACCAGACCACCACGAAGTGGCCGGAGCGGGTCCACAGTCCCCGGCCCATCAGAGCAATGAGGTAATAGCCCTGCCGCAGAAGGCCGGCGGCCTTTTTGTGGTTCTCGTGGTCCGGCTTTCCATAGGTGTTGACCCAGCTCAGTTGGCCGCAGGAGATGCCGAAGGCGGCGAACTGGGGGACAAAATAGCTGTAATAGGTCCCCTGGTTCAAAGCCTTATACCCATGCTCCACCGACCAGGCGCAGGCGTCCACCGGCGTGAAGGTCTTTTGGGTGAGCGTCTCAATGAGCATGGCCGCCGCCGTGGGGCCACAGCCGGAGCCGCCGATGGTGGAGCGCTCTCCGGGGACCCGGTAGGGGAGGGCGGCCCAGCGGGGGTCGGTCTGAAAATAGGAGATGGGGCGGCGGTTCATGGCTTCTCCCCGCTCCGGCGCTGGTTTTGCGTCCCAAAATAGAAGGAGATCACCATGAGAAACACCGTGAGAAAATCCCCGCCGGACACCGTCCCCCGGAGGGCCAGGCAGATAAATACCGCCGTCAACGCCAATGTGACCAGGCTTTTCACCGTCAAAAGGGCGGCCAGCCGCCCATAGAGCTGTTCCATATCCATTCCTCCTCTCTGAAGCTTCCTGCGGGGAGGCTCACGCGGCCCCCTTCAGGTCCCGGATGTCGTGCTCCGCCTCGGTCATGCGCCCCTCCAGCTTGTAGGTGCGCTCCACCACCTTGTTGTGCTCGCTGACCTTCCGCTCCAGCTGCTCGATGCGGTAGGTGGTCAGCTTGTTGGCCACCAGGATGCCGCCAAAGGTCCCCGCCAGGGTGCCGACCAGGCTCATCCCGGCCACTGCCAGGGTCGTCCAGTCCATCAGCTCTGTACCTCCTCTACGGGCCCCAGGTCCATCCAGGAGCCGGGCAGCTGAGAGGGGGGATAGACCGTGTCAGCCTGGGCGCACCGCCACACATGGCCGTTCTCGGTGCAGACCTCGCCGGGCTGGTACATCCCCCGGGTCCCCTGGGCCTGGACATAGGGGGCGGCCAGCCTGGGGTCCGTGGTGTGGCACAGGTCCCAAAGGCTCACCGCCAGGTCCGGGGACCAGTCCGGCTGCTCTGTGGCGTCGTGCTGCTGCCACAGCTTGTAGACAAGCCCCTTCCACTTATATGGCGTGCCGATGGGGACACTGGAAAAGTCACGCGTACGCCAGGTGGGGACGCGGTCCTGGCTGGCGGTGAGCTCGGTGCCGTCCGCCGCTCCGGATACCGCCCGCTCCGCCAGCGCCCGGGCGTCCGACTGCCCCCGTTGGCGGACTGCCTCTACCGCAATCGCTCTGATCTCAGCCATTCTGTTCCACTCCCTCCGTGTATGCCGCCCTCAGCTGGGCGTCCACCTGGTCCGCCGTTCCGGCCGCCTCCAGCTCGGCCAGGGCCTCCGCCTGCTGGGCGATGGTCTCCCGCTGCCGGGCGATGTCGGCCTCCTTCTCCGCCAGAGTGGCCGCTGTCTCCTCCAGCTCGCGGTCCTTCCGGGCAAGGTCCTCCTCCAACTCTGATACCTGGCTCTGGTATCCGGCCACATCCCCCAGGTACTGCTCCGCTACCTGGAGGACCACCGTGCAGCTCCGGGTAGCCGCGCTGTACTGGATGTCCCGCACCGTGAAGCCGTACCCGGCGGGCAGGAGGCACTCCCCCTGGATCTGGGGTCGGTCCCACTGGATGCCCTCGATGTCCTCCAGGGAGGCAAACTCCCGCTCGAATACCGCCCGGTACTCCCCGTTGGCCGCGCCCCGCAGGACCATCCCGCAGGGCACGCCTCCGATATGACATCGGTTTCCATAGAAACTCATGCTGTTCTCTCCTTTCGTTGAATGGTGGGGAAAGGCTCCCCCATTCCAGACAGAAAACAGGCGGTTTGTTGCTGGGAAGCGTACAACAAAGGCAAAAAATTAGGCGCTCTGTTTCCAGAGCGCCCAAAGTGATGGGATGGTCAGCTGCCCAGATAGGCTTTTTTGACGGCCTCGTTGGCCAGAAGCTCCCGGCCGGACCCCGTCAGGCTGATCCGTCCGGTCTCCAGCACATAGCCCACGTCGGCGATCTTCAGGGCCATGTTGGCGTTCTGCTCGATGAGCAGAACAGTGACCCCCTGCCGGTTGATCTCCTGGATGATGTCGAAGATACCCTTGACCACGATGGGGGCCAGGCCCAGGGAGGGCTCATCCATCATAATGATCTTGGGGCGGGACATCAGGGCCCGGCCCACGGCCAGCATCTGCTGTTCGCCGCCGGACAGAGTACCCGCGGCCTGCCAGGACCGCTCCTTCAAACGGGGGAACAGGTCATAGACCCAGTTCAGATCGTCCTCCAGGCTGTCCGTCCGGAGATAGGCCCCGATCTTCAGATTCTCCAGCACCGTCAGGTCGGGGAAGACCCGCCGGCCCTCCGGGACCAGGGTGAGCCCCTTGGAGACGATGCGGTCAGGGGAGAGGCTGGTGATGTCCTCCCCCTGGAGGTGGATGCGGCCATGGGCGGGCTTGACCAGTCCGGCGATGGTGCGCAGCGTGGTGGATTTGCCCGCGCCGTTTGCGCCAATCAGAGTGACGATCTTCCGCTCCGGCACCTCAAAGGTGATGCCCTTGACGGCCTCAATACCGCCGTAGCTGACCTTCAGTTCATCAATCTTCAGCATCGTCTGCCACCCCCAAATAAGCCTCGATGACCCGAGGATCGTTCTGGACCTCTGCCGGAGTGCCCTGGGCGATCAGCTTGCCGAAGTCCAGGACATAGATGCGGTCGGAGATCCGCATGACCAGATCCATGTGGTGCTCGATCATCAGAATGGACAGGTCGTACTCGTCGCGGATTTTATGGATGAAGTCGGTGAGTTCCTGGGTCTCCTGGGGATTCATGCCGGCGGCCGGCTCGTCCAGAAGGAGCAGCTTGGGCTGGGTGGCCAGGGCCCGGGCGATCTCCAGCCGGCGCTGGAGGCCGTAGGGCAGGGAGCCGGCCACTTCGTCCTTTAGATGGGCCAGGTCCTGCTCCTCCAGCAGAGCCATGGCCTCCTCCTGCATCCGCTTTTCTTCCGCGCGGTTGAAGCGGAAGGTGGCGGAAAATACGTTCTGCTTGGCCCGCATATGCTTGGCGATGAGCACGTTTTCAAACACGGTCAGGGCGGAAAACAGGCGGATGTTCTGGAAGGTCCGGGCGACGCCCAGGTGGGTGATCCGGTCGGGCGAGGGCCGGAGCACATGGTCGGAGAAGGCGTGGGGATCGGCGGCCCGCAGGGCCTCGGTCCGGGCGGCCAGCTCCTTGTCATACGCCGCCTGGAGCGCGCCGCGGGTCTTGGTGTCCCCGGCGGCCTGGATGGCGGCCAGGGCCTCGGGGTCCTCCAGGTCGGGATGGGCGGTATAGAGGGCGGCGTTCTGGCCGGAATAGCTCTTGGCCATCTTGCCCTGGGGGTGGTTGCGGATCATGGGCTGCCCCAGAAAATCCACCCGGCCGTTGGTTGGCTCATATACCCCGGTGATGCAGTTGAAGGCGGTGGTCTTTCCGGCACCGTTGGGGCCGATCAGGGCCACGATCTCCCCCGCGTTGACGTCCACTGAGAGGTTGTTGACGGCCACCACGCCGCCGAACTGCATGGTGATATTTTCCACATGGAGAATGTTCTGGCTCATTTTGCGGCCTCCTTTGCGGCCTTTCGGGGCCGTTTCTTGAGCAAGTCAGTGATCTCCCGGTCGCCCATGATGCCCCGGCGGAAGAACAGAACCACGATCATAATGACCACGGAGAAGACCACCATGCGGAAGCCGTTGCGGAACAGGTCGGACTGGATCCCCAGGAAGGAGCCGGAGTCCAGGCCGCGCAGCCACCACTCGGAGCAGGCCACATACAGGAAGGTGGCCATGACGCTGCCGGAGATGGAGCCGATCCCGCCGATGACGACGATGAGCAGGATCTCATAGGTCATGGTGGAGGTGTACACCATGGCCTGGGCGTTGCTGGCGTACATGGCGAACAGGGCGCCCCCCACCCCGGCGAAGAAGGAGCTGATGCAGAAGGAGAGCATCTTGTGGCGGGGCAGGTTGATGCCCATGGCCTCGGCGGCGATCTCATCCTCCCGGATGGCCTTGAAGGCCCGGCCGTAGGAGGAGTTGATGAGCATCACGATGACCGCCAGACAGAGGATCATAATGAGCATGGGGAAGGCGGAGGAGAGGTAGATGGTGCCGTTCTCCGTCTTGATGTTGAAGCTGGAGAAGGTGGGGATCTGGGTGATCATGTTGGCGCCGTTGGTGATGGGGCCCAGCGCCTGCCATTGGAACACCGCGCGGATGATCTCCGCGAAGCCCAGGGTGGCAATGGCCAGATAGTCGCTCTTCAAACGGAGTACGGGCAGGCCGATGAGCCAGGCGAAGAAGGCCGCTACCAAGCCGCCCAGAACGATGGCCACCAGGACCCCCAGGGTCAGGCTGAGCATCCCGTCGCCGAAGAGCCCGGCGAACAGGTCGGGCAGGGAGAACTTTACCGCCGAGCCTCCGTAGAGGTAATAGACCGTGTCCTTGGCGGCCACAGGGACCGTCAGGATGGCGTAGGTGTACGCACCCAGAAGCATGAAGCCCGCCTGTCCCAGGGAGAACAGCCCGGTGAAGCCGTTGAGCAGGTTCATGGACACGGCGACCAGGGCATAGACCGCGCCTTTTTTCAGTACGGTGAACAGCTGGCCGGTGGGGCCGATGGTGTTTTCCAGAAGGATCACCAGGGCCAGCGCGGCCACGGCCCCGAACAGGCCGAGCAGCGCGCCGGTATTGACTCGTTTTTTCTCTAACATATTCCCGCCCCCTTACACTTTTTCGGTGGCCTTTTCCCCGAACAGGCCGGTGGGCTTAAAGACCAGCACGATGATCAGCAGGGCAAAGGTGAAGGCGTCCACAAAGGTGGTGGCCCCCTCGAAGGGAAGGGCCTTGATGATGTTTTCGCAGATGCCGATCAGGAATGCCCCGATGACCGCTCCGGGGATGGAGCCGATCCCGCCGAATACCGCCGCCACGAAGGCCTTCAGACCGGGCATGGCACCGGCGGTGGGGGTGATGTAGGGGTAGTTGGTAAAGTACAGGATGGAGCCCAGGGCCGCCAGAGCGGAGCCGATGATGAAGGTGGTAGAGATCACCCGGTTGATCTTGATGCCCATGAGCTGGCTGGTCTCAAAGTCCTTGGCCACCGCCCGCATGGCCATGCCGATCTTGGTGTGGTTGATGAGCTGTACCAGGCCGAACACAAGGCCGATCACCAGAATGGGGGTGACCACAGTGACCAGCGTGGTGGAGGCCCCGCCGATGGTGACCATTTTGGACAGGGCGGGGATGGTGGGATAGTTCATGGGCTGGCCGCCGGTGACGAAGGTGGCGGTGTTTTGCAGCAGATAGCTCACGCCGATGGCGGAGATCATGACGGACATTCTGGGGGCGGAGCGCAGCGGCTTATAGGCTGCCCGCTCGATCAAAAAGCCCAGCAGGACGGTGAGCAGGACGGCCAGCGCCAGGGTGACGGGCAGGGGCAGCCCCATGGTGGTCAGGTAGATGGCGATCAGGCCGGAGACCATGAACACGTCGCCGTGGGCGAAGTTGATCAGGCGCAGAATACCGTACACCATGGTGTAGCCGATGGCGATCAGGGCGTACTGACCTCCCACGGAGATGCCGGAGAGCAGTACGGAAATAGCATATTCCACAAAGGTTTCCTCCCTTGTTGTCGGATTTGGGCGGTCTTGAAAAGGACCCTCCCGCTGTCCCTTTCAGGACGGCCCAGAATCAGGGGCAGAGCCGGAAACAGCGGTTTGGCGGGGGCCGTGCCCCCGCCAAACAGACACACAGCTTATGTTAGGCGGTCTGGGACTTCTCCAGAGTCCAGGCGCCGGCGGCGGTGTCACACACCTTGATATAGGCGGTGTCGCGGATGGCGTCGCCGTTGGTGTCGTCAAAGGCGATGTGGCCGGAAACACCGTCATACTCCACGTCCCACAGGGCCTGCTGCACGTCGGAGGACTTGGGGGAGCCGGCGGCCTTCAGGGCCTCCAGAGCCACATAGTAGGCGTCATAGCCCATGGCGGTGACAGCGGCGATGGTGTCGTCGCCGCCGTTGGCGGTCTTGGCGTCGGCGTTGGTGTTGATGTAGTTCTTGATGCCCTCGTCGAACTCAGGGTTGCCGCCCTCCTGATAGAAGGTGGAGACATACAGCTGTACGTCGGTGCCCTTGGCGGCCTCCAGGACCTTGTTGTCATCCAGGGTATCGGAGCCCAGGAAGGGGATGTCGATGCCCAGCTTGGCGGCCTGGGTGATGATCTGGGTGGCGTAGGCGATGGAGACGGGGGTGAAGATGACCTCGGCGCCCTCGCTCTTGGCCTTGTTCAGGTAAGAGGTGAAGTCGGAGTTGTTCTTGGGGAAGCTGTCCTTGATCACAGTGCCGCCGGCGGCGGTGAAGGCCTGCTCAAAGAAGGCGATCAGGCCCTGGTCGTATTCGTTGCCCTGCTCGCCCAGCAGATAGGCCTTCTTGGCGCTGAACTTCTCGGTGGCGAAGTTGGCCAGCACCGTGCCCTGGAAGGGATCCAGGAAGCAGATGCGGAAGTAGTGGTCATTGCCGGCGGTGACGTTGGGGTTGGTGCAGGTGACGCCCATGGCGGGGATGCCGGCGTCACGGAAGATGGGACCGGCGGCGATGGACACGCCGGAGCCGTAGGAGCCCAGAACGACGCTCACCCCTTCGCTGACCAGCTGGGAGGCGGCGGAGGGAGCCTTATCGGTGGAGGAGCCGTTGTCGGCATAGACCAGCTCGACCTGATAGGTCTCGCCGCCCAGCTCCACAGTGGGAGTCTCAGAGTTGGCGAACTGCATCCCCAGCATTTCTTTCTTGCCGCCGGAGGCGGAGTCGCCGGAGGCGGGCTCAAACACGCCGATCTTGACAACCTTGTCGCCGTCAGAGGCGCCGGAGCCGGTGGGAGCGGAGCCGGAAGCGGAGCCCGAGCCGGAACCGGAGCAGCCGGCCAGGGCGGACAGGAGCAGCGCGGCGGAAAGTGCGGACGCAAGGAACTTTTTCATGTTCATTCTCCTCTCGATTTGCTTGAGTTGGTTTGGCGAAAAAGTGTCTGCTTTGGATGGACACTTGTTCGCTTAATAGGTACATTATACAGGACCCGGAGAAAAAATGCAAGTCGAAGCCCAACAAAATTTCAGGTCGGGCCGGAGAAAATTTCCACATCGCGGATAAGAGCGAAAAAAAGAGCCTGCCGGACCGGCGGGAGAGCGGTCTGACAGGCGGGGGGCGGGACCGTCCTCACGGGCGGTCCTTGGGCAGATGATAGAGGAGGGAGGGGCGGCCGCCGGTGTCATAGTTGACCCGGCTGACCACCTCACCCTGCTGGGTGAGGTAGGTGAGGTACCGGCGGACGGTGACGGAGGAGAGCCCGGCCTGGGCAGCCAGGGACTCACAGGTGCAGCCCTCCTCCGGGGCCTGGGCCAGATGGGTCCGGATCCGCTCCAGAGTGCGGGACTGGAGCCCCTTCGGGACGTCCTCCGGACTGGAGGAGCCGGAGAGCAGGGCGTCCAGATCCTCCTGGCTGACGCTGCTGTGGGTGTCGATGGCGGAGCGCTGGCGGCAGAACTTATCCAGCGCCTGCTGAAAGCGGCGGGCGGTAAAGGGCTTGACCAGATAGTCCGCCACCCCCAGCTTCAGCAGGGCGTCCACGGTCTTGCTGTCGTTGGCGGCGGTGACCATCACCACGCCGCTGGTGACGCCGAAGGAGCGCAGCTCCCGCAGAAGCTCCAGTCCGGTCATCCGGGGCATATAGACGTCCAGGATCAGCAGATCCGCCGGATGGCGCAGCAGCCAGGGAAGCGCGTCCTGCCCGCTGCGGAAGCTGGCGGCCAGATGGAAGCGGGGATCCCGCTCCAGAAAGTTCTGATCGATGGAGGCGATCATGGGGTCGTCCTCCACGATCACGGCCTGATAAGTTTCCTGCATGGCGCTCTCCTTTACTCGTTGGGGGACGGTTCCTCTTCCGCCCGCTCCTCCTCCGGCGTCTGGAAGGAGAGGAAGAAGGCGGTCCCGGATTTTGGCTCGCTCTCCACCCGGATCTGGCCGTGGTACAGGTTGACCAGCTCCCGGATCCGGGACAGGCCAATGCCGTGCCCGTCTCCCTTGGTGGAGACGTTGGGTTCAAAAATGAAGGGGAGCAGCTCAGGCAGGATGCCCGGTCCGGTGTCCTCCACGCAGAGGAGCAGGCTGTCCGGCTTCTCCCGGATGGAGACGGCGATCTCCTTCTGCTTCCAGGTGGAGTGGTCCAGGGATTCGGTGGCGTTTTCGATGAGGTTGCCCAAAATGGTGACCAGCACCCCGGAGGGGAGGAAGCGGCCATCGGCGGACAGGGTGCTTCTGGGATCCAGGTGCAGGTTGATGCCCAGCTCCGCGGCGCGGCTGGTCTTGCCCACCAGAAGGGCGGCCACAGCGGTGTCCTCGATCTGGCTCATGACCCGGCTGACCGACTGGTGGTGGATCTGGGAGATGTCCAGGATGTACTGCTCCGCCTGCTCCACCTGCCCCAGCTGGATCATGCCCAGGATGATGTGGAGCTTGTTGATGAACTCGTGGGTATAGGCCCGCATGGCCTCCACCAGATGGCGCACGCCGGTGAGCTCCTCCGCCATGGCGGTGGCCTCGGTGCGGTCCTGGAAGATGGCCACCGCGCCCACGATCTTGTCGTCCTCCCAGATGGGCATTCTGTCAGACAGGGCGGCCTTGCTTCCAGGGACGTGCTGGAGATGAACGTTGTATTCCGGCTTTCCGGTGGTGAGCAGGCGGGGCAGAAGGGTGTCTGGATAGAGCTCCTTCAGCGGCCGGCCCAGCACGTCGGAGAGCTGCTGTGCGTTGAGCAGGCGCAGCCCCGCGGGATTGACATAGATCACAGCCGCATTTTTGTCGATGGCGATGATGCCCTCCTCCAGGGTCTCCAGAATGTCCTCCCGCTGGTGGAACATCTGTCGGAAGGCGTCCGGCTCATAGCCCAGCAGGGCGTCCTTGATGGAGCGGGACAGGTTGCGGGACAGGACCAGGGCGACGCCGGCGGCCAGGAAAGTCAGGATGGCGAAGCAGCCCACGGTGTCCAGCACGATCTGGTGGACGCTGCGCACCCCGATGCCCACGGATACAAAGCCCAGCAGGGAGCCGTCCAGATCCTGGACCGCAGCGAGGGCCCGGTGCTCCGCGCCGGAGATGCCGGCGCCTGTGTCCACCTCGGTCAGTTCCCCCCGCAGGACCGTGAGCGTATCCACATCCGGGTAGACCGTCCCCACAAAGGCGGGGTCCGGGCAGTACCGGATGACGCCGTTGTGGTCGGCCACCACGATGGCGTCAATGTCCTGGACCCGAGAGATGGTTCCGTTCAGGTAGTGGGTGAGTACGGAGCTGTCCGCCCTGTGTGCCAGGAAATCGGCCACATCCGGCGACTGGGCCAGCACCTGGGCGGAATTCATCAGGTTGCGGTCCAGGTTCTGATACTCCATGCGCAGGGAGAACAGCAGGGTGGTGGCCATGCCCAGGATAGAGGTGGTCAGGACCAGGAACAGGCTGAGGGATTGCAGCTTATGGCGGATCGATATGGGTGAGTGTGCTTTCATCCAGGTTCCCTCCTCAGAATTAGAGACAGGTGGAAAATAGACAGCCGGTGCGGCACCGGTTTAGCTTTATTATAAGGAGGTTGTTAAGATGTGTCAAACATTTGAAGGGGAGAGAGGCAAAATTGTGGAAACGCACTTTTTTTACTTACAAAAGGCTATCCAAACCGCGGGATCTGCCGTACAATGAGGGACGTCAAACCGGACGGCGGCCCGTGTGTGCCGTATGTCGGAAGTCGATGGGAGGCGGTTTTTTGGAACAGATCAAAGTGCGTCTGATGGAGGAGCTCCAGACGCCCGTGGCCTTCACAATCCCGCTCTTCGGGGGGATTCCGGTCACCCTGTCTGTGGTGGTGTCCTGGCTGGTGATGGGGGCGCTGATCCTGGCGGCGGCGCTGGGGACCCGGCAATTGAAGCTCCGTGACCCTGGCAAGCCGCAACTGTGTCTGGAGATGGCGGTGGAGTTCCTCAACGGCTTCACCAAAAACAACATGGGGCCCCACGGACCGGACTTCGCTCCCTATCTGGGGACCATCGCCCTATACATCCTGCTGTGCAACATCATCGGGATCTTCGGGCTGGTGCCCCCCACCAAGGATCTGAACGTCACGGCGGCACTGGCCATCATGAGCGCGGTGCTGATCTATGGGGCACAGTTTCGGTACCACGGGCTGCGGGGCGGGCTGAAAAAATTTATGGAGCCTATGCCTCTGCTGCTTCCCATCAACCTGATGGAGGTGGTGATCCGGCCCCTGGCCCTGTGTATGCGGCTGTTCGGCAACATCCTGGGGGCGTTCATCATCATGGAGCTGATCAAGATGATGGCCCCGGCGGTGGTTCCCGTCCCATTCAGCATCTACTTCGATCTGTTTGACGGCGGGATCCAGGCGGTGGTATTCGTGTTCCTCACAGCCCTGTTTGTGGGCGAGGGGATCAAAGAGGAAGAATAAATCAGACATCGGCCCCCGGGCTGAAATAAAGGAGGACATACTATCATGGAGATCGGAATGCTTGCAATCGGACTGGCTGTTTTTACCGGAATCGGAGCCGGCATCGGCATCGGCATCGCCACCGGAAAGGCCAGCGAGGCCATCGCCCGCCAGCCGGAGGCCGCCGGTAAGATCAACAGCACCCTGCTGATCGGCTGCGCCCTGGCAGAGGGCACCGCCATCTTCGGCTTTATCACCGCGCTGCTGATCCTGTTTATGAAGTAAGGGGGAAGGCACGATGTTGGATTTTCAGTTATCCACCGTGATCTTTACCGTTCTGAACCTGCTGATCCTGTATGTGGTGCTGAAAAAGCTTCTGTTCGGACGGGTCAACCGCATTCTGGAGGAGCGGGCCGCCCTGGTGGAACAGGAGCTCTCCAGCGCCGAGCGCCAGAAGGTCCAGGCGGAGGAACTGCGGAAGGAGTATGAGGACCAGCTCTCCCAGGCCCATGCCCAGGCGGCCAAGATCGTGGATCAGGCCAAGGTGCGGGGCGAGCAGGAGTACCAGGCGCTCCTGGAGCAGGCCCAGGAGGATACCCGCCGGATGCAGGAGCAGGCCCAGGCCAAGAACCGGGCCGACCGGGAGAAGCTGATGCGCAGCGCCCGGCAGGAGGTGGCCCAGCTGGCCGTTCTGGCTGCAGCCAAGGTGACGGGACAGGCCCTGGACCAGGATTCGGACAGGGCCATGGCGGAGCAGTTTTTGTCGGAGGCGGGTGAGCGGAAATGAGTGATTCGATCCAGCGCAGCGCTGCGGTCCTCTATCAAATGGGGGAGGAGACGCCGGGGCTGAAGGAGTCCGCCCAGGCTCTGGTGTCGGACACCATGCTGTGGCCGGCTTTGAATGGGAGCGGGGCCACCAGGGAGGAGAAGGCGGAGCTGATCCGCACAGCGCCCATGCTGGCGGGGAAGGAGCAGCTGACCGCCTTTGTCCTCCTGCTGCTGGAGCAGGGAACGTTGGACAGCTTGCCGGCGATCCTAAGGGAGCTGCGGCAGCTGGAGCTGGCGGCCCAGGGCGGCGCGGTGTGCGTGGTCACCTGCGCCCGGCAGCCGGATGAGGCCACCCTGGAGGATCTGCGCCGGGCGGTGTGCCGCCTGCGGGGCCTGGACCGGGTGGTCCTTCAGGTCAAGATCGACCCGGCCATTCTGGGCGGCTTTCGCCTGGAGGTCCAGGGCGTGGTCTATGACCGCAGTGTCCGGGGACGTCTGGAGCGGCTGGCCCAGGGACTCCAGGGCGATTTTGATGCGGACAGTGAGGAACTGGAGGGCCTGGTAGAGGGCCTGAAGTCCAAGATCCAGGGCTTCGAGGTGGAGGACGGCAGCGACATGGGCAGCCTGGTCCAGAACCTCAAGACCCGGATCCAGGATTTCCAGTCCGTGGGCGAGGTCCAGGAGATCGGCCGGATTATCAGCGTAGGCGACGGAATTGCCCAGATCCAGGGTCTGGACCGGGCGGTGTACGGCGAACTGGTGGAGTTTGAGACCGGTGTTCAGGGCATGGTCATGGACCTGTCCCGGAACAGCGTGGGCTGCGTCCTGCTGGGACAGGAGACCGGCCTGCGGGAGGGCAGCATCGTGACCCGCACGGGCCGCCCCGCCGATGTGCCGGTGGGCGAGGCCATGCTGGGCCGGGTCGTGGACGCCCTGGGACAGCCCCTGGACGGAATGGGGCCCATCCGCACCACAGAGACCCGGCCCATTGAGCATGAGGCCAGCGGCGTGATCTCCCGGGAGCCGGTGAACACCCCTCTTCAGACCGGGATCCTGGCCATTGATGCCATGATCCCCATTGGGCGGGGACAGCGTGAGCTGCTCATCGGCGACCGCCAGACGGGCAAGACCGCCATTGCGGTGGACACCATCCTCAACCAGAAAGGGGAGGACGTGATCTGCATCTATGTGGCCATTGGACAGAAGGCGTCCTCGGTGGCCCGGGTGCGGGATACGCTCCAGAGGCATGGAGCCATGGACTACTCCATCATTGTGTCGGCCACCGCCAGCGACCCGGCCCCCCTGCAGTACATCGCGCCCTACTCCGGTGCGGCCATGGGGGAGTATTTTATGTCCCAGGGGAAGGATGTGCTCATCGTCTATGACGATCTGAGCAAGCACGCGGTGGCCTACCGGGCCCTGTCCCTGCTGCTCAAGCGCTCCCCCGGCCGTGAGGCCTACCCGGGCGACGTGTTCTATCTCCACTCCCGCCTGCTGGAGCGGGCCTGCCGCCTGACCCAGGAGTACGGCGGCGGCTCCATGACGGCCATCCCCATCATTGAGACCCAGGCGGGGGACGTGTCCGCCTATATCCCCACCAACGTCATCTCCATCACCGACGGACAGATCTATCTGGAGACCGATCTGTTCTTTGCCGGACAGCGGCCGGCGGTGAATGTGGGCCTTTCGGTGTCCCGTGTGGGCGGAGCGGCCCAGACCCGGGCTATCAAGCGCACCGCAGGCACCATGCGCATCGATCTGGCCCGCTTCCGGGAACTGGAGATCTTCACCCAGTTCTCCTCGGATCTGGACCAGGCGACCCAAAAGACGCTGGATCACGGCAAGCATCTGCTGGAGCTGCTCAAGCAGCCCCTCTATCAGCCCATGTCGGTTAGTCGTCAGGCCGTTTTGCTGTACATCGGCACCAACGGACTGCTGGATGACGTGCCGGTGGAGCAGGTCAGGGAGTTCGCCTGGGGCTTTGCCGACCGCGTCGAGCGGGAGCACCGGGAGCTGGTGCTGGAGGTCCAGCGGACGGGCAACCTGTCCGCCGTGGCCATTGAGGCCATCCGGGCGGACCTGGAGAACTATAAGAAGGAGAAGCTGACGGTGGCCTGACCCCGCCGGCGAGAGGGAGGGAGAGAAAATGGCTGGTACCAAGGAAATCCGGACCCGGATCAAAAGCGTACAGCAGACCCTGAAGATCACCAACGCCATGTATCTGATCTCCTCGGCCAATCTGCGGAAGGCCAAGGGGCAGCTGGACCGGGCGGCCCCCTACTTCACCAAAATCGACGCCACCATTGCGGACATTCTCCACCGGTCCCCGGAGCTGGAGCACGAGTTTTTCGACCCGCGGACCGATGTGCCGGAGCAGGAGCGGAAGGTGGGCTATATCGTGGTCAGCGGAGACAAGGGGCTGGCCGGTGCCTATAACCACAATGTACTGCGCCGTGCGGAGGAGTACGCGCGCCGGTCGGCCCACCCCAGCCTCTTTGTGGTGGGGGTCGTGGGCCGGGTCTATTTTCAGGGCCGGGGCATCCCCATCGTGGAGGAGTTCTCCCATGTGGTGCAGAACCCCACCATGCGGCGGGCCCGGGAGATCGGGGACGAGGTGGTCCGGCGGTTTCTGGACCGGAGCCTGGACGAGGTGCACATTTTGTACACCGAGATGGTCTCTCCCCTGAAGCTGGAGCTGCGGGAGCGCACCCTGCTGCCCCTGGACCGGGCCAACTTCCCCTGGGAGCCTCCGGCGGGGCAGAGCGCGCCCCAGGAGGTGACCTATGTTCCATCGCCGGAGGCGGTGCTGGACAATATCATCCCCAGCGGCTATATCCGGGGGATGGTGTTCGGGGCGCTGGTGGAGTCCTTCTCTTCGGAACAGAGCGCCCGCATGACCGCCATGGAAGCGGCCAGCGACAACGCCAAGGAGATGCTCAGATCCCTGTCTCTGACCTATAACCGGGCCAGACAGTCGGCCATCACCCAGGAGATCACAGAGATCGCCAGCGGGGCCCAGGTCCAGGGAGAGCGCTAGGTGAAACGTCACCGGAAAGGTGTGTGCAGGTATGAAGGAATATAAAGGGACGGTGGCACAGGTCCAGGGACCTGTGGTGGACGTCCAGTTCGCCCGGGATGAGATGCCCGCCATCAAGGACGCCCTGTGGCTGGAGGTGGGCGGCCAAAAGCGTGTGATGGAGGTGGCCCAGCACATCGGCGGGGACACCGTCCGCTGCTTTATGCTCTCCCCCAGCGAGGGGATCGGCCGGGGCATGGAGGTGAAGCCCTGGGGCGGACCCATCTCCGTCCCGGTGGGGGAGGGCGTGTTGGGCCGGATGTTCAATGTGCTGGGGGATCCCATCGACGGCAAGGGAGCAGTATCCGCCCAGGAGCACTGGTCCATCCACCGACAGCCCCCCAGCTTTGCCGACCAGCGCCCGGTGGTGGACCTGTTTGAGACAGGGATCAAGGTCATCGACCTGCTGGCCCCCTATGCCCGGGGCGGCAAGATCGGCCTGTTTGGCGGCGCCGGCGTGGGCAAAACGGTGCTGATCCAGGAGCTGATCCATAATATCGCTACGCAGCACGGCGGATACTCCATTTTTACCGGCGTGGGGGAGCGTACCCGGGAGGGCAGCGACCTGTGGCGGGAGATGACCGAGTCCGGGGTCATTGAAAAGACGGCCCTGGTGTTTGGACAGATGAACGAGTCCCCCGGGGCCCGGATGCGGGTGGCCCTCACCGGGCTGACCATGGCGGAGTACTTCCGGGATCAGCAGCACCAGGATGTGCTGCTCTTCATCGACAACATCTTCCGCTATGTCCAGGCGGGCTCCGAGGTGTCCGCTCTGATGGGGCGGATGCCCTCCGCCGTGGGCTATCAGCCCACCCTGGCCAACGAGATGGGCGCGCTTCAGGAGCGGATCACCTCCACCCGGAGCGGGGCCATTACCTCTGTGCAGGCGGTATACGTCCCGGCGGACGACCTCACCGACCCCGCCCCCGCCACCACCTTCACCCATCTGGACGCCACCACCGTGCTGTCCCGGAAGATCGTGGAGCAGGGCATCTATCCGGCGGTGGATCCGCTGGAGTCCACCTCCCGCATTTTGGAGCCCGACGTGGTGGGAGAGCGCCACTATAAGGTGGCCCGGGCGGTGCAGGAGCTGCTCCAGCGGTACCGGGAGCTTCAGGACATCATCGCCATTTTGGGCATGGAGGAGCTCAGTGAGGAGGACAAGATCGCCGTGGAGCGGGCCCGCCGCATCCAGCAGTTCTTCTCACAGCCCTTCTCGGTGGCCCAGACCTTCACCGGGCTGGAGGGCCGCTTCGTGAAGCTGGAGGACACGCTGCGCAGCTTCGAGGCCATTTTGGGCGGCGAGCTGGACCGCCTGCCCGAGTCCGCCTTCAGCATGACCGGCGATGTGGACGAGGTGCGGAAGAAGGCCCGGGATATGGGGGTGCTGTGAGATGGCGGAGGGAAAGTGCTTCCACCTGGAGGTGGTGACCCCCGACCGGCAGTTTTACATTGGGGACGCGGACTCCCTGGTCCTGCCCGCCATCGACGGCTATATGGGGGTGGAGGCCGGCCATGAGCCGGTGGTCACCGCCGTGGTCCCCGGCGAGCTGAAATACCGCAGCGATGGGGCCTGGACCCAGGCGGTGGTCAGCCAGGGCCTGGCCGAGATCATGCCCGACCGGGTGATGGTGCTGACCACCTCGGCCGAGCGGCCGGAGGAGATCGACTGGAAGCGGGCGGAGGCCGCCAAGGAGCGGGCGGAGGAGCGCCTGCGCCAGAAGCTGAGCATTCAGGAATATTACAACTCCAAGGCCGCGCTGGCCCGGGCCATGGCCCGGCTGAAGGCGGCAAGAAAATAGAGACACGGCGGCGCCGGAGGCGGATCCCTCCGGCGCCGTATCTTTTTGTAACAAAGGCATAGTCAGCGCGTCCTATCTGTGAAAGGAGGTGGAGTCCATGGATGAATTTGGGGAGATATACCGAACCCTGTTCCCCCAGGTGTACCGGTATCTGTTGGCTCTGTGCCGGGATCCGGAGCTGGCGGAGGAGCTGACCCAGGAGACATTTTTTCAGGGGATCCAGCATATTGAGGCCTTCCGCGGGGAGTGCCGCCTGTACGTCTGGCTGTGCCAGATCGGAAAGCGGCAGTATTTTTCCTGGCTGAGACGTCAGCGCTCCCGGAGGAGGCAGCATCCGGCGGAGGGAGAGGATCGGACCGTGGACCCGGAAGCAGAGTGGCTGGAACGGGAGACCGCAGAGGAGCTGCGCCGGGGCTTGGAGGAGATGGAGGAGCCGTACCGGGAGGTGTTTTCCCTCCGGGTGTTTGGCGAGCTGTCCTTCCGGCAGATCGCACAGCTGTTTGGGAAAACGGAGAGCTGGGCCAGGGTGACCTACCACCGCGCCCGCCTGAAATTAAAGTCTGCAAATAAAAAGTCAATAGGGAAATAAAGAAAAATTGAGGAGAGAAAAAGGGCATACCAAAAGCGGCCA
>CABIYX010000034.1:0-31941 GCA_902363045.1 Clostridiales bacterium
ATATGCCATGTCTTGTGTTATACTCTTGCTCATGAAGGATTTGGTCTCCTCTCGTGCGGTTGTTGCTCGCAACTTCAACTATAACCGATGAGACCTTATCCTTCTTCCCTTTTTATTCAACTGTCCAATATGTATTGTAGTCCTACAGAAGAATTCCATAAAATTGGACGCTCCGGCTTGTCTATTGCCTGGGATTGTGATAAAATACATGGTCAGCGTGTAAACTGTAAATATGATCCCGATCCTTGATAGAGGTGGTTTGATAACATGAAGATCGTAGTATTGGCCGGCGGGCTCAGCCCGGAGCGGAACGTCTCCCTGTCCTCCGGCGCCATGGTGTGCGAGGCCCTGCGCTCCAAGGGCCATCAGGTGGCCCTGGTGGACCTGTTTTTCGGCATGGAGGGGACCGACCAGACGGTGGACCCCTTCCAGGCCCCCATTCCCCAGGCGTTCAAGAAGGTGAGCCCTCAGGCCCCCGACCTGGAGCAGGTGCGGGCCAGCCGCTGTGACCGGAGCCCCTCCCTCATTGGGCCCGGAGTGCTGGAGCTGTGCGCCGGGGCGGAGGTGGTCTATCTGGCTCTCCATGGGGCCTGCGGCGAGGATGGGCGCATCCAGGCCGCCCTGGACCTGCTGGGGGTGCCCTATACCGGCTCCAACTGCCTCAGCTCCGCCATCGCCATGGACAAGGATATGACCAAGCGCCTGGTGGCCGGCCAGGTGCGTACCCCCAGCTGGCAGACAGTGACCGTCACGGCGGAAAATCTGGACGCCCTGACGGAGGAGACCGCTCTGCCCGCGGTGGTGAAGCCCATCGCCAGCGGCTCCTCCATCGGCGTGACCATCGCCCACACCCGGAAGGAGCTGCGCCGCGGTCTGGAGGAGAGCGTCCGTCTGGGCGGGCGCACGGTCCTGGAGCAGTACATCAAGGGGCGCGAGATCCAGGTGGCGGTGCTCAACGGCCGGGCGCTGCCTTCCATTGAGATCATCCCCCAGGCGGATTTCTATGACTACGCCAACAAGTACCAGCCCGGCGCCGCCCGGGAGGTGTGTCCCGCCGAGATCCCCCCGGAGTGGGAGAAGGCGGTGGGGGAGGCGGCCCTGACCGTGTTCCGCGCCATCGGCCTGTCCGTCTATGCCCGGGCCGACTTCATCGTGACCGAGGATGGGACCCCCTATTTTCTGGAGATCAACACCCTGCCCGGCATGACCCCCACCAGCCTGGTGCCCCAGGAGGCGGCGGCGGTGGGCATCGGCTATGCCGACCTGTGCCAGACCATCGTGGAGGCCTCTCTGGAGGCCCGGCGGGAAGGAGTTTAAGGGCAGATGGAAGCCATCACAGTACGGGACCTGCTCACCGCCGTGGGCGGGACGCTGATCGGGCCGGAGACCAGTCTGGACCGGACGGTCAGCGGCGTGGACACGGACAGCCGGGACATCCACCCCGGTTCTCTGTTCCTTCCCCTGGTGGGGGAGCGCTTCGACGGCCACGCCTATATCGGCGCCGCCCTGGAGGCGGGAGCCGCCGGATGCCTCACCGCCCGGGAGCCGGAGCGCTATCAGGAGGGCCGCTTCTACATCAGGGTGGAGGACACCCAGCGCGCCCTGCGGGATCTGGCCTTCTGGTATAAGGAGCAGTTCCGGATCCCCTTCGTGGGGGTGACGGGCAGCGTGGGCAAGACCACGGCCAAAGACATGATCGCCTCGGTCCTGTCCGTAAAGTACAAGGTCCTCAAGACCGAGGGAAACTTCAACAATAACGTGGGCCTGCCCCTGACCCTGCTCCGGCTGGACCGCAGCGTCCAGATCGGCGTGGTGGAGATGGGGATGGACCGGCTTGGGGAGATCGATTACCTGGGGGACATTGTCCGTCCGGAGGTGGGGGTCATCACCAACATCGGCGACGCCCACATCGAGCGGCTGGGCAGCCGGGAGAACATCTTCCGCGCCAAGTGCGAGCTGCTTCCCCACATCCGGAAGGAAAACGGCCTGCTGGTCCTCAACGGGGACGACGCCCTCCTGTCCACCCTCCGGGGCAGGACTCCGGTGCCCGCCGTGTTCTGCGGCAGCGGGGAGGGGCTGGAGTACCGGGCCCAGTCGGCCAGCAGCGATGGGCTGGACTCCCTGCGCAGCCGCCTCACCACACCGGCCATGGACCGGGAGGTGTGCATCCCTGCCCTGGGCAGCCACATGATCTATCCCACCCTCATCGCCGCGGCGGTGGGGGAGCACTTCGGCCTGACCGCCGATGAGATCGAGCAGGGGATCGCCCGCTTTGTCCCCACCAGGATGCGGATGAATCTGGTGCAGCGGGGGAATGGGATCACTATTCTGGACGACACCTACAACGCCAACCCCCAGTCCATGCGGGCGGCCATCAGTGTGCTGGCGGACAGCCGCAGCGCCTGGAAGCTGGCGGTCTTGGGGGATATGTTCGAGCTTGGTCCCTACTCGCCCGCACTCCATACCGGAGTGGGGGAGTATCTGGGCAAACGGAAGATCGACTGTCTGGTGGCGGTGGGCGATCAGGCCCGCTACCTGGCGGAGGGGGCGCAGTCCGCCGGCATGACCGCCGTCTATCCCTGCGCCGACAAGAAGGCCGCCCGGGAGCTTCTCCCGGGACTGATCCGGCCGGACAGTACCATCCTGGTCAAGGCCTCCCGCGGGATGCGGATGGAGGAGCTGGTGGACCAGCTTCTGGAGCTGACCCCGGAGCAATAAGAGACTGCCGCCCCTTCAGTCTAGATAGGGGCACATCAATCGAACCAAAGAGGACGCTATGATCGACATATCTGTCTCCAACCTGGTAAAAGAGTTTGAGGTTGGCACGAAAATTTTAGATGGGCTCACCTTCCAGGTGGACACTGGGGAGCGGGTGGGCCTGCTGGGGCCCAACGGCTGCGGCAAGACCACGCTGCTGCGCATCCTCACCGGCGTGATGGACTATGACGAGGGCGAGGTAATGATCGCCCCGGGAAAGCGGATGGGGCTGATCTCCCAGATCCCGGTCTATCCGGCGGGCTATACCGTGGAGGATGTGCTGGCCACCGCCTTTGAGCCCCTGCGAAAGATGGAGGAAGAGCTGGCCCGGCTCACCCGGGAGATGGCCTCCGGCACGGACCCGGCCCTGATGTCCCGGTACGACAAGCTCACGGCGGCCTATGAGACGGCGGGGGGCTATGAGATAGACACCAGGATCAACAAGGTGTGCAACGGCCTGTCCATCCCCCAGGCTATGCGGGAGCAGCTGTTTGACAGCCTGTCCGGCGGGGAAAAGACCCGGGTGAACCTGGCCCGCCTGATCCTGGAGGACACCGACATCCTGCTGCTGGACGAGCCGACGAACCATCTGGACCTGCGGGCCACCGAGTGGCTGGAGGAGTACCTGGGTAAATTCAAGGGGACGGTGCTCACCGTCTCCCATGACCGCTATTTTCTGGATCAGGTGGTGGACCGCATCATCGAGATCCAGGAGGGCAGGGCGGAATTTTACCAGGGCAGTTACAGCTTCTACGCCGTGGAGAAGGAACGCCGCTACGAGGAGAAGCTGAAGCAGTACGAGAAGGAGCAGGCCAAGATCGAGCAGCTGGAGAAGGCCGCCGAGCAGATGCGGGTGTGGGCCTATTCCGGAATGGACAAGACCTTCAAGCGGGTCAAATCCATGGAGAAGCGCATCGAGCGGATGCGGGTCACCGACCGCCCCAAAAAGGAGCGGAAGATGGAGGTCCGATTCGGCGAGCGGGAGTTCCGCGGGGACGAGGTGCTGACCATCAAGGGTCTCACCAAGGGCTTCGGCGGGCGCACCCTCTTCTCCGGCCTGGGGCTGGAGGTGGCCGGAGGCGAGCGCGTCGCCCTGATCGGAGACAACGGCAGCGGCAAGACCACACTACTGAAAATGATCCTGGGTGAGGAACCACCAGACGGCGGAAAGATCCGGATGGGACCCACTGTAAAGGTGGGATACCTGCCGCAGCACGTCCACTTTGACCACCCGGAGCGCAGCCTGGTGGACACCCTGATCTACGCCCAGGACTGCACCGCCCAGTCGGCTCGCAACCGGCTGGCCGCCTTCAAATTCCGGGGGGAGGATGTGTTCAAGCCGGTGTCCGCCCTGTCCGGCGGCGAGCAGAGCCGCCTGCGGCTTTGTATGCTGATGGACGAGAAGATCAACCTGCTGGTGCTGGACGAGCCCACAAACCATCTGGACATCCAGAGTCGGGAGTGGATCGAGGAGGCGGTGGAGGAGTACGAGGGAAATCTGCTCTTTGTCTCCCATGACCGGTACTTTATTGACCGTTTTGCCAGCCGGATCTGGTTGCTGGAAAACGGACAGATCACGGATTTCCGCGGGACCTATCAGGAGTTCCAGGCGGCCCGGGCCCGGGGCGCGGCGGGACAGGCGGTTTCAGACGCCGTCCCCGCGCCGGAAAAGGCGGCGGAGCCGGAGCGGAAAAAAGAGAAGCCCAAGCGGCCCGGCGGGACCAAGAACCTGGAAAAAGAGGTGACTGCCGCCGAGCGGGCGGTGGCCAAGGCGGAGGAGGCCATGGACGCCCTCGCCCTCCAGATCGAGGAGGCCTCTGCCGACTATCTGAAGCTTCAGGAGCTGTACGAGCAGCGGGAGGCCATGGAGGCGGAGCTCCAGGGGCTTTATGACCGCTGGGAGGCCCTGTCCGCCCAGCTGGAAGAGGCGAGGGGGTAAAACCCTATGAAGCAGAGAAACAATAAAGGAAAACACCTTGCCGGGTGGATCCGGGCCCTGCTGGCCCTGATCCTGGTGGGAGCCCTGTCCTTCTGCGGCCTGTTCGCCTGTGTGATGTACGGCGCATACGACCACATCCAGGGGGAGCCGGAGGTCATGGTGATCCTGGGCTGTCAGGTGCGTCAGGACGGGCCTTCCGTGCTGCTGCGGGACCGGCTGGATGAGGCCCTGGGCTATCTGGAGGACCACCCGGACATGACCGTGGTGGTCTCCGGCGGCCAGGGGCCGGACGAGCCCACCAGCGAGGCCCAGGCCATGGCGGACTATCTCACCGCCCACGGGGTGGAGGAGGAGAACGTGCTTCTGGAGGCGGACTCCCACAACACCGCCCAAAATTTCCACTATTCCAGACAGCTGCTGGACCGGGAGGGGATCGACGTCTCTGACGGGGTGCTGGTGGTGTCCAACGGCTTTCACCTGACCCGGGCCAGGATGCTGGCGGAGCGGGCGGGCTTTGAGCGGGTCTCCACCCTGGCGGCCCCGGCCAGCCACCTGCCGTCCCGGCTGTATATGTATGTCCGGGAGCCCCTGGCCCTGGTGAAGTCCTTCCTGTTCGACCGGGCAGGTCAGGTGAGTTAGGAATTAGGAGTTAGGAATTAGGAGTTAGGAATGAGAAATTTGACGGCCTGCGGCCGCCTGTTGAAGATCCAATGCTGGAGGTTCCCATGCTGGAAAAGCTTGCCGCCATCGAGGCGAAATACAGTCAGATCGAGGCCCGGCTGGCCGCCCCCGAGACCTATGACGACCCCGCCGCGGTGGCCCGTCTGAACAAGGAACAGAATGAACTCAGCCCGGTGGTGGAAACCTATCGGAGCTATCTGGACGCCCGGGAGCGCCGGGTCCAGGCGGAGGAGCTGCTGTCCGACCCCGAGATGAAGGAACTGGCCCATGAGGAGCTGCTTCAGTCCAAGGCGGAGCTAGAGCGCCTGGAGGGGCAGCTTCAGCTCCTCCTCCTGCCCAAGGACCCCAATGACAACAAGAATGTCATTGTGGAGATCCGGGCCGGAGTGGGCGGGGAGGAGGCGGCCCTGTTCGCTCACTCCCTGTACCGGATGTACTCCATGTATGCCGAGCGCAGCCGCTGGAAGACAGAGGTGGACAGCCTGAGCGAAACAGAACTAGGCGGGATCAAGGAGATCTCCTTTACAATAGAGGGGGAGGGCGCATGGTCCAGGCTCAAGTTTGAAAGCGGGGTCCACCGGGTCCAGCGGGTGCCGGAGACCGAGTCCGGTGGCCGGGTCCACACCTCCACCGCCACCGTGGCGGTGCTGCCCGAGATGGAGACGGTGGACGTCCAGCTCAACCCGGCGGACGTGGAGATGCAGGTGTTCCGCGCCTCCGGCGCCGGAGGACAGCATATAAACAAGACCTCCTCCGCGGTGCGCCTGATCCACCGGCCCACGGGCATGGTGGTGGAGTGCCAGCAGGAGCGCAGCCAGTTCCAGAACCGGGACAAGGCCATGCGCCTTCTGGCCTCCCGCCTGTATGAGGCGGAGCAGGAGAAGGTGGAGGGGGCGTATACCGCCCAGCGCCGCAGCCAGGTGGGCACCGGGATGCGGAACGAGCGGATCCGGACCTATAACTTTCCCCAGGGCCGTGTGACCGACCACAGAATTGGCTTGACCTTATACAAAATTGATACTATCATGGATGGCGACCTCAATGAGGTCATCGACGCGCTGGTGACCGCCGATCAGGCGGAGCGCCTCCGCTCCCAGGGGGCGGACTGAGCCGCGGCGCGTCCGGCAAACAGAAAAAAGGAGAAATACCATGGAACTCTACATTCATTATCAGCAGCTGCCCCAGGATAAGGAGCTGGCCGACGTCGTGGGTGAGCTGAACGAGGTGCTGGAGGACAACGGCTCCGTCTGCGGCGGCCGCCAGGGCCGCATCGACCTGGACCTGGAGGACGAGCGGGTGAACCCCAAATACGCGCAGATCGCGGTGAAGGCCTACCTCCAGCGGGCCGGCTTTTCCAAGGAAACCGCCATTGAGATCGGCGGCATGGAAATCGGGATCTATGAGTGAGGCCGGACCATGTATCCCTATGTGATCTTTGATTTGGACGGCACTCTGCTGAACACCATCGACGACCTGGCAGATGCGGGCAACCATGTCTGCCGCCTCCACGGCTGGCCGGTCCACTCTGTGGAGGATTTTAAGCGGATGGTGGGCAACGGGATCCCCAAGCTGGTGGAGCGCTTCGCGCCGGAGGGGACCGGGGCGCCTGTTCTGGAGCAGGCCCTGGGGGAGTTCATGGCCTGGTACGGCGTCCATAAGGAGGATAAGACTGCGCCCTATCCCGGGATGCTCCAGGCGGTCCGGCAGCTGAAGGAGGCGGGCGTGTCCGTCGCGGTGCTGTCCAACAAGGCCGATGAGATGGCAGGCCCCGTGGTGGAGGGCTATTACCCCAAAAGCTTTCCGCTGGTGCAGGGGGCGCTCCCCGGCGTCCCCACCAAGCCGGACCCCACGCTGCTGCACAGGCTGATGGAGCGGATGGGGGCGTCCCAGGAGAACACCCTGTTCGTGGGGGACAGCGACGTAGACATTCGGACGGCCAAAAACGGCGGTCTGACCAGCTGCGGCGTTCTGTGGGGCTTTCGGTCCCGTCAGGAACTGGAGCGGGAGGGGGCCGATTATCTGGTCTCCACACCGGAAGAGCTGCTGGCCCTGATCCTGGGGGAGCAGGGCGGCCGAAAGACCCGTCACCTGGGGCCGGAGGATGTGGAGGAGGCCGCGGCCATCCTCCGCTCCGGCGGTCTGGTGGGCATCCCCACGGAGACGGTGTACGGGCTGGGGGCCAACGGCCTGGATCCGGAGGCGGTGGCCCATATCTTTGAGGCCAAGGGCCGTCCCCAGGACAATCCCCTGATCCTGCATATCCCCTCAGCCGATGATCTGGAGCGGTACTGTATGGACATCCCACAGTCCGCCTATGATCTGGCCCGCGCCTGCTGGCCGGGGCCGCTGACCATGATCCTGAAGCGCCGGCCCATCGTGCCCGATGTGGTGACAGCGGGGATGGACACGGTGGGGATGCGCTGTCCCTCCCACCCGGTGTGCCGGGCGATCCTCCAGGCGGCAGAGGTGCCGGTGGCAGCCCCCTCGGGCAACACCTCCGGGCGGCCCAGCCCCACCACCGCCGCCCACATGGCGGAGGATATGGATGGCAGGATCGACGCCATCGTGGACGGCGGGCCCTGCTCCGTGGGAGTGGAGTCCACCATCGTAGACCTGACGGAGACGCCGCCCCGGCTGCTGAGGCCCGGCGGCGTCACCCTGGAGCGGCTGGAATCCGTCCTGGGCCGGGTGGAGGTGGACCAGGCGGTCACCCGGCTGATGTCCGCGGGAGAGAAGCCCCGGGCCCCCGGGATGAAGTACCGCCACTACGCCCCCAAGGCCCCGGTGACGGTGGTGGCCGGTCCGCCGGAGCGCACCGCGGAGCACATTGCCCGCAGCCTGATGCCGGGGGACGGCGTGATCTGCTTTGACGAATTTGCCGGGAGATTCCCCGGCTGTCAGATCCAGAGAATGGGCCCGGCGGGGGACAAATCCGCCCAGGCCCGCCATATTTTCGACGCCCTCCGGGCCTTCGACCACACGGAGGTCCCCCGGATCTGGGCCCAGTGCCCCGATCCGTCCGGCTTGGGGCTGGCCATCAACAACCGGCTGAACAAGGCGGCTGGGTTCCATATCGTGGAAGTGAAATAAACGCAAAGGAATGAGAGTCACATACTATGATGAACTATACGATCAAACAGAACGTGGCCGTGGTGCGGCCTGACTACCCTCTGTCCGACGGCCAGGACGCGGCCAAGCTGATCAACGCGGTGCGCTTTCAGACGGGCTGCACCTCCATGCTGATGGACCGCAGCGCCTTCGTGCCGGAGCTGTTCACCCTGTCCAGCGGCGTGGCGGAGCGGGTGCTCAAGCCCTTTACCCAGAACAAGATGCGGCTGGCCATCGTGGGCGATTTTTATGACTGCTACCAGACCTCCATGCGGAACTTTATCTTCGGCTGCAACCGGGGCAACCAGGTGGGTTTTTGGGAGAATGAGCAGGAGGGTCTGGCCTGGCTGACCCGGAAGCGCTGAGATGATCCTGATCGGCATCACCGGCCCCACCGGGGCGGGAAAAACCACCCTTCTGCGGGAGGTGGAGGCCCTGGGGGGCGCGGTCATCGACTGTGATGTGGTGTACCACGAACTGCTGGAGGGAGATCGCCTCTTGCAGTGTGAGCTGGAGCGCCGCTTCGGCCCCCTGAGGGGGGAGGACGGCGCCATTGACCGCAAGCGGCTGGGGGCCATCGTGTTCGGCGACCCGGAGAAGCTGGCCCAGCTCAACGAAGTGGTCCGGACGGCCATCGTGGACCGGACCCGGGCGCTGGTGGAGGATGACCGGCGGCAGGGGAGGACCCTGGCCGCCATCGACGCCATCGCTCTGGTGGAGAGCGGGCTGGACCGCCTGTGCTCCGCCACCGTGGCGGTCACCGCTCCGCCGGAGGCGCGGGTGCGCCGGATCATGGCCCGGGAGGGCATCCCGGAGGACTACGCCTGGTCCCGGGTGCGGGCCCAGAAGCCGGAGGCGTATTTCCGCGAGCACTGCGGCTATACTCTGGTGAACGACTGCGACAGCGCGGAGGAATTTTCTCTCCGGGCCAGGGCGCTGCTCCAGACGATCTTACAGCAGACAACGAAGGAGGATTGAACCATGAAGGAACAGGAGAACAGCCGGGGCGAGCAGCTGCGGAAGGCCCTGAGCTATACCAAGAAGAACGGATATGACCGGGTGGACCGGGCAGAGCTGGAGGCCATGGACGCCTACTGCACCGGCTATAAGCAGTTTTTGGACGCGGGCAAGACGGAGCGGGAGTGCGTGGACCAGACTATCGCGCTGGCGGAGGCCGCCGGCTTCCGCGCCTACCAGCGGGGGATGGAACTCAAGCCGGGGGACAAGGTGTACCGGGCCAACCGCGGCAAAGCCGTTATGCTGGCCGTGATGGGCCGCCGGGGTCTGGACCAGGGCGTGAACATCGCCGCGGCCCACATCGATTCCCCCCGCCTGGACCTGAAGCAGAATCCCCTGTATGAGGCAGACGAGCTGGCCTTCCTCAAGACCCACTACTACGGCGGCCTGAGAAAATACCAGTGGGTTACCATCCCCCTGGAGCTCCACGGCGTGGTGGTCCTCAAAAGCGGCCAGGTGGTCCGGGTCTCCGTGGGCAACGGGGAGGGGGACCCCCTGTTCACTGTGGACGACCTTCTGCCTCACCTGGGGGCGGAGCAGTCCAGAAAGCCCCTGGGAGAGGCCATCCCCGCGGAGAGCCTGAATATTCTGGTGGGCAGCCGCCCCCTGGCGGACGATGAGGGGAGCGACCGGGTCAAGCTGTCTATCCTGGAGCTCCTGAACCGGAAGTACGGTCTTGTGGAGGAGGACTTCATCTCCGCGGAGCTGTCCGCCGTTCCGGCCTTCCGGGCCAGCGACGTGGGCTTTGACCGCTCTCTCATCGGGGCCTATGGCCACGATGACCGGGTGTGCGCCTATGCCTCTCTGGCGGCCATCCTCCAGCTGAACGACCCGGAGCGTACTGCGGTGTGTATGCTGGCAGACAAGGAGGAGATCGGCTCCGAGGGGGTCACCGGTATGAAATCCGCCGCCTTCGACACCTTTATGGAGGATCTGTGCCAGAGCCAGAACGTGCCTCTGCGGGCCTGCTATGAGCGTTCCTTCTGCCTGTCCGCCGACGTGACGGCGGCCTATGACCCCAATTTTGCCGAGGTATATGAGAAGCGAAACAGCGCTTTGGTCAACTGCGGCATGGGCCTGTGCAAGTACACCGGGGCCCGGGGCAAGTCCGGGGCCTCCGACGCATCCGCGGAGCTGGTGGCATACGTGCGCGGTGTGCTGGACCGGGCGGACGTGGTCTGGCAGATGGCCGAGCTGGGCAAGGTGGACGCCGGCGGCGGCGGCACTGTGGCCATGTTCATGGCGGAGCGGAACATCGACACCCTGGACGCCGGAGTGCCGGTGCTGTCCATGCACTCCCCCTTTGAGACGGTGGGCAAGCTGGACTGCTATATGACCTTCAAGGGCGTGAAAGCCATTTACGAGGCAAAATGAGGACAAAACGGGGCCGCTTTTCAGCGGCCCCGTTTTATGGGGAGGACAAGACCTTGGGAAAACAGATCTTGGGGTGGTTCCGGCGGGATGCGGTGCTGACCGTCTCGCTGTGCCTGGCGGTGCTCTCCTGTTTGATCGAGCCCCCCGGGCCGGGCTATCTGAACTATATCGATTTCAACACTCTGATCACTCTGTTCTGCCTGATGCTGCTGGTGGAGGGGCTGAGGGAGGAACAGTTCCTCCAGTATGTGGCCGCCCGGGTGCTCTCCCGGGCGGGGTCTGTGCGGGGCTTGATGGTCACCCTGGTGTTCCTGTGCTTTGTGGGCAGTATGCTGATCACCAACGACGTGGCCCTCATCACCTTTGTCCCCCTGGGCATGATGATGCTGGAGATGGCCAGCCAGCGGAAACGGCTGTGCTTCGCCGTGGCTCTGATGACCGTGGCGGCCAATCTGGGCAGTATGTTCACCCCCATAGGGAACCCGCAGAACCTCTACCTGTTTTCCCTGTCCGGCCTGTCGCTTCCGGAGTTTCTGGGACTCACCGCGCCCTATACAGCGGGCGCGGCCCTGCTGCTCCTGCTGTGCGTCCGCTTTGGCTGCGGACACGGAACGCTGTCCATCCGCCTGGGAGAGGCGCCGCCCCTCCGCCGGGGTCCGGTGTGCTTTTATCTGGCCCTCTTTCTGCTGTGTGTGGCGGCGGTGGGGGGACTGGTGCCCCACGGGGTCCTGCTGGCCGTGGTGACAGTCCTTCTGCTGTGGAAGGACCGGAGGCTCTTTGCGCGGATCGACTACTCCCTGCTGTGTACCTTCGTGTTCTTTTTTATCTTTGTGGGCAATATCAAGCAGCTGGAGGGACTCCAGGTGTGGATCCGCGGGGCGCTGGACGGCCGGGACCGGCTGTTCGGGGTGGTCCTCAGTCAGGTCATCAGCAATGTCCCCGCCGCCATGCTCCTGTCCGGATACAGCAGCGACCTGAGGGAGCTCATCATCGGGGTGGACCTGGGCGGGCTGGGGACGCTGATCGCCTCCATGGCCAGCCTGATCTCCTATAAGCAGCTTGTGGAGCATGACCCGGAGCTGCGGGGCCCCTATCTGAAGCTGTTCACCCTGCTCAATCTGGGCTTTTTGGCCGTCCTGCTCCTGATTTGAGGGGAAAGCGGGGGGCAGACGATCAACCAACAAGGCCGCCGGTCAAAAAACCGGCGGCCTTGCGCGTCACCGGACAGACCGGCGGTAAATGAGGATGGACAGGAGGGCGGTGACCGCCTCAGAGATCCAAAAGGCGTGCCAGACGCCGGCGGGGCCCATCAGACGGCTGAGGAGCCAGGCGGCGGGGATCATCACCAGCGTGTAACGCAGCAGGGAGATCACCAGGGAGGGGCCGCCCTTGCCCAGTCCCTCCAGCGCGCCGCCGGCGGCCACAGAGACCGAGGAGACCAGAAAGCCCGCGCTGATGATGCGCAGGGCCTCGGCCCCCGCCCGGACGGTCTCCGGATTCTGGGTGAACAGTCCCATCAGCTGGTCAGGGAGGGCCAGGCAGAGGACGGTCCCCGCCGCCATGATGGCGGCGCACAGCCCCAGGGTGACCCGGTAGATCTCCCGCACCCGGCCCTCCTCCCCGGCGCCGTAGTTGTAGCCGATGACGGGGCGCATCCCCTGAACGATGCCGCTGGCGGGGAGGTAGAGGAAGGTCTGGAGCTTGTAATAGATCCCCAGGATCACCACATAGATGGGGGAGAAGACAGAGAGGATGCTGTTGAGGGCGGAGATCAGCAGGGAGGGCAGCGCCAGGCTCAGCGTCGCCGGGATGCCCACAGAGTACAGGCGGAGGTCCAGACACCAGTCCCAGGCCAGATCCCTCCGGCTCAGTGTGATGGGGAGCGCGCAGGAGCGCCAGGCGGCCAGATAGACCAGAAGGGTCAGGGTCTGCCCGATGCCGGTGGCCAGGGCGGCCCCCTCGATGCCCAGCTTTGGGAAGGGGCCGGGCCCGAAGATCAGCAGCGGATCCAGTATGATGTTGGTCAGACAGCCGGTCAGCAGGGCCGCCATGGGGACCTTCATCCGGCCCACCGCCTGGAAGATCTTCTCATAGGCCAGCCCCAGGGAGAGCAGCAGGGAGAAGCAGAACACCGTCCGTCCGTACCGCACCCCCAGCGCCAGCACCTCCGGGTCCTGGGTGAACATCTCAAGGAAGGAGGGGAGCAGGGCGATGGTCAGGCCGGTCAGGACCACTCCGTGGACCGCGCTGAGGGCCAGCCCATGGACCGCGGCCGCACTGGCCCGGTCCCGGCGCTCCGCCCCCAAATAGAAGGAGATGGCCGCGTTCAGCCCCACTCCGAAGCCGATGGCTAAGGCATTGATCAGATTCTGGATGGGGAACACCAGGGAGAGGGCGGTCATGGACGCCTCGCTGATCTGGGCCACGAAAAAGCTGTCCACAATATTGTAGAGGGAGTTGACCAGCATGGACAGCACCATGGGCAGGGACATGGCGGCGATCAGCGGCAGAACAGGCCGCTCCCGCATAAAGGTTTCGTTCATCGTTTCAGCATACCTCCTGAATTCCGGAAAAAAGCCACACAGCGCCCCTGCGGGCAGCTGTGTGGCGAAAAGGGACCAATGGCCGGAAAAATCCACAACGTGTTTTAGCAGACACTATTGTACCGAAAACGGGCAGTTTGTCAAGGGGAAACGGAGAATTTTTCAGGACTCAGGCTCCCGGTCCCTCAGCCGCTTCTCCAGCCGCCGCACCCGGATGGACAGAACGAGGGCCGCCAGGGCCGCCGCCGCCAGCAGGAGCGGGCGGAGCCAGGACCAGAAGGGGAAGGCAGTGGAGACGGTCACGATGGCGGTGGTCGTGTCGGCGCTTCCGATTACCCCCAGCTTTGGGGCCACGACCAGTCGGTCATAAAGATGCCAGCAGGCGAGTACCGCGTGCGGCAGAAGGAACAGAAGACACAGCACCAGGATCCCGGTGAGCAGCCACCGGAACAGCCGCAGATAGCGCCGGGCGGTGGCCCGCTCCGACTGTCGCATGGCCCGGACCGCCGCCTGTCCTGCTTCCTCCTTGGTGAGGGTGGGGGAGGGATTGCGCGTCCCCTGGAGCAGCTCCACCAGGGAGACATCCAGGGCCTGGGCCAGGGGCTCCAGCAGCTTCAGGTCGGGAAACCCCTTTCCAGTTTCCCTTAGTTAAAGATATTGTTGGGTATCTCAAGATGTGTCATTCGATTTTGCCGATAAAGCGGTAGAAGATTTCTACCTCCTGTTCCCGGCTTCCGTCCTCACTTTTGACCGCTTCATGGATAAGGATTTTTTCAATCAGCGTATTCAGAAGTTCAGCCGTCAATTCTGTGGGATTGACATACTGTTTCATCAGACCTATCCACTTTTCAGCGTCAACCGCTGTCTGGGCGGCGGCCTCCATCGCTTCGTGAAGCCGTTCAATTTTTGCGTCCAATTCTCGCTGTTCGCCCTGATACTTTTCGGACAGCATATTGAAATTGTATTCTGTAATGCGTCCGGCAGACCAGTCCTCATACATTTTTGCAAACAGGGTGTCTACTTCTGCTTTGCGCTTTTCCGCCTTTTTCAGTTCGGCTGTCTGCCGCTTCCTTGCAGTATTGCGTTCCTTGTCGCTGGCGTTAAGTAGCCGTTTCAGAAGTTTGTCCCCGTCCTGCTGTGCCAGCACAGACCAGTATTGCAGACGGGAAAGGACATAGGCGTAAAGCACATCATAACGGATATAGTGCATGGAGCACTGGTGCAATCCTTGCCCGTACTTGCTACAATGGTAGTGGGCATAGGGATTTTTGTTTTGACTGTTCACACCATAGGCCAGCGACCAGCCGCAGTCCGCACATTTTACCAGCCCGGAAAATACCTGTGTTGTGCCATTCTTCTGCCGTCTGCGCCTGTTGCAAATCTGCTCCTGTACTTGACGGAACACATCTTCGGAAATAATCGCTTGGTGGGTGTTCTCCACACGATACCATTCCTCTTTTGGCTTGCGTACTTTCTTCTTGTTTTTGAATGAAATGTTGGTCTGCTTATTGTGGACGCTGTGTCCGATATAGGTTTCCTCTTTCAGAATACTTTTTACCTGCGCTATCGTCCACGCATAGGCTTTTTCCTCCGGCGCTCCGGCATAGATATTTGCGAAAGTGCCGTATCTCTGGAAATTCAGCCAGCCGGGAGTAGGTACTTTTTCTTCGACCAAAATCCGTGTAATGCTGGCGGCTCCCCGGCCATGAACGGCAAGGTCAAAAATCTTTTCGATAATCCACCTTGTTTCCGGGTCAATCAAAAGATGGCCTTTTTTATCTGGGTCTTTTACATAGCCCAGCGGGGCATAGGCTCCATAGTGTGCGCCATTTGCAAACCGTGTCCGCATGGCCGCTTTTACCTTTTTGCTGGTCTGGCGGGCGTGCATTTCATTCAGAATGTTGAGGAATGGGGCAAGCTCATTTTCTCCGTTGATGGTGTCCACATTGTCATTGACAGCGATATAGCGGACGCCTTTGCTGGGAAAGTAGATTTCCGTGTATTGGCCGGTCAGAATGTAGTTTCTGCCTAAGCGGGATAAATCCTTCGTAACAACGCAGTTGATTTTCCCGTCCTCAATGTCATCAATCATTCTCTGAAAATCCGGCCTGTCAAAGTTCGTTCCAGACCATCCATCGTCGATATATTCATCTATGACATTCAGGCCATGCTCGGCGGCATATTGCCGGAGCATCATGCGTTGTGTCTGAATACTCCCGCTTTCTCCTTGCAGTTCATCGTCCCGGCTCAATCTCATATAAAGCGCCGTGTTGTAAATCGTAGTATTGTAAGGTTGTTTCACCGTTAAAAATCCTCCTTCTAAAGAAACAACCCACGCTTACAATACTTTTGCTCTATGGCAATTATATCATAAGCGTGGGCGTGTTATCAATGATGGGCTATCAGGTTGAAGCGGCTTTTTCTGCGGTATGCCGCACCACATCTACAATCAGATCACCGAGGGGCTTCCCGCCTGCGGCGAAGTGTTCGGAGATTTTTATACGGTTGTTCCCACATACAAAATACTGCGTGCCGTTCTCTGCTTGTATGACCTGCCCTGTCCGGGGTGTAAAAATATCGCTTTCGCTTTTTGCCATCCAGTGTCCTCCATATTCAGTTTTCAAGGTACAATGCCGCACAAAGGCGGCGAAAATTTCTGCTTATATCTGTCACCTTTCCTTTACCGTGTGCCGCTGCTGACGTTTCAGTTCCGCCAGTATATCCGGCGGGATACGGTCAACCAGCCGCTGTAAATTGTCCAGTTCGCTTTTCAGCTTTGCCCGTTCCATCGTATCTTTCATCTTTCCTTTTTCGCTGGCCTTTGCCCTTGCTTCCAACTTCTCATTCTCCGCCAACAGGTCATTGATTGTGACCTTGTACTTTTTCAACTGCCCGGAGAAGTTCTCCATCTGCGGGAACCACTTTTTTAGCATGGAGAGGGCTTCCTCTTTTTTCTTTCCGGCGTTCAGCGGGTTAATGCCGTCAAGGGCGGCTTCAATGGCTCTGGCCTGTTTGGAGAGGGAAACCGCCTGTTTGAAAAGCCGGGTGGGGATATGCTTCCGTCCTGTCTTGCTGGCACTCTCCCCACGCTCCAAGTCGGGATATTTCACCACCATATAGGCGTGAAAATCGTCCTGCCACTTCGTCAGGTTTGCCCGGTTGCCGATAATCTCCTTTGCACACAGGCGGTTGTCCTTTGTCAGCGGAACAAAGGTCAAATGCAAGTGGGGCGTTTTCTCGTCCATGTGTACCACCGCCGACACGATATTTTCCCGTCCTACCCGTCCAATGAGGAAGTCCGTCGCCCTTTGGAAGAACGCCTGTATCTCCTTTGGGGATTTCCCCTTGAAAAACTCCGGGCTGGCGGTTATCAGCGTATCGACAAACCGTGTACTGTCTTTCCTTGTCCGGCATCCGGCCTGCTCGATACGGCTCTGAATGAAGTGGTAATAGCGTCCCTCCGGCCTGACGATATGGAAGTTGTATTTGCTCCGGCTGGTGTCAATGTCGGGATTGCTGGCGTATTCGTCTTTCTGCCGTTCGTGATGGGCTTCCAGCGGCCTTGCCGGGTTGCCCTTGTGCTTCTCAAACCGCAAAATTGCGTGTTGTGCCATTCTGCTCCTTTCCCCATTCCTTTCCTATCCGGGGTTTTCCACAGGGAAAATCCCGCCGGAATTATCTCTGATACGATAGGAATGGAATGGATATAAATAAATCATTTTAATCTTTGTATTTCTATATACCGTCCGGTTTTCGTACTTCAAGGGGGCGGTTTCCGTACTTCATGGGTACGGTTTTCAGTCCGACCGCGTACCAGAACCGGATTTCTTGAAGTCGGTGTTTGGAACCGCTTCATAGGATTTTGGAAAAATGCGGTTGGGTTTTCCACAGCCCTGCTTCTGGATCTCCACCAGTCCGGCGTATTGCAGTTCCCGCAGGGTGTTCACCGCTTTCTGCCGCCCACAGTGGAGCAGGTCAACCACTTCACAGATAGGGTAATACAGGAAAACCCGTCCGCAGTCATCCGCCCACCCATTCTTGCGGGATAACTCTGTCCGGCGCAGGATAAAGGCGTACAGTACCTTTGCCTCGTTGGACAGGGGCTTGAATGTGGGGGCTTCAAAGAGGAAATTCGGGAGCCGGGTGAAGCTGAATGCCTTTTCCGGCTGATGGATATAGATGGTATTTGTCATAGCGCGTTTTGTGGACGGTTAGAAGCCCGTTTTCCGGGGCGGGCGATACTTTATACCACCTGCCCCGTTTTGGGGCTTGCAAAGCCTGATAAATCAAGGCTTTTTTCGCTCCTAACTGTCCACAGCAGACCTCCTTTTCCGTTCACTTTCTGTTTTCTGCCGCCTGTGAACTCTGGCGGCACAGCCGGGGCAGTATTTTGCCCGGTTGGATTTGGGGACGAACACGCCGCCGCAGACCGCACAGTGTTTCAAGTCCTTATCCCGGAAAATCTCCGCTTCCAGCGTTCCGTCCAGCGGCAAGACCGCCCAGCGGAACCACTTACAGCAGACCGAGAAAGAAATCGTCTGCGGGCAGGTGCAGGTATCCCCATCGTCAAGGACAATGCAGTTACCGTCCTCAAAGCAACAGCACTCCCGGCGTATCAGGCTGGCCGCCTGTTTCCTTTGCGCCGATGTCATGCGGTAAAGGGAACCGTCCGGCCTGCGTTCCAGCGGCGGCAAGTCTTTATAGGGGTTATCTCTCATGCGTTCCCTCCATTTTGCTTTCCGTTGCCGTTCTCCCCGAAAAGGCTTCCTGCCTCGTCGTCGCAAGCTGCGTATCGTTCGTTTCACCGCAAGCGGCAAAACTCACTCGCTCCGCTGCTCCTCCTCTCCCCACAAAGCCATGCGGCTTTGCGGGGGCCCCGACAATAGCGGCGTGTTCCGGCGTTGGCACGCTCCCCGCAACTTCGGGACATTTTGTCCCGAAGTCCGGCTCCTTGCGGTGCTTCCCCAGCCGGGGTATTCCTTTTCGGACGGTCATTCTGTTTTCAAGGTGCTGTCCATCGATGAACTAACCTAAGTCTACACCTAAATGACCGTCCGTCCCGTATATCCAAGAGGTAGGAAATCGGCTTAAAAAACAGGCTATTTCCACGCTTTCGGAATTGTGGTATAATAAAAATGATATTTGCAGACAAGGAGGGAGAGCATGGAATTATCCATACAAGAACGATTGAAAGACCTGCGTGTGGAGCGTAGGCTGACACTGGAACAGCTTGCGGAGCAGACACACCTCTCCAAGTCTGCGTTGGGAAGCTATGAAGCGGAGGACTTCAAGGACATCAGCCACTATGCCCTTATCAAGCTGGCGAAGTTTTACGATGTGACCGCCGATTATCTGCTGGGGCTGTCGGAAACAAAAAATCACCCAAATGCCGACCTTGCAGACCTGCGTTTGAGTGATGAAATGATTGAACTGTTGAAAAGCGGGAGGGTGGATAATTCCCTCTTGTGTGAGCTGGCGGCGCACCCGGATTTTCCCCGGCTCATGGCTGACCTTGAAATCTATGTGAACGGCGTGGCGGTGAAGCAGGTGCAGACCGTAAACGCCATAGTGGACACTATGAGCGCAACCATTATGAAGCAGTACAATCCCGGCTTGACCGATCCGCAGTTAAGACAGCTTATCGCCGCCCATATTGACGACGACAGCTTTTGCCGCTATGTGATACAGCAGGACATGAACGGTATAGCCCTTGACCTGCGGGAAGCCCACAGGGACGATTTTTTCAGCGTCCCGGAGGATAACCCGCTGAAAGGATTGTTGCAATCCGCCGATGAAACCGCCAGTGAGGACAGCGACCCGGAGCAAGCGTCACTGGCATTTATCTGCAAACGGCTCCGGCTGAATTACAGGAAGCTATCCGAGGAAGAAAAGAAATGGCTCAAAAAGATTTCGGAGAAGTCCGACTTGCTGAAAAATCCAAATCCCCAGCGAGGTAGGAAATGAGAGAACGACAAATTCTTTAGGTTAGAATCGATGATGGGGTAAACGAAAAAGCAGTTTTGGCATTCCAGTGAACTGCCTCTTCGTTTACACCATTTTCGATTTGGCCTAATTGAACAAAGTGAGCGTCCGGGTAGTCACTACCTATGGACTTTCAATCTTTTGTTCTTACCCATGATTATACAGGATTTTCTGTGCAAAAACTATAGGAAACCAAGTAGTTCCAGATAAATGGGCATGACAACAAAACCTCAGGCATTGAGGCTTCAAAAAACTATTGGTAAATGAAACATTTAGCATCTTTGTGGCATCCGAAGCTGAGGCTTTCCAAGTTTTCCACCGCAGATTTTACACACGCAGACGTTTATGCCATAGAGATGTTTCAGTATTTCAGGCATACCCTTATCGTGCAGTTTTGAAATATATTTTCTGCATCCGAGCAGATTCCGGCATAAAGTAAGCTTTTTACTTTTGCTGCGGGAACACAGAAGTCCGTAATGCCGAATTCGTACAAAACGCTTTGGGGGGACATGCATCAAAAAACGTCGTATGAATTCGATACCGGAAAGGGTCAGTTCTTTCCACTGCCCTTTGTTCCGGTAATCTTTCACAGAAAAAGTGACGGTTTCATCATCCATACGGATGATGCGATGATTGCTAATAGCAATCCGATGGGTATATTTTCCAAGATAATCAATCACAGACTGTGCACCATGAAAGGTTTTCTTACAATAAGGGATCCACTCCGCAGAGTAACAGGTATCAAGCAGTTCTTTGAATGCATAATGGTTACGGTATTTTTCGGCTGTTCCATGAAACTCAAGCCGGTCGGTCTCCCAAAGGTTTTTCAATTCTTCCATGTATTTTCCGCGGAATACTTTGGAAATGACCTGGATTGGAAGGAAAAATTCAGTGCCGTTATCCTTCCATTCATTTTTTGGTGTCAATCCTCCGCCGAGCAGTATTGTGTGGATATGGGGATGAAAGTTCATTTCAGAACCCCATGTATGCAGGATGCAGATATATCCAACGGAAGCCCCAAGATGCTTTGGGTCAGCAGCCAGTTCACTGATTGTAGCAGAAGCAGCGTGATACAGGGTGTCATACAATTGCTTCTGATTACTGTAAATGACTGGATTCAAGAGATCCGGAACTGTAAATACGAGATGAAAGTAAGGTGCATCAAGTACATCTTCCCTGCGGGCATCCATCCACATTTCCTTTGGAACAGCCTGGCACATGGGACAACAGCGGTTACGACAGGAGTTATAATGGATCTGAACGGTACCACAATCCTCACATATGCTGACATTCGCACCATAAGCTCCGGTTTTACAGTTTATGATGTTCCGGGAAACTTTTGCCTGTTCAGGGGAAGGGGAATACTTTTCAAGGTATGCCGGATAAAAACGCAGAAAGATATCCTGTACTGTGGGTTTATTCATGGCCAGCACCTTCTTTCCGGTCAAACGGGCTCTGGATTCCCATCAGGGATTTGTTGCTGACATGAAGATAAACCTCCGTGGATTTCGGGTCACGGTGTCCAAGCAGTGCCTGAATATTCTGCCGTTCTACGCCCTGCTCCATCAAATGTGTTGCAAAGCTGTGCCGGAGGGAGTGTGGAGTTGCTCCCGCCGGAAGTTCAGCCTTAGATACAGCACGGCGCATCACCTGTTCCAGAGTACTGACTGTTAGGTAATTACCGGTGAACTTATTAGGGAACAGGATTCCACGGGGCCGTCCTTTCTCAAACCAGTATTGTGTAAGGATATCCAGACACCGCTTGGAAAGGACCGTATAGCGGTCCATCCGGTTTTTTGTATCCCGGACATGGATCTGCATCTTTGTGCGGGAAATATCATCATAATGCAGATGGATGACTTCGGAAACACGCATTCCGGAAGAATACATGGTTGCAAACATAGCTTTATATTTTATGTCGTCAACAGCGTCCAACAAGCGGTCGATTTCATCAATCGTCAAAACAGTTGGAAGTTTATGTTCCAGAATCATGCGCGGGATTGTAATGTCATCCCAAAGGATGTGCAGGACATTCCGATAGAAAAAGCGGATGGCAGAATTATAAAGGTTCAGGGTGGTGGCTTTCAGCCCTTCGTCCTTTTTTGCAAGAAGAAAAGCCCTGACATCCTGACAGGTAAGCTCCTCCGGGTTCTTATTTTGATATTTCAGGAAATAAGAGACGTAGTTTTTATAGCAGGTAATGGAACGTTCTTTGAGGTTACGGATTTTTCCGGCTTCCTCAAGCTGTTCTAAATATTTTTCGTACATAATAAAATCCTCCATGTAAAATCGGTAGTAGTCAAAAACACTGCTTTACACGGAGGCGCATTTGGGTCATAAAACCGCTTGCCAACCAGGCGGAAGGATGGTATTCTTTTCATAGGCAGTGGGAAGGTCGATCCTGTTTGATTGTTTCGTTGTGGTGACTTAACAATACTACTTTTAGGACTTGCTTTCTACTGCTTTTGTTATAGAAAACAGAAAATCGCTATGCCACAGCCTTGGCAGGCCATCGCGCAGCGATTTTGTTCAATGGGAATTTGAGGAGGTAACATGAGATTACTGTTTGAGATGGATAAGAAAGATTACGGGAAATGTACACACGCATTTGTTCGCAATTCTGCCAGAAGTATTATTATCGTAAACAACAAGATTGCTATGATTCACAGCTTGAAATATGACTACTATAAGTTCCCCGGCGGAGGCATAGAAAGCGGTGAGAATCCCATAGATGCTATGATACGGGAAACCCGTGAGGAATCAGGGCTGGTAGTTAAACCCGAAACGATAAAAGAATATGGGTATGTCCACCGCATTCAGAAAAGTGATACGGACGAGACGGAATGCTTTGTTCAGGATAATTATTATTATCTTTGTGAAGCAGATAAATATGTGGTTGCGCAAAACTTAGATGAGTATGAATTTGCAGAAACATATACTTTAGAATTTGTTGATCCTGAAACTGCGATAAGAAAGAATCGTAATGTAGCACAAACCCCTTATAATCAGGCCATGTTTGAGAGAGAAGCAAGAGTTCTTGAGCTATTGATGGCCGAAGGATTATTAGGTTGACAACCTCCAGCTTGTCGTAGAAATAGCAAAGCCAGTCGAGCCAGTCAACGGCAAGATGAACGACGCATTTCATGCGCCGCCGTTGACAGTCCCGCCCGCCTTTGCTAATAGGCAATCAAGGCGGGAAAGCCCTAAAATGGCTTCCCGCCCATTTCAATCTTGAGAGAAGAAACGCTCCAAAATCAGAAAGAGAGCGGTAAATCTGAATTGCGAGGGAGAATGTAGATGAATCAAGGAAGAATTATTGTGATTACAGGTTCGCCGGGAACAGGAAAGACAACAACTGCGTCGATTGTCGCAAAAGAATCGAACATGGATAAATCTGTGCATGTGCACACAGACGACTTTTTTCATTATTTAAGCAAAGGAGCAATACCGCCGCATTTACCAGAGTCCAACGAACAAAATTTAGTTGTCATTGAAGCCTTTTTAGAAGCTGCAAAGCGCTATGCCCGCGGCGGATATGATGTAATTGTAGATGGAATTGTCGGGCCGTGGTTTTTAGAACCATGGAGAGCCCTTGTTCGAGAAGATTATGAAGTACACTATATTGTTTTAAGAGCCAGTAAAGAAGAAACTATGAAACGAGCTGTGGAACGTTCAAAATTAGACAGAAAAACAAATGTTGAATTAGTAGAAACAATGTGGGAGCAATTTTGTAATTTGGGGATATATGAATCGAATGTTATAGAAACGACAACCTATTCTATCCAAGAGGCTGTTTTTGCAGTAAAAGAAAAAATTTCAAGTGGAGCCGCATTGCTATCTTAAACGATTTCTAAAAATCGAAATTTCATTTATCAGAGAAATAGCAAAGCCAGTCAACGGTCAAGATGAACGGCGCATTTCATGCGCCGCCGTTGACCGTCCCGTCTGTCTTTGCTGATGGGCAATCAAGGCGGGAAAGCCCTAAAATGGCTTCCCGCCCATTTCAATTATGAGAAAAGAAACACTCCAAAATCAGAAAGAGAGCGGCCAAGCACTTTGAGGGATTGGCCGCCTTGTCCACCCATCCAGCGGGACGGCGGGTGGCGGTCAAGGCCGGGTGTAAGCCCGTTCATTTCAGCCTTGACGGTTGCCCGCTGTCCTGTTACTTTTCCGGGAGTGTAGCCACAACTTCGGGACACTTTGTCCACAAGTCAGAGCGTAGGACGAGGGACGGGGGCTTTCATATACGCCCAGTCTGCTGATGAAAACAGACCTGCGCTTGCGGCTCCACGCCACACAAGCACAGCCCTGTTTTCCTGCCGCTTCAAATGCCCTTGCCCTCCCCGGCGGCAACGGCATTTTCACGGCAACGCCGACAGAGCGTATAACACACTACACTTTGCTTCGCAAAGTCGTGTGCCAAATGGGGCGTTGCCCCCTTTGGAAACCCCCACAAGAAAAGGCGGTACGCTACCCCTCCACGGGGCGCATACCGCCTTTTCTTGTTATCCAGCCCTCCGGCTGTATCGGTTGAGCAAAAGTCAGCGTGGGATTGATGTGGTATCTTTATCTAAGTGATACCCCGGTCTCCCACTTGCTCACCGCCTTGTCGGTGACATGGAGGAGACCGGCCAGCTCCCGCTGGGTCATTTGATGTTCTTTTCTCAGCTGAGCGATAAACGCTCCGAATTGAATGTGTTCCATATACAGCACGGCTCCTTTCTTGTGCCTCCATTATGCCTGCATCCGCCTCAAAAGGCAACCTACGAAAAGTAGAGTGGGTAATTTGGGATAAAATACGGATAAGATCCGCTGTTTCGGGCATCCTGACAGGGAGTTTTGGAACAAAGGAGGAACAGCCGTTATGGAGGAACAGGAGAGAACGGAGCAGAGGCCGGAGGACCCGGGGACGCAGCAGATCCTGGAGTTTGGCTCCTCGCTGATCCACTCCAAGCGGGGGGCGGTCCATGTGCTCACCATCGTGGGACAGATCGAGGGGCATCAGGTCCTGCCCCCCAGCAGCAAGAGCACCAAATATGAACACGTCATGCCCCTGCTGGCCCTGGTGGAGGAGAGCGATGAGGTGGACGGCCTGCTGGTGCTGTTGAACACAGTGGGGGGCGACATCGAGGCGGGGCTGGGCATCGCGGAGCTGATCGCCAGTATGTCCAAGCCTACGGTGTCCCTGGTGCTGGGGGGCGGCCACTCCATCGGAGTGCCCCTGGCCGTGTCCGCCAAGCGGTCCTTCATCGCCCCGTCTGCCGCCATGACCATCCACCCGGTGCGTCTGAACGGACTGGTCATCGGCGTCCCCCAGACCTTCTACTACTTCGAGCGGATCCAGGAGCGGATCACCCAGTTTGTCACCGCCAACAGCCGTATGAAGCGGGAGGACTTTACAAGGCTGATGCTCCAAACGGGGGAGCTGGCCGCCGATGTGGGCAGTGTGATCTATGGGGAGGAGGCGGTCCAGCTGGGCCTCATCGATGAGATCGGCGGTCTGTCCGCCGCCCTGGACTGTCTCCACCGCATGATCCGGGAGCGGAAGGAGTCCGACGTCCCATGAACACGGGCAAAAGCGCCCCGTTTCGACCCTCCCGGCCGGTCTGTCCGGACCGGCCGGGAGGGATTTCTGAAAAAGACTGGCATTGAAGGGACATCTGTGTTAATATAGATTGTAACGCCCATAAGGCAATCTGCAAACAACGGAGGTACATAGACTGTGTCATATCTGATGGCCGCCGTCCTGGGGATCATCCAGGGCGTCGCTGAATTTTTGCCCATTTCCAGTTCCGGGCACCTGACCCTGTTCCAGCACTTTTTTGGGATGCCGGAGCCGGATAACCTGTTCAACGTCCTGCTCCACTTCGCCACCCTGATCGCTGTGTTCATCTATTACTGGAGCGATATATGGGAGATGATCACTGAATTTTTCCTTGGGCTTCGCGCCCTGTTCGTACCCCGGTATCGCAGTCAGGGGGAGCCTCCGGCGGCCCGGCGGCTGATCCTGCTGATCATCGTGGCCACCCTGCCCCTGTTCCTGGTGCTGCCCATCAAGGACTATGTGGAGCAGATCGGCAACTACCCCGCGGCGGTCAGCTGCATCCTGCTGCTCACCGGCGCGGTCCTCTTCCTGTCCGACCGGATGGCCCACGGCCATAAGAACGCCCGGAGCGCCACCCTGAAGGATGCGCTGCTCATCGGTGTGGCCCAGAGCGTAGCCACCCTGCCCGGCCTGTCCCGGTCGGGGAGCACCATCGCCGCCGGCATGGCCTGCGGCCTGGACCGGAAGTTCGCCGTGCGCTTCTCCTTCCTCATGTCCCTGCCCGCTGTGCTCGGCGCCACCATCCTGAAGGCGGTGGACGTGGTCCAGGAGGGGGGCGTGGATCTGTCTCTCCTGCCCAAGTATCTGCTGGGCATGGCCTTCGCCGGCGTGGTGGGGTATTTCTCCATCGGCCTGGTGAATCTTCTGACCGCCAAGGGGAAGTTCGGCGCCTTTGCCTACTACTGCTGGGGTGCGGGCGCGCTCTTCCTGGTGCTGAGCCTGACCGGCTTCACCCTGGTCCCCGCGGCCTGATCCGCTCCGGTCCGACCGGAGGACCGGTCATATTTCCTGGGAAAGGACAAGAAGTTTATGGCAACGACACAAAAGAAAAAAGGGGGGAGCCGGGCCGCCTCATCCGGCGGACGGCGGACGGCCTCCTCCAGTTCCAGCTCCAGATCCAGGAGCAGTACATCCGGCAGCAGGAAGAAGCAGCCGCCCCAGCCCGCTCACCGGCCCTTCCGCCGGGAGCTCGGGGCGGTGGCCTGCCTGCTGCTGGCCCTTTTCTCCGCCCTGGGCTATTTTCACATTGAGGCCCTTTTCATCAATTTCTTCTGTGGACTGGTGAAGGGGCTGATCGGTTACGGCTTCTGGCTGGTGCCCCCCGCGCTTCTGCTGGCCAGCTATATCCTGGCCTTCCACCGGGGGCGTCCGGTGTGCCTTCCGGTGGTGTGCGCCCTGCTGATGCCCCTGATGATGGCCTGCACGGTCCACGGGCTGACGGTCCAGGTCCTGCCCTGGGACGGAGCGCTGCTCAAGACCCTGTGGGAGAGCGGCCGGACCATGACCAGCGGCGGCGCGGCCGCCGGAGTGCTGGCCCAGGCGCTGGTCCAGGCGGTGAGCGTGTGGGGATCCACCGTGGTCTTCGTGCTGGCCTTCCTGCTCATGGCCCTGGGGGCGTTCCGCCTGACCATTCTGGATGTGGCCGACTGGTTCTTCAACCGGCCCCAGTATGAGCCCCAGGAGATCCCGGAGCGGCCCAGCCGCACGCGGCCCGCCCCCAGCCGGGCGGCGGCTCCGGAGCACACCAGCCGCCGGGCGGCGGAGATCGACATTCCGGTGGAGGACGGCCCTCTGGTGGGGAAGGAGCCCGCCGCCGCGGCCCCAGTGGAGAAGAAAAAGGGCTTCTTTGACCGCAAGCCCCGGGTCCCCACCCCGGACCAGGTGCTGGCCGCCGCCGCGGCCCCGGTCAGACAGCCTGAGCCGGAGCCCGCTCCCGCTCCCGCCCCTGCGCCGGTCCCGGAGCCTGTTCCCCAGCCCGCCGCGCCTCCGGAGCCTGATCTCCCGGAGCCGGAGGAGAACCCAACCCCGTCCTTCCTGCGTGAGCCGGAGCCCGCCTCTGAGGCGGAGCCTGTGTCCGCTCCCGCTCCCAAGCCCCTGACTGAAACCCCGCCGCCTCCCATGCCGGAGGTGGTGCGGGAGCCGGCCGTCTCCCGGTCCGGCCGGGACGTGGAGCGCCAGCAGGCGGCCCAGGAGATGGCCCAGCACATCCAGGCCGGGATGGAGCAGGAGACGCCGCCCTATCAGCACCCGCCTCTGGAGCTGCTCACCCAGGGGAGCGGAGAGCTGGGAGGAGAGGCCCTGGTGGAGCTCAACGCCAACAAGCAGCGCCTGTCCGACACCATCCACTCCTTCGGCATTGACGCCAATATTGTCAACGTCACCCGCGGCCCCTCGGTCACCCGGTATGAGCTGGAGCTGGACCAGGGGGTCCGGCTGAACAAGCTGACCAATTTGTCCGATGACATCGCCCTGTCCCTGGGGGCCTCCGGAGTGCGCATCGCCCCCATCCCGGGCAAGATCTCCATGGTGGGCATCGAGGTGCCCAACAAGCTGGTCTCCCCGGTGAATATCCGCACAGTGCTCAGCTCCTCCGAGTTCCAGGACAGCCCCTCCAAGGTGTCCTTCGCCGTGGGCAAGGACATCGGCGGCAAGTGCATCGTGGGCAACATCGCCAAGCTGCCCCATCTGCTCATCGCCGGCACCACCGGTTCCGGTAAGTCGGTGTGTACCAACTCTCTGATCATCTCCCTGCTGTACAAGGCCAGCCCGGAGGAGGTCCGCCTCATCATGGTGGACCCCAAGATGGTAGAATTGGGGATCTATAACGGCATCCCCCATCTGCTGATCCCGGTGGTCACCGACCCGAAGAAGGCGGCGGGCGCCCTCCAGTGGGCGGTGACCGAGATGATGAAGCGCTACCGGATGTTCGCCGAGGTGGGGGTCCGTGACCTGGCCTCCTATAACGCCAAGGCGGCCCGGACCGAGGGGATGGAGAAGATGCCCCAGGTGGTTGTGGTCATCGACGAGCTGGCCGACCTGATGCTGGTGGCCGCCAAGGAGGTGGAGGAGTCCATCTGCCGGGTGGCCCAGATGGGCCGCGCCAGCGGGATGCACCTGATCATCGCCACCCAGAGGCCCTCCGCCGATGTGATCACCGGCCTGATGAAGGCCAACATTCCAAGCCGGATCGCCTTCGCCGTGGCCTCTGCCATGGAGTCCCGGATCATTCTGGATACCCAGGGGGCCGAGAAGCTGGTGGGCAGGGGCGATATGCTCTACTTCCCCCTGGGATCCGGAAAGCCCACCCGGGTACAGGGCTGCCTCATCTCCGATCAGGAGGTGGCCTCTGTGGTGGACTTTGTCAAGCAGAACAGCGGCGCGGCCCAGTATGACGACCAGGTCATGCAGGAGATCGAACAGCACGCCGCCGAGAAGGACAAGGCTTCCAAAGGCGTGGGCGGCTCCAACCCGTCGGAGAGCGGGGAGGAGGAGTACGACGAGCTCATCAACTCCGCCATCGAGGTGGTGCTGGAGACCGGACAGGCCTCCGTCTCCATGCTCCAGCGCCGCCTGAAGCTGGGCTATGCCCGGGCGGCCCGTCTGGTGGACCAGATGGAGGAGAAGGGGATCGTGGGGCCCTTCGAGGGCTCCAAGGCCCGGCAGCTGCTCATCACCAAGGAGCAGTGGCAGGAGATCCAGTACCGGCAGGGGATCGTCTCCCAGGCCCCCGCTCAGCCGGAGGCCGCCCCGGAGCCCCCCGCGGCGCCGGTCCCACCGCAGGAGGACGCGCCACCCTTTGATCTGGACGCCCCTCTGGACCGGGACGAGGAGGACACGCTGTAAAAACCGCCGCCCGGCGGATCTCAGACGCGGGCCGCCGCTGGCGGCCTGCGTCCATTTTTTGAGGTCTTACAGCAAAAAAATTAGCTCGCTGTGTTGCGATTTTCCTGGAAGCAGGTATAATGAAGAAGAAAACAAGCCCCCAGGGGCATACAGGAAAGCGAGGAACATACCCATGGATTACGCGAAGGAATCTCTCCGGCTGCACCGGGAGTGGAAGGGAAAGATCGAGGTGGTGGCCACCGTGCCCGCCGATAACAAGGAGGCCCTGTCCCTGGCCTATACCCCCGGCGTGGCCCAGCCCTGCCTGGAGATCCAGAAGGACCCGGCGGAGAGCTATGCCCTCACCCGCCGCCATAACCTGGTGGCTGTCATCACCGACGGATCCGCCGTGCTGGGTCTGGGGGACATCGGCCCGGAGGCCGGGATGCCGGTGATGGAGGGCAAGTGCGTGCTCTTCAAGTCCTTCGGCGGGGTGGACGCCTTCCCCCTGTGCGTCAAGACCCAGGACGTGGACGAGTTTGTCCAGACTGTCTATAACATCTCCAGCTCCTTCGGCGGCATCAACCTGGAGGACATCGCCGCCCCCCGCTGCTTTGAGATCGAGCGGAAGCTGAAGGAGAAGTGCGACATCCCCGTGTTCCACGACGACCAGCACGGCACCGCCATCATCGCCCTGGCCGGCCTGACCAACGCCCTGCGGGTGGTGGGCAAGCGGAAGGAGGATGTGAAGGTGGTGTTCTCCGGGGCGGGCTCCGCCGCCATCTCCATCACCAAGCTGCTCCTTCAGGCCGGGTTCCGGGATATTACCCTGTGTGACAAGTTCGGCGCTCTGTACGAGGGAAACCCCAACATGAACTGGGCCCAGCAGGAGATCGCCAGGCGCACCAATTTGGAGAAGAAGCAAGGGACTCTGGCCGACCTGATGGTGGGGGCTGATGTATTTATCGGCGTGTCCGCTCCCAACCTGGTCACGCCGGAGATGGTGTCCACCATGAACCGGGACGCCATCGTCTTTGCCTGCGCCAACCCCACGCCGGAGATCTTCCCTGATGACGCCCGGGCGGGCGGGGCCCGGGTGGTGGCCACCGGCCGCAGCGACTACCCCAACCAGATCAACAACGTGCTGGCCTTCCCGGGCATCTTCCGGGGGGCGCTGGACGTGCGGGCCAGCGACATCAACGAGGAGATGAAGATGGCCGCCGCCATGGCCCTGGCCTCCGTCATCCCGGAGGAGGAGCTGTCCGAGGAGAACATCATCCCCAAGCCCTTCGATCCCCGAGTGGTCCCCGCCGTGGCTGCCGCCGTGGCGGAGGCCGCCCGCAAGACCGGCGTCGCCCGCAAGCTTTCTTGAAAGAAAGCTTGGCAAAGAACTTCCTGCGAAACTCCGTTTCGCCTCTGGCTTCTTGTGAAAAATTGAATAAAATGGTATGATAGGAGCGGCCCCCGGGCCGCTCCTGTTTTCTTAAAAAATTGTGAAAAAATTGGAAAACACGGGGAGCAACTGATAGTTGCCCCCGATGTAAACCGAACGTGGTTGCATTTTCTCAAAAAATCCTTATCATCAGAGGTGAAAAGCGGTGGAACTGAACGAACGTCTGGCCCAGCTGCGGAAGGAACACGGCCTGTCCCAAAACGATTTGGCGGATCAGCTGAAGGTCTCCCGTCAGGCTGTCTCCCGGTGGGAACAGGGATTGGCTATGCCGTCCAGTGATAATCTGATTTATTTGAGCAAGCTGTATGGGATTACGCTGGATGAACTGATATATCCTCGGGATGAGTCCAAAGAACAAAAGACGACTCAGGGCAAGAAGGAAGAGCACACAGAAAATCAAAAGAAAAAGAATAGGCTTCTTCCTTTGTTCATTGCAGTATTGCTTGGACTTATCATTGGAATTGCTGTTTCATCCAGTGAAAAAGCAGAGATTTTCCCAATAGAAGAGTTAGAAATAGATAAAATAGATATTTCAACCACTGGCAGCATCTTTGGAGCATGGTAAATAATGAGAGAAAGGAAGAAAGTTGTTATGAAACGACAAAAGCTAGTATCCACACTGTTATCCGCCTTTTTGCTTGCAAACTGCTTGGCCTTCAGGACATCGGCAAGTGAAATTGAGAGTTTAAGTATCAGTGATTTACAGCATGAAAAAATAGAGGAGATAACTTCAAATATACTTGGGGTTACTCCTCGTGCATTAGTTCGCTTCGAAGCTGATATTGAAGAAAATTCTATTTCAGCAATGAAGAATGTTAAATTCCCTCTAGAGGCTAACGAAACTGTGACCATTAACGCCTCCTATTCTCCATCCTCTGCCAGTATGGACTTTGGTTTGGTTACATCTGACGGTTACTTTTATTATATCAATGTTGACAATGGCAATATCAATAAGACTATTCGCGTCGAGGAACGAGGCAACTATATGCTGGCGGTACGCAATAACTCGGATGATACTGTCAGCGTGGTTGGATATGTAAATGATTGAAAGTCTGCAAATAAAAAGTCAATAGGGAAATAAAGAAAAATTGAGGAGAGAAAAAGGTCATACCAAAAGCGGCCAGCAGGTAAAGGCCGCTGGCCGGATAGTCAGGTATGTAACAATGCGCATTACTTCTGAGGAAGAATAATCGTTGCTTTAGAGAAGTTGTCCCAGTCAAGACACTGCCCACAGCGGTCACAATAGGACTGGTACTCCCGTTCCATAGTCCTTCCGCATTGCGGGCAAACGGGAAAACCTGTCACGCCAGAGAGGTATCGAAAGCAGCGGATATGTGTAACCGGCATCGGTTCGCGGAAGGCCATCTCTCTCCAAAGCTCTGAGGGGATCAACAGGTCATTTGGCGTCAGTTCAAAGCCAACGCAGAGTTTTTCCAGCGTCAGGATCGTGGGCGCAGTCTTGCCCCGGGCAATGTCGCCAAAGTACCTGGAACTGAGGTCACATCGTTCCGAAGCGGCTTCATAGCTGAGCTTTTGAGTATCACATAATTTGAGGACGGAGGTGGATAAATTGTCTAAAAACATCTTAATCGCTCTCTTTCTGTCATAAGATGCTTTTAGCGTATGGGCAATATGGTTCTGCTACAAGGAAGGATACTTC